>DATIIH010000006.1:0-21060 GCA_035479875.1 Patescibacteria group bacterium | reverse complement strand
CTAATCGGACGCAGGCCCTTCCCAAAGCGCATAAAGCTTTAATCCGGAGATCACATGCGGTATTAGACACCATTTCTGGTGCTTATCCCTCACTTTGGGGTAGGTTCCTACGCGTTACTCAGCCGTCCGCCGCTCGTGTACCCCCGAAGGGGCCTTACCGCTCGACTTGCATGTATTAGGCACGCCGCCAGCGCTCATCCTGAGCCAGGATCAAACTCTCCAAAAAAAGAATTCGTTCCATAACTTCAGTCGAACATACTCTGATATTGCTACCAGAAATACTGACTTATTTAAAACAATTCAATTGAACTGACGTTGATTTGCACTATTCAATTTTTAATGACCTTCAGAGACACCTATAGCAAGAGCTCTCTGAACACTCACACGATAGTACGACGAACCCCCCTCCCGTGTCAAGCTAATATTGCCCACTTTAGTCGTAATTGTTACATCAGGTTAACAGATTACTCTTCGAGTTCGGCGTCATCTTCGACGGCCGCGTCCACCAACGCCAACGACACAACTTCGTCCTTATCGTTGAGCCTCATGATGCGTACGCCCTGCGTAGCACGCCCAAGTTCAGGGATGTTTTTGAGGCCCAAGCGGATAGTCTGACCCTGCGAGGAGATGATAATCACCTCTTGAGTGTCGTCAGTGAGCGTCTTAACACCTATAAGGTTGCCCGTCTTCGTGTTAACGACTGCCGAACGGATACCGACACCGCCGCGGGCGTGCGCCGTAAACTGAGCAATCTTGGTACGCTTGCCATAACCGGACTGGCTAATCACAAAGATACTGGAGCCCTCTTGGACGATGTCCATGCCAATGACCTGGTCGCTAGCGCGCAAGCGGATACCGCGCACCCCGCGCGACACACGGCCCATCGGACGGACGTCTTTTTCGTGGAAGCGGATAGCCTGGCCTTGGGCGGTTGAGATTACTACCTCGTTGTCGCTGTTGGTCATACGGATCCACCTCAGCTCATCGCCGTTATCCAGGTTTATGGCGATCAAACCATTAGAGCGTACGTTCTGGTACTGGGAGAACGGCGTCTTCTTGACCACGCCGCGCACGGTACACATCATGAGGTTGGTGTTAGCGCTCTCTTGTTTGCTGACGTTTATCACGGCGCTCACAACTTCCTCAGGCTGTAGCTGCAATAGGTTGACAATTGCTACGCCCTTGGCAGTCAACGAAGTAGCCGGCACCTCGTATGTCTTAATACGGAACACCCGACCCTTGGTGGTAAAGAACAATAAGTAGTCGTGCGTACCAGCATTTACAACATGTTCGATGACATCTTCTTCGCGCGTCGTCATACCGCGGCGGCCCTTGCCGCCTCGCCCCTGCTTCTTATATTCAGCGATTGAGCTCCGCTTGATGTAGTTAGCTGATGTAAGGGTTACTACGACCTGCTCGTCTGGCACCAAGTCTTCGTCGCTCATACGGTCGAGCTCTTGGGGCACCACGCGCGTGCGTCGTTCGTCCCCGTACTGCTTCTTGAGGTCGAGCAATTCATTGCGAATAATTTTTAGAATCTCTGTTTCGCTCGCCAGAATAGCTTCAAGCTTGCCAATGAGCGTCATCAGTTCGGCCAAACGGGTCTCGATGTTGGCCCGCTCCAGTCCGGTAAGCGTGCGTAGCTGCATCGCCAGGATGGCTTTGGCTTGGATCTCGCTCAGGCCAAAGCGCGTCATCAGGTTAATACGAGCTTCGTCGGTGGTGGCGCTCGCTCGGATAGTCTTAATAACCTCGTCAATGTGGTCGAGCGCGATCTTGAGGCCCTCTAAGATGTGGGCTTCTTCCTTGGCCTTACGCAGCTCGTACTCGGTGCGACGGCGAACAACCACCTGGCGGTGCTTAATGTGCTCCTGAATTATGTCTTGGAGACCCAAAACGCGCGGCTGAATGCCATCGATCAACGCCATCATGTTAAAGTGGAACGCCGTTTGCAACGGGGTCAACTTGTAAAGCTGATTGAGGAGCTTCTTAGGATAGGCGTCCTTCTTGAGGTCGATGACAATACGCACTACACCGCGAGCGGACTCGTCCCGCAAATCGCTGATGCCCACAATTTTCTTTTCTTTGTAGAGGTCGGCAATCTTCTCGATAAAACTAGCCTTGTTGAGGCCGTAGGGGATCTCGCTGATGATGATTTGCTGGCGACCCTTCGCATTCTCACTAATTTCGGCCACACCACGCACTACAACGCCACCACGCCCTACGGCGTAGGCTGCACGCATTGACTCTTTGCCGTAGACGATACCGCCGGTTGGGAAGTCCGGGCCCTTAATGTGCTGCAGGAGGTCGTCGAGAGTTGCTTCGGGGTTGTCGATCTGTTCGATAGTGGCGTCCACCAACTCCGATAGGTTGTGTGGCGGAATGTTGGTTGCCATACCCACGGCTATGCCGAGCTGCCCGTTTAACAGCAAGTTGGGTAGCTTGGCGGGCAATACGGTGGGCTCTTGGTTCTGGCCATCGTACGTGTCGCGGAAATCAACGGTTTCTTTGTCGATATCGGCTAATAGCTCGTCAGCCACACGGTGCATCTTGGCTTCGGTATAGCGCATGGCTGCCGGCGGGTCGCCGTCCATCGAGCCGAAGTTACCTTGCCCATTCACTAGCATGTAGCGCATGCTCCAGGGCTGCGCCATGCGCACCAACGCGTCATATATAGAGGAGTCGCCGTGCGGGTGGTACTTACCCATCACAGCGCCAACAACGTTTGCGCTCTTGCGGTGACGCGCGCTCGAACGCAGTCCATCACTGTTCATGCTGTATAAAATACGACGATGTACCGGCTTCATGCCGTCGCGGACGTCCGGCAGCGCGCGGTCGATGATAACGCTCATCGAGTAGCGTAGGTAGCTGTCTTCCATGACATTCTCGACGGTGCGCAACTCAACCGTGCGTGAGTGTGTTTGCTGCTCGATAATCTCACCCTCTAGCGGTGCTTGAGCGTCGATCTGAGTTTCTTCAATGTTGTCGGCGGCGTTGTCTGCTTGGTCGTCCATACTAAATGTCCAGGTCCTTCACAAATTTGGCGTTGGTTTGGATAAAGTTCTTGCGGAGCTCTACTTCGGTACCCATCAGCTTGTTAAAGATGGCGTCAGCCTTTTCGGCGTCGGCGACCTTTACCTGGATGAGTACGCGTTTCTCTGGGTCCATAGTGGTGTCAAACAGCTGTTCGGCGTCCATCTCGCCCAGACCCTTGTAGCGCTTTTGCTCTACAAAGCCAGCTTGGCGGTAGCGCTCATCTTCGGCATTTATCTTGGCAGTGCTGTCGGCCTTGCGCTTGGCGATCGCGGCGTCCAAGATCACCTCTAGCTCGGCCTCATCATAGATGAATACGCTGCTCTTGCGGCCTGGCTTTACCAGTTCAAACAAAGGCGGCTTAGCCAAGTAGACGTGCCCGCCATCAACCACGGGCTTCATGTAGCGGAAAAAGAATGTGAGTAACAACGTACTGATGTGGGAGCCATCGACGTCGGCGTCGGTCATGATAATAATCCGGTGGTAGCGCAGGCCGTCGAGCGAGAACGAGTCCTCGATGCCAACGCCCAAGGCCTTAATGAGGTTTAAAATCTCGTTATTAGCGAGCATTTTGTCAAGCCGGGCGCGCTCTACGTTTAGCACCTTACCGCGGAGCGGCAAAATAGCCTGCGTTTTGCTGTCGCGACCGCTCTTGGCCGAACCACCGGCGGAGTCACCCTCTACCAAGTAAATCTCAGAGTTAACGGGGTCTTTGCTGCTGCAGTCAGCCAGCTTGCCAGGCATGCTGGCGCCTTCGAGTACACCTTTACGGATGATGTTCTCGCGTGCGGCGCGAGCAGCCTTGCGAGCGCGGGCGGCAAGCAGGGCCTTGCCCACAATTTTGCGCGCAATCCCCGGATGTTCTTCCAGATAATAATTAAAGTACTCGGTCATAACCGACTCGACGTAGCCGCGAACCTCTGGGTTACCCAGCTTGTTCTTGGTCTGGCCTTCAAACTGGGGGTCAGGCAGCTTCACCAAAATGACAGCGGTGAGGCCCTCACGGCAGTCTTCACCACTTAAGTTCTCTTCTTTTTCTTTGAGCAGACCGGTCTTACGGGCGTATTCGTTCACTACACGGGTAAGCGCCGAACGGAAGCCAGTGAGGTGCGTACCGCCATCGGGGTTGACCACGTTGTTGGCAAACTGTTTAATAGTTTCGTTAAAGCTGTCGGTGTACTGCATGGCCAGCTCAACCTGGGTGTCTTCGATCTGCTTGTCGACATAAAAGATATCGTCGTCAGTCGCCTCTTTGCCATAATTAAGGTGCTTAACATAGGACTTTATACCGCCCTCAAAATAGAATCCGTATCTTTCGCCTGTCTTTTCGTTGATTATCGACGTACGGACACTTTTTGTGAGATAAGCCTGGTGACGGAGCTTGTCGAGGATCGTGTCGTAGTTGAGCTCAGTAGTCTCAAAGATAGTTTCGTCGGGATAGAAAGTAATCTCGGTACCGGTATGGTCACTCTTGCCCACCACCTTGAGGTCGGCCTTAGGCACACCGCGCTCGTACTCTTGCTCAAAGCTCTTGCCGTCACGGAAGACGCGGACGATTAGCTTAGAAGAAAGGGCGTTTACCACACTGGAGCCTACACCATGCAGACCGCCAGATACCTTATAACCGCCGCCGCCGAACTTACCGCCAGCATGCAGCACCGTAAGCACGGTTTCTACCGTACTCTTGCCCGTTTTGGGGTGGATGTCGGTTGGGATACCGCGGCCGTTGTCATACACCGTAATGCCACCGTCAGCGAGCAAAGTAACACGCACTTCATTGGCATGTCCTGCCAGGGCTTCGTCGATACCGTTGTCTACCAACTCCCACACCAAGTGGTGGAGCCCCTCAACGCCGGTACCACCAATGTACATGCCAGGACGCTTGCGTACCGGTTCGAGACCCTCGAGAACCTGAATTTGATCAGCAGAGTATGCGTTTGTTTTTGCCACTTCTAATAGCCCCTCTTGAAATCAGTTAACGATTCCCACTTCTCTATATAGTATAGAGTAAACGCTAGACTTGCGCAACCTGTTACGCCCCTATTACCAGGCCAGCTAATGGGGGAGTTGTAGGTTGCCGTCTTTGTCGATGGCGATGTCGCCGTGTGGCTCGATGGGCAGCTCATGGGGCGCCGCGGGAGTAGCAGCGAGCGGTGGGGCTGGCGTTGGCGTGGGAGGCACAGCGGCGGACACCACCGGCACAGCAACAGGTGCCGGCACAGATGGCACGGCAGGTGCCGGGCTAGCTACTGGTGAGGCGACAGGCGCCGGTGCGGGAGCAGACACGGGCGCGGCGCGGTGCTGCGCCCCAAACGGCCCAGAAGTACCAAAGCTCGGCAGCTGCGGCGCTGGGGGCACACCTGGACGACCTGCCGGAGCCGCGAACGGACCCGCAGGTGCTGCAGCAGGTGCCGGCACGCCCGGTGTTGTACGCTTGGTCATCCAATCGTCAAGGAATGTACCTTTGCTTGGCATAGGCGGCAACGGTCCAGCACCCGCTGGCTGCGGCGCAACAGGCGCACCGTAAGGGCCCGCAGGCTGCCCTGCAGGACCCACACCCGCGCCTTGTGGTGCGAATGAGCCAAACTGCCCACCAAGGCCGCCTGCGGGGGCCGCAGGTGCTTTGGTGGCCATACGATCGAATATTTCTTTTTCTACCACAGCCTTCGGGCGCCCAAACTTGGCAGCCGATAGCTGCTTAAGTGCCTGAGCGAGTTCTGGGTTGGGATTACCGAGTGGCGGCAGCGTCGCCATACTAAACGGTTGAGTTGGCACGCCGCCAATCATGGTGCGCACGACAGTATTGTGGTTAGGGATACGAATAAGATCACTCTCGTCGAATGTTGGCTGGAAATACTTCACCAAAGATTCGACATCGCGCTGTCCTACCCTGAACGACACCACCGTACCTACATTACCAAACACGGCGTCGCGAATTTCCTCGGACAGCTGCGTAGTAAACTGGTTAGCCACGATCAGGTTGAGGTGGTACTTACGAGCCTCAGACATGATAGTGGCGAACGAGTCAGTCGAGAAGTTTTGGAACTCATCAACGTATAGTGCAAAATCTTCGCGCTCGCTTTCCGGAACGTTGGCCCGGCTCATAGCCGCCGCCTGGAAGCGCATCACAAAAATCATGCCGAGCAGCTGCATGTTGAGTAGTCCTGTGCGTCCCTTGCTCAAGTTTACGAGCAGGATTTTTTTGTTGTCCATGATGTCGCGCAGGTCGAATGCGCTCTTAGTTTGGCCAATAATATTACGCATCATTTCGTTTGACAAGAACGCGCCAAACTTACTCACGAACCAACTTACGATTTCGCCAAAGTCGTTGGAGCGCTGCGACTGCGGCATTTCTTTTTGCCAGAATTCAAGCACACTTGGGTCCGTAACGTGTTGTAACTTTTGCTTTACATATTGTGGATCGCGAAAAAGTTTAGGGATATCAACAAAAGTACCTCCGTTAGGGTCAGCCATAATGGCGAGCGCCGCATTACGGAATAAGTGCTCGTAGCGCGGGCCCATGATGCCTTGGTGTTGTGGGTCGTACAACTTATAAAGCATGTTGATGGTCTCTTGGATCAAAAAGTCCTTTTGATCGGGGCTGCTGTACTCGAACAAATTGAGGCCCATTGGGTAGTCCATCTCGGCCGGACAAAAGTAGATCACGTCCTCTGCCCGCTCACGCGGCACCATAGCCAAAAGCTTCTCAGCCGTGTCGCCGTGCGGGTCGACAAAGGCAAAACCGTTGCCGCTGAGCATGTCCTGGAGTGCTAAGTTTTCGAGGAACGTAGACTTACCGGTACCGGTTTGACCTACCGCATACATGTGGCGCTGCCGGTCAGATAGGCCCAAACGGATAGGCTTTTTAACGCCACGGAAAACGTTATAGCCCAGCAGCAAACCCTCGTCTGGAACATTGCGCGGGCCGTCAACTTGCTTAGAATCTTGGCGCTCAAGCTGCGACGTGGGGATGCTGCGCTGGTCAGGAAAGTGGAACATAGTGGCCAATTCCACAGCATTCAAAATGTCCTTATTTTGGTCCTGCGGGAAGATTCTAAGGATATAATCCGTTATAAAATTGTCAATGCTTTTTGCCGCGGTGTATTTAAAGCCGTTCTTGCCCTGGGCATCGAACAACGAAAACGTAGCAACTATATTATTAAGAATCGCCGCCGCGCGGTGGCTGGCGGTAGACGATACCACCGCCCTAATTAAGACCTCGTAGCCAGGATGCTCGGTCTTTTCTTCAATCGCATTGAGCGTTGCTTGCTCCAATGCGGAGAGCTCTTTGGGTGGCTTGTTCTCTTTTTCTTTGTGCTCCGGCGGCTTCACCAGCGCAGTGCCGAGCTGGCGAACGTAGTTAAAGATCTCCTCTGGTCCGCCCTTGTTCTCTTTTTCGCCTTTGCGCTTGCCGCTGGCCAGCGCTAGCGCTGTCTTACGCCAGGAGGGGTCGGCTGGCCTGAGCAGTATCTGAATACCAGCACCGTCTTCTTTTTCGAGCGTGGAAAAGGCATTTAACAGAGACTGCATGGTGTCGCGCTTGAGGTCTTGGAATGTGGCAATCGGGTAAGCAAACGATTTTTTGAGATGCAGTTCGCCGCCAACGGTGCCACCAACCTTCCCTACCGGGCTAAAAATGTTGTGGTCGGCAACTTCTTCAAGTCTTGTAGTAGGGTATGCGCTGATGATTGCCTGCTTCACCACATCAACTAAGGAGAGCGGGACAGCCGCATAGAAGTGCGCAAAGCCCTTGGCACCCACTATTTCGAATGCAAAGTGCCGCTGTCCATATATACGGGTCTTAAAGGTACCCTTTTGGACGGTGCTAGCGATAATATTGTAGATGACCTGAGCCCGAGAGACGTTTTCGTCTATTAAATCGCGCATGTCGCGCCCAGCAGCCTGGGCATCATCACTAATTGGCGGCAAGTGGATAAGGAGCTGTACCATCTTAAGCCCACGCTCATAGTTCTTTTGCTCGCGCATCCGCTTACGGGTCTGTACAAAAATAATCGGCGCTGCCACCAATACGCCAATCAATATGAACACTAAAAAGAAGATTAGGAAGTTCATCGCGGGATATCTTCAGCCACCTTTACCGTCTTGTTATAGCGAATGCGTAAATAGTCGGCTTTGGCCTTACTAATCTCGTGACTCTCCATGTAGGGGTCCGACTTGGTTTGGGCGATGATCGCTTTGGCTTTTTCGATCCACTCTTTATCGAGCTGGTCGGTGTTACTATCATCGTCACCAGTAATAGACGGTGCAGCCACTACCTGGCTGGTAGCGGTCATCGGCGGCGTAACCACGGTACCAACTGCGGGGTCGGCGGCCGTAGCGATCGGCGGCGGTGCCATCGACGGTTGCTGCGCAACGGCGGCAGCGACTTCCGGACTTACTACGCCGGTTTCGTGAGACCCAAAGACCTGTCCAGCCTGTGCGGCAGGCGGGGCCTCGGCACCGACCTGCTCGGCTGCAGGTAGCGGCAACGCTAATCCCGGTGTTTCATGCGCATTGGGTTCCATAGTCTTTGTCGCATTATATCAGTTTTAGCCCCCAGCTACCACTAGTATGCGCCATTTCCGGCTAGCGCTCGCTACGCTGCCCTACGGCGCGCCGCGCCATATAAAAGTAGCCCAGAACAAACAAAGCGCCGGTGGTTGCCACGTCGCGGAGTGTAAGTTGCCCAATTGATTGCAAAATAAGCAGCAGGATCGGCAAGCTTGCCGCTAAAGCCCCCAAACGCAGATGACGAACGGTCAAACCCTTGCTCTTAAGGGCCAGCAGCACGGCAACAAACAGTGCTAGGCTGACAAATAGTAGTATGAACGGCGCAATCAGCACTACCTGCGGCAATGAATGCGGCTGCGTCGTACATACTAAGAGCGTGAGTAGAATCACGCAGATAAAAATAGTCCTAAGAGCTGTTCTCATATGTCATAGTGGCGGCAAAATACTGCGGACAGAGGCCTCGCAGTATCCTTAGATTAATATTTTTGGAGCCTAGGGTAGTAAATCCGCCCTTTATTTTAAAATATATTGGCGCTTACTACCCTTTGGCTTTGACTGACCGCTCTTACGACCTTTAGGGTCGAAAAGAGCGACTATTTTTGTTTTTGTTTGTTTTTGTAAGTATTTTTGTTTTTGACTTACTAGCTACATGGTACTCCAAAATGCCCAAAAAGTCAATATGGTTACGCTTACCTGCCCGTCCATATTGAACAAACAAAATATGACTACGAAAAGTTATGCACAGGTTTCTTACAAATTAAGCATTATTGTTATTGACAGGCCGTTTTGTAATTTATAAGATAGCTGTAGCACTTGAATAAAAAAAGTGCTCAAAAACAAAAACAGATTAGAAACAACGGCTTCTCGCAAGCCGTTGTTCCATGAAAAGCCTAATATCAAAAACGTTCTCATCAGCAAAAATCAAACAAAAACAGGCCCGCTTGCACACCAAGCGGGCCTTTACTTTTGAGGCAAAGCGCATTATTTTTGCCCACGTGGAAGCGCCAATTAAAACCATTTTGAGTATTGGGTCGGGCGGCATTATTGTGCAAACCGAGTGCCATTTGTCTAATGGCCTGCCGGCCATTGTGGTGGTTGGTTTGGGCAATAAAGCCGTGGACGAAGCGCGCGAGCGCATTCGCAGCAGCTTTAGCAGCAGTCGTATTGCCCTGCCGCGCAAACGAATCACTATCAATCTCGCGCCCGCAGATATCCCCAAGCAAAGCACGAGCCTGGATTTGGCCATGGCTACGGCCATTATGCAGGCCGCTGGGCAGTTTACGGAAAAGATTAGCCCGAGCAGTGGGTTCATCGGCGAATTAGGCCTAGGCGGCGACGTGCGGCCGGTGCGTGGCATCATCGGTAAGCTACTCACTGGCAAAGCGCACGGCCTCGATACCTTCTTTATCCCAGAGGCCAACCTAGAGCAGGCCCTGCTAGTGCCGGGCCTCACGCTTATCCCTCTAAAAACCATGCACGAGCTCTACGCTGGGCTCAATCAACAGATACCATGTACGCCAATAATCAGCGGCCAAAGACGCGCTACAGCGGTCACGACGGCGGACGCCGAGCATAGGCTCAGTGAAATAATCGGCCAACCCCGTGCCAAACGTGCGCTGCACATTGCTGCCGCTGGCGGCCATAACATCTTGTTAAACGGGCCACCTGGCACGGGCAAAAGCATGCTGGCCCGCGCCCTGCCCTCCATTTTGCCGCCGCTTACCCAGGACGAAATGCTCGAAATTACCCAATTACACAGCCTAGTAGACGGCAATTACGAGCAACTAGTCCTCGCCCGCCCATTTAGAGCACCGCACCACAGCGTCAGTCACGTGGCGGTGGTTGGCGGCGGCACCCAGCTGAGGCCCGGCGAGATCAGTTTAGCGCACCGCGGCGTACTGTTTTTTGACGAATTTCCGGAATTTAGGCGTGACACCATCGAGGCGCTGCGCCAACCACTCGAAGATCGCACCATCACCGTGGCACGCGCCAAGGATAGCGCCCACTATCCGGCCGATTTTATCCTCATTGCCACTGCCAACCCCTGCCCTTGCGGCTACTACGGCACCAAAAAGCCGTGCAACTGCCCGGCACACCGCATCGCACAATATCAACAAAAACTGTCTGGGCCGATTATCGACCGTATCGACCTGTTTGTAGACGTCGAGGAGGTAGAACACGATAAACTGCTTTCCGCGCCCGCTAACAAAGACGATAGTGCCATCAGCACACGAATCGCGGCGGCGCGTGGCCTCCAGAACCGCCGCTACGGCAATCAAACTAAGCTCAATAGCAGTATGACCAATCAAGACATCCGTAAATACGCCAAATTAAGCCCCAAAGCTCAAGATATACTTAACACCGCCGCCAGCCAGTTGGGGCTGTCGGCACGCAGCTATATGCGTGTTATCAAGGTGGCACGCAGCGTTGCCGATTTGGATGATTCGCTCGATATCACCACCGAGCATATCGCCGAAGCCCTCCAATATCGCAAGCAATCCCCGCCTCTGACCGACTAAAGCGTGTTGACCCCTGTTAGTACTTCTGTTACAATTAACCTCGCTAACAATATTAAAGGAGAAGTCCTATCAGCAAGTTTACCCGCCTGAATCAAGACATTCGGGCGCCACAGATGCGAGTGATCGACGAAGACGGCAACCAACTTGGCGTCCTCTCGAGAGCAGAGGCATTGCAGCTTGCAGCTGAACGGGAGCTAGACCTGGTGGAAATTTCCCCAGACGCTAACCCGCCCGTCGTCAAAGTTGTCGACTGGGGTAAGTACAATTACCAGCGCACCAAGCAACAGCAAAAGAACAAGCGCACTACCAAGACGCTTGACCTCAAGCAAATGCGGTTCGGGTTAAAAATCAGCGAGCACGACCTCGGCGTTAAACTCCGGAAAGTCACCGACTTTTTAGAGATTGGCCACAAGGTAAAGATCACCATCTTCTACCGCGGCCGCGAACTAGCGCACAAGGAACTCGGGTTCAAACTTGCCGATAAGGTGATTGCCGACTTTGGAGAAACCATTGTCGTCGACAGCAAGCCGGAATTTGCCGGCAAACAGCTTAACTTCGTGATAAGGAGCAGTCATGCCAAAGTTAAAAACGCATAGCGGTGCCAAAGACCGCGTCCGCGTGACCAAGAACGGCAAAGTCCGGGTCAAGCACTCATTTGCCAGCCACTTCTTGCAAAAGAAGAGCGCTGCCCGCAAGCGCAAGCTCGCCGGCTTCGATACTCTCGAGGGCGCCAACGTCAAAATCGTTAAGCAGAAATTAGGAGCCTAAGATGCGCGTAAAACGAGGTGTCGCCACCCACCGCAAGCATGTCAAAATCCGCCGCGCAACGGCGGGGATGACCAAATCTAACCGTTCGAGTTACCGGCGCGGCAAACAGGCCGTCACCAAGGCCCTGCAGTTCGCTACTCGCGACCGCAAGAACCGCAAGCGCACGTTCCGTGAGCTGTGGAACGCACGGATTAATGCTGCAGCCCGTTTGAACGGCACCACCTACAGCAAGCTCATTGCTGGCCTCAAGACCGCTGGTATCACTTTAGACCGCAAGGTCCTGAGCGAACTGGCCGTAAACGAGCCCAAAGCTTTTGAGTCGGTTGTAAAAGCCGCTCAAGCTAAATAGCCCTGCTCCATCTCTTCTTTGGCACTTTGGCATAAAAATACCTCTCGGGTCACCGAGAGGTATTTTATATAGAGAGCCAGATTCTCCGTAAGCCGGGTTCTGTTTTAGCCGATCATCTATCTAGTCACGGCGTTGCCACCGTGATCAAGCGGATTTCTATGATGGACTATGGCGGGAACCACGATCTAAGATCGATTAGTCCATCACCTTGCAGCAGGCAGGGTTTACCTTTTCGCGGCGTCACCGCCGTAAACTGTGGGCTCTTGCCCCACTCTTTTCACCCTTACTCCGGTATTGCTACCAAAGCGGTCTTGTTTCTGTGGCACTTTCCCTAGGGTTTCCCCTGGTTGCTGTTAGCAACTGCCTTCCCCTATGCTGCCCGGACTTTCCTCATGCGCGTCACTTGCAAGCAAAAACGCTCATGCGATCAGCCGATCATCTGGCCTAGCGTATATTATACCACTTATGGCAAAAAAGTGAACAACAAAAGGGCAAGAAACAACAGAGTATCCGATAACGTCCTCCGCGCTGCGCTTGTGCGGGGTGTTATCGGATACTCTGTTGTTTCTTGCCCTGCTAGTGTTTTAAGGCGTTGTCTAGTGCTTCGTTGACGGCGTCGTCTGCCAGCTTGTTGAGCTCACGAGGTACGTGGGTAAACGTTACCTGCTCAAACTGCGGCAAAAGTTCGGTAATGGCTGTGTGGATTGGCCACAAATCGCGGTTCTTAATTTTAAACGTGCCGCGCATTTGGTTGACTACCAGCAGGCTATCCATGAACACTTGGACGCGGCGGACGTGCATGCGAGCGGCTTCTTCCAGGCCAAGTTTGAGGGCTTGGTACTCGGCCTGATTGTTGGTGGTCACGCCCAAATACAAGCTCTTTTTGACTAGCACGGTGCCGTCGTTTTGCATCAGTACATAGCCGCTGGCGGAGGGGCCGGGGTTGCCGCGGGAACCGCCGTCTGCATACAGTTTCAACTCTGTTATATATGTTGACTTATCATCAACAGTATCCGACGATCGCCCTACCTCGGACTCCAGTGTGAAGTGAATTATTTTGACTGCCGCGCCGGCATTAACCTGCGGGCCGTAGTAGTGCTGGTAGGTCTCCAGCATCTGCTTTTGCGAGCTAAATTGTTCTTGACGATCGAACTCGTCAGGCTCGATATCACCCAGCCTTTTTTGAATAACTGAATCAATGCGGGCCACGCCAATGCGTTGCCAAGTCTCGGGTTTTGCGGGGTCAACCTTGTCGAGCAGCTCTACCTCGTCGTTTACCGACAAATCTTTGTCGTCGTACAGGCGCCAAGTAGAGGTCTTCTTCCCCTCCCTAATAAGTTCTGCTAAATGGTGCTCAAATTTGAGTGTCTTCACACTAACACCGTCGGATCATGCAGGGCTAGCCGAAAATCTGGGTGGCCGAGGGCTGCCGCGACGCCATGTATGGCATCAAGGACACTTTCATCTCGATAGTCCACCTCAAAACCATAGGCTGCTCTATCGGCCTCAAGTCCTGCATAAATGGTTGCTCCGCCCTCTGGGTGAGGTGCTGTTAGAAACATTCTGAGCACTAGTGAGCCAGCGACGCTTGGTGCTCGATTGCTAATAATTCCGTAGATCTCATAGGCGAGCGGTTGGAACGAGACTACATGAAGTTTTGGCTTGCCGTTGATATCAAGCCTAATGGGGTCACCATCTTCATATCGAGCTTGTAGCCCACGGTTTAATACGCCTAGTGTCTGTTCTGTTCTATGATAAGTCATACTCTTCCTTAAAGTGCTTTGCTACCATACGAGAGAGCCATTTAAACTGCTATAAAATCCATAAAATTCTTGATGGTCGGGGTGACAGGACTTGAACCTGCGACCTCACGGCCCCCAGCCGTACGCGCTACCAGCTGCGCTACACCCCGAAATAAAGAGGCTGGGCGGGCCGATATGATTTACCTGGTAGTATCCAGGTGGGTGCCCGCACGTACCAACCACGGTCGATACGCATATAAGGCTCCCATTGCGAACAAATATTCAGATAATCATCCGCTCGGCCATTGCCCAGCCGTCCTCATTATACCGCTACTTACGCTGTTAACGAAGTAAAAAAGTCAAGATTGCATTATCTATATGGCCAATGGCAGGAGACAGGACGTTTGCCAGCACCAGGAGTACAACGATGGTCACGCCAAAACCGAGCATCTCAAAGCGATACATAGCCCGCTGCACCGGCTCTGGCGCAAAGGCATAGAGCACGCGTGAACCGTCAAGTGGCGGCAGCGGAATCATGTTAAACACAAAGAAAGCGACGTTGACCTCAATAAATATAAGCAGCGCATGCGATAATCCCCCATCGCCGCCAACACTCTTAATAAGCAAACTGGCTACAAATGCCAAAACCAGGTTAGTAAGTGGTCCTGCTAGTGCTACTAGCGCCGCGCCAAACTCGTCATAACGCAGGCGGTCGGGGTTAAACGGCACTGGTTTGGCCACAAACAGTGGCGGGAGGCCGATAAGTAGCATCACCAGCGGCAACAACAGTGTAGTCATCAGGTCGATGTGCTTTAAGGGATTGAGTGTAAGCCTCCCTTGGTCGCGTGCCGTCGTGTCGCCCAGAGCGTGCGCCGTAAAGGCGTGCATCGCCTCGTGAAAAGCCATGCCTATCAAGATAGAGGCTAAGATGATACCGATGTCTTGGACGCTAAATTGGCTAAACATACTTGGTAGTATAGCAAGTTACGCTGCCAAGCGTGTTGACTTAAGAAGTAAAAGTCGCTACAATAGACCCCTGAAACACCCCTGAGTAGAAGGATAACGTTATGCGTGTATGTGACATCACCGGCAAAGGCAAACAGTTTGGCAACAACGTCAGCTTTTCGCAGCGCCACACCAAAAAGGTGTGGAATGCAAACCTGCAAAAAAAGACACTGATTGTTGATGGCAGGAAGGTCACTCTTAAGATCAGCACTCAAGCTCTGCGTACTCTGAAGCGCAAGGGTCTGATCACGCCTCCTACACCGGCTAAGTAAGCTTGCCTTGCCTCGTAAAAACCCCTCGATTGCCGAGGGGTTTTAGTTTAACTCTAGAGCAGGCCTAAGAACGTTCGAGTACGACGAGCTGTGTGGTCTCACCCAGCTCCGAATGTTTAACCCGCAACTTGGGCGCCGTCTCTTTGGGTTGCATGGACATCGACTGCAGTGCTTCGTCGAGCGGCTGGGCCGGCACCTCGAAGGTGAGCTTGGCGTCGTCGTAATGCGTAGGAATGACCAGTTTGGGTTCAACCTTCTTGATGAGTTTGAGTGCGCCAATAGCATCGAGTGTGTAGCCATGGCCGCCGACTGGAACAATCATGACATCGATAGTGCCGATGGCCTCGAGCTGCTCATCGCTGAGCTCGGGGTATACATGACCAGTGACGAGTACGCTCACATCGTCAGCTACCACCTTATACATGGTAGCGTTCATCTGTTTCTCTTCGTCGATGTGAGCCCGGGCGGCAATGCCGAAGATCGATACGCCAGCGGCCTCGTATTCGCCGGGTTGGCCAAATACTAGGCCGGAGGGTGCGTTTGGATCACCGTGCGGCATGGTGTGTAGTGAGATATCGCCCTCTTTAGTGATCGACTTTGCGCCGAGGTCGGCCAAGTTATCATCAACTACCACTCTCGCCTGCTTGGTAGCCAGCGTCACGCAGTTTGCACCATAAAATTGTATATCCATTGTTACTCCTTACACCCCAGTTTATAACACGCTGTTTCGATCGATCAAAACTTGTTTCTTGGCGCCAAGCACGGTAGTGATAAAGCGGTCTTTAACCTGTCGGCGATAACTGAACTCATTGGGTGGCATAACCGCATAGCGAATCTCTTTGCCTTCTTGGGCCTCGAGCTCTGTCATAAACTTCTGCAACGCGTGCTGGTTAACGTCGCCCACGATGAGGGCGTCGATACCACTGGACTCGTCGCGCGTAAATTGGCCGGTGTACAGGGCAATTTCGATATTTCCCAGAGCTTTGATCTTGTCACGATCAGGGTTGGCGGGCGCCGCGGTGCTCACCTTGCTGGCTTTGTCGCGCGGCTCGGCGTCAGAGCCGGCGCTCGCCGGTTCACCCTGACCGAAGATTGCTTTAAGCGGCTCGTAAAAGTTGTACGTTTGGTTGACCTCATAGTATAGACGGTTATTGGTGGTGTCCGACGAAATGATGCCGATGCTGAGTAAATTGGCTAGCTCGCGCCGCACCGAGTTGATTTGCTCGTCGATTTTACGGGTAATTTCGCGCACGTAAAACGAGCGATTAGGGTTGCTGTAGAACAGCTGCAACAGCTTGACCCTCGTCTTTGACCCAAAGAGTTGCTCAATCATATCTCCATTGTAGCAAACTTGCTGCAATAGCGTATATCATTTGTTCAGGAACGTTGTAACCAGGGCTACAACTTCTTCCGAACCGCTCGCCCAGTGCACATCTTTGTTGCGCTTGAACCATGTCTTTTGGCGCTTGGCGTATTGCACGTCATTTTGAATAAATTGCTGCTTAGCTTGGTCGAGGGTTGCTTCGCCCATGATGTAGGCACGGAAAGCTTTGTAGCCGGGAGCCTGCAGACCGGGGGCGTCCCAACCATACTCGGCGGCTAACTGCCGGACTTCGTCTGGAAAGCCGACAGCCACCATCTGTTCTACCCGCTTTGCGATGCGCTCGTCGAGTACTGCTTTATCGGGGCTGAGCCCAATAACTAACGTATTTGGCCTGAGGGGTGAACGCTCAGTGCCGGCTCCACCTGCCTCCAGTGCGCGTACTAGGTGGCGTGGGTTGCGATCATTGCTCGGCCAAGGGATGCCATCTTCGGTGAGCTTGGCCTGTAACTGTTCTATGGTGAGTTGTTCTAAAGCCCGGCGCTGCTCGGGGTCGCCGAGGGGCCGAAACGTAAAGTCATATATAAGAGCGTCGATATATAGCCCGGTGCCACCAACCACAATCGGGAGCTTGCCACGGGCGGTGATGTCCCCAATCGCCGCCTGGGCCAACCTCTGGAACTCCGCGGCGCTAAACGTCTGATCTGGTGTACGGATATCTATGAGGTGATGTTTTACCCTGCGCTGCTCTTCTGACGAAGGCTTGGCCGTGCCAATGTCCATGCCCCTGTAGATGGTGCGCGAGTCAGCGGCGATGAGCTCGCCGTTAAAGCGCTCGGCTAGATTGAGCGCCAGCGCCGACTTCCCCGAGGCCGTAGGCCCCAGGATAACAATTACAGGAGGGTTGTTTGTGATGGGTTCCATAACAACTTGTTTACGTCTACAGTGTAGTCGGCCGAGACTTCCACACCGTCGGCCTTAAGCCGAGCAGCATGCGCGGCTTTGCCGCCGCCTGGCCAACCAGCCGCCAAACCACCTTGTTTATTCACCACCCGCTGCCATGGCAGGCCCGCTGGCCCGGTGTGGGCAATCTGCCCAACTTCCCAGGCGGCCCACGCCGCACCGCACAGCGCGGCGATCTGGCCATAAGTCATTACCCTACCCTCTGGTATCTGAGCCACCAGCTCATATACTCGGTTCTTAAATGCTTCGTCAACCCTGGGCATCGCTACCTAACCTCCGTTCAACTTCTGCCCAGTCGGCTACCCGTACCACACCAGGAATTTCGCGGGTTTGATGCCAGTGGTACCCGCCGAACAGCCAAGCCTCAATGCCGGCCTCGGCCGCCGCCTGCGCATAGTGCGGTGCGTCATCGATCAAAAGCACTGCGCCATATTCCTTGCAGACATCGGCTTTGGAACGCACCTTTTTGCTCACAAACTTATTGCCAACAAAAACTAAGTCATCAAAAATGGCAGGAAAGTTGTTGTTTATCCAACGTTCTGTACTCTGTAGATATTGCTTGCCACGCGATGTAACAAGGACGATGCGATATCGCCTGGCGATCCGCTGGAGCGCCCCCTGCGCGCCTGGCAAAACCGCCAAGCCGGGATAGCCTGCCAGCTGATAGCCATGCACCAGGGCAATCGATTCGTCATCACTTATGCCATATGAGTTCCAATAGCCAAAGTCAGATATGTTCCCTGGCGCCAGCACAGCGCCATGGGTCTTCGCCACGTGGGCCACCACTCCGTCTGTAGTGGCCGAGATAGTGTCGTCGATATCGATGGCGATAACCGGCTTACTCATATGTACCTACAGCGAAGTTTTACTCACGCGCGATTTTGCCTCATTAGCTACGGTCTTCAAAAACTCCTCGATCGTGTGCGGTTCGTGGCGAGCGCTCACTGCCATGTCGCTTCGAATACGCGGAATAAGCTCGCCAGTCTCAATCTCCTTCTCACCAATTACAACAGTGTATGGCACCTTCATGAGCTCAGCATTGCGGATCTTTTTACCGACAGATTCGTTATCGTTGTCAATTGTGATACGCAAATTGAGTTCTTTTGCCTGCTCAACAACCTTTTCGGCGAACTCTACAGTATTGGCTTCCTGGTTTACGGTCACGAGTCGAATCTGCTCAGGCGCAAGCCAGATTGGCAGTCGGCCTGCGAGGTGCTCCAAAAGAATTCCAATGAACCGCTCAAGTGATCCGTAGATAACGCGATGGATTGCTATGGGTGTTTTTTCGTGACCATCAGCATCGGTATAGCTAAGCTCAAATCGAATCGGTTGCTGAAAATCAAGCTGGATAGTGCCCATTTGCCATGGTCGCCCCAGCGCATCCTTCATCAGGATGTCTATCTTGGGGCCATAGAACGCGCCATCGCCCTCTTCAATGGAATACTCTTTGCCACTTTCTTCAAGAATTTCTTTAAGCGTTGACTCTGCTTTCTCCCACAGCGCCAAGTCTCCCATGGACTTCTCGGGCCTAGTCCCCAAACGGAAGGAATACGAGATATCGAAGATCGAATAAAAAAGCTCGGTGATTTCAAAGATGCGCTTATATTCTTCCTTAATTTGGTCTTCGTTCACGAAGATATGCGCGTCGTCCTGGCGGAACTCACGTACCCGAAACAAACCATTAAGCGCGCCCGAAAGCTCAAAACGATGCAACGTATCGGTGTCGCTAAAACGAAGCGGCAACTCGCGGTAGGAACGATTACGATGCTTAAATACCAGCATAGCGTTTGGGCAGTTCATCGGTTTCATACCGTACAGTTCCCCGTCTTCGGTCTCTGAGGTAAACATGTCCGACCAGTAGTGGCCGAAGTGCCCCGAAGTCACATAGAGCTCCTTCTTGTTGAGCAGCGGCGAGACAATTTCCTGGTAGCCGCGCGCGGTGTGTTCCTGGCGCCAAAAACTTATGAGTTCGTTGTACATAATCACACCCTTGGGCAACCAATATGGCATCCCCGGAGCCGTGTCATCAAAAAAGAACAAATCGAGCTCCTGCCCCAGCTTGCGGTGGTCGCGCTTTTTGGCTTCTTCAAGTATGTTGAGGTAAACGCGCAACTCCTTATCGTCGGCAGATCCTATGCCGTATACGCGCTGCATCTGGGGGTTGGTGTCTTTGCCGCGCCAGTAGGCGCCGGACACACGCATCAGCTTAAAGGCGCCGACTTTGCCCGTGGACTCCACGTGTGGGCCGCGGCAGAGGTCGGTAAAATCGCCATTTTTGTAAAATGATACTTCCGAGACTTGGCTGTCACCTTCGGTGGCCAGGCCCAATTCTTCGGCATCCAACTCTTTAGCTACGGTGGTGCCGGCGCGTTTGAGGTCGTTTAGTAGCTCTTCTTTATAGGGCTGCTTGGCGTCTTTTGCCCAGGCGATAGCTTCGTCGATAGGCTTAGTAAAGCGCTCAAATGGCTGATTCTCTGCAATAACCTTCTTCATCTCGGCTTCGACTTTCTCAAAATCTTCGGCCGACAGCGTGACGTTTGGAATATCAACATCGTAGTAAAACCCGTTCTCTACAACTGGGCCAACGCCCAATTTAACTTCGGGCCAGAGGTGAGTGATTGCGGTGGCCATGATGTGCGCTAGGCTGTGGCGCATAGGGTGAAGTTCGTTTTGTTGGTCGCTCATAATGGCTCCTTCCTTAATATATGAAAAAGACGCGGCGTTAGCTTTTGATTAAATACTCTCGCAATTGTATTTAATGCTTAGCTACTTTCCGCGTCTCGGGCCCAAAGTTGTCTCATAACTTCAGGTGGTTCCACCGGACTTCCTTGGCCTACAACGGCCAAGGCACTCGTGATAGCTCGTATACGTACGATCTAACTGCCGACGGAGCTCGGCGGGTGGTAAGTCCGCTTCACTGCTCAAACGCATTATAACACGTTTGGTGACGAACCTCTCGTCAAAACCTCATCTCATAAGTCTCCAAATACAACTATAGCAATGATAGTACGATACGGCTAGTACTTTAATGTTGTCACAAATGCTGCATTAGCTGTGGATAAAACTCGCTCGCCATTCGGTACCTTCATTACCTTATATGGCGTTACAACACAGAGGACCCTCCACACTTATTGTGCGACGTGTCCCCCGCCGCGGATAGACACAGAAACACCCACTGCTAAGGTGGGTGTTTCTGTTGGTGGGCCCTAGAGGATTCGAACCTCTCACCTCCTCAACGTCAATGAGGCGCTCTAGCCAAATGAGCTAAGGGCCCATATAACTTCCGGCGGAAGTTTTATGTAAACTTTGGGCGTCGCGTCGTCCGTAAAAAACGGCACTCGCCTGCTCGCTTGAGAACAGAGGTAATAGTAGCAAATTTCGCGCCTAAACACAATCCCCCAACGCACCCGATCGTAACCATTAACACCTTACGCAGTACGTCCTCTAGTCAATACCTTCGCACCACAACCGGCCGTTAGGCCGGTTGTTTTGTAGCTACTTCTTTTGGTGTTTGTAGGTTAATGCCGAGATGTAGCCTGTCGTAGTTGTAGTAATGAATATATTCATCCAGTCTTGC
>DATIIH010000005.1:0-33517 GCA_035479875.1 Patescibacteria group bacterium | reverse complement strand
CGTAATGGTTCAATACCTTCGCACCACCCAGTCCACGGCGCTAGCCGTGACTGTGGTGGTGAAAAGAGGACAATTGAGCCATGCCCTACACCACCAACCCAAAACTTCCTCGACTCCGCATGCAAGCAGTCCTTCGTGTGCGCCGTGGCGAAAGTGTCCGGGCGGTAGCCCGACACTTTGGCTACTCCCACAGCACGGTGAGTCGTTGGGTAGCTCGTGCCGCGTTCGACGGTCGGGAAACCATTCCGACGCTGCGCTCCCGGCCGAAGTCGCACCCAAAACAATTGTCCGAGGAGATTGTCACTGCCATTGTCGAGGAGCGTTTGCGCAGCAAACGCTGTGCCGAAGTAATTCAAGCGACGCTTGCCAAGCGTGGTATTGTCACTTCGCTCAGTAGCGTCAAGCGAACGCTGAAGCGAAATGAGCTGGTCATGCCGCGCAAATGGAAACGCTACCGACCGCCAGTGGCGCGGCCTCCGGCCGACGCCCCTGGTAGCTTGGTGCAAACCGACACCATTCACTTTCTGGATTGGAGGACAAAAGAAATGTTTTACCTCTATACGGTCATTGACCTGCACACCCGCATGGCACATGCAGCCGTGCACGACCGTATCTCCCAACGTTGGAGCTACCAAACACTGCTCGAAGCACAAAGTCTCTTCGGCTTTGCATTCCAAACCGTCCAGGCCGACAACGGCCCGGAGTTCGCCACCTGGCTCAAAGATATGCTTGGCAGCAAGCATATCTTGCTCCGACACAGCCGAGTCAGACGCTCGAACGACAACGCACACATTGAGCGCTTTAACCGTACAATTCAGCAAGAACTGCTTGGTACCAGGCCGCTTCGCGGCCAGGTCACCCAAGCAAGACTGGATGAATATATTCATTACTACAACTACGACAGGCTACATCTCGGCATTAACCTACAAACACCAAAAGAAGTAGCTACAAAACAACCGGCCTAACGGCCGGTTGTGGTGCGAAGGTATTGACTAGAGGACGGACTCTAGCCCCAGCGTTCTGCTATACTTGGCATATGGACGATGCAGCAGTCACGCTTGAACATGTGTCGGTAAAACTCGGGGGTACAGTGGCGGCGCTGGACGACGTCTGCGCGCAGTTACCCAAAGGTAAAATTATTGGATTCATCGGCCCATCGGGTGCTGGCAAAACAACGCTGATCCGCAGCATAGTGGGTCGGCAGCACCTGGACCGCGGCGCGATTACTATTTTTGGCCTGCCAGCAGGCACAAAACCTCTGCGGGCTCAAACCGGCTATATGACGCAAGAGGTTTCTATATATCCCGACCTCACCGTAGCCGAAAATCTGCACTACTTTGCAGTGATGATGCGCGTACCCAGAGCCAAGATTACTAAGCAAGTGCATGAACTAATCAAGACTGTCGACATGTTGCCTCAAGCCAACCAAGTTGGCGCGAGTTTGTCTGGCGGCCAAAAACAACGTTTATCGCTGGCGATTGCGCTTGTAGGCGCCCCCAGGCTGCTCGCTTTAGACGAGCCAACGGTTGGGCTCGACCCGGTGTTGCGCGAAGAATTGTGGGCGCTGTTCCGCACGCTTGCCGACGGTGGTACAACGCTGATTATCTCGAGCCACGTGATGGAAGAAGCCGAACGCTGCGACCAACTTTTGCTAGTACGCGGCGGCAAACTACTGGCCAATGCCTCACCTGCCGAACTACGCAAGCAAACCAATACCCACTCAGTTGAACAGAGCTTCTTGAAACTAGTAAGGGGGCAAGTATGAGCTTAGTAGCAACTGCCGCCACTGCCCAACGTGTGCTGCGACAGCTCAAACACGACCCGCGGACGATTGGGTTGATTGTTGTGGTGCCGCTGGTACTCATCACCCTGCTTAAGTATTCATTCCAACATCAGAGCGCGGCGTTTAACCACATTGCGCCTATCATCTTAGGCATCTTCCCAATGCTCATCATGTTTTTGGTAACGTCGATTGCCACACTGCGCGAGCGCACGTCCGGCACGCTCGACCGATTGATGACCATGCCGATCAGCAAGTTTGATTTTGTGTTTGGGTATGCCATCGCCTTTTCGATTGTTGGCCTGATTCAGGCCAGCGTGGCTAGCTTTGTAACGCTTGGGCTGCTCGGCGTGACCGTCCAAGGCGGTACCCTGCCAGTAGTGCTCACGGCTGTTTTGGCGGCATTCTTGGGTACCGCACTAGGACTACTGGTAAGCGCCTTTGCTCGTAACGAGTTCCAGGCCGTGCAACTGGTGATGCCCATTATGTTCCCGCAGGTATTGCTCTGTGGCCTGTTCGCGGCGCGCGCTGATATGGCCCGCTTGTTGCAACTTTTGTCAGACGTCTTCCCTGTAACTTATAGCGTTGATGCTATGCGCCTTGCTACCGTCCAAAATACCTGGACCAGTACGCTTACCAAAGATATGTTGATCGTTTTGGGCTGTGGCATCACCGCTTTAGTACTCGGCTCCGCCACCATCCGGCGCAAAGAATAAAAGAGGCTCGCTGGTGCGAGCCTCTTCGTTGAAGCTTTAAGTAATATGACTAAGCCGCGACTACCGGACCACCTTCGGTCTCGGGGGCCTTTTGTTGCTTGATGATTAAGCCAGCCATCAGTGCCGCTCCCAGCGCAAAGAAACCAGCAACGTAGTAAGCCACGTGGAACCCATGCACTAGGCCGGGGAATGGGCCACCGGCTGCACCGTTATGTGCAAAGTACCGACTGGTGGCCGACGCAGCTGCGCCGCTCAAAATGGCCAAGCCCAGTGCACCGCCGATTTGCTGCGACGTGTTAAGCATGCCAGAAGCCAAGCCACTCAACTTACCCGGCACGCCGGAAGTCGCGGCAATGGTAATACCCACAAAGTTAAAGCCCATACCGGCGGCCATAATGATCAGCGCCGGCATAATGTGTGTAAAGTAATTGCCGTGCACCGGCACCTGTGCCAGTAAGAACAGGCCGCACGCCACCACGACGGGCGCAATAGTAACCATCTTTTTATAGCCGAATCTCTTAACGACTACAGGCGCGCGAGTGGCCGCGATGCCCAGCACTACCGGCATAATCAAGAAGCTGAGGCCGGTGACAACCGGCGAGTAGCCGAGCACGTTTTGCACATACAGCGAAGTAAAGTAAAACGTAGAGAATAGTGCTGCAATCATTGGCAGCATCGTGAGGTTGGCACCCGTAACATTGCGAATCTTAAAGATCTTGAACGGTACAAGCGGATGCTCAGCGCGGAGCTCATTAGTCACAAAGAAGGCCAGCAGTGCGACCGCACCACCTATAAACCATAGTGTGACTGGGTCGGTCCAGCCGTAGGTGGGGGCTTTAACCAAACCATAGACTAACATCATCAAACCAGCCGTTACCGACACGGCTCCGGGAAGGTCGAGGTTATTGTGCGTTTCTTCGGACTCGTGCTTGGGCACAACGCGCCAGGCGCCGTAAAGCACGGCCAAACCAACAGGCACATTAATAAAGAAGTTCCAGCGCCAGCCAAGATACTCGGTAAGCACGCCGCCAATCAGTAGCCCGGCAGCTGCGCCGCCAGCGGCCACTGCGCCCCACACGGATAATGCGATGTTGCGCTCGTGCCCTTCTTTATACGTAACAAGGATGATAGACAATGCCGCCGGCGACATAAATGCCGCCGCTAAGCCCTGCACACCGCGCAGACCAATCAGCATGGCACTGTTCTGCGCCAAACCGTCGGCCAAACTAGCCACCATAAAAAACGCTACGCCTGCCAGGAACGTCCGGCGCCGTCCAAACAAGTCAGCGGCGCGCCCGCCGAGCAGCAAAAAACCGCCAAACGCTAGCGTGTACGCCGTAATAATCCACTGCAAGTTAACTAGGCTAATGTGCAGCGAGCGTTGCAATACAGGTAACGCCACGTTAACAATAGACGAGTCGAGCACCACCATAAATTGGGCCAGTGCCAGCAGGATGAGGATCAGCCAATGGCTGCGTGCTTTATCCTTCATGAATTCTCCTTGTTTAATTTTCGAGCTTACTGTTTTATAATTGCCAATACAACGATTGTAAAACTCAATGGTTGAGGAAGTCAACTATTTTATGAAAACCGCGCGCGTGTTCGAAGATTTATACCTAGCTATGTTCCACTTTTTGATGTTTAACAAACACCAGATCACCGAACTGGCAGCTGCCCGCGGACTCACCGCTATGCAGGCTTCTACTCTGGTGTTCATTTCCACTGCTGGCCGACCCCAGCCTATGAACCACCTATGCACGATGTTTGGCTGCGATGCCTCGAACATTACTGGTTTGGTAGACGGGCTAGAGAGTAAGGGCTTGGTAGCTCGGCGCGAGAACCCTGAGGACCGCCGCGTTAAAATGCTAGAACTAACCACCGCAGGTCAAGCCGAGTGCAAAGCAATCATCACCGGCCTAGCCGGCAAGGGCGGCTACCTGCTACGCACGTTTAGCGAACACGAACTAGCCCAACTCACCGCCCTTATGCAAAAAGCTGCTGGCAGCTATACCAGCCAAGCCGCAAAGCCATAAACTTGCTACAATACTCTATATGGATAGCTTAGGCGGTTTATCGTCCGCTAAAGTAAAGCAGTTGCAGACGGTGTACGGACAAAATGTGTTCGAGGAACAGCACAAAAGTCGCGCACTACTGGCGTTTTTGGCCCGTTTTAAAAACCCGCTGGTTCTTATATTATTGCTCGCTGCTACGCTGTCGCTGTTCTTTGGCGACAAAGCCAGCTTCTTTATTATTGCGACGATTATTCTGCTGAGCGTTGGGTTGGACTTCTTTAACACCTACCGCAGTGAGCAAGCTGCGGAATCGTTAAAGGACAAGGTGCGCGTTAAAGCCACCGTAGTGCGCGACCACCGTGAAGTGCAGGTGGCTACCAGCGAGCTCGTGCCGGGCGACATCGTGCGCTTAGGTGCCGGCAAAATTATCCCGGCCGACGGCGAGATTATCGATGGCAAAGACTTGTTTACCAATGAGGCCGCGCTCACCGGTGAATCGTTCCCGCAGCAAAAAGGCGTCGGCGCCGAAGCATTTATGGGCAGCGGCGTAATCAGCGGGGAAGGGGCAATGCGCGTCACCAAGACCGGTCGCCAAACCAAGTTCGCGCACATTGCGGCGGCGCTGCAGTCGGCCCGGCGCGTTACCGAGTTTGAGCACGAAATCAAAGACTTTAGCTTACTCATCGTCAAGCTCACTACCTTTTTGGTGGTGTTTGTATTTTTGGTGAACATCTTATTCCACCGCGATATTTTGCAGTCGGTGCTCTTTAGCTTAGCGCTTGCCGTGGGCCTTACGCCTGAGCTCTTACCCCTCATTATTGCCCTCAACCTTACCAAAGGCTCACTGCGCATGGCCAAAGAGGGCGTGATCGTTAAACAATTGTCGGCCATCCAAAACTTTGGCAGCATGGATATTTTGTGCACCGACAAAACTGGCACGCTCACCGAGGACAAAATTGCCCTGGTTAAATACGTGGACGGTAAAAACGAGGAGTCTGAGCGCGTCTTATTATTTGGCTACCTAGCCAGCTTGTTCTCTACCGGCTTTGAAAACCCGCTCGACACAGCGGTGATGGCGTTTAAGCATGTCGACATTGCCGACTACAAAAAGGTCGACGAGATCCCCTTTGACTTTGAGCGCAAGCGCGAAGCTGTAGTAGTCCACCACAAAACAGAGAAGCGGCGCTTTTTGATTGTGAAGGGCGCCCCCGAGGAAGTGCTTAAAATCTGTACCGGCTACGACGGCAGCACCGCGCACCTTACGAAGCACTACCGCACGATGATCGAAAAGACATATGACGATTTAAGCCGCGACGGCTTCCGTACGCTGGCTATCGCCACCAAAGAAATCGACACCGAAAAACGCTACGAACCAAGCGACGAATCCGGCCTGAAGTTCCAAGGCTTTTTGGCATTTTTGGACCCAGCGCGCGAGTCGGTGGCCGAAACGCTTACCCGCCTGCAGCAAATGGGCATCGGGATAAAAGTGATCACTGGCGACAACGCCTTTGTGGCCGAAAAGATTGCCAAAGATGTGGGCCTGCAAGTGAACGGCGTACTCACCGGCGATCAACTTGCACGCATGAAGGTAGCCGAGTTTGCTGCCAAGGTGGAGACCGCCACGGTATTCGCCCGCGTCAACCCAGAGCAAAAGATGCAGATTATTCAGGCACTGCAAGCCAACGGCCACGTGATTGGCTACATGGGTGACGGCATTAACGACGCGCCGTCCTTACGCGCTGCCGACGTTGGCGTGTCGGTAAACAACGCCGTGGACGTAGCCAAAGACGCCGCCGACTTTATCTTGATGCGCAAAAGCCTACTAGAGCTGACCAACGGCATTGCCGAGGGCCGACGCACCTTTGCCAACACCATGAAGTATTTACGCATGAGCCTAAGCAGCAACTTTGGTAACATGTTTTCGATGGCTGGCGCCAGTTTGTTTTTGCCGTTCTTGCCCCTGCTAGCCACGCAGATTTTGCTTAACAACTTACTATACGACACGTCGCAGTTTGCTATTCCGCTGGACAACGTCGATGAGGCGGAAATCTTAACGCCGCGGCGCCTCAGCATGCGTGACATCAAGCGCTTTATGTGGTCGTATGGAATCTTGAGCTCTTGCTTTGACTTTGTTACATTTGGCATCTTGCTACTGATATTCCACGCGCAGGAGGGTGCGTTCCAAGCCGGTTGGTTCCTAGAATCGATCCTCACCCAGGTGCTGGTGGTATACATTATTCGAACCCGGTTTGTACCATTTAAACAGAGTCGACCGGCCCTGGCCTTAGCGCTCAGCACCATATTGATATGCATTGTTGCCACGCTTGCAGTTTTGTTGCCTATACGTGGCCTCTTCAAATTCGGTGGACTTGGGACCGTGCAAGTTCTGTCACTTATGGGCGTTGTGGTGGCATACCTGGTGTGTGCTCAACTGATCAAGCGGCGCTTTTACGGCGGCGAAGCAGCCGAGCAAGAGTCGTAAGCATACTTAGCAGAACGTCTTAAACATAGTATAACTA
The DNA here is from genome assembly GCA_035479875.1 of Patescibacteria group bacterium. Taxonomy (GTDB): domain Bacteria; phylum Patescibacteriota; class Saccharimonadia; order Saccharimonadales; family UBA4665; genus PMNU01. Next base: position 26,490 of record DATIIH010000005.1, on the reverse strand, counting down.
GTGTATGGCTGTAGCTGTCGGGCGCAACTTGGAGGGTGTAGGTAGTATTACTGATGCGCTCGTCGAAAACGGCTATTTTATGGGCCCTAATCCATTTTCGGCCGCCGACCGCAACGCTCTCCATGGCTTATTTCAGTCGGTGTTAGGCGTCTACGATTTGCCGGAGCTCGAACGGCGAACACGAAAATTCGACGCCTCGTATGAGGCCGGCTGGGCAGGGTATCACTACACCGGGCCAGACCCGGCCATGGGACATCCCGGTAAGCATTCATTTACGGTCCGCTCGAGGACAAGGCTTTCGGGCCTATGGCACCGCATCCAGGAGTCGGACGATCCATATGACCGACCTTTGGCCAGGCTATACGGCAAGAGCTTTGAGCTCATGGACCTCGCCCGCCCCGTGATGCTGGGCGTGCTTGCTCGTTTGGATGCCGAACTACCGGGTAGAAGCATACTTGCCAAACATGCCCAGCCGGCATACGGTAATCCGTCGAAACATATCGTATCAGACGACGTCCGGATTGTTATCTATGAAGCCAGTGAGCCGGGTGCAGAACTTTCGGAGCCACACTTGGACCGCTCCAGCCTAACAATGTTAGCTTCACCGGGAGGTACATTTGTGGACCACAACGGCAGTCGCGTTATCCTAGATAACACTGCGTCGCCGGACGAAATCGTTTACTACCCAGGGCAGCGGCTCATGCACCCCTATGTCTGTCCGGGCGTCGGTTTTGTAGCAACACGTCACGGCGCAGTCAGTACGACGCAGCCGGGGCCGCGCGCAGTCATTACCTACCAAACGCATCCTTTGGGAGCTTGGCCGATGGGAAGTGGCTTTGGGCCAGAGGACGACTACGCTGCGGCCACGCGTCAGATAGAACATGATCGATTGAAAGGGCCGAGGCGGACTGATGATAGTGCTCACTGGCCCTCTAGATACGACTGGTGCATATAGACGTGGCAAATAGCACTATTACTGCGACGGATTTGCAGTTTGTGCGTTGAGGTCGTAGCATAGCATTATGAAAAGGCGACTTATTCTGTTGGCTGTGTTGATCGCGATATACCTAGCAGGCATCGCTACGCTGGGCATATACGTAGTGACGCACAGCAAGACTTCTAAGAATAGCAAGCTGCTGGTAGTGGCAGGTGAAAACGTGTGGGGGAATATTGCTAGCCAGATTGGCGGCGATAAAGTGCAGGTAACGTCAATCATCAGTGACCCGGGTGTCGACCCGCATGCTTACCAATCCAATGCGCACGACGCGTTGGTGCTTTCGCAAGCCAAACTGGTCATTGCCAACGGGCTAGGCTACGATGACTTCTTAACAAAACTGATGGAAGCCAGCCCTAATGCAAAACGTAACGTGTTAACTGTATCTAGTGTGCTGGGCGTAGCAGGGAAGGATGCCAATCCGCATTTGTGGTACGACATAACGCGCGTCCCGGATGTGGCTCAGGCCATCGAAACTGCGATGGCCGCGCAGGACCCGGCAGATGCCGCTTTGTTTGCCGCCAATCTCCAAAAGTTTGACACTTCCCTGCAACCGCTGCTCAATAAAATAGTACAAATTAAAACCCAGTTCGTGGCTACGCCCGTTGCCTACACCGAGCGCGTGCCGGGTTATCTGTTGGGCGATATGGGATTAACTGTAAAAACACCTGCTGGCTTCGCCAGCGCTGTCGAAAACGGCAACGACCCGAGCCTGGCCGACCAATCGGCCATGAACGCACTCATTACCAGCAACGGCATCAAAGCCTTGCTATACAACTCCCAAGCCACTAGCCCAACCACGGCACATCTCAAAACTCTAGCTCAGCAATACAATATCCCTGTGGTTGGCGTAACCGAGACAATACCTGCGCAATTCGCGACCTACCAGGCTTGGCAATCGAGCCAACTCGACGCGTTGCAGCACGCGTTGCAAGGCAAATAACATGGGCGAGCCCATCGCCTCTCTCACCCACGCCACACTCCGGTTTGGCCAGCGAACGCTGTGGCAGCAGCTCGATCTGAATATCCAGCCCGGCGAGTTTTTAGCCGTGCTCGGGCCAAATGGTGCCGGCAAAAGCAGCTTGCTTAAGGCGTTGCTTGGACTACAAAAGCTTACTAGCGGCACGGTGCACGTAGCTGGCGAGACAGCGCATACCGGTAACCCACTGATTGGCTATATCCCTCAGCAAAAAGCATTTGACGCTAGCCTTCCAATTCGCGGGCGCGACCTCGTGCACTTTGGTGTGGACGGCGCGCGTTGGGGGTTTGGCGGCAGCGCCACGCATAAGCACCAAAAAGTGGACGAAGCTATCCGGACAGTCGGCGCCTCCAAATATGCCAATAAGCCGCTCGGCAAACTAAGCGGCGGCGAGCAACAACGGCTGCGTATTGCGCAGGCGCTTGTGGGTGAACCGCAGTTACTGCTCTGCGATGAGCCCCTGCTCTCCCTCGACCCGGCCAGCCAGCAAAATATCGCCAAACTCATTAACGGCCAGCGTGAACGCGGCGCGGCCGTTGTATTTGTGACGCACGAGATTAATCCTATCCTGCCCTACGCCGACCGCGTGCTGTACATCGCTGGCGGCAAATGGCGCGTTGGTAAACCGCATGAGATCTTAACCAGTACCGTGTTGTCGGCGCTCTATGCTACACCAGTGGAAGTACTGCGGGTGCACGGCCGCGTGATTGTACTGAGCGATTCCCTGCCTACCGAGCCAACCCAAGCCCATCACCACCTGGCGGGCGAAGTGGAGCACTCATGAACGACATCTTTTTATACCTCGCCCAGCCCTTTGCCCAGCACGCGCTGGTGGCAGCCGCGCTAGTGGCAATTACGTGCGGGCTGATCGGCCCGTTTGTGGTGATGCGCGGTATGGCCTTTGCCGTACACGGTACAAGCGAACTAGCGTTTACGGGCGCGGCCGGCGGCTTACTGCTGGGGAATAATCCGGTGGCCGGCGCGTTCGTTGGCGCGTTGGTTGTGGCCGGGCTGATTGGCACGCTCGGCAACCGTGAGCGGGAGCGTGACGCCAGCATAGGCGTCATTCTAGCTTTTGGCCTGGGACTCGGCGTGCTTTTGCTCAGCTTTTACCATGGCTTTGCCACCGAGGCCACAAACATTTTATTTGGGTATATCTTTGGAGTAAGCACTGGACAGCTTATTATACTTGGCGTGATTGGGCTCTTGACTACTGTGGCGATGCTTGTCATGTTCCGCCCGCTATTATTTGCTTCGATCGATCCCGAGGTTGCCGCCGCTAAAGGCGTGCCGGTGCGCCTGCTTGGCATCTTATTTTTACTTATTCTAGCGCTCACGGTGACGGCTGCAGCCCAAATTGTTGGTACGCTGCTGGTTCTGAGCCTGGCCATTACGCCGGCGGCTGCGGCTGCACTGTGGTCGGCCTCGCCGCTCAAAGTTACGGTGCTATCAGTGTTGTTTGCGCTCACCGCAAGCGTTGGCGGATTGCTGCTCAGCCTGCAATTCTCACACGTTAAAGCCAGCGTGTTTATTACGAGCCTTAGCTTTGTGATCTACCTTACTGCAAGGATATGGGGCAACAAGCGTATACTAAAGGGATGAGTGATGAACAACCCAAGAAAAAGCACGGCCTCTTACGCAAGATTGTTGTTGCAGCGATTTTTAAAAAGTAACTACTGCTTACCTTTTAACAGAGCGCGCAAAGCGCCTAGCATATAGATTGAACCGGTGGCCAATAGCACAGGCTCGGGCCGTGCTTGTAGCAGAGCATAGGCATCGGCCAGGTTTGGGGCAACTTGATAATTGGTAAATCCGACGTCCTGTAGTGCTGCGACAATCTCGACTTGGCCGCGGGCCTCATGCGCAATATCCTGCTCACTGCCACTAAAATCAGTGACGATAATATGATGTGCAATATCTACCACCTCTCGTACAGCCAGCTCAAGCCGACCATCGCTGCTCATAATAAAGCCCACTATCGCCGCAATTTCTTGGCCGGGATACTGAGCTCGCAGGCTTTCACCAAGGGCGTGCAGTTTTTGGCCATTGTGGGCGGCATCCATGATGAAGATTTTGCCGTTAGCGAGCGTATGAGTGTCCATACGGCCGGGCACATATGTATGGGCGGCCTGCATTTTTTGTTCATCGGTTAAAGCCGGATGGCTGTCGCGCTGAAGCGTGAACGTGACCGCTGCCAGGCTGAGACCAAAGTTGCGTTTTTGGAATAGCGGCAAAAAGTCAAAGTCACTAGGCAACGCTTGTTGGTCGAGTATATGTAGGTCGGCTTGCTTTTGGCGAGCGCGAGCTCGGAACTGATCAAGTACATCTGGACCTTGGTCGTAGCAAAACGCTGCGTTGTGCAGTTGGATAATTCCGGCTTTCTGGGCCGCAATTTCTGGAATCGTTTTGCCGAGTACTGCGACGTGGTCCAAGCCTATATCGGTAAGCACGCACACTTTATCGGCGCGCATCACAACGTTCGTGGCGTCCATAAGACCGCCGAGCCCCACCTCCACTACGGCGTAGTCCACCTGTTGGCGAGCATATTCCCAATACGTAAACGCTACGAGGAGCTCAAAGTACGTCGTTTTGATCTCGCTTTGCTCAACAAGATCCATAAAAGTTCCAAACTCACTACAAAACTCCGCTTCGGCCAGCGGAACCATATCAATCTGCAGCCGCTCGTTCACTTGGTCAACATGGGGCGACACGCTAAGCCCCACCTTATAGCCTGCCGCATGCAACAACCCGGCGGCGTAGTAGGCTGTAGAAGTTTTGCCAGACGTACCGGCCACATGAATAATCTTGAGTTTTTCTTGCGGGTCCCCAATATAGGCCATCAGCTCTACCACATGATCAAGCGAGTACACTACGCGGCCCGTAACAGCACGTGGCTGGACGCGCAAAAGCACCTCGTTGACTTCGGCAAATGTCGTAAGTTTGGGCATAGCCACTATTGTAGCAGGCTAGACACCGTGCTCGAGGACTTCTTTGAGCACAATAAGCTGGCCAACTCCAGCGTCCATGGTTTTCTGGATCATGGGGCCCATCAATTTGGCGAGACCTTTAGGCTCATAGTCGAGCACGAACTTGAGTTTGGTACCGGCGCCAACTCGCTCCATGTAATAACCGCCCGTTGGGCGAGCCGGACCGGCAACCACCGCAAAGCTCAGCGTTTGATCAGGTACGGCCGCGGTGATCACATAATCACCGGCTATCCGACGGCCGCCTGGGCCGGACAGTACTTGCTTATAGAGAGCGTCCAATGCGCCAGCCGTACCCGAGGCTAGCTCGATGCTCACCACGCCAGGGCGCCACTTAGGATTATTGAGGCCGTTGGCTAAGAAGGCATACACCTCTTGCACGGGTTTATTGATTTGGATTTCGTTCTCTGCATGGGCCATAGGAATTCCCTTCTGTCATTCGGTATATATCTAGTGTAGCAGTTTTGGACGAATTCGCCGGTGTTTAGAACCGTGCCAGGGCAGACATCGAGGTAACGGTGAGGCTCATCTCAAACTGGTCCTCCGCGCTAAAGCCTAGGAGGCCGGCGATAATTTCGATGCGCTTTAAGGCTTGCTCGCGGCTTTCGGAGCCTTTGCGCTCAATCTCTAAACAGGCACCAACACCAATCTTTTCTTTGAGGCCAGCGATGTGGTCGATAACGAGCTCAAACTCGTCATCCTTAATCTGCGGATTGGTCGAAGTAAGGTAATAGCGCGTTTTGTCGACGGTGAGCCAGTTGCGGTAGTTCTTTTCGACCATGGCGCGGGCGGCTTCGTCGTAACTGGCGAACTTTGCGGTGGTTTCATGGAAGCTGTTATGGTTGTTGTCGTCGGTTAACTGCTTGCTGGTGACTTCCATTCTTTCTCGGCCGGGCTCGCCTGAGCGACGGATGCGCCAGGCGATGCCTTTTTGGTTGTCGAACCAGTCGCGCTGTTCGGCCAGGCTTTTTATGGCCACCGGCTCGTACCAATCATCAATCAAATGGTCGGTGCGTGCCACGGTAACACCCAAACCTTTAAGCCGGACGAGGCAAGCCTCGACGTCAGGGATTTTGTAGCGTAGTTCTACCTCTAAGTATTTGTCTGTAGCCATGTATAGTATGGTACCAAATTGCTTATTGGTTGGGTACACGCTCGGCGCGATTACTCGCTAGCGTATAGGCCAACGCGTACAGCCCGAACAATGTTGCGCTAAACACTGAGTCGCCGAGCACTGTGTTGCGGAAAAATGGAAGCGCCATGTAGTAACAGTTGATGAGGCCGGCAGCTGTCATCGGGTACATCGTACCTTGCAGCCACACTCCAAGATTCGAAATTAAGTAAAACAAGACCGAGGCACTTAAGCTGGCGCCAATAATCCAAACGACGTTAAGCCGTTTCATATAGTGGCTGCTTAAAACCGCAATAGCCGCAAAGCTTCCCCAGGTAAACAGAATGAGCGGATGCAGGCCAATCACCAAATCACTAATTATCATGGCAGCCAGCGGCAGGCTTAGCGCATAGCGGCGGGGCAAGATAGCCCCGCCAAAGATTGCTACTGCAGCGATTGGTGTAAAGTTAGGCGGATGCGGTAGCAGCCTGCCAAAGACGGCAAACATAATCAGGCTCGCGGCAAGCACAAGGTATATGCCTTTGTCCTGCGTCGTGTCGATTTTTTGCAGCTTCATTACTGCACGCTTTCGACTCGCCATTCGATCTTTTGGCCGTTGGTAGTTTTGTACGTCCCTGCCCCTTCGTTGGCCAACTTGCCGTTAACGTAAAAAGACCAATACTGCGTTGTACCGTCGGCGGTCACGCCGTTGATGCCGGTTACAAACTCCCCATAGCTACTCTGCTGCGTCGTAACTGCGGCTAAAGATGTAAGTACTGCGAGCGCAGTCTTGCCGGTTTGACCCTCATAACTTACGGTTTGTTTATCTGCACTGGTGGTTAGCTTGGCCGCTGGTGTAGTGGCTTGCTGCGCGCTGTTTGGTTTTGTGCTGGCTTTAGCGCTCGGCTGGTTTGCGACATACAACGACGCGCCGCCTACGGCCACTACTAGCACTGCTACTGCAGCTACTATCTTGAGTTTAGTTTTTTCCATATTATTACCCTCCGTTTCCGAAGCGCGGCTTGGTAAATAAAAATCGCCATCCGAGGATGACGACAAATACAATACGTATTCCTGCTCGGGATCTATCTTAAGACGACGATCTGACTCACTTCCCTGTTACGGGCAGCATTACAGTTGCGGCACAGCGCCGGTATCTCACCGGACTTCCACGTCAAAAGATGTTAATTGTTAATGTACACAGCACTATAGATCTCGCCCAAAAATTAGTAAAGCGAAATTCGTTACATGTGCAGCAACTACAACATTCTAATCTGGTGCGCCCGGCAAGATTCGAACTTGCGACCCCTTGGTTCGAAGCCAAGTACTCTAATCCGCTGAGCTACGGGCGCGTACGCTGTATTATAGCAAGCTTACCTCTGTTTCGCACCTCAAACCTTAGCCAGCGGTCAGCTTTACACACTTAAGACTTACGCTTTATAATAGGTGGTAATGAGCTATGAGGGATCTCTTGGATTTACAGTGCCGCCCGGCGCAGAGGCGGTGGGCCAGCCAGCGATTGACTACGGCACCATACTCGGCACTCATGGCCTAGGCCCAGAGGACCTCGGCCAACCCCTAACCTATGGAGGCCACACGGGGTCATTGGCCGAAGCCATCGCAGACCCCAGATGCCCCGTCGGCGGCATTCTTGGCGGCGCCTACAGGGATGGTGGTTTTGCGGGATTACAGGAAAAGATAGGCCAAATGGGCGATTTTATGGGTGTCAGCATTACCGTCAGCCCGCGGACTGCAGCCTTTCATGAAGGAAGATTGAGCTTAGCGGATCTGCTGACCAGTCCGCAAACAGAACCGCCAACGGAAAGCGAGGGTTCCCGTTTTTTAGGACTCACGAGTCTGAGCGGAAACACGTAGCCCGCGACCCCGAACCTATAACTCCTAAAACAACGCTGCCGCGCCAAGAGCAAACAACAACGAGAGCCCAAGAGCCTGTTGCGGCCGCGACCTTGCCGGCTGCAGCCATACGCACGGAACACGTTACTACGGCAGTCGAACCCGAGATCCCGCCGCTGGAGGCTAAAACACCGCCTGTAACTATCGCACCTCAGGCACCACCAATGCCACGCAGCCACCCTCGTATTGTGGCGACGCGCCAGTCAGAAAGCCGCCCAGCACCACACCCGACGGTCGTCGCTCTCGAACAGGTGCACCGCTTTGCCGAGGAGCTCCAAGCAACCGCGGCAGAGGCGGCCGGCCAAACTGCACAAGTGACAATCGATGCTTCTCCTGTTTCGTCTAACGAAGAGGCACTCGTCGCTGCTGCCACTGCTGACGAGGCTCCGACTGTGGTTGCGGCAAGTGCCGACCCGCAACTCGTCATTGCCTCTACCCCAAATATACTCACACCTATCGAGCCCGACGCAGACAGCACGCCGCAATGGTTCGCACCAGAACCTCTGCCAACTTCGTTCGTACAAGCCGAAAACGTCAAGCGAACAGCACTCACAGCAATCTGGGAGACCGAGCTAGCCAAAAAGCCGTTGCACATCCTGGAAGATTTCACTGTCGCACTCATGATGCTCGACGTCGACGACGAACTGGCGACGCTAGAGCCTGAATCAGAGGGGCCAATACCCCTTGCCGCTAACGTTTTAGGCGAGCTGCAACACGAGCCAGAACCAGCCAGCCTAGAAGAGTTATACGGGGAACTCGCACCCACCCAAACTCACTCCTCTGCTATGGATCTTGCACTCGACAAAGAGGCCTCCTCGCCTGCTGTCGCCATTCGCCGGCTTGTGGCCGAACGACTTGCTGCTGCCGAACCGGCCCAAAAAGAAGCCTTGGCACCCATCGTGCAGTCGATAGCCGGTGCAGTGCACGGTCTGCACGTACTGCAGGCCAGAGCGGCCCCACCCGAAACCATTGCGGCAGTTGCCGAACAACTCGAAGAACTCTGCCAAACGCTGTTTTCCGCACTTGATATCGAGTACGATGCCGGTACAGCGAAATATTTTATGCAAAGCCTGCTCCGCCCAGACTTCTTGCCCAATAACGACCAGCCAACTGCCTTGCCTTACGATCTTGAGCGCGACGGCACGCGAGAAGCCCATCGCCGTGTCCTATCGTTTGTACAAATGGCAATCAATGCCGAGCACCAGCTTTTGTACTCTCTTCTAGGCATCATGACGCTAGCGAACTACCTGCGAGACAACGAGCAACTCGCTGCTCGCTCTGCTATTTAAACCTTGCGGGCTACGAGTTCGGCGCGCAGTGCGTCGGCATTGGTGTATAGTACGCCGACGATGCCGAGGGCGTTAGCTGCGCCAACGTACGCCTGGTTGTCGTCTATGTAAATCGTCTCTTCGGGTTGGGTGCCGAGCTGGGCAAGCATCGCTCTAAACAGCGCTGGATCGGGCTTAGCCACGCCTATTTCGCTGGACGCCATCACAACATCAAACAAAAGCGCTAGGCTGTGTGACGATAACTGCCGGCGCAAAAACTCACCGTTGGCGTTAGACAGCAGACCCACGCGGTAACGGCCCTGCAATTCGTGCAGCAATGCTACAACTTTGGGGTCAACCGCATCGTTGGTCTCGAGGGCAGTTTGCACCTCGGCCAGCGGTCGGCCAGCCAGCGACGCAATATCCTGAACAAACGATGCCATGGTAGTTTTGCCCTCATTCAAAAGCTGTGCCGCCTGGGCAAAGCCGCCCTCACGTTTAAACCCGTTCTGGGCCAGCCAAATCTGAAAGGCATCCAGCTGCACCACACCAAAGTAATCAAACACGAGCGCTTTATAAGCCATGCGCCTAGTATAGCGAATTACTAGACGCTAGGGTATTGCCCGTTCCCTGAGAGCCTTAGGCTAGGACTTTTTTGGGCTTGGCGACGCGAGCAGCGGTGGTCTTTTTGACTGGACGCTTGTTAAGAGTCTTCTTGGCCTCGGCAGCTTTCTTGATACGAGCAGCGCGACGGCTGCGTAGTTCGTACAGCGTGCCGCTAGCGATAACGAGGGCTAACACGAGGCTAAGCAACCACAGGGTAGTACCCTTGGAGGTGCCGTTAACATTAGCAGCGTTGGCAATAACAACGGGCGTAGTCTTGACGGTTTTGCTGCTAGTGATGGCTGCTGTAGTGTCCGTAACTGCAGGCTGGGTAGTGCTAGCACCGGCTACAACTGGAGTAGTAGTCTTGGACGAAGTGGTAGTGGTGGTCGTCTTAGTGGTGCTGCCAGTACCGGTAGTCGAACCGCCGCCAGTTGCTGGGGGTGGAGTAACAACAGGTGTGTTAAGTGTGTAGGTACCGCTTGTCGGAGCGCCGTTCCATTGGTCTGCACCGCCACTGGCGATGTGCGAACCACTGGTGCCTACGGTAACGTTAGCTGTGCCGCTGCCAGCAATGGCCTTAAAGTTGACGACGGCGACTTCGGCCGGGCCGCTCACTGTGCCGCCTGCGGGGACGTAGCGTGAGATGCTCGTGCTAGTGCTGCCAGCGTCAGAGGCAAAAGCGCTGGCGCTGATGTCGACGCTCACGAGTTGCAACTTGCTGGTGTCGTAGCTCAAATTGGCGGTCACTACGTTAACGCTGGTGCCGTTCTCATAAATGCCGACTGCAAACGTGCTGTTGATATCTTCAGTGCCGCTGGCTGGCGACAAAGAAAAGGCGGCGCTACCTGCAGCATAGCTTGTACCGCTGAGTAAGAGGCTGGCCACCGCAACAGTGGAAGCCAAAATGCTTATAAGTTTAGTCTTCATGATTATTTGCTCCAATTTACTAATAATGCTGATAGGTCGAGGGCGTCAACGGTGCCATCAGCGTTCAAGTCACCTTGAGCGGCTGTAGCGCCAGTTAACTTCCAGTTGGTAAGTAGCGTACTGAGGTCGAGGGCGTCAACGGTGCCATCACCATTAACATCGCCCGGCTTGGTTGTCGGCGTACTCTGGGCTTTGATCTCGTCCAGCGCTTGGTTAACGGTCTTTACCGCGATGCCGCTTTGCTGCATGTTCAACAGTTCGGCTGCAAGGTTAGTCGGGGTCACTGAGTAGTCCTCGGTGTTGGCATTGGGGTCAGCCTCAACCGCGTGGTACACCAGCACCAACCAGGTCTTGTCGCTCACGGCTTGAGCCACCCAGGCAGCAACTTGGGCCGGAGTAGTAGCGTCATCAACGTTCTGAACCACAATGTTGTAGATGTCAAAGTTGTCTTTGCTGTTAAAGCCGCTGTCGGTAGAACGGTGCGAGCGGTAGTACTTTTGGATTTCGGTGATCACCGTGCTGTTGTACTCGCCATAGGGAGTGGCGAAGTTGACGGCAGCAGTGGTGCCGAATAGGGTCTGCAGAGTCGTCTTGGCGTCGCCGAGTTCGGTGTCAATCTGCGGGACAGTGAGGGTCGGCAAGTGCGGGTGTGTGACTGTGTGTGCAGCAATCTCTTGGCCGTCGGTCTGCATGGCCTGGATTTGAGCTGCGCTCATGTAGTCGGTGTAGTTTTCGGGGTGGACCAGCGTGTCGCTAATGATGTAGAAGGTGGCCTTCACGTTGTACTGGTCGAGCAGCGGCAAGCCAGAGGTGTATTGGCTTGTCCAGCCGTCGTCAAAGGTGAGGCTAACCATTGCGCGGTTAAACTGTACAGGAGCGAAAACAGCAAGGCTGGCGTCGTCAATTTGGACAGAGCCTACCTTGTTAATCACTTGGAAGAATGTGACGGTCTGAGCGTTGGCCGGAGCCACGAATTGTGCTTTTACTTGGGCCCAAGCGCTAGGGCTAGCCGAAGCAGTAGTAACGTACTGGTCAGAAATGACGCCAGTAGTATCAGTAACTTCAGCATCAATCTCGCTGTCGACGCTGCTCATGTACCAGTTGCTGTAGTCATAGTTGGTTCCCGGAGTGACGGCTATGCGGTCAAAGTACCACTTGGCGTCACCGCTAGTGTAATCAGTAACGGTGGTCTTGAGACTGCGGCTACCGGTGTGGCCGGTGTTCTCGTAGGTGAGGGCGTGCGTGTTGGTGCCCCAGCTGCCATCGTGCCAGTTGGCGGGCGTGCCATCGGCAGCAGCGGTTTCCATAGAAGGATTAGCGATAAGATTAGCCGGTGGCGTAGCAGCAGAAGCCTTGCCGCCCACAGGGCTTAAGGGTAATAGAATGACTGCTAGGGCCAAGAGGCCAAGACTCAACTTCTTAAACATCTTCGTCCTTACTTTATTAACACCTTACAGTATTGACCAGATAATACACTAAAATAGCCAAAAGGTCAATAACCTGTCTAGCATAAGCACAACACCGGTGAGCTATCGAATAATAGGCCGCATTCTGGCATACTAACCGCATGACAAGCGACAAGTTTCCTAATGACTTTCTATGGGGCGCCAGCACCTCCAGCTATCAGGTAGAAGGCGGCAATCACGGCCAGTGGAGCACCTGGGAAGAGGCCCACGCCAAAGCACTGGCCAAAAACGCACCTCAGAAGTACGGTTGGTTTGCTGATTGGGAAGCCATCAAAGCACAAGCTACCGATCCGGCCAATTACATCTGCGGCAAAGGTGTAGACCACTACAACCGTTACGCCGAAGACTTTGCTCTTATAAAAAAGCTAGGCCTAAATACCTTCCGCTTTGGCATTGAGTGGTCGCGCGTCGAACCACGCGAAGGCGAATGGGATCAAGCGGCCATCAAGCACTACCACGAGTACATCGCTCGGCTGCGCAAGATGGGCATTGAACCGATGCTCACTCTGTGGCACTGGACAATGCCCGAATGGTTTACCAACAAGCGCGGCTTCGAAAAGCGGCGTAATCTCAAGTATTTTGAACGCTACGTCGCCAAAATGAGCGAAGAGCTTGGCGCCGAGGTAACCTACGTGCTCACCCTCAATGAGCCGAATGTCTACGCTGCACTCAGCTACGGCCAGGGTATTTGGCCACCGCAAGATAAAAATCCGCTCCACACACTCGCCGTTTACTACAATCTTATGTTGGTACACAAACGGGCGTATCGCATCTGGAAGCAGCGCAATCCGCAGGCCCAAATCAGCATTGCCGCGCACTTGGTCAACAGCCAACCAGCTAGCAAAGCGCCTACTGCGAAGCTCCTCGTTAAACTAGTGGACTACGCTTGGAACTGGTGGTATCTCGACCGCATTAAACGCCACGTCGATTTTATCGGCCTCAACTATTACTTTACCGACTATTACACCGCACTCGGTACCAAGCGTAACCCAAAAGGACCGTACAACGACATGGGCTGGTACATGGAGCCGCGCGGCATCGAGCCACTACTCTTAAAGACCTGGCGGCGCTACAAAATACCAATCATTATTACCGAGAATGGCCTGGCCGACGCTGCCGATACGCGTAGGCAGTGGTGGATCGAAGAAACGCTCGCATCTTTGCGCTCGTTGCTACGCCAGGGAGTTGACCTGCGCGGCTACCTGCACTGGAGCTTACTCGACAACTTTGAGTGGTCCGACGGCTGGCGGCCGCGCTTTGGCCTGGTGGCCGTCGACCGCACTACTATGCAACGCACCATTCGGCCCAGCGCTGGTTGGTTCGCCGAGCAAATCAAACAGCTTACTAAATAGATACTGCCAACGCTCGCCCTCGCCTGCTATGATAGCTACCATGGAGAGGGATCTAGTACTGGGGCTGGACGGTGCACACGACGTACAAACGGTAGGCGGTAAAGCGCGCGCCCTGGCTAAAATGCTAGCCGCCGGTTTTAGTGTACCGGAGGGTTTTGTGGTTTCGGCGCACGCCTTTAAGCACATGACCGCACAGCTGCAGGAGCAACTGCTCAAACGCTTTGACGATCTGGGCGCCGACTTTGTTGCTGTGCGCAGCAGCGCCATCAACGAAGACGGCAGTGATGCCGCCTGGGCCGGCCAGCTCGATACATACTTGAATACCCACCGAGGCAATCTCTTGCAAAATATCGAGCGCTGCTGGGAGTCGGCAACTTCGGCACGGGCTAAAGCCTATGCCAAACAAAAATCGCTCGATGTAGGCCCGGTGGCTGTTATCGTCCAAAAAATGATTCAAAGTGATTTAAGCGGCGTGGCGTTTTCGGTGCATCCTGTTACAAACAACCGGCTGCATATGGTGATCGAAGCCGGGCTAGGCCTAGGCGAAGCGATTGTATCGGGCGAAATTACGCCGGACACGTACGTGGTGCACAAAACGTCTGGCGACGTCCTCGAACTGCACATCGCCGAACAAGCTAAAAAGCTGGTTAAAAGTCTCGCCGGCGAAAACGTGTGGGAACTCCTCGGGCTGGAAGGTAAAGGCCAAAAGCTAGTTGACGCGCATATCGCCGATCTTGCAGGTGTTATCGGCAAACTGGAAACCTTTTTTGGCCACCCCGTCGATGTTGAATGGGCGCTCCACAAAGGAACGTTTTATATTTTACAAAGCCGCCCGATAACCACATTGGCCCAGTAATACTATAATGAGAACTAACCGAGGAGGGTTACACTATGGCCGACCACAAACTTGCTGAGCTGCTTAAGACGCAAAAATCGCTCACCGAATGGCTCGAGGATATTAAGCACCGCGACGTCGAGACTATCCGCACCGAAGATAACGTTAAACGCGAACGTCTGGGCGTGGTAAACGGTATTATCGGCCTACCCTTCGATAAGCCCACCCAGTTTGAAGCAGCCGACCTACGCGACGACAATCCCGAATTTGCACGTTTTTTGAAGGAGCGCGGCGACGAGCTCTGTGCCCTACGCTTAAACGCCAAAGAAAAGGGCCTGCCCAAATTCCGGATGCGGGGCCTGCCAATCACCAAGGCATATGCCTGGTTTAAAGAGCAGGACATTGACCCACGCAAATACCTGGCAGACTTTGTGCCCCACCCACCCGACTACTCATGGGCCACCATTTTTATCGTAAACAAACACGGCATGCAGGGTGAAATTATTTTTGGCGGGCACCACCAGTTAACGCAGGGGTTCCACGACACCGTCGCGCCCATTGTCTTCCGTTACGACTTCAAAACCTGGAGTTTACACCCGCACAACAGCGACGCACTCGAGCACCTCAAAACGCTCGCGGCACATATCCACGTAACCGATAAGACCAAACAAAAAGCATTAAAAGATGCTGTGGACGCCACTTTTACGCACGACTACATTGAAGGTTATTTTGAGACTGCGGATTCGTCGATGGGCACCTGGTTTATCGACTACAGCCCGGCTCTGGGTAAGATGTTTACCGACACCGTGGTACGTACGGCGCCGGCCAAGGCCGCCGGTGGTCAAACGCTAGTAAGCGGACAGACCGGCAGCCCGGGCAGCGCCGCCGGTATTGTGTGCATCGTATCGCCAGATAACTTGGATATTGATTTCCCCAAAGGCGGCATTTTAGTATGCGAAGTAACCACACCTAATTACGTGCCGCTGATGCAAAAAGCCGCGGCGATTGTGACCGACCAAGGCGGCATACTATCGCATGCCGCGATTGTAGCGCGCGAGCTGCACAAGCCTTGCGTTGTGGGCACCACTAATGCCACTAAAAAACTCAAAGATGGGCAAGCCGTGGTGGTACACGCCGACGACGGCACGGTTACCAAAGTTGCCAAAAAATAACTATTCTTCTTTGGTGACGTATTCCCAGCCTGGCTGCCAGGCTTTAGTTTTGCGCCAGTCTTCGGCAATGGCTTGGTGCCAGGATTTGCCCCTAAGCAGTACGTCGAGTGCTAACTGCGGTGCTTGGTGAGCGACAACAGCGATCCGTTTGCCGTCATAGTTCTCACGCAAAAAATCTACGAAGCTCGAGAGGCGCATAGTGACATCGTGGTAGCTCTCACCTTCTGGAAACCGGACATCAATATAGTCTGTCAATTTATCTTTGAAGGCAGAGGCGGCGGTGCCGTTGAGGTCGCCATAGTTGCACTCCCGCAGTCGTTGGTCGTGGATGATTTCGCACTTGCCGCCAAAACACAAGTTGGCCGAGTCTACCGCCCGCTGCAGATCGGAACAGAATACTACGTCAAAATGTTTACCAGCTAGCTGCTCGGCCAACCTTTTGGTCTCGTCTTTGCCTTTTTGGGAAAGCTCGCCCGGCAGCCAGCCGGTGGCCAGGTCTTTTTCGTTGTCTGTTGTTGTGCCGTGAACAAAATAGGTTATATGTACTGTCATGCTGTTTGAAGTATAGCAAACGGTGCGTTTGTCTGTGACCAGAGTCATACCGCTTATGCTAAGATATTCATAAGAATAGTAGTAAGGAGATATCATGAATCGAAGTACTCTAGATAAACTTATATCATCAACCGGCTTAATTATTGGCGTAGTGCTGCTCGCAGCCTCGCTCGTCCTCTGCTATGCACACAGGTTTGTGCACACCCAGGTCCGCAACCAATTAGCCGCTCAAAAAATCGAATTCCCTGCGCCTAACAGCGCCTCAATAACGTCGCTTCCGCTTGCCGACAGCTTGGCCATGAGCAAATACGCTGGCCAACAACTAACAACCGGCGCCCAGGCTGAGGTATTTGCCGACCACTTTATTGCCGTGCACTTAGACAAAGTCGGCGGCGGCAAAACTTACGCCGAACTCAGCGCAGCGTCAATCGCGAACCCAACCGACACCAAGCTGGTTGGCCAGGTGCAAACCGTATTCCGCGGCGAAACACTGCGCGGCCTGCTGCTCAACGCCTACGCGTTTGACACCATGGCTATGGTTGCCAACATGGCTGCCCTCGGCGCTGCCGCCGCCGGCGCGCTACTCGTCGTCTTAGCCGGCCTCGGCTTCTACCACTCAAGCCGCGTCAAAAATAAAAAGCGCTAAAAAACGAGTATTACGCAAAATCGGAATTGCGGCCTAGGTAACGGCTCTGTGACATTTTTGCTACACTTATAGGTAATCATGCTTGTTATATATTGCCTGGGTTGGTGGTATGGTCGCGGTTGGAAATGGCGAATTGCTAAGGCCAGCCAAAACATGTCGTACTGGGCGGAGTACTTCTCACTCGGTAAGTTGCTGCCTACACTATTCTCGCCCTACCGACAAACGCTTGTTGACGGGCGCGGTATGCAGGCCGTACTGGATAGTTTAGTGTCGCGCTTAGTTGGGTTTGTGGTGCGCTTTTTTGTAATCTTGACTGCTGCCATTGTAATGCTGTTTTATAGCATCCTTACGCTAGTGATTGTGCTGTTGTGGCCACTTATGCCGCTGGTACCACTCGCTGCGATAGTAGTGGTGGCTACGGGAGTGGCGATATGATCCCGGCCGCTGTAAAAGCTCGTGCTCGGAAGGCTCGCATTCGTCAGGGATTGGCCGCTCAACCACTGCGACTGCTTTTAGGAATAAGTGCGCTGGCGCTGGCCGGGCTTGCGGCCTGTGCTTTTGTGCTCCATAGGCCGCTATTCTTGCTCGGTCTGGTTGCAGCCACCCCGATCTTTATACTCTTGCAGTGGTACCAAGGCGAGCTCCACAAGCTCGAATCTGTTCAAGATATTGCCAGGGCAACAGCCTTCCAAGCAGTACTCGAGGCAGAGTTGCTCAGCAAATTGCCCGCCAATCCATCGCTCCAACAGGTAATCGAGGCTACCGACCGCACCCACGGTGGAAACTTTTTTGCCAGCAGATTCCAAATACCACTCAACATCTTCAAAGAACAGGCCAGCAACGAGCCGGGCAGTGCCGCCTCCACCTGGCAACAGGCCCAACACCTGGCGGTGCAAAACCAGCGCACACAAATAGACGCTTCTAACGTGGCAGTCGCGATTATCCTTGGCTCGCCGATGTGCGACACTGTCTTACCGCATATGGGCCTCACGCGTGAAGATATCATGGCCGGTTGCGGCTGGTACGCCCACTTGCAAGATACGCTTGAACGGTTTAATGGCAAGCAAAGTTTTGGCGGGATTGGACGCGACTTAGCGTTTGGCTATACACCGCTACTCAGTCAATTAGGCTACAACATCACCCAAACGGTGCAACGAAGCGGGCTGATGCGCCGCCAGCTTGAAGGTCACGACCGGGTACTGGGTAACATGGTGCAGGTGCTAGCTAACGCCGGGCGGCAAAACATCGCGCTAGTGGGCGAAGTGGGCTCTGGCCGCACCACCGTAGTCTATGCTCTGGCCGAACAATTGCTCACCGATAAAGGTATTCCGCAAAACCTGCGTTACCGCCAAGTGGTGGGCTTAGACGCATCGGCGATTTTGTCGCACGTCAAAGGCCGCGGCGAGCTTGAGCAAACTGTAGTGCAGGTGATGCATGAAGCAGTCAAAGCAAAAAACATTATTCTGTTTTTAGACGACGCCCACTTATTCTTGCAAGACGGCAACGGCTCAGTAGACCTCTCTAACATTTTGCTGCCTGTGCTGGAAGGCGGCGTGGTGCGCATGATTCTCACTTTTAGCGAAAGCTGGTGGCAAAAGATCAGCCAAACCAATCCCACTATGGCCCAGCTATTAAACCGCGTTTCGATGCCACCGCTCGATAAAGAAAGCACTTTGCGCGCCGCAGAAGACCAAGTGCCGCTTATGGAGCACCGCTACAACGTCATATACACCTACCAGGCGCTCTTGAACGCCTACGACCTAGCCAACCGCTTTGTGCAAGACCAAGCCTTCCCTGGCCGCGCCATTACCGTACTGGAGGCAGCCGCCAACTTTGCTCAACAAGGATTGGTGACAGTACATTCGGTAGAAGAAGCCATTGAGCAACGCTTTGGCGTAAAAGTGCACAAAGCCACCGATTCTAGTGAGCGCGACGTACTGCTGCATCTCGAAGACGAAATCCACAAAACAATGATCAACCAAACGCGCGCCGTAAAAGTGGTGTCCGATGCGCTCCGCCGCGCTCGTGCCGGTGTGCGCAATACCAAGCGGCCGATGGGCACGTTCTTGTTCCTCGGCCCCACCGGTGTAGGTAAAACCGAGCTTAGCAAGAGCCTGGCCACTGCATACTTTGGGGGTGCCGACCACCTCGTGCGTGTCGATCTTAATGAGCACAGCGAAGCCACTGACGTCGGCCGCATGCTGGAAAGCGCCGCCACCAATCCTAACAGCCTCTGCGCGCAAATTGCCAAGCAACCGTTTAGCGTCGTGCTGCTCGACGAGATCGAAAAAGCCCATCCCAACGTCCTCAATTTACTACTTCAAATGCTCGACGAAGGCATTTTGCGCGACGTGAATAACCGCGAGGTAAACTTCCGCGAAGCGATCATCATCGCTACCAGCAACGCCGGCGCCGACCGCATACGTGAACACATTCAAAAAGGCGAACAGTTGGAACAGTTTGAGCAAGAATTTGTTGACGAGCTCATCAACAACCACGACTTTAAACCGGAGTTCTTAAACCGCTTTGACGAAATCGTACTGTTCCGCCCGCTCACTCCCGAAGAATTGCTACAGGTAGTAGATATTATCATCGCCCAGACTAACCAAACGCTGGCCAGCCAAAAAGTAAGCATCCAAGTTACCGACGAAGCCAAGCGCTGGCTCGTGCAACAAGGCTACGACCCGCGCCTGGGCGCCCGCCCATTGCGCCGCGTGGTGCAGCGCACTGTCGAAAACGTCGTAGCCAAACGCCTGCTCACTGGCGAGGCCGGCAACGGCAGCGCCATCACGCTAGACGTGAACGACCTGACAGCCCAATAAAAGGCACGCGCCTAGTTACGTTACAAGCTTGCTAGCTGGGCGTCTAGCTCGCTAGAATCAGTGCCGTTACTGCCGCTCGGATCTGTTTGATCGAGTGTGGTTTGCGCTTTATCCAGATCACTGGTTGAGTTAACGCTTGGTGGAGACGCAACGTCACTGGCCGTAGTAGATTGACTGCCGCTCGTTGCCGCATTATTCGCCTTATGATGACGGCTGTACACACCGTAGCTCACAAAACCGAGCAGGCCAAGCACTACTACTACGACCACAAGCTCAACTACCGAGAACCCTGATTGATCACCGCGATATTTCATTGGTCACCACCTTGGCTGTTGTCGGCTGAGGTAGTTGAACCCTGCACCGACTTAACACCAACAATTAAGTTTTTGACTGCTGTTTTATACGCTTTGAGAGCGTCGATTTCGGCTTTAAGATCGCCCTTAAAGCTTTGGGCTGTGCCTTTAGGGTCTGTACCGTCACACTTAAACGTGACGCTCGTGGCCTTCACACTGTCCACTTCTGTTTGGGCGGCGTCTTTTTTGGCATTCACGTCGGCCACTAGGGCGTCATAGTTGCTGAGTGTCTTACCTTTGTTGGCATAAAACGTTTCTACCCGCGTGGCAATAGATGTGAATAGATCGAGTTGCTTCTGTCCTCGGTCGGCAATGCGGGCCATTATGTTGTTAACTGTTGTTTCCCGCTTTTGGCAGACTTTGAGTTTAGCCTCCGCGAGCTTAGTGCCAATATGACTCGTCGAGCCGTCCGTACCTTCGGTTTTACCAGTGTGACTCTCTGTAGTATTCGAGCCTTCTGTAGTGTCTTCGGTCTCGGTAGTTTGTGTGGTTGTGGTTGTTGTGTCTTCCGCATGAGCGTGCGAGTTCGACTCGGCAGCCACCACAGCTACGCTGGTGAAGCTGCTTACCAAAAACCCTACGGTCATGATACTTAGCTTTGATAGTATGCGCATATCCCTTGCCTAATCGTTAATGGTTATGTACTAAAATGGTATGCCTGATTGGGCGTCCCGTCAACGGTCTCAAGCTTACGGCGGGCGCGATGTGAGCCAACCACGCTGGCGTTTGCCCCTTGCATGAGAATGGATTCGGGCCTCTTTTTGTTGCCCGATCGGTTGACATTCGGTAAACTTAAATCATAAGCAAGTAATAGTAGGTGAAAGTCGCAGATCTATGGGCCGATTACCGAATCCCGGTGGAGACGATGGCGTTTGGGGCGCCGTTCTTAATGACTACTTGACCGTTGAGCACAATGCTGACGGCACACACCAAGTTGTCGTCAACCCCGACGCTACGACCACCTCAAAGGGTAAGGTACAATTGACGGCCGACTTCGGCGGTACCGCCGGTGCGCCGACAGTCACCGGACTGCAAGGACGGCCGGTAAATTCTGGCGCGCCCAGCGACGGCCAAGTGTTGTCATATAACGCCGGCTCTTCACAGTGGCAGCCCGCCACGCCTACAGGTGGCGGTTCTGTGCCCGACGCCACTACCACTAGCAAAGGCATCGTGCAGCTTGCAGGCGATCTAGCTGGAACCGCGGCAGCGCCGACTGTGCCCGCTCTAACAACCAAAGCCGCGGACAACGCCGTTGTCCACTTAGCTGGCCCCGAGACTGTGGCCGGCGTAAAGACTTTCTCCAGTTCACCTGTAGTGCCTAACGCCACCACCTCTACGCAGGCGGCGGCTTTCGGGCAAATTCCAGCCTCGCTGCCACCAAGTGGTAGTGCGGGTGGCGACCTGACTGGTACTTATCCGAACCCCACAGTGCCAGGCCTAGCTACCAAAGCCGCCGACAATGCCGTTGTCCACCTTGCTGGGCCCGAGACTGTGACTGGTATAAAAACATTCTCCAACTCGCCATTAGTGCCGAATGCTACAACCTCGAGTCAAGCAGCCGCCTTCGGACAGATCCCCGCCTCTTTGCCGCCCACGGGTAGTGCGGGAGGTGACCTTACAGGCACGTATCCCAACCCCACACTTACAACTTCTGGCGTAGGAGCCGGCAGTTATGGAGACGCGACACACGTCGCCCAACTCACCCTCGACAGTAAAGGCCGCGCCACAGCAGCAGCCAGTACTGTTATCGCCCTGCCGGAATCCGCAGTCACCAATCTCGTTAGCGACCTTGCTGCCACCGAAAAATCTGCCAACAAAGGCGCGGTCAATGGCTACGCCCCTTTGGATGCCTCTAGCGAAGTCCCTAAAGCCAACCTGCCGTACAAGATCACTGTTAGCACCACTGCGCCATCAAGTCCAAACGATGGCGATATTTGGTTTGATACGAGCGGTTAGTTGTAATGGCACTTGGCACACCATATTTAGTTGCATCTGCTAACCAGTCCGTTGGGGCTTTGAGTTTCCCGATCACTGTTACGAGCGCCACTACAACTGGCGACGCCATAGTGATTGGTGCTGGCGGTGGTAATGCCAATGTCAACGCCGTGATCGACTCTCAGGGCAACAGCTACTCCAAAGCCGCGAGCGTCACTAGCGGCCAAAAATGTTCGGTTTGGGTTGCTCTCAACACCACTGCCCTCACTACGTCCGACACCATCACACTTACCTACAGCGCTACTGGCGCCTCAAATGCCGCCGTTATTCTGGGTTGTTCCGGCGTAGCTACTGCAAGCGCCGTCGACCAAGTACCGACTCCTACCACTGGCACGTCGACCAGCCCGTCCATCACCACTGGAACGCTTAGCCAGGCCAATGAACTTTGCGTGGCCGTATTCCAAGACGGCAACGGCGGCGGAGCGCCCTCCGGCTTTGGTTCGTTTACCAACCTCGGCACCGTCCATTCCGGCGCCACGTCCGTCTGGGACACTTTGGCGTACCAAAAAGTGTCATCTACTACAGCCGTCACGGCCAGTTGCACCATAGTCTCTTCTGCCTGGAGCGCACTCCTTATCACGCTCAAGGAGTCGAACGGCCCAACACCAGGATCAGTTGTGCAATCAATCGCCGGCGCGCCAACCCAGACCGGCTTCACGGTAGTCTCCAAGCTAGCGGGAGCTACTTCTGTCCGCCTAAAAGTAGCTACCGACGCTGCACTTACCGCCAACGCCACCTTCGTAGCAGCGCAAGTCCCCGACTCTATGGGCTACGTCCGCCATACTCCCACCGGCCTAAGCTACGGCACCCAGTATTACTACCAGTTAGCCGACACACCATCTGGCGGGAGCGAAACGCTCATCGGTTCGGTGGGCAAGGCAAAAACGCTCAAGCAAGCGGGCGTACCAGCCAACTTTACCGTAGCGCTGGTGTCATGTATCACTCAAGCAGCGGCCGATCCAGCAGCAATTAACGACTGGACCACCTACAACGCCGACCTTAACGTCTTCACGGGCGACTTTGACTACTCCGGTACGGTCTCTACCACCCTGGCTACGCAAGTGAGTGTATATGAAACCCAGATCGCGGGCGCCAACGGCCTAAGCGCGATGATAGCCAATGCTTGGGGCTACTACTGCCGTAGCGACCACGAATCAGGCCCGGACAACGGCGACTCCAACACCGCATACACCGCCACCAACATTGCCGCCTACCAACAGGTATTCCCTTACGGCGCCCTCGGCGACACCAATCCCACACCTAGGGGTCTCTACCAGACCTGGGTCGTAGGGCGCGTGCGCTTCATCATGGTCGACGTCCGCAACCTCGATCGCTCACCCGGAGCCAACACCGACAACGCTTCCAAAACGATGCTTGGTGCCACGCAGCTTGCATGGCTAAAAACCCAGCTCATCCAGCCCGAACCGCTCAAAGTCATCATCTCGGACCCCCAATGGGCCGGTACTGCTACGCCCTTCCTGCTCACTAACGGCCCAGACAAGTGGTGGTCGTACAACACCGAGCGCATGGACATCGTCAACTACATTTCTACTAACGCCAGCCTGGTACAAAACGTCATGCTGTGGCACGGCGACGCCCACTGTCTTGGTGTTGTTGCCCCGGCCGACAACGCCTGGGGCGGCTTCCCCGTCTACTGTGCAGCGCCAATGCATAACACCGGCGGCGGACTCGACCTTGGCTCGTTCACTTCCGAGTACAACAATTCGGGTGGCAACTGCCGTTTTTATGGTCGCATCACGCTCACCGACGACGGTACCACTATTACGTCGGTTTTCTCCGGTTGGGACGCCACCAACCAAGTCCAACGCGTCACCCAGACCGACACCTTCAGTGCCCCGCCAGCGGGCAAAGGCAAAGTGTGGAACGCTAGCACTGGCACCTGGGACCCCTTCACACCCAAGATATACGCATCCGGCGTACCGGACACAGCCAAGGCCAAGGTATGGGATGCCGGCTCCGGCACCTGGATAACTACCAAGCCATAAAAGCGCCGACCCTGTTTAAGCCGGCGGCGAATCAGGGAACTGCTTAATATATTTGTAGGCCCGCTCCCAAGGAAGATAGGCGAATTGCCAGGGCAATCGACAATTATTGGCTTTGCAGAAATTCTCTAGCGCGTCAATGGCGGGTTCGATGACGTGCTTGGTGCAGCTCCAGCCCGGATATCTTTCTGTATAAGCCTGCCGAGTAACTTTAAGTAGCTCGCTCTCTTTAGTCCACCCATTGTGGTCAAATGCCCACACGCCATTAGTGGCGTACACATGATTGCCCGCAAAGCCCTGCTTAGGCTTTACATAGATCATCTTAAAGCCTTCATGCATATGCAGTTGTACGAATAGATCGGCCAAGATATGGCAAGCGCCCGCTGCAAAGAACGCTTGGTCGTCGCGCGCCCAAGACTTAAATACATCTTGCCTCTCCTCGGGAGTGCGGTCGAAAAGGAGGCTTGGTTTGTACATAGCTCTATAGTAACAAAGCTAATACAATGTTGGATTCTTGAAAGGGATGAGCGCAAAAATAATTGCCTCGGAGTAATAATCTGACCGCTGTATCACGTCATGCGTCAGAATACCAACCGCGCCATTCGCCTGCTTGGAGTTCGTCTTGCCAAACACAATGTCGTCGGCCTCACCAAGCTCTTTGCCTTCTTCGATTAAGGCCGCGACTCTGGGCGGCAAGAAAAATACGCTGGTGCGACCTTTGCCAACCTTGCCTTCCTTGGACATAACAACTATCCAAGCGTACGACTCCATTTCTGCGCCCTTTGCTTCGATGCCGCCCTCCAGGCCAACGTAGTAGTCGGCATTACTGACGGCCTTGCGGGCATTGCTCGCACGGTTCATCGCGCCCAGGAACGTTTCTTCATCATTGGTAGGCTGATCTTTAACGCCAGACTCTGCAGAAATCCCTTCGGCTTCGAACTCTTGATCCGGAAACATGCGTTTAAAGCCTTCGAGCGTGGCCTTGATCTTTACGGGATTCGTCGAGGCAACAACAATTTTCTTCATGGGTTAATCATATCAGAACAGAGGTTGCTCGATTACAAAATCGTACATAACTCTGCCTAGAATGATCTTATGTTTGCCAAGGCGTCTGCCGTGGTGGCGAGTTGTGGGCAATCTTTTTCTAGATATATGTATACGTCTTTGCCGTTATCGAGGTGCACCGTGTGCTTGAGTACGTTTTGGGTATCGTCTTGTGCGAACTTCTGAGTGACCACCTTTATACCCCTGGAGCAAGCTTGGACGGCCGGTATGGCGGCGAATAGCTCCATATTATTCCTGGCTGTATATAGCCGCGTGGTCCCAAACACCGGGTAGGTACTGATGCTGAGCTGCGACTGCGCGTTTGTGACGTCGCCCGTGTCCCATAAATAGGTGAACGGCAGAGTCATGTGAGGGTTGGGTAGGTACAGCCCGCTCTCCGGAAAATATACGTCGCCGGTGCGCGGGTCAACAGGCGCATCTTTCTTGAGGCCTCTGATTGCCAATAGAACGAGCTCTCTTATCTCTACGATGTTTGCTTGGTCGGCCGCCTGATTATACGTACGCACTTTGTAAACCGTGAGCATTGCTCCGGCCGCAACCACCAAGCATGCGGCTGCCACGATTATCGCTACCTTTTTGTTTGCCCAAAGAGATGCTTTTTTTGCTCGCTTTTTCATATCTTATTAAGAATACCATAAACGGAATAGTAAATTACGACACAGGCTACATCGGGGTCAAGTTTGAAGATTACAGTAGAAGAGGCTAGCCTAACTCATGTGCTATAACAAATTTAGCCAATGCGGTGTCATAACGGGCACTTGGGTAGCTCCAATGTTCGTCGTACTCAAAATACCCGATTGCAGAGCTGCTGGCTGCCACCGTCAGGCCTCCTACGGTCGACGGATAACGAGAGCTGTAGGGGCGATCGAATTGGTGTAGCCGGCCTGCTGCGGTCAAGAGGATCCCGCTATAATGGGCAGGTGTATATTCATACTCGGGTTCGGCGTCGGGCCCCATGCCTATCCTAGTCGATTCTTGACCAAAAAAGACCTCGTCAAGGCGCCATCCATACAACTCACCGAAAAACTCAGGTTCTCGAAATTGCCACCACTTTTTGACCCAATGCCCTACCACGATGTCTTTGGGTATGTTTCGATCAGTAGCAAGAGCTCCTATGCTCGATGCTAGGACTAAAGTTGCATCGCCTTTACGCCTAAACTCTTCTGCGCGCGCCCGGCTTGCTTGCTGCGCATCTCTCCGAGCCGCATCAGCAGCGTCACGCGCCCCGGTCTTGGCCGCGTCAACAGCTCTGAGAGCATCTAGCAAACTCCGAAATTCGTCAGATTCAAACGACATACGCTCTCCTGCTACTATTTAGTACAAGTCATATCGTATGCCTGCAAAATAGCGGACTTCATTATTTCCGAGTAAGCCACGCAGCAATCCGACTACATGAGTCAGAAGTTTGTTTGGTACGCCCGATAGGATTCGAACCTACGACCTTTG
>DATIIH010000004.1:0-77843 GCA_035479875.1 Patescibacteria group bacterium | reverse complement strand
GCCATTGCCATGTACATCCACTACTACAACTACGACCGTATTCACACTAGCCTCAAGATGAGTCCGGCAGCTTACGCTGCCAGCCTCACCCCAGCTCCGCTGGAAAGAGACAGGGTGTCCGGAAAAGGCGGAGCTTGACATATTATCAATGCCGATGATTATAAAAGCCCGGCTGACCGCGCCCTTTCGCTGGAACGTGAGATGAACGAGCTAAAAGGTATTGGTCTCAATCCCATAGAATTAGACCTGCGCCAGTATTTTGGTAAAGCAGCCGAACTAAAAGCGGAGCTTACTAAGTACGACTTGATGTACATACGCGGAGGCAGCGGTTTTGTGCTGCGCCGAGCCTACCACCATAGTGGTGCGGACAAAGTGATTAAAGAGCTGCTGAGCAGCGATGCCTTAGTCTATGCGGGCTACAGCGCGGGCCCTTTTATGCTTTGCCCGAGTCTTGAAGGTATCGATGGAAGGGTCGACTTACCCGATTTTATACCCGAAGGCTATCCAGACGGCCCGACAATTTGGCAATGCCTAAGTATCTTGCCGTATGCGATTGCGCCGCACTATAAGTCCGACCACCCTGAAACCAAAGAAATTGACAGAACAATTGAATACTACATAGCCAATCATATTCCGTTTATTGCACTTCATGATGGCGAGGCTATTGTGGTTGACGCCAAGGGTCAGCGCGTCGTCGGCTAGTCTTCGTCATAGCTTAAAAGCCTACGTAGCTCCTCAATGTCCTTCTCTTTAGAATCTTCCTCATCCGAAGTTTGGACTACGAACCATCTCCTCAGCCATTTTAGAATGAAAAAGACGAGCGCGTTGTTCGTTTTTTAGTAGTATGGCGTGCTTCTTATCCTACCTAGAAAGCCAGCACCATGATCGACTCTAAGCGGTAGCGTAGTCATAGCCATTACCCATAACACGTATTTGTGTTATAATATATAATTATATGCCCAACGAAGCTCTCTTGTCAGAGCGTGACCGTGACCTGTCTCGCGCCCACATGCAGCGTACTGTAGGTGTTGTGGTGAGCCGCGAAACAGTTGAGCCGTTCTACGCGGAACGGCGCGCCTACATACCAAGTTTGACTGCAGATGAGATCTTCATGACTGATTCACCATATCCGCTGCCTGCCACAAGCTGGGCTGCGGCCCAGCGAGTATCTGAGATCCTGCTGAACTGCCCTGTAACTATGCCGGAAGTTGGCATAGAAACAATAGATGACATCATGTCTCAGCTCACATATGCGGGTACGACGATTTACAGCATGAGGGAGGGAATGGAGACGCAGGCACACTTTCCACTGCACCTAGCATACGATATATCGGTTGCGGCCCAACGCGAATGGGTACCAGGTTTTGAAACTGACACTCTTCACAGCATTATCAATTTGCTAAATCGTACAGACTTTAGGGCTATGGTAGACACTGCAGCGTTTACCGCTAATGCCAGATGGCGTAGCTATTCCACGTCCTTTCATAAAACATATAAGCTGTTTGAAGGAGGGCCCCCTCTAAGGTTTACCTTTGACGAAGCCGGCAACGTAGACTTTACGCCAGCGCTTAAGATACACCTACTCAAAGCACTCGATGCCGTCAACAAAGCAGGAAAGTCGGAAGGCGGCTATGATACTCCCGGCTCTACCAGCAGCGGCTGTCCAGCAAGGCGACTACGCCCATCGTTCACCGGCACTACGCATGATGAGGCAAACATAGGTGCGCTCGCTGCCTATTTCAATATTTCGCCCGACGCTGTGGAAGCCACAAGAGATACCAATATAATATTCCAAGGACTTGACCTGTTAGTCGAGGCGTTGGAACATGTTGAACCATTAGTGGAAGCACACATTACCCAAGAAAGAGCTGCTCGAAGACAAAGTTCAGTGGGTACGGCAGTAGACGATGCATCACTTGGCTGTCAGTACACTTGAGCACTCCATCGCTCAGCGTAACACTCATGACTATAAAGTGCTGATTAACAAGCTGAAAGACTCTTACACACAATTCTGACCCTCAAGCAGGCTTCGAATAACTTTGATATCTTCGTCAGAAAGTGGCGCAAAGGTTATATTCCAGAACATGCTCCCCAGCCAAGGAAAAAAGACCTGCTTTTGTAGGTCCTTTTTCCTTGTTCGGGGTATCGTATGACCGAAATCGTGTGCGAATTGTCGTCGTAGACCCGTGCGTGTTAGTATGGATCTATGGCAGCAAAACTCATTTTCGCAAAGAAGACTGACAAAAAAGTCGTGAAGCGGTTGGCTCGCAATATGAAGGCGACCCTTATTTCTCTTGCGGATAAGTAATGCTCATCTATCTCCCGACAGAGGACTTAATCAAGGATCTACACGATGCAATCCTTGAAATATCGGGGGGAAGACCCGGCATACGAGACGAAACGGTAATCCATGCGGCAGTAAATCGGCCCAAAACTCACTTAGCCTATAACGATGATTGTGATCTACACACCGTTTGTGCCGTGATCCTAGAGTCTATATCAAGAAACCACGGTTTCGTCGAAGGTAACAAGCGTACCGGCTTAATGAGCGCCTTATTGACGTACGAGTTAAACGGGGTAAGACTAGACCGCAAAGCAGATAAGGATCGTGAGTTTGAAGAACTAGCCCTATCTGTTGTTGTCGACAAGCCCGAGGTGCCTGAAATCGCGTCGCGCCTCAAAACACTCACCGAAAAATATCAAATGCGTGGCATCAGCAAATTCGTAGCAAACTTAAAAAACCTTCTAGTACCCTACGACAGTGATAACAACTAGCTGCCGGTTCGAATCCCTCGTCCCCAGCCAAGGTCTTCAACAGAGGTAGAAATGCTCCAAATTTTGGGGCATTTGTTTTTATCTGGCACCCCACATTGACTGTCGTGAGCTTGTATCCTTTGAATCAATAACGAAGCATCATATTTTTGCCTCATTGTTCAGTTGTTTTATCATTAAATGTGTGTCGCCTTTCCGGCAGCCGCTTGACATTAGCAGTTTGCCATGTTATCTTATATATATTAGAAATTAGATTAGAAAGATCCATCATATGGTACAGGTAAGTAAACAGTAGCCACGTCGCACCAGGGACACCCATGGTTACTTTTTAATTACCTATAACAACCTACTAGAGAAAGCCGAGCCCTTGTGTGATACGTCACCGATTAGCTCGGCTTTTTCTTTTGTGGAGTAATTATGAACTTTCTAAACAAACTGTCACCGGTCCACTCAGATGAGCTTGGACGTCTTCGCCTCAAACTGTACTTCTTCTCGTTCTTTGACGAGCTCATCCTCATCTACCCTCTGTACACCTTGATGTTCCAAGCGCACGGGCTAACAGGCGCGCAAATATCCAGCCTGCTTATTGTGCTTTCTGCCACTATCTTTGTGCTGCAAATACCGGCAGGGTCGGTGGCGGATATATTCTCACGCCGCTTTGTCCTGACTGCTGCAGTTATGGTGCGGGCGTTGGCATTTACGTGCTGGTTACTGTTCCCCAACTACATTGGCTTCTTGGTTGGATTCATACTGTGGGGTGTGAAGCGAGCATTTGTATCTGGCACCCTGGAATCGTTTGTATTCGACGAGCTGAAGCGACTCGGACAAAGCAAACAATACGCACGCGTCACTGGTCATATGCAGACGTACGCTTTGTCTGGCTTTATTTTGGGCGGCTTTGGCGCTAGTGTTCTGGCTGGTTTCGGCTATCCGCTCATCTTGCTATGCAGCATGGCGGCTATCTGTATGTCGGCAGTTGCTATTTACTCACTTCCATCTGCGCCAAAAGTACAGCACGTACAGCGTGCTCCCTACATGCAGACGCTAAAGGCTGGTGTGCGTATAACACTTCGTAGCCCAACCGTACTATTCATTGTGAGTGTAGGCGCTGTCGTCAACGGCCTACGGGTTGTCGATGAGTATTACGGCCTATTCTTCCACGAACTGCGTTACGACAACCGGACAGTCGCTCTCTGGATCACCGGCATATATGTATTTGGTGCGCTTGGTAGCCTCGTCGCCGGTAAGATCGAGCGTAAGCTACCCGTGAGTTTAGTGTTGGTTGTATGGGCGGCACTACTCGGCATTGCAACAATTTTACCCGCCTCACTTGCACCCCTATCTCTCGGTCTGTTTGGGTTGATGTATTACGCCATGAGCGTATTGCTGAACGCATATCTACAACATGAGATTACCGATGAAGCCCGCGCCACTGCTACTTCGGTTACGAGTTTCGTGGCTGAGTTCGTTTGTCTGGGAGTCTACGGGATATTCGCTCTGACGAGTGGTAGGGGCTATGCGCTAGGGCTCCAAATCGTTGCTGGGTTGATTGCTTGTTTTGGGGTGGTGTTTGGGATAGTGGGCAAGATACACCATAAGTCCTTATCAACCCGCCCAGAATAAATGAGTACTTTAGCTAGCCATATTCAAGCTTCTTGAACCTTAGGACGACCAAACTTTTGAATACATCATCTCATTTCGCAAAACCAGACACCTTTAACGCCTCATCCGCAGTTAATCCGTCGTGGACGACCGATCTCAAGGCTAGTGTTAATTCCTTACCATGATCATTGTTAAAGACATTCCGACCGATGCACACACCGGCACACTTTGCTTTAGTGGCATTGTAGGTCTTGTGCAGGATCTCTCTATCAGAAACTCTGGGACCGCCTGCCATAATAGTCGGTACGCCAGACGCACTCTCAACTACAATACTGAAGCTCTCTACGCTATCCGTGTATTGCGTTTTATTGTACGCCCATACGTCGGAGGGATTGGCCGCCTCAAGCAATTCACGAATTTCTTTGACATCTTCATCGGATATTAGATGTTATAATATAGGTCGACATGTCAGAAGTGGTTGATATAGAACCCTATTTTAATCCAGCTCATTGGAGCGGCCACACACTTGGCTTAGGTCATGTTCAAGAACACGTAGCAGCACCCCTCAACAATCTATCCAGCGCAGAGAGATTTGCGAGAGACACCTTGCGCACATGCGTTCCGGATCGCAACGTAGGGGTCGATCGATCGTTTTACGCTGGCGACGCATTTGACGCTACGCAGTTTTCGCTCGGCACGGTCGTTCTATTTAGAGAGGAGCAAATGCATGGTACATCATTGCGGGAGGACTACGATCTTGAGAAGATCGCAGCCCAGCCGTTGCCAGCGCACCTCACCGCTACAGCACCCAGCTTTCATCCGGATGCCCCCGATCGATTTGGGAAAGACGCACAAGGGCGTCATTATTCAGATTTGCTTAAATGGGGTGTAGTGGCAGGACAGGACTCCGAGAGTGACGCTCCGGATCGCATTATGTGGGTAGAAGCTCGCTTAGTGAGAATGCGCAAGAGCGGAGCGGCAGCAGCGGCTGTCCTTTTCCGAAGCAGAGCACCGCATATCAGTGTTGGCGAAACGATACAGACAGCTACATACGGGTTCTCGTCTCGCGGTCCTGACGCTCCGCACTACAATTTAAGGCGTGTATCGGTGCTGCACGTTATTGCTCCCGGACTTCGTCAAACATCAAGAGAGCCGGGACGGAGCTGGGCCTCAGGTTGGGTGGGACGGCTGCTAGGTAGTGAAAGCTAACACCTGTTGTATAATTACAGGTAGGTATGTTAGACAATCATATGTTGAGTGGCCAAACTATAGACCGGCTGACCCAGTCGGTGATCTGTCTATTGTAGAGGTAGAGGCTCGTTACCCTACCCGCCGAAGGTAGCTCGAACCCTCGTCCTTAGCCAAATAGATGACATATGCGCAAGTATATGGCCCTATCGAGATTGACATGCTACTCTAGGTAGAACATACATTATGGATCTCCTACTTCCACAATCTTTCAACGAAGCTCCCGCAGTACCAACTGAAGGCCCTGTACTCTACCGTGCAGTAGAAGTGTTCGTAGCCCGCATGGCTCTGTTAGCGAAATCACTGCCGGCCGATTCGGGACTAAGTATAGATGTTAAGACAACCGAGCATACGCTAGGCAGCTTGGCTGACAGCGGGGAATCTTACATAGACGACAAGACCAAAGCAGCGCTTGCGAACCTTCGAAAAGAGTCTGGCAGTAATAATCCAAAATGGTCCACGCACGCCATACGAGTCGAGCTAGGGCCTCCCAGCGGCAAGTTGGCTGCCCAGCTCAGCATATGCGCCACGCGACAGTCAACCCCTATAGGCGAAGCCGCCATGCGCATAATTAAAAGGGTCAGACCCACTTCCCTTTACCCGCTACCCGAGGAGCGCGTCAGATTCCATGTTGGCATGTATGGTTGGCGCGACAACGCATGGGGCTCTATGCTGTATCTACAAAGCGACTTAAGCGAACAAGGGACACACGTGACGGCCAGCGCCAGTTTCATGTCACCGGTAGACGACGGCCGTCATAGGAAAAAGGCAGGCATAGATGGAGAGCTTGCTGATTGGCGCACATTTGCACAGCGTTACATGCAAGGCCCGGAAGGTCCATGGTTACCAGTGCGTGACACGCGTATACTGGGCTGCAAAGAAATTGACAACTGGGATGAAGTTGATTTGGGGCCTCTCGGCATTGGTGCTTTAGTGTCAGCACTCGAGGTCACCACTAGTCTCGTGTCAACAAGGATAAAGCAACCAGCAGAAGGCCCGTAGCAAATCTCGGGTAGCCATAATTAGTATAGTTCAGAGTAGTAGAGGCTGTGCTAAATCGGCTAGAACAAAGGCCAAACTCTTATTAACTCCCACTCGGTCACACCGAAAGGACTTTTTCTGAACACTTAAAGATGCGGTTATCCCTCGACCTCTTCATCGGCTTCATCACTCTAAAAAGTTATAGCCGGGAACTATCTCCCCAGCCATAGTATTCGAACAGAAATCACCCCTCAAGAGAGGTGATTTTTTGGTTTGGACTTTGGGTAGAAGAGATAGGTTGTCCAAACTTTTTCAGCAATCAGCAAGTGCTTCATCCATCGCTCGCTTGGCAACAGCCGCAAAAACAGGATTACTCTCTTGATAGTACGGATACGCAACGATCCCCATGGTGAATGCCCAGCCACGCCCACGCGCCCAGCTAGCTTCGTCGGGTTTTACTATTGAACGAAATACTTCCCGGCTCTTAGTATCTAACACTGCCCATGCAAACATTAGATCAGCGGCTGGATCACCTACTCCACATGAGCCAAAATCAATGACAGCACTTATCCGACCAGCCTTTACAAGCAAATTGCCGGGATGAAGATCGCCGTGGAGCCAGGTGGGCAAGCCGTTCCATTGCGGCAAGGCGAGCATTGATTCCCAGGCACTGGCCGCTCGATCGACATCGATAACACCCTCTAATTGGGTGATTGCTGCCCGCGTCTCTTCGTCCCGCGTATTAAGCGGTAGTCCTCGCTTATTGATTGGACCGCTCGCCACATCTATTTGCTGCAAAGCCGATACAAATTCTCCCATATCAATAGCTGCCTGATGCAGATCATCAAGGTGACTAACATTTAGATTCTCCCCGACCAATAAATGGCAAATGGCCCAGGGTAAAGGATACTTCTCGTGGGGCTTACCTTGGGCTACCGGTGCGGGAATCGGCAAGGGTAAATGTGGCGCTAACTTCGGCAACCAGCGGCACTCTTTTTCTATATTTTGGGCAGCATGTTCAGTGCGCGGTAAACGCACGGCCAGGGCGTCGCCAAGCTTGAACATAGCGTTGTCCGTTCCGGAGGGCGTGATGGGAGAAAGTGGTAAATCGGCCCACTTCGGAAACTGTACTTTTAGTAGTTCTCGCACAAGATCGGCTTCGATCTTTATCTCATTGCTGTGCATCATATTGCCCATTATAGCTTTTCTGAGTAATTTGTCGGCGAATCTAGTAAATCTCTATTGCCCCGACGCCCTGTTCCAAAAGTAAGTCACTACTTCTTAAAAATGATGCATATAATTACAAAGATTGTTCTAGAATGTACGGTATGGCCACTCCAACGCTTATACGTCCGGCGACATCTGTGGACGCGGACGCTTCTACCTCCAAGGATAGGCTCTACGACGTATTCAATAATCCTTTTGGCAGCATAGCGGGAGAGCCGCAATTCCATGGGGGACTCGATGCACTCGACCTCGAATCTGGCCTGGATGGAGCAGAGCGTATGCATAGATTCGCAGTAGCATGCGGTGGCGTAGCAGTAAGTGCTACGCAGGAGGTGCTAAAACGACCTGCAGTTCTCCAGACTATCTTTGAACATCGATTGCATGCATTTTGGAGCAAAGGTGACCTCCAGCTCGGCGGAGACCCGACCAAAGACGAAATCACCGATGCCGTGCGAGCCATCTCTACGCCCGAAGAACTGGAGGAGTCCGTCATTCGACGGGCGCAGCGCCTCGGTGAAAATGGCGCTTCGCGCATCATGGTCATTATGCGCGGCGCGGCGCTCTATGCAGACTATAACGGGATGTCGTTCGTGCAAGAAGGACGACTGTTTGATGTGCTGCGCCGTAGCTATCATCTTGCCTCACCTATTGCCGTGCTGCACGACGACCGCGAAAGCGGCGGCAGAACAGGCGACCCCTATACAAATATTGGGTTGCTGCATAAAATTTGCAGTGGGAGGCGCGGAGTGCGAGAACTAACCAACGGTAACGATATGCGGAATGTCATGGCGCCGTTAGACGATCCTGATAACCAGCCTATTATTGTCCAGCCGGGGCGTTTCCGGATGAAAACGTACGCCCGCCCAGGGATCGATACAGAAACGAATCAAGGCATGATGGTTGAAATAGATTTGCCGCGGGGCGAAGAACAAATTATCTTTCGACGCTTGCCTAAGCACACCGTTACAATCAGTACGCCACAGCGTGGTTGCCCAGTGCAAACCCAGGGAAGTATGCAAGCATTGTGGGTACGCGCGGCCAATGCGTACGAACTTGCGGCTGCAACGTCTGGTTTATAGCCATATCTGGCTTTGCGACGCAGCATCTCTTATCATAAGGACATGTTTCAATCGGTCATTGGGGTTATTGCCGGGGTGCTCGCGTTTGTCGCCTTTATCCCTTATGCTATCAGCATTTTCAGAGGTAAAACTAAACCTCAGCGGTCTACTTTTGCAATTTGGTCCATCATAAGCCTTGTCACGTTATTTAGTTATTTTGCATCAGGAGCTAGGCAAACTATCTGGATTGCATTGGTGTATGCCATACTGCAGCTATTTATATTTGTTCTGTCGTTCAAATATGGCATGGGAGGACTTAGCAGGCTGGATATTATTTGCTTGAGCGGAGCGCTCATCGGTGTCCTCGCCTGGGTAGTCACAGACAATCCCGCTATAGCGCTATACGCAAGCATTACATCAGAATTTTTGGGCTATGTGCCTCTTTTTAAGAAAGCATATATCCACCCGGAAACGGAAAGTACTCTATCGTGGATTCTCGGGCTGCTAGCCGCCTGTCTGAACCTTTTTGCACTAACGACACTACGTTTAGATATCGCCCTATATCCTATGTACGTAGTGTTTAGCGATGGACTTGTTGTTGCGCTACTCATTCTTTCAAGACGGCGGCTACGTAGAGAGGACGCCCAGGCAAAGAACGCTTAATCTTTTCGTTAACCCACAACATGTCGATGAATTAAAACCTTGGATTGTTTGACTTGCTAGGTCGAACGGATATTAACGAATAATTACCGGGTCCTGGGCAAGTAGCTCGGACATCTTGGATGTGACAGTGCCATACATCTGTGCCGCCTCGAGTGATATCGCTCGAGTACCAGGTGTGCAATTTTCGGCTACCCAGGTTTTTGCGCCCAAGATTGCTTGTTTCGGCACATAGATAACTCTTGCTAGTGCCAGCGGTATTTCCGGGCCAGCCATGATACCTTCACCGGTTTCGAAAAGCTCTGGGATTTTATGGCCTTGCTGCCTACGGTACTCTATGAGATCCTCTTGAGAAATGCCGAACGCAACCGGGTATTCGTCAAACCAACGAATGCAGGTGTACGAGCCAGACATGCCAAATGCTGCCCATATGGTGCCTGACGCGCGATCTTCTACCCTCCGATCACCGCCACTGAAAACCGGATGTTCAATAAATTCGCCAGTCTTAGGAACGTAGCCACGTTTAATAGCGCGTACGCCAGACAGAATGGCTTTCTCCGCTCCAATGCCGGCGAGTGCGGCGGACCCGCTTTCGTGGAAGACCAATTTGCTTGGGTCTGGCCAGGATTCATTCAGTTCTTGCACCTCGTCGACAATTTCTTTATCTATATATCTTCTGTGTCGACTGCTCCTGTCAAGGCAAAGCCACTCGCCAGCACAATTGTAGCGGCCAAAACCTTGTGGCGTACTGGCGGTATCCCCGTAGTCCACCTCCAAGATACGTTGTCCCACGACAAACCGATTGAAGTAGCCCACTTTATTGATAAGCCTACCTACTAAGTGTGTATCAAGGTCTGGGGCAAAGGCTGCGCAAAATGACTCGAAGCTGTTCAGGACGGCGTCACCACTTTGGTCGGCACTCTGTTGGCTGACAGACCAGCCACGGTACAAAGCGTCGATAAGCTCATAGTGGCTAGCGCCATCACCTCCGTAGCGACAAGCGTCTACAAGTTGATGGCCGGCATCCATGGCCGCTGCCACAAGTATTTCTCTCGCCGACTCGTCTAAGCCTTCGGTCTGAGGAAGTTCACGCTTAACTAGATTGTCTTCAATAAAGGCATCATCGGGTATCGCAGTCAGCCTCTCTTCTTCCGCTCTCCAGGCTTCAAGATCAAAGGCTGGCAAGGGAAGGCGACCGGCATACGCGGACCATCCCCTGGACGCAGGAGTTGGAGTAAAGGATTGAGGACCAAACAGCGGCTCACCGTCCGGAAATATTTCCTTAATCATCATACTACAATAACATATATCGTGTGTTACCGCAACATACTACATCAAACGAATATTCTTGCCACACACTATAGCCACAAGAGTGCGCGCGCAAAGCGTCGAGCCGTAGTATGATAAGGGTAAGCAATATGACAACCAAGCAGATGGAAGGTAAGGCGAGCAACGCGAACCAATGGGTCGTCATTTGGTTTGCCATTATTGTGGCGGGAATGGCCTCGCTGTTCGTGGTGACCTCGGGCCTCGCGGCTCACATTTTCAACCTCAGATTCAGTCCCTACGCGCTCCTATCGCTCACCTCGGTCGTGAGCAATACGGTCATTCTTGTCTTCATCGCCCGCATTAAAACCAGATCCGACAACCTCAGCTGGTTTGCCACCCATGTTAGTTTCCTTCTAGCCTGGGCGCTCATCGAAGCCATTATCCGCATGAGTACCAATCTCGAAAGCGCCCTGTTCTGGTGGCCGCTCTCTTCGCTGGTGACCGCCTTCGTGCCCTTCACGTTCTACATGTTTATCCTCACCTACGTTAGCCCGAAGAAGAACCACATCTGGACCATGGCCCCGCTCCTTGCCACCACCGTGCTCCTCGTCTTTTTGGATCTACGGACGTCTTTCTTTAACCAGTACACGCTTAGCAAGGTCGTGCCCACTGCCTGGGGTGGAGGCCTCGTGCCACCCGGACACTACTACATGCTCATGAATTTATGGGTCTTTGGGCTCTATATCCTGGCCATTGTCATGCTGGTAAGATTCTACCGTCGCACCCTAGATCCACGCCTCAAACGCCAGGCCCGGTTGTTCATCTTTGCTTCTGGGGTACCCATCACCCTCGGCTTCTTTACTGATGGCCTCATGCCAGCCATCGGCGCCTTTAGTATTGTGCCGCTCGCCGTCCCCCTCACTGCCGCTGGCATCGCGGTGATCGCCTACGGCATCAAGCGTTACCGATTCCTCGACCTCACCCCAGCGCTCATTGCTATTAACATTCTGGACACCATCAACGAAGCTGTCATCGAGATCGCCGACGATCTTAAAATTGGCTACGCCAACGATGGAGCAAAACGCATGCTGGGGTATACCCCGCAGCAGTTGGGAACCATGCACTTTCCCCAATTCTTAAGCCAAAACTGGGACGCAAGCGCGCTTCAAAAGACTTTGTCTGCACCCTCGACTCATGACCACGTGAGCGAATTTGACTCCGTGGATGTGCGTACTGCTAGTGGCGGGATGCTCACCACCAAAATGTCAGTCTCACAAATTATCGAAGATGGCACCCGCCAAGGCTACCTGGTGGTCATAACCGACATTAGCAAGATCGCCCACGCCGCCGAAATTATTGAGCAACAAGTGCAAGAGCGCACGCGAGAGGTCCAAGAAGCCAAAACCACCCTCATAACATCACTCAACAGTCTCAAGCAAGGCTTCGTCATCATCGACGCCAAGTTCAACGTGATTCAAGTGAATGCCGAAGCACATGAATTATTCTGTGGCGACACCAGTCACCTTGCAAGCAACTGCACCAACGTATCTCTGGCTAAAATCCAAGCGCTATTCGGACCAAAACAATCTCTCTCCGACGACATTAAGCAATGCCTCCACCGCCAGTTTCCTCAGGAAATTAAAGATATTAATTTTAACAACCGCAACTGGCAAGTCTACCTTTCGCCCATGGTTGTCGACCGCCAATCCATTGGTTGTGCCATCCTCATCCAGGACACCACCGAAGAGCGTATTCTAGAGCGTTCACGGGACGAATTCTTCTCGATCGCCAGCCACGAATTGCGTACTCCGCTCACTTCCATCAAGGGGAATTCGTCGCTCATCATGGAATATTATGAGGATGCACTCAAGGACCCCTCACTGAAGGAAATGGTATCTGACATTCACGAATCAAGCGGTCGCCTCATCGAAATTGTTAACGACTTCCTCGATGCATCACGCCTGGAGCAAGGTCGTTTGAGCTACCATTTGGAGAGCCTAATGCTATCCGAAGTGATTGAGACGGCAACGTATGAGCTAAGTCGGCTCGCAGCCCAAAAGAACATCCAGCTCCATGTGGCCCACGAACTCCTAGCTAAGGACCTGCTCCCGCCCATCTTGGCCGACAAGAATCGCCTCAAACAAATCATTTTTAATCTTCTCGGCAACGCGATCAAATTCACCGAAAAAGGCACTATCTCAATCACAGCTGTGCCATCAAATGATATGCTCAATATGCTCAACATCACCATCACCGATACTGGGTCTGGCATCGCACCCGAGTCTCAATCACTTTTGTTTCATAAGTTCCAGCAAGCTAGTAACAGTATCCTCACCCGAGATACCACGCGTGGCACCGGCCTTGGCCTCTACATTTCTCGGCTCTTAGCCGAGGCTATGGGTGGAAAGCTCGTCCTCACTTCATCTGTTCCCGGGGAAGGGAGTGTCTTTACACTTACACTCCCTATCGCCACACTGGACCGCCTCAAGCGGATTCAACAAGATTCCCAGGTTGTAGACACTCAGAGCGGGCTCATTGTGGACGCGCCCTAGTTTCAGCGCCATCAAGTGATAATGACAAGAACCTTAAGCCAAAACGGCCCGCTCTTAGGGCTTATGCTGCTCATAAACTGCGATCGCCTTGGCTACTTTGCCTTCGGACCGTAGGTTTTGCCAATATAACAGCTCTTTGCCGGAGCGGTACGCGTACTGGTCAGGCTTAGCTACAGTCAGGCTGACTTGTCCGTTGATACCGTTCATGTAGTAAACATGCTGTGCGCCAGAAA
Source organism: Patescibacteria group bacterium (assembly GCA_035479875.1). Lineage (GTDB taxonomy): Bacteria > Patescibacteriota > Saccharimonadia > Saccharimonadales > UBA4665 > PMNU01. Next base: position 64,241 of record DATIIH010000004.1, on the reverse strand, counting down.
GAAAATTGCCTTCCATGGTTGACGCTTTGGCAAAGAAAACCATGCCATCCTTGAAAAAGAACGCTTGCAGCTGCGCTGTCTCTAAGTACGAATCAATGTTGTCAGAGAGGTTTGTATTTGCAGATTCGGTAGCTTGTGTCTTCACGAAATTGATAATAGTGAGATCGTCCGGCAGTGAGTCGCTGAGCTTATGAACTTCCGAGATGCTACTGAGCGCAAAAAATGTAGCCGGTTCGGGATCATGCAGCTCGTTTGCGCCCGTAAATGTCAGCTGGCCTTGGTTTTTATATGCCGTAGGAAGCATACGAATATATGCGTCGTTAATTTTGGCTATTGGACCATAGTACGCCGTGGTGCCGACCGTGAGGCTATAATAATCAGTTTCGTTGATCGAAACTTTGGACCCATCTGCTGGATTGGCAATGAATTGCTCGGTCTTCGGTGTTGTCTGTGAAGCGTGCGTGGCGCTCTGTTGCGTTCTGTTGGTTGCGTTATGTGTCTTCTTGTTTAGAAAATGGAGCGCTAAAGGAACGGCTATGGCTACAGCAACGAGCACGACCGCGCTTATAGTCGCCAAGTTACGCTTGGTATGCGTTGATCCAGAGCTTGTTGGCAGTACGGGTTGCTGACTGGGCTGCCGGCTATGATCGGGCGCAAGAGGCAGCGGCGTTTGTGGCTCCATATTTGCAGTTTAGCATGTACGGACGGCTTATGACTGGGGAAGTGTGAAATGCTTCCGCTTTCCCTAACTGTAAGTGTACAGAGCATGAGCAATTTGCTGGCACAACGCATGCGCTGTACAATCAAAACATCATGAGCGATCAAACAAAGTGGTGCGATCTAGTGCTTGAGGGTGGCGGCGTGAAGGGTATCGGATTAGTCGGCGCCATAGAAGTCCTTTCTCGTGCGGGGTATACCGTCCGGCGAGTAGCTGGCACCAGCGCCGGCGCAATCGTCGGCTCGTTAGCTGCGGCAGGCATGCCCGCAGATAAACTAACAGAAACGATGCACAGTCTGGACTATACCAAGTTCAAGGACAAAGGCTTCCTGGCGCAATTCGGCGCGGTTGGCGAAGCCGCATCAATCGCTCTTACAAAGGGCATTTATAAAGGCGACTACCTGCAAACATGGCTGGCTGGGCAGCTGGAGGCGTTGGGCGTTCGAACGTTTGCAGACCTTGCACTCACCGAACCCTGGGCCAAACACCTGCCACCCGAACAACGCTACAAGCTCGTGGTCGTTGTGTCAGACGTCTCGCAGGGGCGCATGCTACGCCTGCCGTGGGACTACGCAAAATACGGCCTTGACCCAAACAAACAACCTGTTGCCGAGGCGGTACGTGGGTCTATGTCCATTCCATTTTTCTACCAGCCTTCTCGCTTGCGGGACAGCTACCTGGTAGACGGCGGCTTGCTATCCAACTTCCCTATAGATTTATTTGATACGACAAACGACTGGCCGACATTTGGTATTAAGCTTTCGGCCAAGCCACGAGCTGGTACCGCACCCAATTCTACGAGTAACATCGTAAACTATTCCCTAGCAATACTGTCTACCACCACAAATGCACACGACCAAATGCACATCGACGATCCATGTACGCAGCGCCGGACGATATTCATCGATACCGACAACATTTCGTCCACCGATTTCGCGATTACACCCGCACAGCAACAGTTTTTATACCAGAGCGGTCAGACGGCTGTCACTAAATTCCTCAAAACGTGGGATTTTGCCGACTATAAAAAGACGTGCTAGATATGACCCTCTGGGCTCGAATCCCTCACCCCAGGCCAAACGATAACTAACAGAGATGGATCGTTGCGCTATGCAACGACCCTTTTCTTTTGTAAAGGTAATGGTTCGACGCAAATCCGTTAGTCTGCGGCCACCTGTAGTGTTAAACTTGTAATAACCTACAATCATAAGCGAAATGGCAGTTTTATGGACAATCAGACAACACCGCAGACCAATCAAACCCCGGATCCATCAGCCGCACCAGCTACAGACAACACCTCTAGCCCCCAAATCAAATCACCCAGCAACCCGGCTTCGCCGGCCAAGCACCGACTGGGCAAGGGCAAGTTGGCAGCGCTACTGGTAGTGTGCGTGTTTATCTTAACCGGTGGCGTGTTTGCCTGGCACTACTACACCAGTAAGGTCGCTATCCCCACCGCCACCAGTACAACGTCAACCCCTGACAAAAGCGTGCTGAAGGTTGGCACAATAATTGATGAGGATGGGGTGGAGGCCGACCGCAAGGAATTCACGCCCTTCATCAACTACATGGTGTCACAGCTGCATGACCAAGGTATTACCAAAGGCTCTTTCGTGCCCGATACATCAGTTTCAAACATGGCCAAACTGCTGCGAGAAGGCAAAGTAGACATCTACATCGATAGCATCTTCCCGGTTTTCGTGGCCGACCGCCTGTCTGGCTCCCAGATGATCGCCAATCGTTGGAAGGAAGGCGTCGAAAAGTATCACACTGCTGTTTTCGTTAAAACCAGCAGCACGATTAAGACCACCGACGACCTAAAGGGCAAGATGCTGGCCTTCGATTCACCCACCAGCACCGTTGGCTACTTTTTACCCAAAGCTGAACTGATAAAGCTAGGCTACACCTTGACGGAAAAGCAAAAGACTACCGACCCAGTAGCTGCCAACGAAATTGGTTACACCTTCGTGCACGGCGACGTCTTTGATGATGTCCAAAATGGCGTAACGCCGGCTGGCGCCGAGAGCGAACAAGAGATTCGCGATCATTTTGGCGCAACTTTCGACCAACAGTATCGGATCGTAACGACGACTCCTGATGTGCTGCGTTTCCTGGTAACCGGCCGGCAAGATATGGCACCGTCATTGCGCAGCGCTATCAAAGCCAGTCTGTTGAGCATGGACAAGTCAACGGCCGGCCAAACCACCCTCAAGCTGTTCAGTGGCACCGCCAAGTTTACTGATGTTGGCTCCGACAATGATGCCGCCTACGGTGAAATTCAAAACCTAACTGATCTAATTGAAAAAGAAATTGTTCAGGGTGGTGTTGGTGCGACGCAGACAAACTAATGAAACGTCATTACAGAGGTGGAACACAACAAAATAAGCAACTTGATTGGCATTTGCCATGAGTCTCCCGCTGTCGCTACGCCGGCTCAATAACCTGTCACTACGAGCCAAATTGCTAGTTGGCGTGACAATCATTGTAGGCGTCATGCTACTTTTCGGTGTCTATTTATTTTTGCGTTTGTTGACTATCAATACATCATTCGTGACCCTGGACGAGCATTATAGTCGACTAAGAGATGTGTTGGTTTTGGAAGTCGATAACAAACAGCTGACTGGGCTGGTGCAGACCGACGTGCTAAAGCATGACCCGAAGTTGGAGGCCCAGTATAATACCAAATCGCTTGAACTTGATAGTGCCCTGGCCAAGCTAAAAAGCGCCAGCCAAGATCAGCAAGAGAAGTCTGCTCTAGCCAAGTATGAACAGATTACTGGTAAGCTGAAAGGCACCGAACTGCTCATCTTGTCTGAAGTTCGTGGAGGCGATCTGGTTAAAGCTCGGGATTTGTTTGACTCCAACTATGAATCCCAGCAGGCTGCGGCAACCCAGTACCTAACCAACCTGGTTGACAACGAAGGCGGGGTCGTTTCCAGCTCAATTGCCACCAACCACAAGCAAGTCGAGGCCACGCAGCTGTGGCTGACTCTCACCTTGCTGTTTCTAGTGTTTGCCTTGGCATTGATGGTAACTTTCTTTGGTAAAGACATCGTGACGGCCATCGCGGCACTGAACTTGGCAGCGGCTGAATTCGCCCGCGGCAATCTTAGTGCCCGTGTCACCGGCAACCGCAAAGATGAAATCGGCAGTCTGGGTAACGAGTTTAACGATATGGCCACCAAAATCGGAGAATCGTATGATCAGTTAAAGCAAGAGAAGATTCGCTTTTTGGCCTCCATTAATGGCTTGCGCGTCGGGTTCCTGATGACCTTCCTAGACACCAGGACAATTACATATAATCCAGCTTTGGCCGAGATCTTGCACCTCACAACAACCGCCCCCGGCAACAGCACACAATTGACACTGGAAGCGGTGCAGCAAAAGCTTACGGCTTACGATTTGGAGGCAGCAATCCAAAGATGCCAGCAAACCGGGCAATCGTTCCCGCATACCCAGATCAACTACGCTGACCGCATCTTGAATGTCACAGGCGCCCCCATCCTGGCTTCCGACAAAACCGTCCTCGGTACCGTCATCCTCTTCGACGACATTACCGAAGCCAAGATCCAAGAACGCAGCAAGGACGAATTCTTTTCTATTGCTAGTCATGAACTGCGGACACCTTTGACTTCTATCAAAGGAAATAGCAGCATGATTCTCGACTATTACGGGGAGGTACTCAAGGATGAAAAGCTAAGAGAAATGGTAGACGACATGCATAGTAGCGCCGTGCGCCTGATTGAGATTGTGAACGACTTCTTGGACGTTTCGCGACTCGAGCAAGGTAAGATGTCCTTCAAATACATGCCGGTGTCTGTCGAAAAGGTAGTCGAAGGCGTCGTGTATGAAATGAAGTCGGTGGTTGCCGAGAGAAAAATCTACCTAAAAATCGATCGGCTCACGCTTGATGCCTTGCCACTCGTGTGGGCGGATGAAAACCGCCTCAAGCAAGTCGTCTATAACCTGGTCGGCAATGCCGCTAAGTTTACCGATGACGGCGGCATCACAATCAGTGCCGAGCTTGATCCAACGAAAAAATTCGTAAAGGTCCTCGTCACTGACACTGGCCGCGGCATGACGCATGAATCCCAACAACTCTTGTTCCACAAGTTCCAGCAAGCTAGTAGTAGCTTGCTTACTCGAGATACGACTCGCGGCACAGGGCTGGGACTCTATATCTCAAAGATGATAATCGAGATGATGGGCGGGGAGATTGCGCTGGTCAAATCCTTAGAGAACAAAGGCACTGTCTTCAGCTTTACAGTACCGGTAGCCTCGAGCGAGCAAAAGGTCTCGCTCCCAATCCCAGCTCTCGTAACAGACTCAAAAACTGGCCTCACATCTAACGACGAGGGTTAGTTGTCCAAAAAATACACATTTACAACAATATACATAAGCACTATACTCAATATCAAAGCCTACTTAATTAATGGCCATAACTAGCAAGGACGTTTTTATCAATGAACGAGCAACCTTCAGACACCAAATCATCAAGTACAGATTCAACGCAGCCCGCTTCGGGCGTATCAACCTCGGGATCGTCGGGGCGCGGGGGAATGCATGCGGCAGGAGACGATGCCAAAATGAAACGGACCTGGATAATGGTCAGCGGCGCAGCAGTAGTCGTCTTGGCAATTGTTAGCGGTCTTGTCTTAATGTCCTGGCAGAATAGCCATAAAAAATCCGCTACCGTAACACATCGTGTGGTCAAGATCGGTTTGATGGCGCCCCTAACCGGTGATGTAGCAAGCTACGGTGCTATTTTGCAGCACGGAGTAGAGCTAGCTCAACACGACTTTAATACGCCGGAAGGCCTGAGCTTCCAGGTGCTGGTGCGCGACACGCAGTGTGACGGCACTAAGGCTACGGCGGCCATCAAGGAGTTTTCGCAAGCTGGGGTGTTGGCTACCATCGGGGACACCTGCTCCGGTTCAACCTTAGCCGCTCTGCCAACGGCCAACGAGCTCCACATGCTAATCGTTAGCCCATCGGCCAGTAGCCCAAAGCTGGCAATCCCGAACGACTACTTTTATCGTACCTACCCGATGGACAGCCAGCAGGCTATCTACGCTACGCAGTTGATGTACCAAGGCGGGGCGCGTAAGGCGTCACTGTTCTACACCGACGAGGCTTATGGCCAGGGCCTGAATACGGTGGCTAGTGTCAACTTCAAGAAGCTGGGCGGTACGGTAGTCTCGAGCACGCCCTTTAAGGCCGGCACGCTCGACTTTAAAGACGCCATGACCACGGCGGCGGCGGCCAAACCCGATGTCATTTACATTATGAGCAACTCGATTGAGTCAGCCTCGGCGATCGTACTGCAAGCCAAACAGCTGGGCGTGACGGCGAAACTGTACGGCTCTGACGCCCTGCGCGACGACAGCTTTGCCAGCGACGTGGGCACGAGCGGCGAGGGTATGACAGTACTTGGTGTGACCTTTGGTAGCCAGGCCTTCGTCGACGAATACAAAGCCGCTTACGGCGCAGCTCCCACGGGCGCCACGGGCGCACAAGCGTATGACGCATTCACCCTCATCGCCAACATAGTGAAAAGCGGCGCGACCACTAGCGACCAGATTCGGGCGCAATTGGCCAAGGTAGACTTCCAAGGTGTTTCCGGCCGGATCCGCTTTGATGCCAACGGCGACATTAGCGATGGTGGCTACAACATCTTCAAGATCCAGAGCGGCAAGTTTGTGGAGTCTTCTAACTAGCATCTTCTGGCATGAAGATCGCCCAGAAACTACTGTTCGCAATATTGGCAATGTCTCTGCTCCTCCTAACGGGAGCAGGGCTGCCAATTTTGGTTACGACACAGCATGCTCTCAGGACGCAGATTCAGACCAGCCTAGACAATACTGCCAACCATCAGCTAGAACGGATTGAGACGCTCAATAAGTCGGTAGCCGTAGAGGCGAACGACCTAGCGTTTAAATCGCAGCTGCGGATCTTGCTCGACCAATACAACGCCGCGCCGTCGGACAAGGCACAAGCAGATTTGAACGCGGCACTCGTGGACGTGCAAAACAGCCAGGGTACCTTCCATCGCCTGTATGTGACGAACCCGCAAGGCCGAGTGGTAGGCTCCACGGACTCCAGCTTGCTGGGCCAGGATTACAGCGGAACCAAAGTGTTTCGGGCGGGCGGCCAACAAGCCAACACCAGCTTGTTTGTGCGGTCGGCGACTGGCGAGCTCGATCAATACATCGCGGTGCCGTTGACGCTTTTGGGTCGGCCGATCGGGATGGCGATCGCCGAAGCTACGGCGGCGAGTTACCTGGTGGTGGCGCGCGATTACTCAGAACTAGGCACAACGGGTGAATCGTACCTAACGCGGCCGCTAGGTAATGGGCACTGGCAATATTTGACGCGACTGCGGTTTAAAAATGACGCGGCACTGACAACGGCTAGCGGACCCCCCACGAGCACCACCGACTACCGCAACCACACCACTTTGCTAACTACAAAGGCGGTGCCAGGGACCGATTGGGTCTTAGTGGCCAAGATAGACACGGCCGAGGTGGACGCGCCGGTGATGCGCATGCGCACGCTGCTGCTCGGGGTGCTGGGCGTGGCGGCGGGGTTGGCGGTGCTGGTGGCCTGGTATTTATCGCGCACTATGACCAACCCGATTAAGCGATTTACCGAGGTGGTGGGGCGCATTCGAGCCGGCAATTTAAACGAGCGCGTCCAAGTCAAATCGCGTGACGAAATCGGCGCGTTGGGCAATGCCTTTAACGAGATGACCTCCAGTCTGCTCGAATCCCGTGCTCGCCTAATAGCTTCGATCCTAAGCTTAAGTCAAGGTTTTGTAATGATCGACCAGGCTGGCAATATCATTACAGTTAACGTTGCCACCCGCCGCTTACTCAAACTTCCTACTACCAGCAAAGAGAGTGATTACACTATGAAGTCTTTATTCGGTAGGATGGAAAAGTTCGATATCGCCGCCTCTGTTAGCAAGTGCCTGCAAGACAAAAAGTCTATCGAGGCCCGTGATGTAGCGTTTGAGGGTTCGTTCTTTAACATCTTCATATCGCCTATCCTGCAAGGGGAACAGGCGCGTGGCGTAGTAGTGCTTATTTCCGACGAGACCGAAGAAAGGATCATTCAGCGTTCCCGTGACGAATTCTTCTCGATTGCCAGCCATGAACTACGCACGCCGCTGACGGCCATCCGTGGCAACACCGACATGATCCTAAACTACTACCCGGAACAAATGAAGGATCCTGATTTGCAGGCCATGATGGCCGACATGCACGATTCCAGTATTCGACTCATAGATATCGTTAATAACTTCCTGGACATGTCCAGCCTCGAACAAGGCAAGGCCGGCTTTGCGATTGCTCCATTCGATCCCCTGGCCGTAGCTAAGAGTGCCGTTGCCAAAGTAGAAAAAACGGCCGCGGCTAAGCAATTATCGCTCAAGCTGACAGCGCCCAAAGGCGCTCTGCCGCCGAAGCTAATGGGAGACCAGGAACGTGTCCAGAAGATCCTTGTAGCCCTACTAGATAATGCTGTTAAGTTTACGGAGCGCGGCAGCATAACCATAACGCTAGAGCCGACTGCCACCGCCTTGCAGTTCGATGTTGCCGATACCGGACGCGGCATTTCGCCAGAGGCCCAAAAACTACTGTTTCATAAATTTCAGCAGGCTACCGCCAGTATTCTTACTCGTGACGACACATCTGCTACCGGTTTGGGGCTATATATCAGCCGACTTATGGCTCAAGGCATGCAGGGCAAGCTCTATCTGAAGCGGACTGAACTTGGCAAAGGGACAGTCTTTACGCTTGAGCTGCCACTTAATGGCGCTACTCCTCAGCCACCAGCGGCCGAAAAGCCGCCCCTTAAATAGCTATCTAAACTACTGCGGTCGGAATGTGCCGTCGCCGCGTATAGTCTCTTGAACTTAACTACTAGCTAACGGCACCAGAGCAGCCCGTACTGGGGCAGCTCGCCGTTGGCAGCGTAATACTGAGTGTCAAAATCGGGCACCATCTGGTTCACGCCCATGGAAATCGCCCGTGAGCCCGTGCTGTTGGTAAACGACCAAGTATCAAAACCCGGCACTTCGCCCTCTTCGCCGTAAATAGTCTTATTGCAGCCGCCGGACACACCAATGTCATCCAGGCTGGCCTTAATATTCCAAGACCAGAGCCCTAAGCCGGCGCCGAACCCGGCCGGGAACAAGCCCGCCGGCAGCGTAATCGGCACTGTGGTGGTCATGGCTGTTACCAGCCAGTTTGGCAGATGGTGGCCCGGCACCGTGTTGCCCACCATAGCGCGCATAAACGTATTCAGGTCGGTCGGGTTCGAGATGATCGCGCCGGTGGCCCAGACAAAGCTGGTGTTGTAGTTGGTGATGTCGTATAGCGTCCCGTCGAGTGGCACACCATCGGTATCCACATTAAAGGTGTAGCCGTGCGAATGCAGCCCCGGCAGCCCCGTTTGCGTGGTCGGGAAGCTGGTGTGCGTGAGGTTTAGCGGTGTAATGATGCGGTTCTGCAGCAGCGTGCCAACCGACTGGCCCGAAGCAGCCTCCAGCACCATGCCGAGTACAATGTAGTTCGAATCTGAGTACTCCGCGTTGCCAGCGGGAATCACGTCGCGCGGCTGGGAGCTAATCAGTCCCACCAGCTCGGCTGGCGTCCACACTGTGTTCTTAAAAGTAGGGTCGTATTCCGGGTTGCCCGGCACGCTCTCGCGGATAAATTGCACTAGCAAGGGATTGTCGCCACTCTCCAGATAGTCTGGGATCCCCGAAGTATGATTGAGCAATTGCTTTACCGTCACGTCACTGCCGTACGGCAACAACCCAGGCACCCACTGCTCTACCGAGTCGCTCAAATGCAGCGTGTGCTCAGCCACCAGCTGTAGCGTCACCTCGCCCATAAACGCCTTGGTCACCGATCCAATCCGGTCCTTCATGCCGGCCTGCGTAGACGCGCTTGTGCCCACATTGGCCACTCCGCTGGCAGCCGAGTCTCCAGCACTGTCCACGCCCCAGACACCTGGCAATCCCGTGCCGACCATGCTGTCGGCCGCAGACTGTAGGTCCGAAAGCGCTAAGGCCGACGACAGTGGCATAAGCGCCACTACACCGGTAGCTACGACCAGGCCAAGCGTCCGCGCATAAAATGATATTCTTCGCATGAGAACCTCCTGTTACTTAGAGCTTTTTCTGTTGTGCTTTGGCTGCTGGTAGTTCAAGCGTAAAGGTTGAGCCCTTGCCCAGTTCAGACGACTCAAGCACCAGGGTGCCCCCCATACCTTCGGCTAGCAACCGCGAAATATACAATCCCAGGCCAGCACTCTGCGTGTCGTCGCGAGTGAGAATACTCTCGCTGGCCTGCTGGAGCTTGCGGAATAGGAGGTGTTGCATACTTTCGGCAATACCCTTGCCTGTGTCGGTCACAGATATCTTAACCCTGCCGGCCTTACCCTCGGCAACGTGGATTGTCACCCCGCCTTCCTCAGTAAATTTGAGGCCGTTACCTACGAGGTTAATCAAAATTTGCCGTAACCGTTCCTTATCGGCCTGCGCCATCGGCACGCCCTTTGCGACCGGCCCGAGTGTCAGGCGTAGCTTTTGGTGTGAGCTCGTTACGTCGTATTCGCGCAATATTTGCTTCACCAGTTCTGCAGTATCCACTGGCTCGGTTTTGAACTCAATCTTGCCCATCTCAAGGCGCGACATGTCAAGGAAGTCATTCACAATGTCGATCAAACGCAAGCTGGATGAGTGGATATCGGTTAGCATGGTCTTCATATCCGGATCTTTTAGATCCTTGCCATAGTAATCAATCAGCATCCCGCTGTTGCCGCGGATGGCCGTCAGCGGCGTGCGCAGTTCATGGCTGGCAATCGAGAAGAATTCGTCACGGGAACGCTGAGCCGCCTTTTCTTCGGTTTCGTCCTCCATGATCAATACGGTACCCAGTACTTGCTTTGCGTCAGGCCCGCTCAAAACCGGCATAAAGAAGAACCGGAAGAATTGAGACCCTTTTGATACATGTTTTTCAATGGGTTGGCGTTTGACCTGGGCATCGTGAATACAGCCAAGGACGTCCAGGATATCAGCGTAGTCCTTACTAAAAGCTTGCAGTGCCGCCTTTGATTCGGCCGCGTCAGTCGAGATCGTGTGGCCCATCAGGCGAGAAAGCAGGCTGTTAAAGAACACTACGCTATCGTTTTGGTCTATCACAGCAAAACCAAACGGCAAACTGCGCACAGAAGCCTCTAGCTCGGCCTGTGCCGCCGCCAACTCCCGCGTGCGTTCTACCACCTGTTGCTCCACTGCACCCTTTTGCTGCTCCAGCTCAGTACGCGCATCCTCGAGGCTGCCAAGCATAGTATTAATGCCTCCCGCCAGCCGTCCCACCTCGTCGTGCTGCTTCGGCACATGCACCCGGTATGAACCCTTGTTATGGCCCTCAATGCCAGCCACGTCTTTAGCTAATCGCCGCACCGGACCTACCACGAAACGGTTGAGTATCAAGCCCAGGACTAGTGCCAGGAGTGCTCCCGCCCCTAGCATCAGCACCAAAAAGTATGCGATGGTGTGCCGACCCTGGCCATAGCTGCTTCGAGGCTGCTCCACTCGTACGATCAATCCGGGCTTGCCAAAAATGTCTTTCACTATGCCATATCCGGCTACAGTATTGCCGTCGAGCGGCTTTACTTCGGACTTCTGCGCTTGCCCTAAAGCTGTAGCGTTGTAGGCCTGTACGTCAGACGGCAGCTTGCTGTCATTATAGGGGTAGAATTTTAATGGCAGCTGGCTTAATTTGCTTAGTTCCGCCGTGCGTGCGTCGTTTAGATACGTTCCGAATACTACTGTTCCGTCCGGCTTCAGAATTTGGGGCGTATCATTTTGGTCGGTCACTGAACGCGTTACGAGCATCAGTGGCCCCTCCGGCAAAAGCACAATGCCTTGGTGAACTTGCTCTGTAGCCCCTACCGCTAGCAGCGGGCTGCCCGGCACCAACAATTTTTGAAGGGCCGCGGAGTAGGGGATGTCCTCGCCTGTCTCAATGCTGCCGCTTGCAGCATACACCAACTTTCCCCTGCTGTCGTAAAACGCCAAAAAGTTCAGGTTTTGGTCTGTAACAGTAGAGGTCGCCAGGTTCTCGTCGATATAATCTTGGTTGTGGTCCTTCACGAATTTGTATGTTTCGGACCAGCCCGACCAATCCGTGCCCTTGGCACTTACCTGACCTAGGTTATAGTCAATGGCGTCCACCGCCCGCTCGACATTCTTGGACATCTCGGCCGATTCGACCCGAACGAAACTTTTGAGTAGAACCGTTTGGGCCAAAACCGCAAAACCGCCCACCATAACTGATAGAAATCCTACTACGATGAGAAGTGTCTTAGTTCGAATACCCATAATACGAACAGTATGAAGCAAAGCGTGAGCGTAAACAAGCCCGAAAAACTATTTACTTACACTGCAGCCGGAACGTCGTCGCGTGTATAGCCAGCGACAATCTCTTTGATCATGTCAGCAATTTCTCTTGGTTCGTGCTCGCTCTTGACGATATATTTGACCGCACCCTTGGAAAGCGCAGTTTCGGCATCTTGCTGACCTGCCAAATTGGTAAGCATAACGACAGGGATGTGCTTGGTTGCCGGATCAGCCTTGAGCTTCTCGAGCACCTGCAGGCCATTCATCTTGGGCATCATGACGTCCAGTAAGATGATAGTAGGGTTAGCGGCCACTACTTTGGCCAAAGCTTCTTCTCCGTCGCCCGCCATCTCAACTTCATACTTTTCAAAAGTAAAAATCTTTTGGTACATCCGCGACATCAGCGGATCGTCTTCAACAATGAATACTTTAATCATGTGATCTAGTATAAGCGTGCATTAGCTTTTTGCAAAGGGGAAATTATTTCTCCACGCTTACATCTGTGGAGGCGCCAGTTGGCGGTGTTGTGCGAGCCGCCGCAGCTAGGCGCTCCGGGGTTGCGACTGGCACGGTAAAACTAAAGGTCGAACCTTTGCCCTCTACGGACTTCTCCAGTTTTATCTTGCCGCCCATCGTCTCGACTATCATCTTTGATATGTAAAGCCCCAGACCGGTGCCGCGAGTGGTATCGCGGGTTAGTAGGCTGCTGCTGGCTTGTTGGAATTTGTGGAACAAGAGTTGCTGAGACTTTGCGGTCATACCATGGCCAGTGTCGACTACCAGGACCTTGACGTGGTCTCCTTCGACCTCGGCACTCAGTGTGATACCACCGCTTTCGGTAAACTTAGAGGCATTGCCCACAAGGTTATAGATGACCTGCTTGAGGCGGTTCTTGTCGGCCCAGACTTTCGGCAGTCTATCAAGCGTGACTTTGTCTAATTTGAGATATAGGTCCTTCGTTTTAAGGACGACCTGCATCTCGTACGTGACACCTTCTATAAGTTCCTCGAGACTCACCGGCTCGTAGTTGAAGCTGACTTTGCTTTGTTCAAGCCGTGAAACGTCCAAAAAGTCATTCACGACAGATATCAGACGGACGCTTGAGCTGTGGATGTCATGTATCATTTCGCTCAAGTTCTTATCTTTTAGCACCTCGGGGTAATACTGCATGATCATCGACGTGTTCCCCTTGATAGAAGTTAGAGGAGTACGCAATTCGTGGCTGGCGATGGAGAAGAATTCGTCCTTACTGCGCTCTCGGATTTTGGCTTCGGTAATGTCTTCGAAGAGGATGACCGTACCGGTGGCACCCCTGCGCGTGTGGTAGCCAATGGGCGCACCATAGACGCGTAATATGTCATTGCCGTGGGTAAATTCTTTAACATCAAAGGGGTCTCCGGTTCGCTCACATGTATCAATTGCGGCGCCAAGATCAAAATTCGACGCCTTGATCCTTTCTTCTAGCACACCGAGGGTCAGTTTGCCGTGCTGCAAACGCTTATCGACATGTAAAATCTTAGGCAATACAGCGTTATAGGAGATGACATCATTATCTTTAAATGTCATCAGTAAGCCGACATCCAGACTGTTCATGGCAGCTTCTAGACGTTCATGCTGGTCGCTGGCCTGATGCGTGCGCTTGGCAACCTGATTCATCAGGCGAGCCAACAATTTAACTACGTTCATGAGGCCATTGCCTCTGATTCTCTGGTTGTTTCCACGCGAGCCCCCACCCTTATTTATTTTTTGATACTTTTAATCCAACTGTTTAGTGATGTACTTAGAGATAAGGAAAGCTGGAACGATCGACAGTACCAGCAAAATGGCCGTCACGATAAATGTCAACTCAATGGAATGGCCAGCATCTTGTAGGATAGAGGCCTGAGGAACACCGATGAACAGCATACCGACAACGGTATTGTCGATATCCTTGAGCGGTGCGTAAACCGCGAGGAACTGACGGTTCAGGATACTGACACTGCCGTTAAAACTCTTACCCTTTTGGAGTACAGTACTTTGGACTGAAGCATTTGTGTCTTTGACGCCCACCAAGCGCGATACACCGTCAGGAGCAACGAACGTAGTCGCTGAACGCACATTACCGGCGTAGACGGCACTATCGAGACCTGTGGAATGCTTAATGCCATCCACGAACGCATTGTCTGCCTCCAGACCCACCGTTACCGTACCTACGATATTGTGAGCAGCATCCCGGATTGGCGTGGTCGATCTTACGAACACTACTGGTGCAAGGACTCCGTCTTGAGCACTTATACTGGATCTTGGCTCGCCGATGAGCGCCCTGCGCACCAGCGTATCGGAGGACAGTGAATCACCGTAGCGCGCCGGATCTTCCGCCCTAAGCAAGACTTGGCCAGATGCCGTAGTTATGATAAGCGACGATTGCTTTTTGTCGTGCAAGAACGTGGACGTCAGGTTGGCCAGCGCTTTGTTATCTTTGGCCAATACAGCGCTCACGACATCTGAGCTTTCTGCTACAGAGCTAGCGTTTGCCAAAGTCTCGGCCTCTTTGGCGGACAAAGCATATTTGAGGACGTTGGAAGCAGTCTGAAGATTACTAAGTGATTCATTCTGTACATTTTTGACCAGCAAGAATGTGAAGCTAACGGTCGTCACTAGAAAGACGGCCAATGTGAGGGTCGTAAAGACCATAAAGAGTTGCGATAAAAAGCGCCGCGTCAGATAGCGCCAAACCCACCAGCCCAGCACAACAGAACCTATCAGCAGGAATACCTGCTCGGCAATCCATAACGGGCCGAATGGCGCAACCAGTCTAGCGACTATCGGGTTATCAGTGGAACGCCACAGGCTTGCCAACGACAGAACTTCAAAACCAGTTAAAAAGCAGAACGCGATTGCGAGCGGCTTCAGGTGCCGTTCAAGGCCCGTCGTCGCGCGTCGCCAGTACAATCCGGCGATAGTAAACGCGCTTAACGGCAGTAATAGATGCGAGAGGTTGGCCGCGCTGCCGAAACCAACAGCCCGGGCCTTTTTGGTATTTGCTACCGAAGATTTGGCCGGAGGAGCTGCTTTTTCTGTATCACTAAACTGGGACGTATCGAGGCCTTCCAGTTGCGGTTTATCTTGCAGAGGGTCGACTAGCTGACCGATGATAATGCCTACGTAACCGACAATACGCAAAACTGTCGCAAGCGTGTCCGCTATTGCTCCGAGCTGTGAGGTTCCCAAAACTGACTGCTCTATGAGCGTACTGTGTAGCACAAACGATAGTGCGACCAACAAGAAGCCGCCACATTTAACGAGATCTTTATTGTCTCGGCTAGCTGTCCAGGCGTCAAAATAAAGCCAAAAAACGGCAAAGAACACGAGTGCCGCAAACAAACTAATCGCAAAATGTACGTTCTGGCCGAAAAATTGTAGTGGAAGCATCTATCCTCACCTTAGCGTAGCTGGTCTGCTAAAATCTAACTAATCTTGTTATTATCATACCTTAAGCTTAAGCTTTTTCACAACACATTTGATGTTCACAATTCGGTCAGTCTGTCGAGCATTTGCTTCTCGTTCAGAACACCGACGACAACCTCCTGGATAATGCCTTTCCGGTCAACAAAGTAGTGCACCGGCATGCTTTGGACGCCATAGCTGGCGCTGAGTGTGCTATCCGGATCTACGAGCCAGCGTAATTTCACACCGGCAATCTCCGTGTAGGCTTGCACGAGGCCGCTACTCTCCTGCAGCGCCACAGGTACAACATTTAGCTCCTGATTGGCCTGCAGTTTGCTCAAAGTCGCGAGCTGTTCGGCCGTCGTAGGCGCCCACGTAGAGTCAAAGCTAATAACCGTCGGTCGACCTAGTAAATCAGCCGCATGAATGGTGGCACCAGTAGTATCGGTCAGGCTAAAATCAGGCAGTTGCTTGCCTATCAAATTATTCTGGATCGTGTTTTTTGGCGTTGCACTGATCAAATTCATATGCTGAATCGACATGGAGGGCAAAGCGAGGTAATGCGAACCGATATGCAGCCCGTGCAATCGGCTCAGGTTCAAATCTGTCACCAGAGGAGTCGGCTGGCTAACATGGAATACGCTGCCGACGAGGGTGTGATAACCTGGTGCCGTGGCTCGGAGGTAGTACGTGCCGGGTGGCAGAAATAAGCTGAACGTTTTCGATACACCGGTGCTTTGTGGGTTTTTTTGGCCAAATGCCGCCCCATCCCAGACAACCCACGTGTGCGATTCTGGTTCCTGATAATACACGGTCACTGTGCTGGCCAGCGGCAGGCCAGTGTCTTTGTCCAGAGTACGACCTGGCCTCGACACATACACGTTACCAATTACTCGACTGGTTTGGTTGCCAGCACCATCTACGCCCTGTGCGGTCAGCGTGTATGTTCCCGCTTTTGTAAAGCTGAGAACGCCTGACCATAAGCCGGTATCCTCGGAAGCCGTCAGGTTGAATCTCTGGGTGTACACCTTATCGCCGGCTTTATCGGCAGTCGTAGTTGCAACGAGCATAATGCTCGTCGGGCCGCCAACCGCGCTGAGTGTGATTTTTTGGTCGACCCCCACAAGCGCATTAATAGTACCGTCTTTGTCGGGCTGCATAATTTGCGGTCCGATGTTTATAACACTTCCGCCAACGAGCGGTGGCAAACGATCTATCACCAGAGTAGCCGGAGACGAAACACCAATATTGCCCGATGTGTCAATCGCACGGGCGAGTAGTGAATAGTCCCCGTCGTCAAAGCCTAGCGGCGTAAAGCTAAAGCTAGCCGTTTTGCCTCCAAGCCCGACTGCTTTATCTGCTGGCAACCAGTCACGTCCACCATCGGTAGAGTATTCAATGCCAGCGAGTGCCTCGTTGTCCGCAGCAGTGCCGTTAATTGTTGGAGCGGTTTTAAAGGACTTGGTGAATGAAGTACTTAGACTGATGGTAGGCGGCACATGCTCCGAGGGAACGGCTTTTACGGGTATGTGGGTACTTACAGGAGCACTACCCGAAGTGGAGCCAGCCGCAGGAGTCAAAAACGTGCCGTCGCCCGTTATGGTTACATTCCCAGAGGAGTCGGCAGCTGATACTTGATAGTGATAACTGCTGTCAGGTGAAAGGCCGTCAAGGATGAAGGAATGGCTGGTTGCAAGCGAACCGTCGTGTTTGGCCATACCATAATTGGTGGTTTCGCCATACGCTACGTCGCTGGTAGTGGGTTCGTCGGTCGACCACGAAAGATTGATTGAAGTGGGTTTAAGTCCCGACAGCCTAAGATCGCTAATAACCGGTGGGGTGGTGTCGGGATCGGGCACCCGGGGACCGGAGATTGCTACACCCAGATTGCCGGTACAACCCGTCGCCCCGCTGCCATTTGGGTCGTCAGAGGCGAACACCCCCCAATCGTTGCTTGAAGCTTGGTTGTCGCCGGCATGCGCCGATACACCAAGCGTGACAGAGTCGCCTGGTGACACCGGTGTTCCTCCAAATAGCACGACATTATCATCACTGGTCGAAGATGAGCCTGCCCAAGATGCGCCGGTTATCACAAAATCCACTGAGGGCCGTAATATTTGTATCCAAACCATTGGATCAGGCCCGTTATTGGTTATCGTAAACGAAAAACTGGTCTGGGAGTTGGGTTGGACGGTATCAGGGATAGAATCTGCCTGGCAGGAATTTATAGCTGCGCTGACATATGGGGCGGCAGGCAGAACTAGCAAAATACTCAAAAAGATAGTAAGTGTAATCCGACCCAAGCTGTTTTTATATGTAATCATGATCTACGTGTCCTTACCGACGATAATTTCTAGGTCAGTGCTTGCTGTGCCTTCCGAAAGCGGCACCACCCCACGCTTACCGGAAGTTATTTTTGCCAACGCATCCACCAGATTGTCCTTTTGATTGGTATTGTCGATGACGATAGTGGTGGGGAAATCATGCCTGTTGCTCATGCCGCCATCGGTCACTTTCAAATCAGGATATGCTGCCTGTATGTTGGCGATAACGGCCTGTGTCTTGGCTGGGTCGTCTGCACCGTCCATAACAGTTATGGTTGCTCCCTTGGCTTCGGGTAAAGCCGGGTCAGAAGTTACGGTTCCCACGGCCGCGATTTTATTCACGCCGGGCCGATAGATAATGACCGTATGGTTTTTAACATATATCAAAACTTTGTCACCGTTTTCGGCTTTCGACTTTAAAAACAGATTCGTTAGCTTGGCTTTGTCTGTCACGGAAGCCAGTGTTGGTTCTTCGTCCGTTGGCAAAATCATCAATGCACCCACTTGCGCCTTAACTCTAGTCAGTTCTTTTTTGTCCGAGCTAACGTGTTTGATGGCTAAAATCAGAGTTATAACTACGATCACAGTGATCAGAGCCACGGTTGCGGCTGCCAGTTTTAGGTTTTTCTTAAGAAACTTCTTACCCAGCTTAGGGTGCGAAACAGACTGCTTAGCTGGCCGGAAGTCAGTTATTAGATTCGGTTGGCTTCGTTTGGCTGTCACTGGTTAACTTTCATATTATTTGTCTGACTCCACATAGATGCGTGCAACGCCGATCCCTACTGTCGTCACTGTGGTGTTGGCAGTTCCGTTGCTCATCTCTACCTGTGGCCCCATGAATATTGTGTTGCGCGGCAGGGTTGTAGAGGTGCTGCCTTCGTAGGTAACACCGTTAACTAGATCATCAAGACGGTAGAATATTGTTGTGTCATTGGGCTTACAGAACATGTAAAAATCATACGCGTTGCCCGCCGCGATGGCATTAGACACGGTTATTGCCGTCTTGGTTGTGGTGGTGTTGTTGCGCGTTACGAGGTTGAACGTTGTGGCGGCATCAGTCGTATCGTGCCAGAGCCCAACGACATCACCGGCGACAGTATCCGACGCAACGACTGCCGTCGTACTGGAACTAAGGCCAGCAAACAAGCGAACAGTCGCGGCGGGCCACAAATCAACAACAAAACGCGTATTAAAGAAGAAGCCTCCGAGCCCGGCAGCATTGCCGGTCCAAAAGTCATTCTCACTCGTTGTATTAACTTTGGGTCCAAGAACCTGGTTGGTAGTAGTTACGATATTGGCGTAACGAGTACGGTGTATTTGGTTTGCTAAGGCCGGTGCAGTTGTAGCCGGCACCGGGTGCGACACCGTACCGTTCGACTGCCAAATCGTGCCAAACCCAGTGCCCGTACCTACCGCGGCTGAGTTCGGGGCGAATAAAACAGCGTTGTTGCCAAAAAGCGCTGGCTGTAGCGGACTGTCAAGACCCGACGGGCCCTTTATCTTAAGGAGCATCCTGCCTGATACTTTTTGAGCGTAGACGCGGAGGTTATCAGCGGCTGGAGCAACAGGGTCCGTCATCGTGGCAAGCTGTAAGCCGCCGGATTGTAAGTTCAAACCAACATCCCAACCCGTACCAACGTATAGTCCAGTTTCTGTGGAGTTTGCTTCTGCGCTGCTAAGGTTGCCAATCTTAAGTCCCTCCAGTGTGGTGGTCGTACCGTTATCGTTTGAGGTTACGTCGACCCTGAGACCGGCATTATCAGCAGAGTTAGTGGTGCCTGCGGTTTCATAAGTGATTGCTAGTCCATCAATACCTGTTGTAGAGGTGCCCTGGCCTGCATTAGAAACTGCTACCTGATCAATAGTCGGAGCCGCCGAAGCAGTTATTTGCAAGTTGCTGCCGGCGCCTTCGCTAAACACCACGTCATTGGCTGCCGACGGCATAAGGTTGACATTACCGCTACCAGACTCCAGGTTAAGCGTCGTGCCACCGGTTTGGTTCCCTATCGCAACAGTTTTGGCATTACCACCTGTCCCAACATTCACATTACCGGTAGTACCACTATCAAGTGTTATGGCACTAGTGGTTGTAGAATTTAGGACGAGTGCGGCCGATGCAGTAATGATCCCTGACGAGCTGCCGTCGTTATACGACAGATCAAGAGAGCCCTGCGTAGCGGTTCCGTCCAAAATCTTGACATGATCGGTGCTAGTATCGACATTAAAAACGTTAAAGCTGGCGTTTTGAACCTTGAAGGCCGCCGTGTTAGCTAGCGCAATGGTGTTGGTACCTGTCCAGGTTTGATTCGAAGCCAGCTGCCCAAAGGCCGTCGAGTCGATACCGTCCAGCTTGTCGCTGTTAAACGCATAGGGTGTTGAGGTGAGCCGAATAAACGGTGTCATCTCGCCGTCACCACCACAGGCCGTATTAAAACTGGTAGTCGACGATGTAACCGTACACGACGAAGTATTGCCGACCTGTAAAGATAGCCAGAGTGTCTGCTGATTAAAATCGACCCCTGTGTTGGTCTTGGCCCCACAAGTGCCGCCGGCCACCGCACAGATTGAGCCTAGGTTAACTTGATACGTACCGCTCGTAAAGGTCACACCGCCGGTTGACGGCATACCGGTCGAACCGGCAACCAACCAGTCCTCTGTCCACAGTAATGTGCTGCCAACACCGGAGCTGGTACCATCCTGGTAGATTTTAAACTCGACATTGTGGGTGCCATCAGCAATGTTAGTGCCATTGGTATTGACCACTTTGCCCTCAAAACTCAGCTGCGAGTTAATACCAGCCGTCGCCGATGCAGGGCTGTTAGCAAAGAGCAGTGAAGTAAAGCAACCCGCCACTATCAGCGAACACCAGAGAGCCGACTTCCCCTTCAACACTCTACCCATATTACCTTTAAGCATAACAGCTTACTCATTACTTCTCAATCATAAAACGCTCAATTGTTAACGCTTCTGCTTGGGCAAGCGTCGAAGCAAACGAAAAATGTATTGGCGCTTGCGTATCGAATACCAAGAAACGGCGATTACCACGAGTACTATGCCGATCAGCATGGGGTCAAGATACAAAAACGCTGCCGTCGCCGTCTGAAGAGCAACACTGCCGTCATAACGATACTGAACCCTTACGTGGTAGATTCCCGGCCACCAGACGTGCCCGGTTTTGAAGAGATTTACCTGATACAGGCGGCTGCCTCCGGGCAGGACGAGGTTAGAATCGGTATTGACGATCCCCCGAGAGACCTCGTGCGAAAAGGGCCCCGAAACCGTTATAAGGCCCCGAGGAACAAGTTGAATATTGCCGGTGTTTTTAAATACTACATTTATGGCAGACGGTAGCCGGAACCAGCCCCTGGGTACCGAAAGCTGTTCCAAGCCGATGCTAAACTTTGCACCCTCGGTCTTACGTACAAATACAAGCGATGACACGACTTGGTTTATAGCGACGGGGTTAGCTCCACCGGTGACGGAGCTAACGCCGGCTGACCTGAATAATACCGCGGCATAGTGGCCTCCTGGTGATAAGTCCATACGGTTATCGACTGCTACCGATACGGTTTTTGTTTGGCCTGGAGCCAGCTCGACACTGCCATTGCCAAGATCCAGCCAAGATGCCAGGCCGTACTTATGGTCGAACTCGCTCGCTTCGCTGCCGATAAATGCGACACCACCCGTTTCGTTCAGCGATCTAAAATCGATGGATGAGATAGTAAGGGCCTGGGGTTCAGAAGTGTTATTTGAGACTTGGATGTCAAAGCTGGCCCGTGTTTGTCCTTTTTGCAGATCAAGATTGATGACAGCGGGCGTCAGCGTGATTCCCTTGTAGGTTATGGAATCTGCGCTGGTCGGCGCTGGATGAGCCTGGGCTAAAAGTGTGCAGAGCAGGAGCGCCAAGCAGAGCTGGCCCACTAGGTGGTGCGCTAGGAAGTACGTCTTAAAGCTCGGCATGGTATCCCTGCGGTTAAAACTCTTAGTTATGTTGCCCGGCGACGTATTTCGCCCGCTTACTGCGCAGATTCTTGACCCGATGACGCATGACAAGATACACGGCCAAGGCCGGCAAGAGTGGTACGAGAACGATTAGCAAGATGAGCTTCCACGGTATGACCCAGAATGTCACCTCTGCGTCAATCGGAACGTCCTTGGTGCCATCGTCGTAGGTGAGCAAAAGATGCGCGTAGTAACGCCCGAACCGCAACTTGTTAGTGTTGCTAAAATCCCAGCGTAGTTGCTGGATCGGGGCACCGCTTTTGTCCGAGACTATCTGGCCAGCCACACGCTTGATGGTGAACGTCGGGAAACCATCGGTCCAATCAACCGGGAATATACGGCCACTATTCGGCAGTATGTTGCCCTGGTTCGGGTTGACGGCAAGGACAGCGAGATTGTGCTTGTGATCGCGGCTGATGAAGATATCACCCGTGGGGACAACGTGCACATTACCGGTGTTGCGTATCTGAATAGTAAAGGTTGTGGGCAGATATTCATACAACTTCTTGCTCGCGGTAAACGAGGTGACGGCTACCTGACGCTTCTCGCCAGGCGCCTGGACATCCAGTAACACCAGTGTGGCCGTGGCGCCATGTAGTTTGCCGGTGGTCGGTGGAGGCGTCGTGTTAGCCGAATCCTCGCTGAAGACTACGGCGTAGTAGTAACCAAAAGCGGCATCAGCTGGCGGGCTAACCGTCATTGTGACGTCATTCCAGACGCCTGGCTGCGCTATAAAGTTGGTTCTGCTAAATGTCACCCAATCAAAATAATCATCGCCCGGACCACGCTTAAGCAGCTGAGGCTGGCCATTGTCGCCCGAAGCTTTAAACTTAAGCAAGCCGACTTTGATCTTTACGGGTTCGTTCCCGCTGTTTTGTACGCGCAGGTCGGTAGTTACTGACTTGCCGGGTTTGGTAGTGAGGTCGATCGGTAAAGGGGAAGCCGTGAGGTTAAAGCCCTCTTCCTGAGAAGACGACGTGGCAGCACTTGCCATTGGTACGAGCACGAGCACGATTAGTAGCAGGGCCACCAGTAAACCATGCACCCCTCTCTTTTGGCCAACACGTTGCATGTGGATTATTATAACCTATACCCTTCTAAAATATGTCATATGCTCCGGGCTTTCACCCAGAGCATATGAACCTTATACGACAAATCAGTTCTACTATCAGTGGTCTACTAGAAGTAGCCAGCGCCGATGATAGTAATGGTGTCGGTGTAGTCGGTGGCAGGTTGCGTCGTTGGCGAGATCGCCGCAAGTTCTTTGACAGTTAAGACTGCGCCATTGGCGGTACCGGTGGATGAAGCGATCTCACGGATGGTTGTGTCCAGACCACTACCGGTAGTCGTGCCGTTGGAGTTGTACGCAGCGACGGCTGACGTTGTACCGCCACCAGAACCTTGGACAATGTTTGTGATGCCGAACAAGTAGCCTTCGGTACCGGCGCTAAGCGTAGCGCCTGTGCCAGGAGTTATAGAGGAGATCGTGTGAGCCGCGGCAGCAGAACTTAAGCCGGTGTTGCTGTCGGACGCCCAAGCAAACCAACCGTTCTTGGCGTTGGTGTTGACTGTGACCGTGCGGCCCGTGGTTACACTCACACTGCCAGACGACAGGCTCGATGCGAACGAGTCGGTGTTGCCACTCAATGCTAGGTTGAACGTTGGAGGTACTGTGGCGGTCACGACCACTTGGTCGTTGGTTACAGTGCGCACAGCAACCGTTGTGGAGTCCGCACCCACCGTAACGGTTGGGTGGTACTCACCGGCTGTGGCGTCGTGCACAGAGTTGGCGGTGGTCAAGTCAACACAATAAACTGTAGTGGCAGAAAGTGCTGTCACACCGCTAATAGTGATCGAGCTACCCGAGCCCGAAGCTGAGAGCGAGCCGGGCAAAGCGGTCGCCGAAACGTCACAGCCTGCTACGCCCGTTACGGCCTGGGTCGTAGAGACAGTACCGCTAGAACCGGTCCATGTGGTAGCGTCTGCGCCGTTCATGTTTACCACCACTGTCGTGGCGCCAGCACCAACCGTCTTGAATACAAGGCGCATAGTGCTGTCTTGGCCCGCGGCCATACGGTTAAGGCGGAGATATGTGTTAGTCAACGTGGCTGCCGAAGCCGGTCGTACGACATACAAACAACTAGCTGCAACCAGCAACAGAGCTAAAAGTCCGAACTTGGCCCTTCCTACGTGTATTCTTTTCATGGTTAGTTACTATTCCCTCATATAAATTTATGTAGTTGCTCTTAGCATAACCAGTTCGGCGGTGGCTGTCAATTGATGTTTTTGCGTAATTAAAGCCGCGGCTGTGGATTTCTAAAAAACGGCGGCGGCAATGAATGTCAATGTGTCCTGGTAGTCTGTGGCGCTTGGTGTGGAGACGGACGACTTGGCAAGCAGGTTTGCCGTAGCCGTACCACTTCCAACAGCGGACGTTGCCGAGAAAACAGGCTGAAATGTCGTAAGTACTGCGCCTACCACGTTTGCAGTGCCATCAAATGGCGTTTGGATTGCCAAGGGCGAGCTGGCGGTAAGCCCTTGTAGGCCAAAACCTTCGCTCACCGCCGATAGGTTGGCTGATGGGGGTGTAGTCTGAATCGTATAGTTACTGCTGCTTGTGCTACGCAAGCCCGCAAACTGACCCGCCATATAAATACTGCCGCCGTTGGCCGCATTAGTCGAAAAGGTGAAGGAGAGGCTCGATGGGCTCGTGACTACGGTGTTCGCCAACAAACTCCCCATATTCATCGTACTGGGGCTCAGCGAAAACGAAAGCGATGGGCCGCCGGCGGTGGCTAAATTGGCGCTAGGCCCGTAGGCCGAGTTGGTAAACTTGCCCTGACTGGCGTCTACCTTGAACCAATATGTCGTGCTCGAGACGAGACCGATTGCGTCGGTACCCGAAGCACCACCCCACGAAGTATACGTCTGATATACCGCCGTCGCTGCCAGCGTGCCATCTGCTTGCACATAATTTGTGACCGTAAAGTTGCTGGTTGTCGACACCGCTATCGAGTATGTCGCGTCAGTGGGGTTACCACCGGTACTGATAATAAAATTCAACTTATTAAAATAGGTGCCGCTACCATTACTGAGCGTTGGTGCGGGCGGCACGTTGGCTTGCTCAGCCTCAATACCACCGGATTTTGTAGCATACGATGTGCTTGATGACTGGCTGCCACTTAGATCACCCGCAGCGCCTTGCACGCTATAGCTCGGGGATGTCGTGCTGTTAGTACTGCCCGATCCGACACTATAACTATTAAGCTGATACGTACTACTCGAAGAAAAAGCCGCGAAAAGCATCGTGAGCGTAGAAATACTAGAGAAAAGTTTGAACATGGATTGTACCTTAAGTTGCCGCCCCTACTCGCTACTTATGCTTATTGTAGCAACAAACTATAGCCATTGCCAACTGTTCAGCACCGTGGTGAATATCGCTTGCGACTGGGTATCGCTGCTTTCACCACCGCTAAACGCGACTTCGGCAATCAGTTGGTCGTGCGGCATAAAAGCCACTTTGTCGTGCATGCTATTGATGTCGGTCATGATCGACACCATCGCACCATTGACAGTGAGCGTCTGCTCGGTATATTGCTGCGGGTTTTGCTTACGCATGTTATAGTCGCCATTCTGGGCGAGTACTCCTCCTGGCAACTCTTTGACTCGGATGGCCAGACTCCGACCTTTGTGCTCCGTATCGCTAAACAAAAACTTTTCGACATCACCAACAGCCAAAGTGTCTGGCTTTATCTTTTGCAACGAGATCGGATACTTAAACGTCGCTGTCTTGCCATTGACACTCATGAGTTGCTCGCTGTTCTGGCCGGCGTCTTGGTTGTGTTGAGTGACAATGCCCTGAGCCGGCATATTCAAGCTGCGAATTATAAGCAACGCCACTCCCCAAACGGCCAGGAGTATTCCCAAACTCACCCAAGCCTTGACATGTCTTACGTGTTTGGGCGATTGTGTGCGTTCTGGTTTTGCAGCTTCTGGTTCAGGCATTTATCCCAATTATACATGCGCTGGCTATGATTTGGTCTTCTCTCATTTTCCCTGACCGTGCCGAGATCCTCAAAAGTTTGGACTACGCACCGGCAGGCGTATCATTAATAGGTAAAAGAAGGCTAAACAAGGAGGCTATTATGGGCAATATGAATCCAGTCGTGCATTTTGAGATGGGCTATAACGATAAAGCTCGCATGGTCAAGTTTTACGAAACCGTCTTTGGCTGGGAAACCGAAGCGATGGGCCCCGATATGGGCGGTTATGTTGTGGCCCACACTGCCGAGACCGATGAACAGGGCATGATTCAAAGAAAAGGGGCAATTAATGGCGGGTTTTACCAAAAGACAGACGACCCCCAGAGCCAAGCTCCTTCAGTAGTTGTCTCGGTGGATGACATCCAGGCTGCCATGAAAGCAGTAGAAGCTGCCGGCGGCAAGATCCTCGGCGGCATGAACCAAAAAGGCGAGCACATTATGGAGCCGCAAATGATTCCCGGCGTTGGGCTTTGGATATCGGTAATGGACACTGAGGGTAATCGCTTTTCTATTTTGCAAGCTAAGTCTTAAGTGGACGTCACATGCAAAAGGTTGACTGTCCCCGCAACCGTGCGGTGGTCTCAGAAGCATAGCCTATATCTATAGATCATTGACTAATCAATGTGCTAATGTTATAATATACACATTATGTCAGTCACACCGGACATCTTCCAGCTCTACCCAACTGTAGGGGAAGGCCCGCACGGAGACCCACAGGCTTACTCTCTTGCAGGCTCAAAGCTGAATAGCCGCGAGAGGACAGCCTACTTGTCTGGCGAGGGCGCGGTCCTGTGTGCCCATATAGGTAACCAGATTCTTAATGAAATACAGGCAGCGCCGGTGGCAGCGCTTCATCCTGAATGGACGACGATAATGCCTGCACCGCGCGACAATCCGGCGGCTCGTAGTCTCTTTTTGGCAGCTCTCAACTTTTCTGGCCATGTGCCCGAGCCGAGCTCATTTGATATGAGTCCAGCACAGGTTTTTGACGAGAACTTCGGTATAACTCAAGGGGAAAGAAATCGCCTAGACATGCACACCTTCCACGGTGGGTTTGATGCTGTGCGTTTTGCCTGGACGTTCTCGTCGGCAGTGGCCAATGCACTTGTAGATGATGCAATCGACAAGGGTCATTTGTCTGCCGAGCAAAAGGACCAGTTTACGCTGACCGACTGGGCCCAAATTATAGGTAGCGACTGGTTTGGTGCAATGGTTAACGACCTCGCGGACACCCGTATGGAGATCTACCGTACGTTTGGCGACGATGGGACTACGGATTACCGGAAAGGTGCTCTTACAGCTTATTTGGCAGATCGAGGAGTCCTGGCAGATGCACAAGACCCGCTCTTTGCCAGCTCCGCGCCCACAAGCGCGGATGCTCCGTTTGTCCCCCCTGCACATCTTGACGAGCAGGTCCGGCGCGCCTTACGAGAGAAAAAACGTGAACATGCGGGAAGTGTGGGCTGCCCCGCGGGCCACGATAGTGTAGTGCTCAACGGAGAAACGTTGGGCAGAGACAACCCGCACGTGGCATATCTAGCCACACATGAAGTTATCGATTTGCCAGAAGGTAGGTTGGAGACACCAGGAGATAAGTTGCGCGCAAAATTTTCGGCCACCGCAATCAGCCATGTGCTCCAAGCCTTTAGTCATCAATTGGTAACGTACGACCAACAGCACGGCACGCCCTGTGTCGACAGCAACGGCGAGCTGGCACACCACAAAAGCAATTAGTTAGCTGCATTATCTTATCGTACATCCATCAAGTGTCATAGCCCCTCTACGCTTGTGGTTAACTGGAATATGTTACCGGATTATGTTATAATAATACACATGACAGCTAGTGAGGTCGTTCTCCGTCAGCCAGAACATATGTCACCTGCGATCCAGCAAGCCATTGATGGTCTCGACCTGGATAAGGCAGCTCCGTATACTGGCGCGCACGTGGCCGAGCTACAGTTAACCTATGGAGGCGACGAGACACAGCGCGCCGCACGCGACCGTGCACTCAACCAGTTCGACACCTACTCAGGAATATACCTAGAAGAAGTAGAGCAGTTCATGAGTAGCTCGGACGATTACGGCTTACCGGGGCATATCAATCAAGAGGAGTACCTCGACGATTCTCTAGGAATCTTTGAAGATAGAGATCCATCTACTTTGCAAAAAGCGTCAGCCTCTACAGAGGAAACCCACAAAGAACTCGCCGGTTGGCTGCGGTTAGTAGCCGCAGAAGATCCCCCTAAGGTCGACATTTTTATATCTGAACTCGTAGAAAAGGCTATACTCTTTGATCTCGAGACCTACACGCGTGGTGCTGGTAGCACCGACGTAGGCCGAACTAACCGATTCGTACGAGATACCCAGCTTCTAGCTACAACCATCGCCGAAGATGTATCGAGCTACGCAAGAAGCCCCGCGCTAGTGCTGCGGTATTTGGATTCTGAGTTTATGCAAATATACGGCACAGCAACGGCGCGTGTTGTGCTTGAGTGCAGCTACGCTCGTCTGCGCAGTCGGGATACCCCAAACGAAACCGGGGCCTTCTATGAAGTTGCGGTTGATGCAATCGGCGGTGCACTCATCGAGGGACGCACACCCGTGGAAGTCTCGTCGTATCTGAGTGAGGTGGCTAAATACGCCCCCTATGCTGTAGAAGACTTAGCCGATAACAATCCAACGAGAGCCGAAGAAATCTATGAAATCGTATGCGACGCCAGTGTAAGTACCCTAGCTCTAGAGGGAGTGTCGGCCTACATAGAGTCCCACCCCGGACGTTTCGAGACCAAACGGCTAGATACACTCATAGCAGCAATCGGCGATAATACTCCAACTACCGAACAGCTCGACCAATTAGTTGAAGGGCTCCAGCGACGCACATTTACACATCGCTCTTTCGAGGCCGCTCGGATTACGAGCACACATCTCGCCGACGAACAGTTACTGGCTTTAGTGCATAGTGATCGAAACGTATTTAGAGGTATGGGGGAGCGGCTCGTAGTGACTCGCCGTCTTGCCCGTATGGGGGCATATGCCGAGGCATATGGCATCGCCCACATGCAAAACATTAGTTTAGAAGACGATTACATGAACAACGTGACCGTACTGCTTGGCATCTACGACGAAACGGGCGACCCCGCCGCCCGCGAAATGGCTGATTCTCTTTTTAACGAAAGATTCTCGCCAGCGAATCCTCACTATGGGCTATTCTCATTCCGCAAGGCTACTATGGAGAGTCACGCCGCGCGCAAGCATGGCCATGATGACCATGCTTCTGCTGCAGACCTGGAGGCAGACAAATCTCTCGCTGTTTTAGAGCCGTACTACCAACGCCATGCAGTTACCGCCGCGGCAGACATATACTGCAGCCTTGATTTAGCCCAAGACGCCGAAGAGCTCGCCAACATGCTGTGGGCAAACACGAGTGGCGTCAAATCAATTGCGCTGGAAAACGCCGAGAGCACGTGTAAACTTCTCGTGCAAGTAATACATGCTTATATACGCCAAGGCCAACGCGCGGCAGCCGCAACCATCTTAGCCACTCATTTTCTATCCAGGCAAACCTATCCGGAGACATTGCCTGATGCCCTAGAGCTGTGCATACCCAAACCTTAACGCTATAGTCCGCAATCAGTGGTGGATTTTGGCAGGCCTGTAAGTACCAGCAAAGCAACCTAGTTCAGGAAAACAGAATAGTCTAAATCGCGTACCTTGCCTAAACATACCGTGCTACTATTAACGTAAGTATCATGCGTTTTATCAAGCACCGTATCAACATTGTGGCGTATCTGTTGGCGGCCGTATTGTTTTTTACGGCTGTATGGCAACTGACAAGCCAAAACCATGCCCTGGCGTTTTCTGGCGGTGGCGGTACCTCTGGTAATCCTTATCTTATTGCTAACTGTGCCGATCTGGCCGCTGTTGATACTTCATTGAGTTCATATTTTAAGCTAACCCAGGATATCAGCTGTGGACAGATAGCTCCGCTAGCGCGCAGTTGGGACTCCGGCAACGACCAGTTGACCGGCGGATACGACGGTTTTACTGGTAACTTCGATGGCAACAATAAAAGCATTGCCTATAACGTCACTGCCAACCCTGGTAATTCGTGTCAGGCGTTATTCTGCTACATGCACGGCACGGTGCACAATCTGACGCTTAGTGGTTCAGTGAGCGGCACCGATTATGTTGGTGCCTTGGCCGGCATTGTTGGCGGCGGCACGAGCGTTACCCATATTTCCAGTGCGGTAACTATTACTGTGGGGACCGGAAATGGGTATGTTGGCGGCCTTGCAGGGCAAGCTTGCGAAGATAATCAGGCTTGTACATTTGACGATAACAGCGTGAGCGGCACTATTACCATCAACTCATCAGATTCTGCCGGTTTTACCGGCGGTTTGATCGGCGTAATAGTCGGCAACAGCAGCCAGCGTACATTCAGCCGGAACCAACACACTGGTAGTATCAGCGTCACGTCGGTCCATGCCGGCGGCGGTATTGGTGGTCTGTACGGTTACGACAGTGACGTTATGGCTGTTCAGAGCCGGAATACCGGTAATATTACGGTCACTGCTACTGACCCAAGTAATAGTCAGGTTTACGAAACCGGCGGCATTTTTGGCAGCGGCTTTAATATTGGAGCAACTGATAGCTATAATAGCGGCAACATCGTGGGAGCTGCTGCGGGACTCGGGGGCACTGGTGGCCATGCCTTTGGTGGAATTGCCGGTTACGGCGTAACGCTACACCTCGAGCGTACATACAACAGCGGCGACGTCACCTTTAATGGTAGCGGTCTCTACTTTGAAGGCATAGGTGGTCTGGCCGGCTTTGTGAGCGACGACGTGGCCATCATTCGTAGCTTTACCACGGGACACGTAAGCAGCAACGCAACCAGCGCCAGTGTCACCGGCGCCGTTATTGGTGACGCTCCCGACGGCTTAGGGCCCATGGCCGCCACGTATTTTGATATTGCACGTAGCGCTCAGACGATCTGTGTAGGCAATGCTTCCCCTGCCGGATGTGGCGGAGTTAACAGTGGCGGCAGTCAACCTGATTACTTCTTTACTAACAGCACCAACACGCCGCTTGCGAGTTGGGATTTTACGAGTGTATGGCAAACAAACTGCAGCGCCCTGCCAACCCTGCCGATATTTGAAGCTCAAAATAGTTGCCCTTCCGCTCCCAGTCAGTCGCAGAATACTAGCAAAGCCGCGCCCAGTGGCGTAACGATTATACCGATTGAACCGTCAACGACCAGCCCAGAAACTACGCAAATACTGCTCGACGACTTCTCTACGTTTTTGAGCGAAACCGGCACCCAGTTGAGCGATCTGGCCGTTGGCCAACAAGTGGTCTTTAGCTTGCCACAAGGCACGACTACCGAAAAACACAGCGTTACCATCAACCAAATCGGCACCGACTTCGTAGTTGTCACTCTTGCGTCCAAACCCATCAAAGCCACGCTGCATATTGGTCAAACAGAACTTTACGACCTAACTGGCGATGGCAAAGACGACATACAGCTAACCCTCAATAAGATCACCCGCGGTGTCGCCGACATCAGTTTTAAGAACATTGGCAAAAAATCTGCTCGCACTACTTCTACCGCAACTGCCGACGCTTCAAAAGCAACCAGCCACGCTTGGATCTGGTATGTCGTCGGTGGCACGCTAGTGGTCGCCAGCCTGATCGTTGGCTTTATTATCTGGCGCCATCGACGTCGCAACCGGTTTATCTCAACAGACGTTGGCCCTTCTTCTTTCTCCTGAAGATTATCGTCGCCGCTAGCGTCACCCCAAGTAGGAACAAATAGACAGGATAGGCAAGACTGTCGACACTAAAAGACGTGAGTGAAGCCAGGCCGACTGCCGCGCCTAAACTACTAACAGAATAGGTTTGCCAGGTTTCTTCGTCAGGCTTAAGCCACGAGTGCCTATACGTTGGCAACGCAGCAATAAGGTCTATGACAATCGTCGCAATAATCGCTGTGGTCGGGCTATCAAAGATCCGCCACAGAACTAAGCCCAAGATAGCACCAATCAGACAGACACCATCAAACAATGAAAATTTAGCATAGCCATACTTAAGGCCCAACAAAAGTATTATCCCTGCCTGGATAGCGTCCCCCGATGTGATGATCGCTGTCTTTGTCTCATGGGCAGCTAGTGCTGCGAACGCGCCAATTGTAATGAGTATGGTCCAGGTCAACCAAGAGACTACGTTGGGACGCGTTTTCCCTTTGATGGTGTCGATGACATACGGTATACCGGACAGAATAACTATCAGGCCGCCAACAATCGCCAGAGTTTCATGCATGCTTACCTTTATTTTACACCCGGGCTATAAAAGCGCAGCCTCGTTGTGAGCGAAGGAGCATGGAAGCTCTTTGAAGTGCAAGCGTAGAACCCGATAAGCAGCCAGGCTTTACGCTCATCAATACTGTCTGTATCCGCTATACTAAAAGCTGTAACTTTATTGTGCATAACGGCCAGGAGGCATATATGGTAAACATTCAAGCGGCATTTAGTGGGTTTTCGGTTGACGATTTGGCCAAGGCTAAAGAGTTTTATACCAAGACTTTGAGCCTCGAGCTTACAGACGAAAAGATGGGCCTCCAATTTACGCTCCCAGGCGGCGGCACACTATTTGTGTATGACAAAAAAGACCACCAACCGGCCACTTACACGGCTTTAAACTTCGTGGTCGAGGACATCGATACGGCTATTGATGAACTTACAGAACAAGGGGTTACATTTGAGCACTACGACAATATGCCTGCGCCGCAAGACGACAAAGGCGTACTGCGCGGTCTTGCCGTCAATGAGGGTCCGGACATAGCGTGGTTCAAAGATCCGGCGGGCAACATACTTTCTGTGATACAAGAAAAGTAGTCCTAGGGGCCCCTGGCCTGACGCTCGACGCAAAGTCTTACAGTGATAGCGCTCACAACTATATAGCCAGTGTGCGTCATATGCTGCATGCAGGAGGCTTTTAGCATGATCAAGCTAGACTACAAAAAAGAATGTGGGCAACAATACGCGGCCAAGGTCAACCAGCCGGTTATCATCGACGTGCCCCCGCTTAATTACTTGATGATTGACGGCAAGGGTAACCCTAACACGTCTCAAGAATACATCGATGCCATCCAAACACTGTACCCGGTGGCATACATGATTAAATTCATGTGTAAGAAGGAGCTCGGCACGGACTTTAGCGTTATGCCGCTCGAGGGACTATGGTGGAGCAAAGATATGGGCTCCTTCTCGAGCGACAATAAAGATAACTGGCAATGGACGGCGATGATTATGCTGCCCGAGTTTGTCACCAAAGATATTTACCAGCGCGCAGTTCGGGCCGTGGCTACCAAAAAAAGCCCAAAATCTTTGAGCAAGCTCCAGTTCCAGGAGTATGAAGAAGGGCGCGCCGCCCAAATCATGCACGTCGGGCCATATGCCAACGAAGCTCCAACGATCAGACAACTGCACGCATTCATAAAGGCCAATGGCGGCAAACTTGGCAGTACCGACAAGCACCACCACGAAATATATTTAGGCGATCCTCGGCGTACTGATCCGTCAAAGCTTAAAACGATTATCCGGCAGCCATTCTAGGCACAGCCCATCTTGACCTGAGCGCGGAATATGAGACTCCCCCGATACTACTTGACCTGGATGCTGCCGTTTAACTCAGGGTGCAGATAGTCTAAATACCCGAATGTGCCCGTTTTGGTATATGTATAGCTGTACTTGCTGCCGGGGCCAATATTTTGACGCGAGTCAAGTCCAGGCAGGTCGGTATGTGACGGAAACGGTGTAGAGGTGACGCGGTGAGGCTGGCTGTCGGCATTGACCCAGGTGACGGTTGTGCCGCTGCGAATAGTCATAACGGCCGGACTAAAACCGTCGTGCTGGACGTTGATGGTCACCTGCACTCCGCTGACGCTCTGACGCTTAGTAAAGTGATCGATCAACATCGTGGCGATAACTGCGAGTGCGATAGCGCCCAAAAGCACTAACCCAATTTTAAGGGTTCGCCGCGTGGTGCCTACAGTGTTTAGGGTATCTTCACTCATAGACACGTCTCCTGTACATCATCGATACTAAATGCTTGACCTGAGCTAAAGTCTTTACCGTACACATTGAGATCCAGGTCGTCGCGCGACGAAAGTACGGGTGCGCTAACCGTTAACAGATGCCAATTGGTATCTGGCGCGTACATGTCGCTGGTGTAATATCCTACGTTCTTGTTGCCCTGGTAGTCACGTAAACGGATAACCAGCCGCTTGCCTGCCACGCTGCTCTGTACCCAGGCCATGGCGGTGCACGTTTGGGCACCAGCGGGCACGCGGGCGAGCCAGTCGGGCGAGTCGTTAA
The DNA here is from genome assembly GCA_035479875.1 of Patescibacteria group bacterium. GTDB lineage: Bacteria > Patescibacteriota > Saccharimonadia > Saccharimonadales > UBA4665 > PMNU01. The sequence goes on along the minus strand of DATIIH010000004.1, from coordinate 29,940 downwards.
GTGTCATTTCGTTGGTGCCACTCAAACGTGCGAGGTGGGCGGCGTAGAAACCGCTGTGCGCACTGCTGGTACGGCTCAGTTTGACTGCGGTTTTGCTCTCGAGTTGCCTCCAACCCTTAAAGTCGTTCTCGAATCCTGGGTTAAGCACGTAATTGTGACCACTTGAAGCGGGCAGTGACGTAATCGTTGTGGCGGCAGGTGTAGCGCGGTTGCCTACAGCGTCGAAGGCGACGACGCTGTAGGTATAAACGGTATTGGGCGAGATGAGTCCATCGCCGTAACTTGTACCGGTTACAGTTGCAACTTTTACGCCATTACGCAGCACGTCGTAACCGGCAACACCCACGTTGTCGGTGCTCGGCTGCCACAACACATTTATTTGTGCGTAGGAAACATTGAGTGCTGCCAGGTCTTGGGGCACAGTGGGCGGTGTGGTGTCGGGCAACGCAGGAGTGGTAGCGCTGGCGGTGTTAGACGCCGCCGAAACGTTGGTAGCAGCGTCAACGGCGTATACTACATAGCTATATGAAGCTCCTGGCAACACCGTGTTATCGGTAAAGCCGATAGTGGCAGTCTCGCCCACAATTATCTGTGTGCCGGCGCTGATGCGTTGCACAACATATTTAGCGACGCCGACGTTGTCGGTGCTGGCCACCCAGATAAGGTTGACTTGTGTCGCACTGGAAGCAACGGCAGACAGACTGGTGGGTGTTGAGGGTGGCGTGCTGTCGACAGGTTGTGGCGTGGTAATTGTGACTTGGTTAGATGGTGTCGACAGGTTGCCGGCGGCGTCGAAGGCAGCGATGCTGTAGGTGTAGCTTGTATTGTACGCAACGTTTACATCACTGTAAGTGGTGCCAATTACGTTAGCAATCGGCGCACCCCCGCGGAGTACCTGGTAGCCCCTTACCCCTACATTGTCGGTGCTGCCTACCCAAGTAAGGTTGACTTGTGGAGTTGAGCTGAGCGTAGTATTCAAATTGGTCGGTGCCGACGGTGCTGTCGTGTCGGGCACGGTTACCGTGACCGGCGACGATACGCCCACCAAAGCGGGTTGAGAATTATCATAAACCTTAACCGTCAGGACATATGAGCCAGCAGACAATTTGGTTGCATCCCAACTAAAGCTGTACGGCGACAATGCGGACGTAACGGTGCTGGCAAGTTGGTTGTTAACGTACAGCTCGGCTTTGGTGAGCGTGTTGCTGCTCTGTGCGCTGGCCGTCACGTTTACTAAGCCCTGCACGGCGCTGTTGTTTGCTGGCGACAAAATGGAGACGGCCGGTGGTGTAGTGTCGGGTACGGTTACAGTAACTGGCGACGATGCCGTTGTATTAACGCCGTCGCTAACCTTAACCGTGAGCGTATGTGAGCCGATTGCTACATTGCTGGTGTTCCATATAAGCTGCCAGGTGCCACCGGCCGTTGTGCCGCTTGCTGGTGTGGTGCTGGTGCCAATCAGAGTAGTGCCGTCGTAAAAGTCTACTTTGCTGACGCCGATGTTATCTGACGCCGTGGCAGTAACAGTAACCTGCCCTTTCACGCTTGATCCAGCAGTCGGGGCTGTAATCACTACATTGGTAGGCGGTGTAGTGTCGGGCGGATTTACGCAGTTATCACCGGTGCCGGTCGGTACGCAGGTGTCGCTCAATAAAAGCACGCGGTCTACACGCACCCCCGGCTCGCGGCCGGTGAGTATCATTGTTTGGGTGCCCGTTGTGGCAAGGCTAACGTCGTTCTTGGTGGCGGTGTTGCCATCTTTGTAATCGACCCATACCCAGGTGTTGGGCGCAATGCTGGCTGCGTCACCCACTACCACACCACAATTGTTACCAAGCTGGAAATAGTATGAATTGTTGGTGGTGTCTGGCACCATCATGCGGGTCCACACGTGGTAGGTGCCAGCAGTAGCTACGGTAACTTGACTCGTAGCTGAGCCGTAGGCAGTCGGTAAGGCGGTACAGCCGTTCGAGACGGTGACAGTAACAGCGCCGGAGGTGGACTTGTTGAGATTACTTGAAGCGTCGGTGGCGACGGCCGTAAGCGTGTGAGTGCCATTGGCGACTTTGGTGGTGTCCCAGCTCATACTATAGGGCGCAACGGTGTCCACGCCCAGCGAGGTGGTGCCGTCAAAAAACTCTACTTGCTTGATGCCTGATGCGTCCGTGGCGTTAGCACTGACGGTAACTATACCGTTCACCGTTGCACTGGTAACCGGTGTTGTGATGCTGGCAACGGGTGGCGTGGTGTCGGGGGGTGGCGCAGTTACGCTGCCGATCGTAAAGCTATCGGCGACCGAACCGGGGGTACAGGCGTCAACAACAGTTTCGCCGCCATTCGGCCCGCAAATGTATTGGCCAGCGATACCAGTGCTGCTAAACGTCAACTTTAATACGCCGTAGTGCATCAAGCGGGACACCGACCACGAAGGCTTATTGCACGAGCCGCTCACGCTGTTCCAGCCATTACTACAGCTACCGTTTTCTAGGTATCCACCACCACCGCCTGAGGTAATGTAAGTGACTCCGCCGGTGCTTGCTGGGTCGGTGCGCTCGTAGTCGTGACTGTGGCCGTTGAGTTGCAGTACAAACTTAGAATATTTAGCATGCAGCGCAGCGGTGTAGTTAGCTAACGCCGTCTCGCCTGCGTGGTAGCCACTGGACCATGCCGGGCGGTGGCCAAAGGTCACAATGAATTTAATGTTGGAGTTGGCTTGGGCGTCGGCCATGACGGCGTCGGCTTTAGTGTTCCAGGTCTTCCAGTCGTCGGCCCACGGCTCCGGGAAAGCGATAAATCGCGTGTTACCATAATCAAACCAGTGCCAGTCCTCGCCGCCGCCGGTGTTGCAATACGTGGCGTATATCGGATCTTCTTTAGGATTGGCAAAGTCAAATCGACCCTTGTAGTCGCTCAGGTTGTCGCCCGTGCAGGTACCGTTGTCGTTGGCGTGATCGATTTCGTGGTTGCCCCAGCCGGGCTCAAATGGCGTGCGCAGCGACCACGCTTCAACGCCATTGTTGGCGCCCAATAAGGCACTGCCAAAGAATGCATCCACCGAGCCGTCGGTTGGTGTGCCGTTGGCATAAGGATAATCCCCTACACCGATCACCACGTCGGGACTTTGGGCTGCAGCCAAGTTTTGAATAGCTTGGGTAGACGTAAAGTCCTGCGGATTGCCTATGTCGCCCTCGGCAACCACGCTAAAGCCAGCACTACCGCTCACTGGTGCGGTATGGAACACTTGGTCGGGTGAGCCGCCAATAGAATAGTGGTACACCGTGCCGGGTTGCAGGCCTGCAAGACGCGCTTCGCGCCAGGGGCCGCTACCCGAAATAGGCGCTATCGCGACATTGGTGCCATTTTCTTTCACTACTACCGGGCCGCCTGCCGTTGCTGTTTGACCATAGTTTGAGGTCGCGCCGTAGGCAATCGTTGTAGGGTCGCCCCGCCAATCAAAAGTGACTGATGTTGGGCCGGTAATGGTGTAGTGGATCTCATCGGCGACGCCGGCCGCATTTGCCCGCCGCGCATCATGTGCCCCAAAGAAAGCAACTCCCGCCACCATAAGGACCGCAGCCACAGTGTACAGTAGCTTACCCAAAGGCCGACGGATTGTTTGACGCATTAGAATACCCTCGCATTCTCATATTGCAGTTCGGCTTGGTCGGCAGACCGGCCGTCTAGGCTAAAGCCGCACCACGACCAACTAAAGACGGCGTAGCCCTGCATGCCCGAGGCGTCCCAATGGTCAAACTGTGTGCGAAGCTCGTTAGTCGTAGTGTTGATGGTTGGGTAGCGCCAATTACTAACACCGCACGAGCCTGTGGTGCCAGGCGTTAAGTCACGAAAATCTTGCAGAATTGCCAAGTAATGCGGAATCTTTAGGTTATTAGCGGTAGTAATGGCCTTGTCGATGTCACTGTAATCACAGGCGCTGGCGTTGTCCCAATGGCAAGGGTAAATATCCAGCCCCATGATGTCGGTAGCGCCCACGTACTGCTTATACGGATACCATTCTATGGTGCCAGAATTATCAGAGTAGCGCGAGTTTGAAATAACTTCGTACGTTGACTTGCCCGGGTCCAGTTGATGCACGAGATTGCTGCGGGCGGTTAACTGCTGAATTTGGTTGGGGCAGTCTTTGAGCTGCTGCTCGGGCTCGTCGGCAATAAAGTACGCGTAGATAGCACTGTGACCTTTAATGGCATTGACCATATTGGTAACTTGCGTGTCGCTATATTCAAATTGACAGGTATCTTGGTAGTCACCCAACCAAATGAGGGCCTTCATGTTGCGGGCAGCCAGCCAATCGAGGTCAGTCTTGTTGTCGCTGGCGTTAACTAAGTTAAAGCCTAGTGACTGATACGTGGCCCACTTTGACGATGTGCTGGTAAGCGGGGATGTGTCGGGATCGCCATATATGCCTCGTGGGTAAAAACCGCTCGTGGGCGGTGGCGGTGTGGCAACACTGCCAAATTGTACGTACTTACCGCCAGACGCAGTAGTGTCCGCGCCAACAGTGGCACCGGCAGTTAAAACGCCTGCCTCGGGTTCAGTCGCAATAACGACGCTCGCAGCGCGGCTGTGGATGAGCAAACCCCCACCAATCAAGGCAAAAACAATAGCAAAGATGATTATTTTAGGCTTGGTAAGCAACTGCACACCTGCAGGATCTTCGCCACCAGCTACGATTGCTTGGTCACCCGGAATTGTTCTCTGAGCCATGGGGTTCCTTAGGTTGCTGTAGTATTGCTACCAACGTACCATAAGCAAAATAATGCGTCAAACATTTGCCCTCATTTAGGAATACGACGAGCTAAGGTAGCTTTACGCGACGACAAGCGGCGGCTACAATGCCATAAGAAATATGGCACTCCCACAAAACTCTACCTCTGACCACGGCCGACACCTGCTAAGCCTTTTACTAATTCCGTCCTGGATCAGTGGCGCGTTGTGCATCGTCATAAGTGTAGCGTTGGTTAGTATATTGACTCTCAAGACTATGTCTTCGGCAGGTTGGCTACAACCGCTTTTTGCACTGCAATCATCACTGGGCACGAGCCATGCAGCGCCCTGGGCCAAGCTGGGCGACACTACCTTTAGCCACAGTATTACCACAGCGGTTACGTTTGGGTTCTGGTTTTTGGTTGGTATTGTCGTCTATTTATTTATTGCCAGCATCTACAATGCAATCCGGCAAGCCAAAACGTTTGATCACGAGCTGCAGTATGTACACGTCAACCGCGCAAGCCTAGTGGGCACTGCGGTCGTACATTTTTTGATGCGTGCGGCGGCGGTCCTATTGTGGCTCGGGTTCGCACGTATTTTTTCGACTACTATTCTGCCGTATGTGGCTTCTACGCTACAGTCGGTGAGCAGTCATGTAGGGTCGGCTACTGGGATAGGCATACTGTTACTTACAACACTTCTACTTGCCGTTTGTCTGCATGTGCTCGTTATTTTACTCAGGCTGCTCTTTTTGCGGCCGCGCTTATTTCGGACGACATATGTTTAGCGGGGCATACTCAGAGTGTTTGACCGCTTTTTGCTAGAATAGACGCATGTCGCTTATAAGAAATCTTAAAAGGTATCCGTCTAAAACCTCAGTGAGTAAGCCAGTGCTGTTACTCTGCGGCTTTGGCGGAAGCGTGTGGCAAACTAAGCGGCTTGTAGGCGTGCTGCAACGTAACGGATACGCCGTGACCACGCTTGACTTTCCAAAGGAGGTCCTCAGCAAAGGCGACCCGCAGCTACTGCCCAAACTCATTGCTGAGGTTGTGGACTTCGCCGACAAAGAAGCTCAGAGGTCAGCCAAGCCTATGCTGCTTGTGGGCATTAGTCTCGGTGCCCTGATTACTCTCAATATCTTACGGCGTTCGGCGCTCTTTGACCGCGGGGTGCTTATAACTGGAGGCGACATCGTCAAGGTTGCTCACGGTATTTATGGGCGCAAGGTGTGGCCGCAATCTTATCCGCAACTGGCAAAACAGTGGCAGCATATTAACATGTATAGCGAACCGCAGGAACTGGCCGGCAAACGCCTGATATTCGTACTGCCCGCCAAAGACGATCTTATCGACACCTCAGACATCTACAGCGAAATCAAAAAACACAACGCTGCCGGCAACCACTTAAAACTTGTTGAGCGCCATTCTTTTGGGCACATTGGCACCATCGTCGAGGAAACGATTGTCTTTCCCCGCCGCGTCCTCACGTATATTGAACAAATCAGAAACTAAGCCGGGGATGACGGGGCAATGCCCTACTGCTAGTCTAAAATGACGAGTCCTAAAAGTGCGTTGTCGAGATACTTATTGATCTCTAGGCTACCATTTGTTCCACTCAAAACGCATACATACCCACGTTCGGCAGGTTCATCCACACGCTCTAGGTCCTTAAGCACTGTCGCTATTCCAGCGAGGCCTGTGGGTTCGAATCCATAGGGAAGATACTCCGGAAAAGCTGCGGCTGCTATCTCTCGCGCCCGTGCCGCATCGGTCAGACTAATCTTTACCCTATTGTCAACATAGCGGCCATCGTTAACGATGGCGGTAGCGTGCGGCCCTTGTCTGACAACGTTCAGCCCATCAAAGAAGCTTTTATCTTGAACCGTGGAAGTGCCGAGGACTATAGACGTATTGGGTCGTAGTACACCTGTGTTTACCGCTTCGCGGATCGCCACGCAGCAGGCGGTGGCTAAACTGCCTGCTCCTAGCTGTAGCGCCGCGGTGACCTCTTTTATACCGTTCCTCTCTTGCAACTCTTGCATCGTCAAAACAGCATTCCTCGCTAGTGTCTTTACCAAGGCTGCGATCGCTGTCGCTCCTGAACCCGACATAATGGTTGCGCCCTCTGTTGTGTGGGCAAACCATCGTGCTAAGTCAAGAGCTTCTTCGAATGTCCCACCCCGCGTATCGAGCTGCACGTTTGGACGTTGTAGTAACGCCTCCCGTTTGCTATCCAGGATAGTACGAGGGGCAAAAACCGCAACACTCTTTCCTTCTCGTAAGGTGGCATCTGCTAGACCTAATGCAGCGTTTCCTGCGCTTGCAATAACGGGCATCTCTATCTGAGCAGGATAATTAGACATGCTGATTGCTTTAAACGACCGTCCACTATTCTGCGTTGCATCTAATATACACGTTGTCGACCCCCTAACGTCGCAGGCTACGACAGGAGGCTGTGTATACGCCAGCCGGTCCGGATCGGTATAGTGGTGCGTAATGTGGGCGATCTCGGCCGCGGCCTCCTCTGGAGTGAGAGTCCTCGACGGCCTATCACAAGTCAATACATCAACACGCAGATCACTCATAGGAACGTATACTTACACTTAGGTCCATCGTGGTCAACAGTTTTACGATTCTAGCACGATATGCGTGATTCACTGTTCTTCTAGCCATAATAGGTCCTCTAGACGTTAGGCTCAATAGTGCCGACAGCGCCAAGAAAGCCAAGCACTTGGGCGGCCGCACTAACATAGCTGCCCGTATTCTCGGCGCGAAAGACCTGTTCGGCGTCCAGTCTATCTGCCTGTCGCAGGAGCTCATCTTGGATCAGCATTAACCTGTCAGTGCTATAGTGCTCGGCTCGCCGGCTTGCGGAATCACCGAACAATTGCTGTCGGTTACGGGCGAATCTATCTTCGTCCGAGGTAACTACAATCATCCTGTTCTTTTCACCCAAATACTGACCTATTACATCGGGCAATAGCTGGACGCCTTCGAACAACACGTTGTTCGCACCTTGCGCCTCCAGGCCAGGAATAATACCATGCAGAATCTGGCAAAGCGCAGCTGCGTGTCGATTGTAGCCTTGAATAAGCGTCCCGGGTGAATACGAACCGTCCCCAATAGCTTCGAAGCTATCGCATGCGCCAAACATCATGGTGGGTTCCCGGTCGGCTTCCGGCAATGCGCCATCAATAGTCTGCGCAGCATAGCGCATGAGATCCATATTCTGGATCACGCACCCAGCAATATTAGCCGCCACAAGCGGCGCAACTGTGGACTTACCCGATAGTGGTGCGCCACTCATAAACAACAGGGTACCCGGAATGGTAAACCGATAGGCCGGCTCTGCTACCACGACTGTCTCAACGGCTAACCTCGCCACGATACACATCCTTTTCCATGTCGGCCGTCAGCAAGTCCGTCATACGCACCTGCACTTAGCTCTACCATGCTTCGATATTTTATCTTCTTATTTATACCATATATGTAGATAAAAGCAACCGTTACAGACTCACGCACTTGGGCAACGATTACATATCGGTGTCGGCTGCAGCCACGGCTTGCTTGCCGATTTGTTGACGTATGGTGGGGGCAAGCACCGTTTCTACTATCGCGACACACTTGCGGTTAAACTCGGCCTGTTCGTCAGTTAGGTTCGACGCGCCACCATGGAGCTCGGACAAAAGATGACCAAAGGCTCGCCCCACATCTGTCAGGGCGCTCACTTCTGGTATCTCCGCAGGCTGCGGCCTTCCGTCCACGACGGACACCTGGCCGCCCACGAGCACCGTAAGGCCGTTCAGTAGGCCATACAACCGATGGGGATCTCGCTCATGAAACTTGCCATAATAGCCAGTCCTCAAAAAGGTATCCACGAGCGGAGTTAACGAAGGGTTGCTGCTTCGCGCTATCGTCGCGATATAGTTGCATGCAAAGAGCGAACGCCAGATGCCAAACGCATTCATGGGCGTACCGCGGTTGTATCCAGCCTCCAGTTGAGCATAAAGTACCTCGGTGGCAAACGGATAATTATATATGGGGATGCCGCCGAGTACTCGTTCCATAGCCGTTGATTCTCTGGGGATAACGCCCTGCGTAATCGCCGCTTCTAAAATTGACGCTGCATTATCAGATATGGCGGCGAATTCGGGGGTTGCCCTGATGGCTTTAAGCGAGATTGCGCGGAGCAGTTGTGACGCCAAATAGCCTTGCGCTTCTCTGGGCATTCCAGCGCCCACGGCCTGGAATAGCGTGATGAGTTCAAACATCTTGTCTTGGTCGTCCTGATCACCGGGCGCCTTGTCGGTTCGGCCGAGTTTGCCCTGAGCAAAACGATATATTAAGTGATTGATCGTCTTGGTGAGCGCTGGCACTGGGCCCACGCCGTACACGCTCATCGTCCTCACCAGCTCGACGTAATCATCAAGTGAGCTGGCCCGGTCCGCCAGTGCACTCACGATGCTGTCGGCGTTAAGCGCTTGGTAGTCATAATCTGGCGCCAACGACGCTACGTCCAGCGTTACCGGCTCATCACGCTGTTGGGGGCTGGTGGCGCACCAAATAAAACGCTCCTGGCCGCTGTCGTCATGGTACGAGGCTTCCGTAACTCTGAACTGTGCGCTATGGAATAACCCTGCATGCTCGCGCCGACGCGCGCCGCTTGGGACTGCAGCCATAACGGTAATGTTGTCGACCCTTGCCGGGTCTTCGGCGTTCCACGCCACCGTATAAAAGCACGGCGCAGGCGCGTCGGTGGCGGCTTCGAGCAGATTAAAAAGCTGCTCAGTGCTCCGCGCGTACGGAGTTCGGGCGAGTGGATCTTGCTCAATCAAGTCAGCAGGATGTGGTGCTCCATCTGTCATATTATGTAAATCATATAATATTTCTATGTTTATTGATAACCGATGTCAGAATAAGCTTGATTTATAGACAAAATCGTATATAAATATAACCTATAACATATCCGAGGTTTTGACAAAGAATATGGCACAAGGTGAACTACCGGCCCAAGCAAGCGGCCTACCTCCCGGCTTGCTCTCCCCAGAAGAGCGTGACCTAGACAGGTTTCGGCCCGACCCTCAAGAAATGGCACTCCTTGCAAGGCGAGAGGCGGCAAGCTTGGCTATAGGGGCAATTGCCGATATGTGGGAAGTGGAAGTAAGCGTTCCCCACTTACTGATTCTCGCTGGAGATGATGAAGCGACTAGGGTACGCCTGGGCGCAAAGCGAGCACTCCGCGCTATCAGCGCGGTTGCCAGTGAGGATTCGGAATTTATGCGTCTGGTTGGCACACCCGGCATTGAGCCTTTCGTTGAAGGGGTACTAGCGTATGGTGCTGCCACGCCAACCTACCTTGGCCTTGTAGAAAAGTATGGGCTGTCCGCTGAAGAGGCTACTAGCTTCTATGAGCTTCGCCGACTTGTAGCCGATGAGGCCGATGGCCATATTCCCGGATTCCCCGCGCTCATCAGAACGCTCCGCTCCATAGGCATCTCACCGAGGCAAGCGGCCCTCGACACTGACGGCGCACTTGCTGCGCTGTACGAAGCGGGCTTCTTTGTTGACCACGCCGGCGGTACCACGTTTGACCGCCCTAAGTTCTGGCCCGTTGACGAAGACGGCGAACGTCGACCAGTAGCTTTTACATCCAGTCTCTCAGACTGGGTGCCGGGGGGCAGGGAGCAAAGAGAGTGGCTTCTTGAGCAATTTGAAGGTCGCCCTGGCCTAACGTTCGAGGACGAATAATGCCACCACGACCCCGCAAGCCAATCAAGGAGCTACTTGAGGAGCTCGGATTGTTGGTGGAGACGGAACAGCCCAATCCATACAAGGAACTCGGCATAGACGCCGAGGCTGCCCGTAGATTACTACGAGAAGACCCTACGGGGGCAACACTGAGAGGCTTCGCGGCAACTATATCCAACTACCTGATGCCACGCTATCACTCAGACACCAGGGGTAAGGTGAACGATGAGCGAGCAGCGGATGAACGCTTTCGGGCAATTGATGCAGCTAGGAAACGTATCAGTGGCGCAAGGCCAGGCGTGCTTCAGGGCTGGATCGGCGCTAAAGGTGCCTCTGCGCCTAGTCAGCAAAACACAATTCAGCAGCGACAGCTCCAGGCAGTGGCCGGACTTGCGGCCGCTCTCGTGCAGCAAAACATGGAGCTCGGCAGGCATCCACAACATTTTGCGCAGACAGAGTGGGCTCAAGGCGTCCTAGCAACACGTGGCGCTTCCGTGTTACTCGTGCGCGAGGCTGAAGGGGGAGGCTTGCGCGTGTCGCGAGGCGAAGCATCTACCCAGGGTCAGTCCCAAAAGCCGCTTCCGGGAACTCAGGCCGGAGACTTTCAACGTTTTCTGGACAGGAATCGGTCGTTCGGGCTTGAACCAGGCCGGAATATAACAACATACGTCGACGAAACGGGGAGAGCATCAGTCCTCAACCCCGACATGAGCTTCATAATGGACATCTCGGATCCGGTAGCCAGATACCGAGGAATGCGAAACCAGATCTACGAGCCAAACGAAAGAGGTGCAGCCGATGCCTGGGCGCGTTCGGCCGATCCCGTAATGCTTATGGCCCAGGTGCCTGGCCCAGACAGTCTCGACGGGCCAGAGTCACAAGTTGTATTCTTCCCGCGCCGACTAGGCACATCAAGGTCTGGTCGATCTTTAGTGTGGGACTTACCTACATTGGTCGTCGCCGGCACTGTACGCGACGAGGACTTCTACCGGCGTGTTCGTAATACTAGAAGAGCTGGCGCTGTTGCAATCCAGGGTACGGGCACTCAAACAGGCGCCTATTTTGGCATGGCCGCCGTCCCTATGCTACAAATTATCGAGCAGAGTGGTGAATATTCGCCACTCGTTGCACCAGGCGGTTCGCTGTTGCTGTACGATCACGCGAGCGAAATGCCGGTAGCCACCGACACACGGGTCGTTGGCATGATCGGCAGCGGCTCGGCTTACTAGGCTGTCCCTCGATACCCCCAGGCCCATGCTAGATTAGTTGCCAAAAAAGTGAGTGTGCGGGATCTTTTGGAGCAGCAAAATCGTATCCGAATCCAGCATTAAATCGATGAGTACGCCGGCCAACAAAAGCAGTAGCAGCACAAGACCAAAGCTCACTTTAATGGAACGCTTGTGAGCTTCGGTGTTGATAGGGACAAAAAACCTCTGGCTATCAATCAGCTCTTCCACTTCGTGGTCGCGTTTGGTGGCTTTGGCGACCTCCTCTACTGCTTTGCGGGTTTCTTCGGCCGTCTTGTCTTCGGGGGTGGTGTCTGCGGGGTCTGGGGCGTCGGGCTGAGATTCTGCGGGAGCTGTTTTATCGGCCGGCGGCTCGGCTGGTGATGATTCGGGCTGCGGTTCTGGCGCGGGGTGCGACTCGGCAGGCTCTACGGTGTCGTGATCTGGCACCTTTGGTTCGGTGTCGGCGGCTTCGCTTTGTGCTGGCTTGTCGTCTGCCTTGTCCTTGTTACCGTCAGTCTTTGTGCCTACGTCGGCGCCTTTGTCATCGTCGTCATCGTCCTTGTGATCGAGCGGCACGATTGGAGCGTGTTTGACAGGGGCGACCGCTACGTCAGCACCTGGCTCGGGGCTGGCTTGCTCCTCCGGGGGTTCGTCGCTGTGATTACTCACGGGCACGCTCTTAACAATGTCGTGGCTCATGATCGGCCGGCGGTGAACCTCCAGCCTATGAACGCCGTCGTCTTCCTTTGGTTTTTCTGGTGTTGTCGTGTCTTCTGTCATACTGGTAGTGATTTACTGATTTCATAGTACTTTATACACCTTATAAAAGTAAACGTACGAAACGCTCATGGTTTTCATATATACTGTATAAAAGTATGCGTGTATCGGATTTGTTAGTCGAAAAATTGCTAACCCAAACCGGCAAATTTAGTGCCGAGCAGCTTAAGAGTCTGCATGATCAGGTGGCGAGCGAGAAAAAACCGCTACAAGACGTTGTCGTGCAAAACAATATGATGACCGAGGCCGAGCTCACCAAGCTTTACGCCGACGAGATTGACGTGCCGTTCGCCGAATTTGCCGTAGCCGACATCCCGCGCGAAACGCTGCAATTAATTCCGGAACGCGTTGCCCGCCAATATCGGAGTATCGCCTTTAAAGTCGAGGGCGACGGCGTGGTCTACGTGGCCATGGAAGATCCCGACGATATCCAAGCAATTAACTTTTTGCAAAAACAGCTAGGTAAACCGATTAGGGTTCACATTGCGCCGGCGAGCGCGGTGGAGGCGGCCATCGACCAATATAGCGGTAACAACGTCGGTACCGAATTGGCCAAAGTTATCGCCATCGAAGACAAAGAAACCGCCGATGAGAGCGTGGCCGAAGAAGACGTTGCAGAAGACTCACCCATCGCTCAAACCGTTAACCTGATTATTGACTACGGCATCAAAACCCGCGCCAGCGACGTGCACATCGAACCGCGTGAAGACGAGGTCATTGTGCGCTACCGTGTTGACGGCGTGCTACATGAGGCCAACAAGCTCCCGCGCAAGGTTTTGGCTGCGTTAGTGTCGCGCATTAAGATTTTGGCTAACTTAAAGATTGACGAGCACCGCGCGCCACAAGACGGGCGGTTTAAGATTTCGGTCAACGAGCACGTGTATGCGCTGCGCGTGTCTACTCTGCCGGTTGTCGACGGCGAAAAGGTGGTGATGCGTATTTTGGACGAATCCAGCAAGGCCGCCACGTTACAGGAACTCGGGTACTGGGGCGAGTCGCTCACGCGCGTTCAGCAAGCCATCGTCCAGCCGCATGGCATGATTTTAGTTACCGGCCCTACCGGTTCGGGTAAGTCCACCAGCTTATTTAGTGTACTGAGCAGTCTTAACAATCCAACGGTTAACATCAGCACTGTCGAAGACCCCGTGGAGTACCGCATTAAAGGCGTCAATCAAACCCAGGTGAACCCGGCAGCCGACATGACCTTTGCCAATGGTCTGCGGTCGTTACTACGCCAAGACCCCAACATTATTATGGTGGGCGAGATCCGCGACGGTGAAACAGCCGATCTTGCCGTACAGGCGGCACTTACCGGCCACTTAGTATTTAGCACGTTACACACTAACAACGCAGCTACTTGTTTGCCACGTTTGCTCGAAATGGGCGTAGAGCCATTTTTGATCGCTAGCACCGTGCGAGTGGTTATTGGACAACGGCTGGTGCGTCGTTTATGCCCGGATTGTCGTGAGCAATACGCCCCCGACGAAGGCATATTAGACCGCATCGCTACCACCTTTGGCCTAAAAACCGAGGAAGCCTTTGCGCGTATCCACAAGCTTGAGCAAGACGCTCTAGCCGCCGGTATTGGCGCCGAGGCAAGCGCCGATGAGGCACACTCCACCACCGACCTCAGCACAGCAAGTGATGGCATCCGACGGCTATGGAAAGCCCACGAAGACGGCTGCAACAACTGCGGCCATAGCGGCTACCGCGGCCGGATGGGCATTTACGAAGTCCTAGACAACAACTTGGCTATTCAAAAACGCATCATCACAAACGCCACGAGCGAAGACCTCGAAGCCCAAGCGATCGAAGATGGCATGGTGACAATGCAAATCGACGGCTTTGTTAAAGCGCTCCGCGGCCAAACCAGCATCGAAGAAATTATGCGCGTCACGACTTCGGACAGGTAGAACATATGGCTAATTTCTCATTCACCGCAAGACAACAAACCGGCCAAATCCAAAAGGGCACGATTAGCGCGCACACCCGCGAAGCCGCCATCGCCGCACTGCGCGCCAAGCAGTTGCAGCCAATCGTCGTTAAGGAGGCCAAAAGCGGCGGCGGCTTTAACATGAACATTACCATATTTGGCGCTGGTAAGGTCAAGACGCGCGACCTCGTAATCTTTACGCGCCAGTTCGCCACCATGATCAATGCCGGCGTGCCCATGCTGCGATCGCTGACCATCCTTAAAGAACAGAGTGAATCGCCCTCCCTTAAAAAGATACTCGAAGAAGTAACCAGCGACGTCGAGGGCGGCGCCAACTTAAGCGATTCCCTTGGCAAACACCCCAAAGCCTTTTCCACCATCTACGTCAACATGGTACGCGCCGGTGAGGCGGGTGGTATCCTCGACAAGGTCTTAGACCGTCTAGCGTATCAGCAGGAGAAAGATTCGGCGCTCAAAGGCAAGATTCGCGCCGCCATGGTGTACCCTAGCGTGGTGGGTTCGGTTACAATGATTGCCTTTTTTGTACTTATGACGTTCATCGTGCCCAAAATCGGCACTATACTCACCT
Source organism: Patescibacteria group bacterium (assembly GCA_035479875.1). GTDB lineage: Bacteria > Patescibacteriota > Saccharimonadia > Saccharimonadales > UBA4665 > PMNU01. The sequence goes on along the minus strand of DATIIH010000004.1, from coordinate 14,937 downwards.
CGCTCAGCAGTAATGCCAAGCTGCCGATTTACACCCGGGCGCTATTATCAATAAGCCACACTATGAAACAGCCGGCCTTTATCTTCACCGTGGTGGTCGGCTTGCCAATAGCTATCGTGCTGTTCCGCCACTACATCAAAACGCCACAAGGGCGCTACAAATGGCACTCGTTCCTTCTAAAAGTGCCGGTAATTAAGATTATTATTACCAAAACGGCAATCGCCCGCTTTGCGCGCATCTTTGCTTCGCTGATGAGCGCTGGCGTATCAATCGTGGAAGCCATCGAAACAACGGCCGGCGCCATGGGCAATGCCGTGATCGAAAAAGACTTATTGGATTGTTCCAAAGCCATTCAGGCCGGCAGCCAATTATCCACCGAACTGCAGAAGAGCAAACACTTTCCGGCTATCGTCTCACAGATGTTGGCCGTAGGTGAAGAAACTGGCCAGACCGATACGATTATCATCAAAGTCGCTGAGTTTTACGAAGGAGAGGTAGACGCTGCCGTGGGTGCCTTGTCTTCGATTATCGAACCTGTGATGATTGTTGCCCTCGGTGGCATGGTGGGTCTCATCGCTGTAAGTGTCTTTGGCCCCATCACCCAAATCTCCACTAACGCCGGTCAGTAGTCGTCTCTGGCGGCAGATTTACTGCGCACTATTAGGAGCGCCCGCACGAGCGCAGCGAGCTCAGGACTAGCTCCTAATAGTGCGCAGTAAATCTGCTAATGAATGGCGACTGTCCGCTAAAAATTATTGACTTTGCGATAAGCATAAGAAATAATACAAGCATCAGCTAGCACAATAATGCTAGGATAAACTTTAAGAGAAGGAATGAGCGCTGTATGACCAAACAAGGCAAAAAAACTAACTCGAAGGGCTTCACGCTTATCGAGCTACTAATCGTGATTATCATCATCGGCATCTTGGCAGCTATTGCGTTTGTAGCCTACAGCGGCTCGCAAAACAAGGCGCACAAGGCTGATGCTCAATCAACCCTGTCCGAGGTTAGGAACAAGCTCGGCGAATACAACGCCGATAACAGCAACTATCCGGCCAACATAGCCGCAGTTGACGCTTGGATGACCAGTGCTGCGGGCGGCAACAACTCCACCCTCGCCGCTAAATTCGTTGGTCCCGACTACACCTACACCGCCAGCCCGTCTGGCTGTGACAACGGTGCCGGTGGCGACTGTACTGGCTACAGCACAACAGCTAAGGGTACAATCTTTGGCGGCGCATCGCCGGCCGACGACATTACAGTTACCAACTAGTAACTTTAGGCTCGTAAACAATAAAACCGCTTGGGCAAAAGCTCAAGCGGTTTTATAATACCTAGCTAGGATGTCACGCAGTATGTTAGACCGCGCGGCGCTAGACGCTAGACGCACACCAAAAGACAGTGGTTTTACCCTTGTTGAATTATTGGTTACTCTTATTGTGCTCGGCATCGTCATTACCAGCATGGGCGGTTTGTACTACCTCATGCAGATCACAGAGGTCCAAAGCCAGCACTATGACTTAGCCGTCCGTGCAGCACGCACCGAGATCGAAGACCTGCGCAACAACGGCTACAACTCGCTTAACCCCGGCAGTAACATCAATTTTACCGCCAGCCTGCCAGCTAGCTTGCCAAAGGGCAAAACCGGCACCGTGGCCGTCAGCCAGCCGGTAGACGACCTGCGCCGCGTTGATGTAACCATTAGCTACACCGACTACGGTAAGGCGCAAACGATTACGCTAAGCTCAGAAATCGGCGTTATCGGGCTAGGACAAGGGCAATGACCGACCTCGCTCTGCCTGGCAGTAAAAAGCGCGCCGAGGGCGGTTTTACGCTCATTGAACTATTGATAACGATGCTCATCGTCAGCATTCTGGCGCTGTCGCTGGCCAACTTTATCACTACCTGGCTCCAAGCGTCGTCGTTGGCCCAAAGCCGCTCCAACTTGCTTACTACGGCCGAAAACGCCCTTGATACCATCAGCAACGACATTCGGCTTTCCGGGAGCACCGACCAAAACAACCGCTGGGCCGACGCCAACGGGCCAGGTGGGCAGCAGTACGGTTGGACGTCGGGCAGCCAAGTATTAGTGCTGGCCAAGGCCGCCGTCGACAGAAACAGCGATATCATCTTTAGCGATCCGGCAAAATACATTAGCCAAAAAGACAACGAAATATACTACCTGTCCAGTGGCAAACTATACAGACGCACACTCAAGTCGAATAGCGCCAGCGACGCCGCCGTAACTACCTGCCCGCAGGGCAGCGCAACCCCCAGTTGCCCGGCCGACCTCACGATCGCCACCGGCGTATCCAGCTTTACCCTTACCTATTATGACGCCGACGAAAACGTCGTTACTGCTACCGACGCCCGCTCTGTGCAGATTTCTATAACTCTGTCGTCTAAGCAAGGCAGCAAAGCGGCAACGGCAAGCTATACTACGAGGATGGTATTCCGCAATGAATAAAAACATATTTTCGGTGAACATCAGCAAAAAAGAGGGCTGGATCTTGGTATCGGCAATTGTGATGATCCTATTCCTGACGGCCATTGGCTTTTCGATAGCGCAACTGGTGGCACTGCAGTATCAGCACACCAGGCGTGAATCGTTTAGCCAAAACGCACAGCTGGTGGCCGAGGCAGGCATCGAACAATCGGTACACCAACTTAATACCGACGATACATTTAGCGGCTACTCTGCGGCCCAACAGTTCTTTAGCGATAGCACGCAGGGTCGTGCTACGTTCACGTCCACGGTGACCACCAATGCCGATGGTACCTCCAAGACAATTCTCTCCACCGGTAAAGTGTACCGACGAACTACCGACACCACGCCCTACCTCACGCGCCAGATACGCGCCACGGTGGTGGGCACGGGCAGCAGCGGCTATTCAGTGTATAGCGGACCGGGCGGGCTTATTTTGGGCGGCAACGCTAACATAACAAACTCCGACGTGTACGTGGGCGGGACCCTAACCTTAAATGGGACGTCCAAAATCGGTACCTCTGCCCACCCGCTTAATGTTGACGTTGCCAACATTGCCTGCCCCACGGGAGCCAACCCCGGCCCCACGTATCCACAATTATGTAGCGGCACCGAGCCAATTACTCTTGCACACAGCACTAACATCTACGGCACAGTGTGCGCCACCGGGCAAACAAGCACTGGTCCCAACAACAACATTCAAGGCGGTAGCACCGGCTTAGGTCTCAAGGTAGGCTGCACCGCACCTGCTGCCAGTTCGCCCACCTACAACCGTTCAGCTCAAATCGCCGCTGTTACTACAAACGCCTCTGGCAACAGCAACACGTATGTCTGCAACAACTCTCCGTTTGACCGCACCTGGCCGGCTAACCTCAAGCTAACTGGCAACGTTGACGTTGGCAGCAGCTGCAATGTGACCATCAACGGCAACGTCTACATCACCGGCGACTTGACCGTCAACGGCGCATCTAGGATTACGGTGGCCAACAGCCTGGGTACCACTCGCCCGATTGTCATGGTAGATGGCACCATTACTGTGGGCGGTTCGACGGCCATGATCGCCAACACCAGCGGCACCGGCATTGATTTTGTAAGCTTTAAGAGTAGCGCACCCTGCGGTCCAAACTGCGGGAGCATCACCGGCAATGACCTCAAAACTTCCCAGGCCTTGCAGACTATCAGCGTGAGCGGTGCGGTGAACTTGCCAGGCATGGTCTTTGACGCTTACTGGAGCAAAGTCTCGCTGGCCGGCAGTGGCAACGTCGGCGCTGCCGCCGGCCAGACGGTGGATCTTACTGGCGCGGGTACGGTCATTTTTGGCACCAGCCTGTCTACCGGATCCAAAACCTGGACTATTACCAGTTACCAACAAATCGCCACTTAGCTGCTGTCTACATATTCCGTAAGCACCTCCAATAATGCTATACTGCTGCTAGAGATAACACTTATGCTTAGCTAAGGTGCCATGAAAAAACCGATAAAAAGTTTGACGACGTATTTTTTCGAGGATAAGCCACTTTTTGGGCTAGATATCGGCCACCAGCTGTTGCGCGTTATGCAGGTTGACCTCGGCCATAAAGTGCCCCTGCTCAAAGGCTACGGCAGCGCCGCGTTTGAATCGAGCGCTATTGTAGACGGTGTGATTGTTAGGCCGGAGCTGATCGCTAAGGTCTCGGTAAAAATGTTTAACGAAGAACTGATCGGTACCATTAACACCAATCGTGTAGCGATCTCGCTGCCGGCCAGCCGGGCGATAACCCGGGCAGTGCAACTGCCCAAAATGACCGCCAAAGACATCGACGAAGCCGTCCAAACCGAAATCGAGCAGTACATCCCTAATCGCAACGAAGAGTTGTACGTAGATTACACCATCATCCGCGAAGAGGGTAACGACATGGACGTTTTTGTAGTGGCCATGCCCAAAAAGATTGTCGACTCCTACCTGGTGCTAGCTCGCATGCTAGGGCTGGAGCCAGTGCTGTTCGACACCTCGATTGGCGCTAACGCCCGGCTGTTCGCGCACGACAAACACAGTAACATCCCATCGGTACTGATTGATTTTGGCACTGAGAGCGCCAATATCACGGTGGTCAACCATGGGCTTGTGGTTACCGGCACCGTAGCTTTTGGCGGCGACAACATCACTCAAACTATCTCCGAACACCTGCATGTTACGCCCGCCGAGGCGGTGATGCTCAAGACCAAGTACGGACTGTCATCAAGCGCTGCTCAAGAGCAAATCGTCACTGCCCTGCAACCCGCGCTTGAGCTACTGATAAAAGAAACGCGTCGCACCGTTCGCTACTACGAGCAACGTTACATCAAGGAGCCGCCGATTGGCCAAATAATCACCATGGGCGGTGGCGCCAACATGCCCGGGCTGGCCGATTACCTCACCGAACAACTACGCTTGCCCGTACGGTCGTTTGGCCCGGCAACGCATATCCAATTTGGAGCACTCCCGCCCTTTAAACATGCCGACCGTATGTCATACGCCACAGTGGCTGGCCTAGCCGTTACCAATCCCGCGGAGATTTTTGCATGATCAACTTACTGCCGCCCAGCCTCAAACAAGACTATCGTTACGCCCACTACAACCGTCGGCTACTTCGCTGGTCGCTAGCCTGCGTGCTGGCAATCGGAGGCGTGCTGGTGATTACCACCGCCGGCCTGTTTGCCATGAATAACTCTATAGACTCCTACAAAACACATATTGCCGATGTGCAGAACCAACTCGCCAGCCAAAATATCGCCAGCGTGCAAAAACAGGTATCCGACATCTCTAACAACCTCAAACTGATGGTCCAAGTATTATCCAAAGAAATCTTATTCTCCAAGCTTCTGGCGCGACTAGGCACTATTACGCCACCTAATGTGATACTTACTAACTTATCTATATCGCAAACTGAGAGCGCCATCGACATCACCGCCCAAGCCGCCAACTACAACGCAGCTACCCAGTTACAGGTGAACCTAGCCGACCCAAGCAATCAAATATTCTCCAAGGCCGACATCGAAAGCATCAACTGTTCGACCACTACCAATACCAACGCCAATTACCCCTGTACCGCCAACATCCGTGCGGCATTTACCAGCAATAACCCATTCCTGTTCATTAACTCCAGCACCGCAAAGGCCGGTTCATGATGGCCGTCAACAGCAAAAAACTATACTTTGCTCTGATTGCCCTGCTGGTGCTGTTGGCTGTCGGTATTCTGATGAGCGTACGCGAGGCCAACATCCTGCTCGAAGCCCAGTCTAAAACCTTAGTGAGTCTGAAGGCCAAAAACCAGGCCACTGCCGACGAGCAGTCGCAGCTCATCCAAGATAAACGAGATGTAGCCACCTACTCCTCGCTCAACACGATTGCCAAGACGGTGGTACCGCAAGACAAAGACCAGGCCGAAGCAGTGCAGGAAATTGTTAACCTGGCGGCCCAGAGCGGTATTGCGCGCCTTACCTCGATTACTTTCCCGGCTTCAACGCTCGGCGGTGCTCACGTAAAAACACCGGGCGGCCTCACACAAGTCACTCCCGTTAAAGGTATAGCGGGCGTCTATGATCTGCAGATTACTATCACCCAGGCTAGCACCGACCTGGTGCCTTACAATAACTTCACCACCTTTCTGTCTAAAATAGAGCAGAACCGCAGAACCGCAGAAGTAAGCAGCATAAATGTGCAGCCCGACCAAAAGAACCCCAACATGACCGCCTTTACACTAGTAATCGATGAGTTTATAAAGCCATGAACACAAGCGATCTCAAAAGCCAACTGCAACACTCTACAAAACGCCTCATAGAGTTCAGAATGCTGCTGTTCATTGGGATACTCGTATTGTTGTACGGATTTATCGTCCTACGAATCCAGACACTCAGCAGCGCGAAGCCCGACCAAAACGCCGTTGCCTCCCAGGTGAGCACGTCAAGACCGCATATCGACCAACCTACGATCAACAAGATTAAGCAGCTCCAGGATAACAGCGTAAGCGTCCAGGCCCTCTTTAATCAATCGCGGCAAAATCCGTTCCATGAATAAACGCCGTGACGGTTTTGTCCATCTGCAAATTCTGTTGATCTGCGTGCTTGTGCTCAGTGTTGTTGGTTTTGCCGGCTGGCGCACATTTAAGGTCTTACACAAAACTCACGTAGCCAGTAGTAGCCGCCAGCTGCCATCAGCTGCCGACGATCGGCCATTATTGCTAGAAAGCGTCGGCTTTAACCTCGACTACTACAACCCCTCCACCAACCAAGCCGGCGATATGGAATTTACCACGGTTGATCATTCCCTGAGCGGTCACAACCATCAAATTTGGCAAGATTTTGGAACGCAAGATTACCGCTCGCCAAACGACCCCACCAAAAAGAATCCTCAACCCACCTTTGTACTTCCTTTGCACACCAAAGTGCAAGCGCTGGTTACAGGCGAGGTGGTAGACGTTAAACAACTATATAGCAATGATTACACTATTTGGGTTGCGCGCTTTCCGAACAGCCGTTACATCTACGAAACCGAGCACGTCGATAACCCGCTCGTTAAAAAGGGCGACCATGTGGTGGGCGGACAAACTATTGGCGAGGTGAGCTCCAAGGACGCTGCTATCACGCCGGGATTTGGTTTGCTCGAGATTGGCATCCTCTATACTGCGCATAATTATCCACAGCATCTGTGCCCATTCCAGTATCTCGACCCCGCCATTCAGACGAGCGTGTACGATAAGATTACCGCACTGCACGCGTCTTGGGAGACCTACTTTGGCCAAAAGGTATATTTACAAGACTTTGTCACGCCGGGGTGTGTCACTCACGACCCGGTTAGTGGCTAGCGAGCGCATTTAGATCTTATTAAAGAAGACGAGCTTGTACCCATCAGGGTCGCGCAATACAAACTCGCGGTTGCCCCACGGCCAATCATGTGGCTCACTGGATGGCTTAAGCCCCTTGTCGAGCACGCCTTGGTAAAACTCATCTACATTATCTACTTTGATATACAGAAACATGCCGCCGCCCTTGTGCTCAAGATTGGCTTCTTTTTGGAACTCTGGCTTGTCTTCTTTATCTTGCGGGTGGAAGTCCATCCAAAACCAGTTAAGACGTATCGACACATGGTCGGGCTCGCGCTTGCTAAATTGAAAACCCAAAGCATCATAAAACGCAGCCGTTTTAGCAGTGTCTTTAACGTAACAAACGGTTCCCGAGACGCTTACTAATTTCATATCTTTATTATAGCTAAGCTGGCCATCTACTGCAAAATCGCCGCGTATGTAGTATGCTCTGAGGAGTTACGGCGCAGGTATGAAAACATATTCGCAAATCAAACAAGAGGTTGGAGACGCAGTCGATTTTGTGCGGGCGAACGGCCCCGTCGACAACCTAGACGCGCAGGATTACAGCTTTTATGCGTCGCTTGCCGACATGCCGGATTACACCGCGCTCGATGGCTTTGCAAGCCAGCTACACGAGCCACCAACGAATGCCGTACTTGTTTCGACCCCATACGAACTCAGTTTAGCCTATAAGGCCCTTGGCTCGGTGCATGGCTTTGGTATAGCGAGGTGCCGAGTGCGAGCAGACATCGACCACGAGTGCGCGCATAAGGCAGGCGCGGGCCCTATGCGCTACCGAATCTCACTACTAGGGTTATTAGTATGCGACTCGTCGAAAAGGGAATATAGCTGGCAAGCCTTCCACTCGTGTGCCGATCCGCAAAAGGTCGTGACAAAGTTAGCGCTTGCCTCTCAAATAGCCGCACCTGCCAAGCCGTCCAAAGGTGACCGACTCAGACTTGCAGCCATGGGCTACACAGGCGTAGAAGATGTCGCCAATCGTATTCTCACCGCCCAAGACCCATCACTGGCCAGGCTACTGCTGCCTGCAGGCTTCTCTAGGCCGTGGCGCTCTCGACTACCCAGGCTGGCCTTCGCCGGCCGATAGTTCGTACGCGCTGCAGACTAATAGTTGTGGTTCGACGTGCTGTTGCTTGTGCTGGTTTGGTCGGGAGTAGTGTCTGTCGTTGAAGTAGAGGACGAAGACGCTGCTGGTTTGGCCAAGTTAAAACTGTTTACGCCATCCCCCGTGGGGCTGCCTGTGCCATCGGTTACAAAGTAGTACAATGGCATACCGTTGTAGGTGTATTGGACCTGGCTGTTGTCGGTGCGCGTCAGGGTGCCTACGCCGCTTGGTAGGCCAGTAGTTGCGCCTGTGTCCACATATGCCGGCCAGTTAGCCAAACAGGTGCCTGTGCAGTTGCTTACGCCGGAGGTGTCAACGCTATACGTGTAAAGCGCTTTGCCGTTCGGGTCGGTGAGATATTGACCGAGGCTGGCGCTGCTTTTTGTCTTGAGTATAGCGTTATTAACCGCAGCAGCGCTGTTTGACGACGTGGATGTAGCCGGTGAGTTACTCTTGTGCATAAGTAATACGCCGCCAACTACGAGCGCCGCTACCACTAAGACTGCAATCACCATTGAAGCTTTCTTGTTCATAAAATGTACCCTCGCTTTTACATTATATTGCTTATCATAGCGACGTTGGAGCCGCACAGTCTGTGTTTAAACTGCTGCCGGTGGTAAGGTCTCGGTACGCTCCGACTCTTTGGTCTCGAGCATTGTGTCTTCTTGCTGGCCTTCGGGCTTTAAAATGCGATCTACTAAGCGATCGAGTTGATCGTTAGTAAGGTTGGCTTTGACTGCGTAACCCTCGATCCCCTGAGTACGCAAGCCTGCGGGCGCATCGGCTTCGTTCAGGTTAGATACGACCAAAACTTTGATATTCTTACCCCAGTCGCTGGCGCGCATCTTTGCCAAAATTTGGTCGCCCGCGATCTTGGGGACCATCAGGTCGAGCAGTACAAGATTGGGCAGCTCCTGCTGGATGACACGCAACGCCTCTTCACCGTCGTAAGCTGTAAAACACTGGTAACCCAGGATTTCGAGGCGGGTTTTGTAGATGTCAGCAAGGCTGGTATTGTCTTCAACGATAACAACTTTGAGGGATGGCTGCTCGGTAGGTTGCATAGTACCTTTGATTGTAAACTACAGCGTTAGTTTTTGCTATCGCGGGCGGCTTGCAGCGCGGCAATGTCCAATTTCTCCATCTTGAGCATTGCAGCCATAGCCCGCTGCGACGCGCCCGGGTCGGAGCCGCCAAGCAGCTCCCCGAGTGCTTCCGGCACTACTTGCCATGACAAGCCAAACTTGTCTTTGAGCCAGCCGCACTGACTTGGCTCACCGCCTTCGGTAAGCTTTTCCCAATAATAGTCAATCTCTGCTTGATCGGCACAATTAATTACGAACGACACTGCCTCGGTGAACTTAAACAGCGGACCGCCGTTGAGAAGCCCAAAGCGCAAGCCATGCAGCTCGATATCCATTGTCATAACACTGCCGGGCTTGCCCGGGCCAGCTTCGCCGTAACGACTCTCGCCGATAATCTTGGCATCTTTAAAGACCGACACATAAAAATTAGCAGCTTCCTCGGCTTTGTCGTCAAACCACAAAAACGGTGTAATCTTGCCCATCATAGAACTCCTTATTTACCTATTCAGTGTAGCAGAACACGGCTCCGGGCTGGTACAGTAAGCATATGCGTAAACTACGTCGTATCTCTCGGGCTACTGCCAGCCGGATAGCGTTGCTTGCCATTATTGCTCTGCTTCTCTATATCGTCTTGCCGCAGATTGGCGGACTCAAAGATGCCGGGCCAGCGCTCATGGCGGCTGATAAAGCGGACATCTTGACGGGTGTAGCGCTATTGCTTGCCACCTATGTGGTAAGCGCCGCCATTTTGCAGCCACTGGCGATTAAACCGCTGCTGTTTGGCCGCACACTCCTGGTGCAGGCGGCCAATGGCCTGGCCGGCAAATTATTGCCTGCCGGACTCGGCGGTATCGGACTAAATGCCGCATATTTAAAACGCCAAGGCCATACACTGCCCGAAGCCACAGCCGTGGCCGGCGCCAACAACGTCGTGGGGTTCATGGGTTACCTCATTCTCCTGGCGCTCGCCGTACTGCTACTGGGCGTGTCGTGGCCGCATGTTAGTGTGCCGGGGCACACGGTGACAATTATCGTCACAGTGGTGGCGCTGGTTGCGGTCATTGGCGCGCTCATCTTTGGCAAGCGGGGCCTAACAGCAGTCCGACGGGCACTCAGCGGCTTAAGCGCATACCGCAAGCATCCTACCCGGCTCATTGGCGCTCTCGTAATGGCCGCGGTGTTGCCGGCGTTGTTTAGCGCGATTTTGTATTATGTGGCGCGGGCGCTCGGTCTACCGTTGTCGGCCGGGCAAGCGTTCGCTGTGTTTTCGGCAGGGCAGTTTGTTGGGTCGGTGACGCCCACACCTGGCGGCGTAGTGGGTGCCGAAGCGGGCATTTCTGGCGCGCTCGTAGCGTACGGCGTGAATGGCCATAATGCTCTGCTGACAGCGCTGTTATACCGCCTCATCACCTACTGGTTACCGATGCTGCCGGGCGGTATCGCTCTATTAGTAGCTCGCACTCGCCGTATAGTCTAGGCAAGATATCTTACTGCGCGGAATGCTAATTCCGTCCTATACTATTAAATGCGTCAAATGGAGGATACAGCATATGACCAACATTGCAGAAGATTTATACTCTGCGCGGATTGGCCGCCTGCCAACGCTCGCCACCGTACGCGAGCACAACACCCCAGACGCACGCAAAGCAGCCAGCGAGTTACTGCAAGCCGTGGGCCACGCCAGTGAGGTACTGGGCAAAGTAACCACTGTGTTCCCTCTTACGCTCTTCCCGGACACCGTTACGCTTGACCGCGAGAAGGTCACCATCGCCCACCGCTTCTTTTTCCGCATGGCCGAGGTAATCAGCATTAGCATCGAGGATATCCTTAACGTTGCCGCCGATGTGGGGCCGTTTTTTGGCTCGCTGCAGATTGCCACCCGCTTCTTTGACGAAAAAAAGCCATATAAGGTGAACTATCTGTGGCGCTCAGACGCCCTCAAGATCAAACAACTGCTCCAGGGCTATGTGATCGCCACCAAAAAAGACGTCGACCTAGCGGCGCTGCCGACCGCCGAACTACGCGACATACTCATCCAGCTGGGCCAAGGCCAGGGCGGCAAAAAGCACGACTCATAAGCGTCTAGCGCCGCTTTTCGAGCAATTCTTTGAGAAGCTTAGTTTGACGAACTAGCTCTTCGTCTTGAGCATCGAGGTGCTTGAGTACTACTTCAAGGTCGTGATAGCTGCTCAGTGTCGTCTTGTACTCTTCGTCGGCCCGAAGTTCGGAGTGGCGAGCCTGAATGTTCTGCCCCACCATAATCAGCGGCATCAGGAGCAACTGCACAATGTTACCCATAAACAGTAGGAACGCAAATGGATATGGATCAAACGGGTGTTTAGATACCACTCCTTGCCAGAGCATCCAACCAGCTAATCCAACGATAAAGAAATACACAGCATACATGGTGCCGACTGCCGTGGTAATTATCAGGGCGAGTCTATCTTGAAAACCCAGGCCAGCGCGATGGGCAGCGTTAATATTTTGCGGCTTGTGCCGGGTAAGAGCAGAGGGTTTGAGAAGTGACATAGTACCTTCCTGAGGATTATATTGTTACGCCCATTCTACGGCCTGGGCAGGCCACATCACAACTAGTGTCCGCGCGCCGGCCACCACACCTTACCGAGCACATCGGCGCGCCGGATCCACCCAAAATGGCGGCTATCGGTGCTTACGTCGGCGTTATCACCTACCACAAACAATTCATCGCCGCGGATTTTATGCACCCGCTTAATTTTTTCCAACCCATCGTGACGAATAATTACCACGTCACCCATGTCAACCCGGGCTGGCCTATTCCAAGCCAGCACTACCTGCCCTGGCGCCAACGTAGGCGCCATACTCAGACCTTCAATGCGACGCAGTACAAACATGGTGTTATCGAAACGTTTAGATCAGGCTTTCTTTGTTTCCCAAAAAACTTTGGAGATGCCTTCGATCATGTCGAGTAACTTTTGACCCTCGGCCGGATCAACAGTCTTTTTGCAGGCGCCGGCTTGCTTGGTGGCCTTCCAGAACATGTCATGGAGGTCCGGGTATTTTTCGAGGTGCTCTGGTTTAAAGTAATCGGTCCACAGCACCCACAAGTGGTGCTTCACCAACTCCAGGCGCTCCTCTTTAATGAACACTGCCCGCCACTTGTCTTCTTCGTGCTCGAGCGCCTCATACTTTTTCATGATTTCCTGCACGCTCTGGGCTTCTACTTTGGCCTGCACCGGATCATAGACACCGCACGGCAGGTCGCAGTGAGCCTGCACTGGTTTAATAAACGATAATTTCATATAGGTTCCCTCCTTTTGTGTCCGTTTTCAGTATAGCAGTTTGCGAGCCTCTGCTTAATCATAGAACACTTGCTAAAGATGGATGTTTATACCATAGTAATATCTTATGGGCTACTTCGCCTCCTCCGGTGACGCACTCAGCACCCGCCTCGTTAATTCCCTTACACCACAGGGTACATTCGGCATGGAGCAAAACCGCCTCCTCCTCGAACAAGAAGTTCCTTTCTACCAGGCCGAAATCGACTCACTCAGTCACCCCGATGCGCAACAAATCGAGCTGGCACGAGAGCTAAAGGACGACCTAGCAATTAGGGCGCGTGATGGGCAACGATTCGGCGCACTTTGGCTCAATAGAGAATCCGCCGATTCAGAGACTGGCACCGAACCGCTCATAGTGCTTAATGGATTTATGGCGAATCTAACCGGCATCGACGATAAGATGAGGGCCTACTTCCTGGCACGGACGCTGCCAGAACGACCGATTCTTGTAGTTGACCAGTTAAGCCAGGGTTTATCAGATAAGTATAATCAGAACCAACGACACGAACTTTGCGACCTCGGAGATCTCTCTGGTGTCGGTACAAACATGTATCAAGCTATTGACGACTTCGTCACGGGCAGGCTACCAAATGCAGGTTCTATCCTGCTGCATGCCGACTCGTTCGGCGCACGAGTAAGCCTTGATGTTGCAAAAGCCAGTCTTCAGCACACAGGGTCAATACCTATTAGCCAACTTCAGGCGTTTGAGCTGCCCGGCACTCGCAATCGACGGTTTGGCATTCATGCCGCCTATTTTGGCTACGAATGGGGTCGCTCCAAAAACTATCAAAAAGAGTGGCTGGAGTCGGCAAAACAAAGCTTCGTGCGCTATTTAGAGGCAGCCGGTCCGCTTGCACAGACCCAGCCTAGCTTCTTCAGGCGCGATCTGGCTGGGGCGACTAGAAATTTCTGGCACTCAATTCTGGGCTACGATACTGGCTCTGCCGTTCTTTCAGGGCTTATTGAAGAAGGACTACAGGTTTCACGTGTTGTTGGGGGCGCAAGCCGAGTAGATAACCCCGTACATGCTCGTCGGCAGTGGGCCGACATGGGAAAAAGATTTGGATTGTTTATTGCTTCGCATGAGTCGCATGACGGCTTGGGCGCCCTTACTCATGCACGGGTCCGTAGTAGGCTGATTGGTTCGCTAACTACGCACCCATTTAGACCCGAAGACCTTCCTGGGGTCATAGAGTTCAATATGAGCCAGTTTAGCAATGATGGTCCTCTAGGCAGATTGTCTGGCGGCGTAGCAGCCTAGGCGGCGGCTTCTCTACTCTGGCTAGCGCGCCATTTGGCGATTTCGGCATGGTTACCGCTGAGTAATACGCCTGGTACCGACAGGCTACGGAACTCTTCGGGCCGCGTATACTGTGCATACTCAATCGAAATGTCATCGTCTTGGAAAGATTCGACGTCAGCGCTCGTTTCACCGCCCAACACCCCTGGGAGTAAGCGCACAATGCTGTCGGCCATCACCATCGCCGGCAGTTCCCCGCCCGTAAGCACGTAGTTGCCGATGCAGTACTGGCGATCGACCCAATTAATGACTCGCTCGTCGTAGCCCTCGTAACGGGGACAAATAATAATTAAACCGCTGGCTAGCGCGGCCAGTTCTTTGGCGTCGGATTGCTTATATACTTTACCGCGGGGCGTGGGCAGTAGCACTAATGCGCCGGGGTCGTTCTTTTTAGCCAGCTCGATGGCCGCCACGAGGGGCTCGGGCTTGAGCAGCATGCCATCGCCACCACCGTACGGTGTGTCGTCTACTTGCTTGCGCGGGCCTAGGCCAAACTGGCGTAAATCGATGTACTCAAATGTGACAATTCCGCGGTCTTGCGCTTTCCAGAGCATGCTCGCGCCCAGCACACCGGGAAACATCTCCGGGAACAGGGTAATAAACTGGATGCGTTTCATTACACCCATTATAGCGCGAAGTAGTCCCATAAACGTAAGGGGTACGTCCTCTAGTCAATACCTTCGCACCACAACCGGCCGTTAGGCCGGTTGTTTTGTAGCTACTTCTTTTGGTGTTTGTAGGTTAATGCCGAGATGTAGCCTGTCGTAGTTGTAGTAATGAATATATTCATCCAGTCTT
>DATIIH010000003.1:0-1667 GCA_035479875.1 Patescibacteria group bacterium | reverse complement strand
AGCGTTTATGAAACTCTCCGTTTGTCGCACTAACGGTGGCACCAGGCTCCACAAGAACACGCCAAGCAAGACTATGACAATCAAAAACGATATGGTCGTACTAAGCGCCCGGCTGCCACGCTTTTTACCGGGTAAGTGGACTGCCAACCAGTGTACCGGCGCATTAAGCGCCAGCGCCAGGAAAAAGGCCGTAAAAATAAGCAACAGGGCGTGCGAAGCATGGCGGATAGCGCCTAATACCACGATTGCCAGCGTGACTAAGATGAGGACCTTTAAGATGGTATGCGTACTGAGTGTCAGCTCGACTTGTTCAGGTCTATTGTCATTGTTTCGTCGGGAAAAGCGGAACATCTTAGCTAACATTATCGCATGTTACGCCTTGAGCGCAATGCTTGTTTATAGATTGCTTCCAACCGCGTTCCCACCTTACCGGTATCAAAGTCCTGGGCGTGCTTTGAACCCCAGCTAGCAGCGCTGCGGCGCCTTTGCTCGTCGCTGAGCAACAATTTCAATTTTGCCGCCAGCTCGCTGGCATCGAGCGGGTTGAAAAGTAGGTCGGAGCCTTTGCCCATAACGGAGGCGTAGCCGCTGTTACTGCCCGCCAAAACTGCCGCGTTGCCGCTTGCCATAGCTTCCAACAGGACTATACCGAAACTTTCGCCGCCGCGGCTTGGGAAGACCGCTATATCGGCCGAAGCATAGTAGCGGGGCTTGTCAGCTTCGCTCACAAAACCGGTAAACGTTACCCATTGTCCCAGACGGTTAGCTCGCACATATGCCTTCAAGCTGCCCTCTAGCGGCCCCTTGCCGCAAATGAGCACCCTAAAAGCCGGCACTTCGCCGGATTCGGCAAGCAGTTTTACGGCTTCCAGCAGCAAGCGGCAGCCTTTTCGTTGTACTAACCGACCCAAAAACAGAACCGTTTTAATGCCGTCCTTATATTCTTTGAAGGGCTCGGCAGCGTGGAAGTATTCGTAATCAACCACGTTGGGCAGTATGGGCGTGTCTATACCAAAGGTCTGCCTTGCAAAAGTCTGCGCCGCAGTCGAAACGCTCACGACCGCGTCAAAACGCTTGAGCGACCGCCTAACCCAAGCACCAAGCAACAGGGTGCCGAGCGTCATGAGCTTGGAGTTGGGTGCCACATGGAATGTGCCCACAATTGCGGTCTGCGGCTGGGCAGCCCTAATTACATGCCCAGCCAGCCAAGGGCTGTAGGGCATCTGCACGTGCAGCACGTCGAACTGTTCCTCGAGTAAAAGGGCTTTTAGCGCGTCTTTAGGTGCCGGCAAGGGCATAGAAAGGCGGTTACCATTGAACCGCACCGCGACGTTTTTGCTTAGGCTATGCACACGTGGCATGTCCCGCCGGCGGGTTTCGCCAACCAGGTAATGCACTTCGTGGCCTTGGCTGCCCAGCCACGCCCCAAGCGACAACACGTATTGCTGGATGCCATCGGTTTTGTCCAAAGAATCGTCGAACACGAAACCGATTTTGAGCGGTGAATCTGCCACTGCTACTTCCTGTGCTGCTTCAAAGCAGAATGATACAGCGCCTCATATTGGTCAATCACCCGTGGCCAATCGAACTGGCGCACGTAGTTATCCGCCCAATCTTGCCACAGCTGGCGCAGTGGTTGCTCATTAAGCAAGAGTTTCATACGACGG
>DATIIH010000002.1:0-121797 GCA_035479875.1 Patescibacteria group bacterium | reverse complement strand
GGGTTATCGCGTGAGGTAGTGTATTGGATACCACCAATCACTATAGATATTGTTACGACTACTCCTACCATAGCTGCTAAGAAATTAATGAAAGGAATAGCATACTTGGCTACTAGGCCGCAGTCGGCGGTGCAGTTGTTGGTAGATGCACTATCCCTTGTAGAAGCTGGCGGTAAAGCAACACAGGGCGTCTCGGCGGTGCCGCTCTGACCGGTGTTGCAAATGGTCGCGCTGTCACAAGTAATGCCAAGTGCCGCACAGGGATTGCCTATTGGTCCTGATGACCCCGTTCCCCCTAATACCCCTATGGGGACGGAGGTGACCACGCCGCCGTCAATCAAATGGGGGTCGTTGGCTAGCCCAATGTAATGGTCCATCTGGTTTTGAGAATAGGCACCGGCATCTGTGTAGGCCACTCGACGGTTGCTGCCAGTATCCGAGCCCTGGTCCCTAGAGTCATACACCATGTAGGCTCGGAGCAACGGGTAGGTATTGTTGTCGAGTGCGGCGCGGACTTGATCAAAGTAGCCGCTGTAATTGTTGCCGCCTGCGTACGCCCACTCCACGATGCCTAAAGGTTTGCCGGGGTGGTCGGTGGACATTTTGTTATAGAAAGGCCCAACCTGGTTTGTCCAGCTATCACTGCCATTGCCGTACCCGTTAAACATTACCCAATCTACAAGATTATCTCCGGGGTATAGTTGGTCAACCACGCATAGCCAGGGCGGATAATTCATATAATCCATTACCCAGACTACGTTGGTGACGTGGTCGACATTCTTAAAGCGGTCCTCTACGTTGCTCCACATAGCCTTGTATTGGGCGGCGCTGCCGGACGACCCTTTGTAGCTCTTACAGGTGCCGCCACTGCTCGTGTCGTTTTCGGGCTCGTGGTGGACGGAAAGGAATATTTGTTTAGGAGCAATGGCCCCGATGCTCTTGGCCATCTTATCGATGCCGGCGTTCACTGCCTGCTCCGCGGTACTAGTACCGCCGCCAGCATCCGCCCAATGGGCGGCTGGTTTCCAGTTGGCGAACAAGTATGTGTTAGCTCGTGTAGCAAAATAGAGATCAGTACTGCTGAGCGAGTTATTACCCACTGGGTGATAGGTATGCACGATATCCAGTTGGCGGCCAATGCGCGCTTCGTGGCCTAATATCTGGCTTTTTGTGTCAGATCCAGAGGCATACGGACTGGGATAGTTATCCGATGCGGCACCAAGCCACGGCCGACATGAATTTACCAGAATGAGTGAGACTACGCAGCCGTCGGCGCTGCTTTTTTTTGGCGTCTGGCCGCTCGCGATAATCAAACCCCAGCCTATCGCAAGCAAGCATAGTGCAAGAAAACTAGCATGGTGTAGCTTTAGTCCAAAGACGCTGCGCTTCGGTCGTTTGACTATTTTACGCGTGGGCTTTTTTGCCGGTTTTTTAGTTTTCTTTGGCATATCGAGTGGCCATGTTGTGTTGCTGACTATATTCTAGCATACGTTATGTTACACCAATAGGGGCGCCCTCCTTTGCATCCTGGGTTATGCGACTTGTAGTATACTAGAAAAAGGTATATAATAAGGTCCTTTTAGGAGATTACTAGATATGGGAACAACTTTGTACCCCGCAATGGGACCTCACATACGTGAATTTAGCATGGGCGGTGAAGAATTGGGTGCGATTGCGCACGACCTCAGAGAAGACTTGGCTGCTCGGGCTGCCGCAGGCGAGCTGCCCGGCGTCACACTCGACGGTGGCTATATGAATAGCGAACATGGTTGCGTTACAGCAAATCCTGCGGACTTTGACCTCCAAGGAGCGGGCCTGCTGGCTCTCGTCGCTTATGACCGAAACGAGGACCCTACAGTAGGCATAGAGATTGCGCCTTCACGGGCATGGGCTAGTCCATCTTGGCGCACAGATGCCGATCTTATACGCTACGCCGGTCTCCTACCTGCGGCTGGTGTTGTCCGTCCAATGGGTACGATTTATGCACCGAGAACTTCGTTCCGATCTGTCAGCAGCATGTGTCTAGATGAACTGCTGACTAATCCGGACCCCGAGGTTCTGCGCCACCATCTTCGCGAAATCTCTGCCTCAGGCCGCGATGGTACTTTACCCGTTTGGCCACGATAGACCACAAGGTTCACGGGCGCTCGTCAGTAAAAAGTAGTCCTGAATAGGCGTTAGGTCTTTGTCTCTTTGCTATGATAGGCACATGGACGATCTCGATGAACAGGCCATACGCGAAAAGGCAAAACAAGACGGCATAACGCACTTGTCTACCGGCGTTGCTATTGTGCGAGACGGCAAGATATTGATGGTCCGCCGAGCAAAAGATGATTTTTTGGGCGGCAATTTTGAACTGCCAGGTGGCGGGGTTGATGAAGGCGAGAGTATCCAAGAATCAGCCCTGCGTGAGATTACCGAAGAGACTGGGCTGGTAGCGTCAAAGGTGTTGGCTACATTCGAAGGCTTTGATTATTCCACCGACAAAAAGCCGCGCGTCCGGCAAACTAACTTTATCGTTGCCGTTGAGCCTGGTGAAGTAGCGCTAAGCGCTGAGCACGACGACTTTATGTGGGTAGATGGCGTCATCCTCGATGGCGTTCAAACAACGGGCCCAATGCGTACGTGTGTCCGTAACGCACTGGCAAAACTGCAATCTACGTAACATGTCTGTTACCATATCTCCATGAGTATTACTCCCGACGCGATCGACGCCGCCCTTAAGATCGTACAAGACGCCTTTAAGCGAGTGGGGCCATTCATACTCGAGCACGCCGGCAAGATAGGGTACGCCGACAAAAAAGACGGCTCGCCGCTCACCGACACCGATATTGAAGTTGAGGAAAAGCTAAAGGCCGAGATTGGCAGTGCCGGCATCCCTGCTTACGGTGAAGAGGCCGGATACGACGACAATATGACGGGCGCCTTTTGGCTCATCGACCCCATTGATGGCACCAAAGATTTTATCGAAAACGTGCCCAGGTTTACGACAGTTGCCGTGCTCATCCAGGGTGGAGAAGCGGTTGCTGCTGCTATCTATAACCCATCCACGCAGAACATGTACACGGCCCAAAAGGGTCGCGGGGCATACAAGAATGGTGTTCGTCTGGACCTGGGCGCTGTGCAGTTACCGGGTATTGCTTGGTGTAAGCGCCAGTTTATCGACGAGCTTAACGGCATGTTGGCGCCCAAAAGCGTTGTGTGCGAGGAAGCACCCCGTGGCGGCAGCTATGGGTTTGCGTTGGTGGCTGAGGGGCAAGCGGCCGCACGGTTCAATTTGCACGGCGGCGGGTATACGCATGACTATGCACCGGGCGCCCTTATCGTGCGCGAGGCAGGCGGCGCGATCATCCCTGTTTTGGACGACGTGTACACCTACAAAACCCGCAGCTTTGTTGCCTGCCACCCAGATCTAGCGTCAACAATACGTCCCTATGTGCCAAGACTTCGCGAGCTCGAAGCGCTAAAGGCCGCAAAACAGTAACAGATTACGCCTGCTGCAGTTTGTGGAGTGCGTCTAAAACAGACGCAACTGAATTAGATACATCATCCTCACCGTTTACGACTACCGGGTCATAGCCTTGGCCGGCAAAAGTCGCGTAGTCACCAATAAAGCGAGCAAAGTTTTCTTCGTCAACATCATGCCCGCCTTGCTTTGCCCTGTCTGCCACTCTTGCTTTGGCGACGCTAGGATTAATCTCAACCTCAACCACAAGGAGCGGCAGTTTAGTGTCGTGATCGGATGCATACGCCTGCAAGTTGATGACTGTCTTGTTAAAACCGTCCAAATTGGTGAAGCCTTGGTTCCAGATAATAATTTTGTTGGCAGTGATTGCGGCGTACGCCCTAGACCTCAGAAATCTGTAGGGGTGGAACTTGGCGTCAACGCCTTCTGCTATTAAGGCTTTGGAAAGATCGAGATATTCCTTGCTGGAGTAATCTGTTGCGTCTGGGTCGAGTGTAACCACTTTATCGTTACCGATAGATTCCTTGAGCGCGTTTGCTAAGTACGACTTGCCGCTGCCGGGCAGGCCTCTAATCAAAATGAGGATTGGGTAGTCTGCGTCTTTTGCTGCGTCCATAGGCCTTATCGTAGTATAATCCTGCACGAAAAACTACTGCCAGGCCTTAGCGAACGTTTTTTGTTGACGGTTAAGCGTAAGCAGATTACCATAAGGGTAACGTGCTTTAAACTCTAAAGGAGAGAATATGCCCACAAAAGCCAAAAAACCTGCTGCCAAAAAACCGGCGGCTAAAAAGCGTCCGTCACCTAAGGCTAAAGTAGCCGTCCAAGCTGTTGCTAGTCCAGCAACCGCATCAGCAGCAAACTCGCAAAACATGCTCGTTATGACCGCACTGTTTGCGGTGCTCTGCATCGTATTTGCTGTCTTGGTCTACTGGCGCTACGTTGTACAGTAAACGCTCTGTTAAATAACCCGCAGCCTGCGGGCAAGATATCTCACCGACGTTCGTTATGCCGGCATCTATAGTGGTGGGTGCTAACGTAACCAAAGGAGGTAGGATGGCAAATAATACGAGCAAACGCGGTTTTGCTTCGATGGACCCCGACAAGCAGCGTGCCATCGCTAGCATGGGCGGGAGCGCCAGCGGCGGTAATTTTAAACGCGACCGTAAAAAAGCTGCAGCGGCAGGCCGGCGCAGTTCTAAGGCCGACGGTAGGAAAACCCAAAGCATGGTGGGCGAGCACAACCGCCCGACCCTGTAGCTTTGGTATACCCACAAACCTAGCATCTTCTAAAACGCCGCAGAAACAGGAGCTCCCCGCTCCTGTTTCTTTATGGGTATGCTGGCCGCAGGTAACAGCAGGGTATAATGGTGACAGTAAGGCGGACGCAGCATGTTTTTATTGTTAGGTGCGTTTATTGCGGGAGCCCTCACTGGGCTAGCGCCGTGTGTGTTGCCGCTGTTGCCGATTATTATCGGCGGATCAGTGGCTGGCAACGCGCGCGACAAGCGCAGGCCGGTAGTGATTGCCATTTCTTTGGCCGTATCGCTGATTATTTTTACATTGCTATTAAAAGCTAGCACGCTGCTGATTAACATTTCGCCGCAGGGGATTAATGAAGTCTCGGGCGGCATTATCATTTTGCTGGGTTTGACGATGCTTTTCCCGACGGCCTACATCACCCTCATCAATAGGTCCGGCATCGAATCCCGCGCTCAGCGGCTGCTTGGCAAGGGCTACCGTTCTAAAAGCAAATTGGTTGGCCCGATTATTACCGGTGCGGCGCTCGGCCCGGTGTTCTCTAGCTGTAGTCCGGTATACGCCTACATTTTAGCCACGGTGTTGCCGGTGAATTTTGGTAAAGCCATGCTGTATTTGGTGGCGTATGTGCTTGGCCTCAGCCTGCTGCTGCTCTGCGTGGGTTACTATGGACGGCAGTTTGTGGGGCGCATCCGTTTTGCGGCTAATCCCAGGGGTTGGTTCCAGCGCAGTGTTGCGACCATTTTTATCGTGGTGGGCGTGCTTGTGTTTACCGGTTACTCGCAGCGCGTGCAAACGTGGTTCGCCGACCACAACATCTTTGACTTTAACGCGCTGAGCACCAAGCTTTTGCCCCCGTCCCAGCACGCTACCAATGGCGCATTGTTTAACGTGACGCCGTTCGCAGCGCCAGATTTTCAAGGGCCCGGCCCGTGGATCAACAGCAGTCCGCTCACGATGAGTCAGCTCAAAGGTAAGGTTGTGTTGGTGGATTTTTGGACGTATAGCTGCATCAATTGCATACGCAACAATAAATACCTTGAGCAGTGGTACCAAGCGTATAAAGATGACGGTTTGGTGGTGGTGGGCGTGCACGCGCCAGAGTTTGCGTTTGAGCAAGTGCCGGCTAACGTGCGGCAAGGCGTCGCCACTCAGCATATTACGTATCCGGTGGTGCTCGATAACCAACTAGCCACCTGGAACGCCTATGCTAACGAGTCGTGGCCGGCCGGTTATTTGATTAATCCACAGGGACAGGTGGTGCGCATCCACGAGGGCGAAGGTGGTTATTCCGAAGAAGAGCAGGCCATCCGCCAGTTGCTGACGGCTAATGGCGCCCACCTCGGTCCGACTACCAGCGATAACGACAACGTGCCAATTACCCAAGACCAAACGCCCGAAACATACCTAGGGTATGAACGTGCTGAAGCCTACGCCGGTAACGAAGGCCTAGCGTCGCGGCAAACGCAAACCTACACCGGGCCGAGTACTTTGGACGTTAACGAGTGGGACCTCGGCGGCAAATGGGAAGTAGATGCGCAGTATATTGTGGCGCGCGGCAACAGCACAATTAGTATCCGCGTGGCGGCCAAGGACGTGTACTTAGTTGGCGGCGGGCCAAATGGCGACATGGCAAGCATCGGCGTGCGCATTAACGGCAAACCGGTATCGCAAACGGGCGATGCAGGTGCAGATATTGCGGGCGACACACTACCCGTGAGCCAGCCGCGGCTGTACCACCTGGCGTCGTTCCCAGCATTTAGCAGCGACAGCACGATAACGCTCACCGTGCCCGATGGCGTGCAGCTCAACACCTTCACCTTTGGTAGCTAGGCGTTCGTAGCTTTTGCTCGTTGGCGGCGTTCCAGCGTATAATACCGATAATGCAAGTTGTTGTTGATTCGCTGCTCACCTCGTATGCCGCACAAGGCAAGGGTAAGACTCTGTTGTTGCTGCACGGCTGGGGCGATAGCGCCCGCGGCTTGGCGGCGCTGCAAGCGCAGTTGGCCAAACGTTACCGTGTGATTGCCCTCGATGTACCGGGTTTTGGCGGCAGCCAAGCACCAAACGGCGTGTGGGGACTTACCGATTACGCGGAGTTTACTGCGCATTTCTTGGCCAAAATAGATAAAACAGACGTGCATGCAGTGGTGGGGCACAGTAACGGTGGCGCGATTGCCATTTGTGGCGTTAGTAGCGGCCAACTTAAGCCCGCAAAGCTCGTGCTGTTAGCCAGCGCCGGTATACGCGGCGAATATGTAGGCCGCATGAAGGCCCTCCGTTACCTCACTAAAGCCGGTAAAGCCCTCACCATACCGCTACCCAAAAGCGTCAAGCAGCAGTTACGCAAAAAAGTCTACCAAACGGTCGGTTCCGATATGCTTGTTGCCGAGCATTTGCAAGAGACGTTTAAAAAAGTGGTGGGCGACGACGTGCGCGTTGAGGCAGCCAAGATTGCCGTGCCAACGCTTCTGATATACGGCGACCAAGATCAGGCCACACCACTGTGGTACGGCGAGGCTTTTCACCAGGCCATCACCGGCTCAACCTTGCGCGTGCTAAACGGCGCTGGGCATTTTGTACATGTCGATCGATTGGCCGAAGTCGTGCACTCCATAGAGGAGTTTTTGGCATGATCCAGGGGCTACTCAGCATGTACTCGTGGCGCTTCCCAACGATTCTGGTGTACATGCTCCAAAACACCGAGTATGTCGTGGGCCCGTATCTGGCCTGGTTTTGGCGGACCACGCATTTTGAGCAAGTGATGTATCGCCGGGTGCTCGAGCCCACACGGGCAGCACGCCTCTTGGTGCTCGCGCTGCGTATCTGTATGTTTGCCCAGATTACTTTGGGCGGCACGTTTGTTTGGATGTGGGCGTATGGCGATTTTGCCGGCGGCCTGGCGTTTGGCGTGGCGTTGATTGTGGCGTATCCGTTAGTGTGGGCGCATCTGGTGGTAGTGCCGCTAGTGATGGGGCGCGAACTATTGGTACGGCCGCAGCAAGGGCGAGCCATCCGTGCGGCACGCCGGGTTTTTGCAGATTTTAAGGGTATCAAAATTGCCGTGGCCGGCAGCTACGGCAAAACCAGCATGAAAGAACTACTACTTGCAGTGCTAGGCGAGGGCAAAAAAGTGGCAGCTACGCCCGCCAACAAAAACGTGTCAATTTCGCACGCCTACTTTGCTCAAAAACTCACTGGTGACGAAGACATTTTGATCATCGAATACGGCGAAGGCGGCCCCGGCGACGTCCATCGCTTTGCCGACATTACCAAGCCCACGCATGCCATCATTACCGGCATCGCCCCTGCGCACCTCGATAAGTACAAAACGCTAGATGCGGCAGCCAAAGATATTTTTTCGGTAGGCGAGGTTGTCCTGCCCAAGCAAGTGCATGTTAACGGTGAGTCGCCAGATGCGCTTCCGTACGTCAAGCCCGGCCAGCAGCTGTATAGCGAAAAGAGCGTGCTTGGTTGGAAGGTTGATGCCGTGCACGTAGACGAAGCCGGTACGCGCTTTACCATGCGTAAAGGTTCTCAAAAGCTGGAGCTCAAGAGCGGCCTCGTCGGCCGGCACCAAGTTGGCCCACTTGCGCTGGCCGCGGCACTGGCGCACGAGTTTGGCCTTACGCCCGCTCAAATCCGCGCCGGTGTTGCCAAAACCCAACCCTTTGAACACCGCATGCAGCCGTATCAATTGGGCGGTGCATGGGTTATCGACGACACCTATAATGGCAACATCGAGGGCGTGCGCGCTGGCCTGCGTTTGCTGCGCGAGCTCAAAGCCAAACGCAAAATTTACGTTACCCCCGGCCTGGTAGACCAAGGCAAAGATAGTGCCCGCATCCACGTTGGCATGGGAAACCTAATTGCCGACGCCAAACCCGACCTCGTCATTCTCATGCAACACTCGGTTACATCAGACATCCAGAAGGGTCTAGCCGAAGCCGGATACAAGGGCGAAGTGCGCGTCGAATCCGACCCACTCGAATTTTACAAAAACTTGCAATTGGTAGTAGCTAACGGCGACGTCGTGCTCATGCAAAACGACTGGCCGGATAACTACCACTAATCCTTGCTATAATTGGCATATGAAAACCGTTGCCGTTATTTTTGGAGGCCGCAGTGCCGAACACGACGTTTCCATCGTGACGGCGATTGCCAACATTATTAAACCGCTGGAATTGAGTAAAGAGTATCGGGTTGAGGCGGTGTATATTAGCAAATCCGGTGCGTGGTTTTGGGATGACAAACTCAAAGATATCAAACTGTTTACTTCCGGCCAGATTGACCGTTTTATGCAGCGCAGTACGCCCGCCAGTGTGCAACTTGATGGCGGCATGACGCTCACCAAACCGGGCAGCTTTACCAGCACGCGCCGCAAGGACTGCAAAATTGATGTCGCATTTCCCGCCATGCACGGCACCTACGGCGAAGACGGCGCGCTGATGGGCCTCTTCGACATGGCTGGCGTGGCCTACGCCGGTTGTGGCATGGAGGCGGCCGTGTTGGCTATGAACAAAGTGCTGGCAAAGCAAGTTGCGGCGGCCAACGACGTACCGGTAACCAAATTTGTAGCTTTTACCGGAGAGGAGATTACGCACAATCTCGATGCCGCGGCTACGCGCGCTACCAAAGACCTCAAGTACCCGTTGTTTGTAAAGCCCGCGCACCTTGGCTCGAGCATCGGCATTACGCGTGTTACGAATGGCACCGAGCTGCGTAACGGGCTCGAAGTTGCCGCTCACTACGACGACGCCATTATTGTTGAAGAAGCCGTGTCTAACCTCATTGAGGTCACGCTGCCCGTACTCGGTAATGGCAGCGATCTCACCCCAGCCTACCTCGAGCAGCCGCTCACCGCCAGCGAAGACTTCTTTGACTTCGACACCAAATACATGAGCCAGGGCGGAGGCAAAAAGACCGGCGGTGCCAAAACCGGCGGCAAGCAGGGCGCCCAAGGCTACAGCAACATTCCGGCTCAAATCCCGGCCGATTTGTATAAGAAAGCCGAAGCCGTGGGCCTGAGCGTATACCGCGCACTGGGCTGCAGCGGCACCGCCCGCGTTGACATGCTCATTAACAGCCGCACCAAAGCCGTGTATTTTAACGAGGTAAACCCACTGCCCGGCAGCCTGTACGCCCACAACTGGCGCGCCAAAGGCATTAGCAACGTCGAGTTGGTAACCCGCCTGGTAGAACTCGGCGAAGCCCGGCATCTTGAGCGCCAAAAGCTCAACACCATCTTTGATACTAATTTCCTCAAACAGTTTTAGCGGCAAAATGTTTATGCTATAGCCAATGTATGGTATAGTAAGCGAGTAACAAAAAAGAGGGTAACCATAATGAATTTTGCATTCTTAGACCTCGGGGCACCAGAACTGATTATTATTCTGGCGATCGTACTGCTACTGTTCGGCAGCAAAAAACTGCCTGAGTTGTCACGCAGCCTGGGTTCGTCGATGCGCGAGCTCCGCAAGGGCATGAGCGACGACACCAGCGACAAAAAAGCCGAGTAGATCGCATATAGATCAAAACCGAGCCCCCGCACGAGGGGCTTGTTTTGTTTCGTGCCCACGCCACGCTATAATCGTAAGCATAAGAGGATCACCATGTTTACTAAAAAGACCATTCGGGATATTGATCTAGACGGCAAACGCGTGCTAATGCGCGCCGATTACAACGTACCTATTAGCGACGACGGCACTATTGCTGCCGACTACCGCCTGACACAATCAGTGCAAACTATCAAGGCGCTACAAGAAAAGAACGTGCGCTTGGTGATCTGCTCGCACCTCGGCCGGCCCGACGGCAAGCGCGACATAACCTGTACGCTCAAGCCGGTGGCTAAGCGGCTGAGCGAGCTCCTCGACCAAGATGTGCAATTTGCCGACGACTGCGTCGGCGAAGAAGTAGAAAAGCTGGCAGCCGATCTGCAGCCCGGCCAAATCTTACTCCTCGAAAACTTGCGCTTCCACCCCGAAGAAGAAGCCAACGACGACAGCTTTGCCCAGCAGCTCGCCAAGCTCGGCGATGTGTTCGTGCAAGACGGTTTTGGCGTGGTGCACCGCGCTCACGCCAGCACGGAGGCCGTTACCCATCACTTGCCCAGCGTCTCTGGCTTGCTGGTCGAAAAAGAAGTCGACACCATTACTAACGCCATGAGCAACCCCGAACGCCCGCTGGCGGCCGTGGTCGGCGGTGCCAAAATCTCCGATAAAATCGACGTGCTCAATAAGTTTATCGAGCTAGCCGACTTTATCGCCATTGGCGGCGCCATGGCCAACACCTTTTTAGTAGCTAAAGGCCACAAAGTAGGCAAGAGCAAGTACGACGAAGGGGAGCTAGAGCTAGCGCGCGACATACTTGCCAAGGCCGACGCCAAAACCAAGCAGCAACGGTTTACGTTTTACTTGCCGCAAGACGGCGTAGTGGCCAAGAGCCTCGATAAAGGTACACCCACGCGCTTAGTAGACTGGGACGCCGACCTCATTGCCGACGTGCAATGTTACCCCAAAACGCCTGGCCCCGAAACTCAAACCGTTGCCGACGACGAAATGATTTTGGACATCGGTCCATTTAGCGCTGCCTTTATCGCCGGCGGCACACAGCTCGCCGCCACGGTGGTGTGGAGCGGCACGTTAGGTGTTACCGAAACCCCGGCTGTCAGCGGCCCGGTAGGCCCCTTTGCGCATGGTACCGAACTGCTTATCGAAGCCCTCACCGGTGATTTTGGCTCGCGTCCGTTTAGCTTAGTAGGCGGCGGCGACACCGTAGGCTACATCGAGCAACGCAAACTCACTGACGCCTTTAATCACGTGTCTACCGGCGGCGGTGCCAGCCTGGAGCTGATGGCCGGCCGCAAACTGCCGGGTGTAGAAGCGCTCGAAGACAAAGAGAACTAAAAACGTTCGGCAGTATAGTCGAGCCAAGCGTCATCAATAACTGGGGTTACGCATTCTCCGGCTGCAATAAGCGCGTGGCCAAAATTCATGACATCTCGTAAGTCCATGGCGCGAGCCGCGTCTACAGCAAAATCTATGCCCCTGCCGCCGAGGAGCATGTGTGCTCCTCGTAGCGTAGCGCGTAGCCTTCGGTCTAGCTCAGGTTGCTCGACTATGCTATCGGTAACAATCATGGCTTTGCGTTCTCGGGCGGCGGGAGGGGGGCCAATCCGTTCGGTGTACCGCGCTGTCGCTGCGTCGTTTGGCTGTTCCCATAACGAGCGATGCCGAGGATCTGTTGGCTCATCGGGGTAGCTGAGCAAAGAGAAGTTTTTGGTGTCCCAACCTATCAGAGAATGGTCGCTTGCACCGATTTCGAGTGGCAGGCCATCCGCGCCCACCAGTCGTGCGCTTGCTTGGCGTGCGCCTGCCGGCATAACGAAGGCTTGGACGTCACGGAATTGCGTATCCAGGGCTCTATAAAGTTTGGGTACAGTAAGTTGGTTAGGCGATCGAGTCATGAAGTGAGTATACCAATATTGTATACGCAACCACAAAAGCCCGGGGGAGTCAAAACACTAGTACTTTTGTATTTTACATTCGGCTTATGCTAAGCTATCAGTAAGGATTGAGAGCTGGATGAAGCATAGAACGCTGCTTGTTGGTAACTGGAAAATGCACCTGAATGTGTCGCAGGCAAGTTTGCTTTTGCATCGTTTGCAGGAGCGCACGCGCATGCACCGCAGCATCGAGGTAGTATTGGCGCCGCCGATGCTCGACCTCCAACCGTTAAGCATGCAAATAGACCGCCGCAAGTTCCGCCTGGCCGCCCAAAACGCATTCTTCCACGACGAAGGCGCTTACACCGGCGAAGTTAGCTTTACCATGCTGCGTGACCTCGTGCACTACGTAATCGTTGGCCACTCCGAGCGCCGCAAATACTTCCACGAAGACCTACCCATGGTGCGCGACAAAGTCGCGGCTGCTATCCGTAACGAAATGTCGCCCATCCTGTGTGTGGGCGAATCCCAACACGAGCGCAAAGAAGGCATGACCAAGCGTGTGTTGCACGACCAAGTAACCACCGCACTCATGAACCTCACCGCGCACGAAGTTCGCGAGGTAGTCATCGCTTACGAACCGTTATGGGCCATTAGCACTTTTGGGGGCGAATACGCCAAGCCCGCCGATGTAGCCGAATGTATGGATTACATCCGCCATCAGGTTGCGGGACTATACGGTGAGCGCGTAGCCGAAGATATACGCGTATTGTACGGCGGCAGCGTAGACGACGACACTGTGCGCGGATACCTCGAACTAGAGACATGCAACGGAGTGCTGGTGGGCGGCGCGAGCTTAAACCCATACAAATTTGCGGGCATCATAGAGGCCGCGCACCGTTTGCAACACGAGCTCGGCAATGAAGACTGACCAACCAGAAGAATCAAAAGCAACCAAAATTACGGTAACCGGAGCGAAAGCGCCGGCAGTTAAGCCATCCCGTCCGGCACCGCGCCCCGCTGGTGGCCGAGTAATGGACGTTATGCGTCCCGGCAAAGCTGCCGCCTCGCCCACCTCGCGCCCGATAATCGTGGGGCACAAGCCAGCGGCGCAGAGTGTTCAGGCTGCAGTAAGCGGGGTGGGGGAGCGCGACCGCGAAGAAGTGCTTGAGTCGCACAAAAAGCTAGTAGTTAAGGCAGCACCAGAGCCTAAAGAAGTTATTGCCCCCAAAGAGACTGCTCCAGAACCAACGCCAGAACCTGAACAGCATGAGGAGCCTGAGCCCGCTACTGCACCTGCCGAAGAGCCAAAAGACGCTGTTCCTGCGGACGCAGAAGCCGAGGTTGACCCCACTATAGATGTAGAGCCGGATGAGCCAGCTGAGCCCGAACCGGTAGAGCCCCCAGTGCCCGCACTAACCCCTGAGCCCGACCCAGCCGTTCAAAAACTGGCAAACCCCAAAATTCCTCGGCCAGAAACCCCAGCTGCCGAGCCCGAGCCAGAAGCGGACGCCCCACCAGACCCCGCCAAAGCCGAGTTTAACAAAGACAAGCTCGACGAACTCGCCGCCACCGCACCAGAACCCACCCCCGCATCCGTGCCAGCCGAACCAGCCAAAGAGCCCCCAGCTGCAGACGTAGCAGCCACCCACGCTGCCGAGCCTCTGATACCACAAGCTCCCCCAGCCAACGTTAAGCCCCTAACCCCAGCTGAACTCGCTGCCGCCAGCGCCGAGGTAGCCGACATGCACATCCCGCACGACGGCACCATAGTTGTAGACCCCATCTCGCTTAAACACCACGCGCTCCGCACCCTGGTGCTGGTAATCTTAATAATCGCGCTAGCCCTAGTGGTGCTCGATATTCTGCTAGACGCCGCGGTGATAACGATTAACTCGGCGCCGCATACGCATTTTTTTGGGAGTTAGTCCTCTCAATTCTGTTGTGGCTCTCGAAAAGATGCACCAATACGATTGGGCCCCTTCAATAACGCGCAATTTTAGAGTCTCGTCACCCGCACCGTAGAGCTTATGTTAAAGGACTCTCAGCAGAGAGTTCTTTTTTCATGAACCTTGTCCACGAAGCATTGTTTTACAAAATCATGTAGGCATGTTATAGTAAAACATTATGGCTTACGACAATCCTGAAGCATTCGGCAAATTCCATCTGTATAAGAGTACAGGACCAGACAGTAGAGAGATCGGCAAGTACGGCCGAGAAGTTTTAACTCTCGTTGAGGCCCGTGGAATTGAGGATGACTTGCTTGCAACGTACCAACGTCTTCTGGGCGTACTTGGAACGCACGGGACCGAGGCGGCTAGGGCTCGTGTTATACATGGTTGGGGGC
Organism: Patescibacteria group bacterium; assembly: GCA_035479875.1. GTDB lineage: Bacteria > Patescibacteriota > Saccharimonadia > Saccharimonadales > UBA4665 > PMNU01. The sequence goes on along the minus strand of DATIIH010000002.1, from coordinate 107,280 downwards.
AGGCAGCACGTACAGTATTGGCTGAGCATGTATTTTTGTTGCCCTGGAAGGATCACCAAGACACTGTTCTGACTAGCATGGCAGGCGATAATGAGGAGCGCAGAACAGACGATGGTGAGTATGTCAGATATGACCGTAAGTCTAGTATGCAACAGTTGGGGCCAATGGGCGAAGTTGCCCTGCAATATGATGGACTTGCTGAGCCGCCCGTATTACGGGTTATAGACGTGCAAGGTGGCGACCGACAAGGAACGCCACAGTCAGATTTGCCCGTTGAATTCCTCCCTGCGCTTAGGGCAGGTGTTGCTACATAGCAATCCAGGGGTGGCTGTCCGGTGAGCTAGATACGTAAACTCTAGCCCAAGGAAGCGAACTGGAAATCGCTCAAGAACTGTTTCGCTATCTGTAACTCCCGTGCAAAACCAACGATACTAGCCCGACACTCAACCTCGAATACGCCGGATAAGTGGCACCATTCACGACTTTTCAGCCCTTTTGCGAACAGTCCAATCTGTTACATAAGGTTAGAACTCAAAATATGACCGCTTTCTGAATCATTCGAAAGCGGTTTTTTATACCCTCACCTCTGTTGCGGATCTTCGAGTTCCGTCAGCTGTTGATGGGTGTTCGAAAGGATTTGCTAATCTGATGGTATTATTTACTTAGAGAGGTCACTGTGCGACTCAACTTACGATTACCAAATAGAGATAAGACCATTAGCGAGCTTGCCAGGCGTTATGATGAAGCGATTCGTAAAAGCGAGCGCGGTATTCATAATGACGAAGAAGCCCGGCAATTCATATCGCTACTCGCACACTATGTCTACTATGTTAAAAACTCAGACCTTACTAAGAGCGCAATCGAGAGCTTGTTTAAGCAACGTGAATTACTCGCGGGCGATCAAGCTCTAGTCGATGAGGCAGACCAGATAATTGTTAAGATGAAAATTGATAGAGGCAAGCTGGTTAGGTATGCACAACGCCGCAATATCGACGTAGGGCGTTTTGAATTTAATACCGACGGAGTAGATCGCCGAATAACAGCTGATATGGAGCCTTCATACTACCTAACTCTTCTGAACGATTTTCTGAATCTTCCCAGTGATCAGCAATTCATTGGAAACGTGCCGCGCGAAATTAGCCATCTACGGTCAGTTATTTTTGCATTGCAAATGCTTTCGAGCGGCAGCAGGTCTCTAAATGCAATGCGTGACGAATATCGGCAAGTACACACCGATTATGAGAGAAAACTCCAAATGCAGGGTGTATATCTCGACTACCTAAGAGTAGAGGATTATAAAGCACTCGAAGTTATTTGGTCCGAAGTTTATCACGAGGGCGACCGAGACGAACTCATCGGATTCCATTTAATGTACGGGCATTTATTTGAGCGACATAGGAACTACAGCCAAGGTCAGCAAGGGGAAGCTAACGAGTTTGTCGATAAGCATATTACAAATCTGCAGCGTGTACATAATTATTTAATTGATAGGCTTGAAGATATTCCCCTATTCGAAAGATTTTTACGTTGGACTGTTGAACATTTTGGCCCAACAATAATTTCGCTAGCCATATTATTTATCTTTTGGTGGGTTCTAAATAAAGTGGGTATCCATATCACGGTCGACAACCTTAAACAGTGGACTGGCTTGTAGAATAATTCTCGTGGCCTCGTGATAATATTTTCAGAATACGACCGGTAATTGGCGCCATTCATGACTTCTCGATACTCTTAACCAAAAGGTGAGTCGACTTTACTAGGAGTTGGGTGCTATGTTAACACCGGAGACAGTGAGGAGGTACTGCCTGTCTTTTGTTGTGCTAGACAGAAGTAGCGTGAGACCCACTTTATCGAATTCGGTGATAAGACCTAGAGTCGTTTGGTGCCATGCTCGCCACATCAATATGCTGTCACCTTTATTAAGCTCGACGCGCCGCTCGGCGTTTTCAAAGCTGAACTTCAAGGTGATCGCTACCTTGAGCTTAATGCGAATGTAGCGTTCAAGCGTTCGCGCGTTGAAGCCCATTTCTACATCGTACAAGGAAGGGTCAATGTTCAGCAGATCCAGAATAAAACGATATTTAGGTGATAACGCCGCCACTTCGGCCTCGGCGTTAACATCGAAGTACCTTCTTTCAGCTTCGGTATCGGGCTTGTCGGTATAGAACAGCAGGTCGTGCTGGCCCATGCTGCCGTAAATAACTTTTAAAACATCATATGGCGAACGGAAGTTCATCAGAGTCGCGCCTAAAAACAACACCAAGTTTACGGTCTCTTCGTTGTCTTGCTGCAGCATGTCTTCCACGAGCAGATCATCGAACCTCTCGTAGGTAATGTCTCGGACATGCCCTTCAAAAGGCACAGCACCTTTGAACCATTTGTTAATGTTCTCTTCGGCGATAGCAAGCATTTCAGAACTAATGTCGACGGCAATGTAGCGGTGCAACTGCCCTCGTTCGGAGAGTTTGGCCAGTAGTTTCTTGACGGGTAGCGCGTTGCCGACTCCCAAGTCTACGATGTTGACACGTTTAGATGTGCCAATAAGCAAGTCGAGCGCGTTCATGTTGGTGTTCAGGAGTTCGATACTGCCCTTCAACAGGTTCGGTGCATCTTCTTCCCACATATGCCATGCAAATCTATCCCAGTACTCAGCGCCGCCGTCAAAGTAGTTGTACTGGCGAGGGATTTCCTTGTGTATTTCCAGGCTAGAGATAATGTCGACGATTTGTTTACGGCTGTATAAGTCGTAGAATTTATCCGTTGGCGATATAACCTTGTATCCGCGCGTATTCTTGTATTTTTTGCCCTTTTGCACCAGCTGCTCAACGAGCAGGTTGTTAGAAGAGATGTTGGCAATGTACATTTTGCCGTTTTCTTGGTGTAAATGTAGATCTAGTTTGCCCTGTTCAGCAGCATCGATCCAGTTGCGCACCGATTTTTCGGACACGTTGTAAAGCTTAGCTAGCTCGGTATTCTTGAAGTATTTCACTGGTGCTGTTCCTACCTATACATTATAGACTAAAAAAATGTGTATTGACATGTTCCGAACGTAAGTCGTATCATAAAGATGGAACTTTACAAATTGGCTCACACCGCATCACCTTTGAGCGGCACAAAGCACTCATTATATACTCTTTTTACAGAAATGTTAAGAGCCAACCTGGATTTTATAGTCTAATTACAGTTATTAGAGCAAGAATATTAGTAGGGGCAACCCGGAAAGTAGGCGCGATTATGGCACCATCACTTGTACGGCAAACTAACGACTTTGTTATTTTGGGGCCTTCAATGGTAAGGGGTAACAGAGTTGCCGAAGCGATTGCCTCGCTCTACTACCTGCCGCGGCGCTACAAATTGGTGCTGCCAATTACTGCTGAGGACGATGATACGTTTAGGCAGGAGATGCTCAACCTAGTAAAGCGCATGGCGCTGAGCCGCCGGGTGCACTTTGGCGAATTTGATATTCCTGAAGCCGACGCAGTGCTGGTTACCGCCGCCACGCCCACCGACATGCGCGACATGCGCATAGTAGTGGCGCCAGAGACCCCCGAAGGCCTAGCAAGCGCTATCCTCAACACCGCGCGCGGGCTTGTTGCTGTTGCGGCCTAGCACTAAATTACACCACGCTTGCCAAGGTATCTTTTGGTACAATTAACAGCGTGCCAGATAATTTTTTGAGTGATCTTTTAACCGGTCTCAACCCGGAACAGCAGCGTGCGGTGGAGACTACCGAAGGCCCGCTACTGATTCAGGCTGGCGCCGGCAGCGGCAAGACCAAAACGCTTACCCACCGCATTGCCTATATTATTGCTAGCGGTAAAGCCACGCCATTTAACATTTTGGCGGTGACGTTTACTAACAAGGCAGCCAAAGAAATGCGCATCCGCGTGGCGGACCTTACCGGCCAGAGCGCCGATAACCGCAGTTTTATGCCGTATATGGGCACCTTCCACGCCATCTGCGTCAGATTATTAAGGCAAGACGGCGAGCACACCGGCATTCCGCGCAGTTTTGTTATTTTTGACGAGAGTGACCGCCAAGCTGCCGTTAAGCAGGCAACCAAGCAGCTGATGATCGACGAAAAGTCGTTCCCGGCCCGCACCCTGGCCGGTATTATTAGCACCGCCAAAAACGACATGACCACACCGGCCGAGTATGCTGACATGCCCGGCTCGTCGCCCGCGCAGCGCGCCGCCGCACAGGTGTATCCGCTGTACCAAAAGGCGCTTAAAGACGCCAGTGCCCTCGATTTTGATGATCTTATTAACCGCACCGTGCATTTGTTACAAACCCAGGCCGAAATCCGCAAAAAGTGGCAGGCGCAGTTTAAGTACATCATGATCGACGAGTACCAAGACACTAACGTGGCGCAGTACAAGCTGGTAAAGCTGCTGACCAACGAGAACAAGAACATCGCTGTGGTGGGCGACGACTGGCAATGCCTGGTGCCCGGCTCTCTGGTGCAAACCGAGCAAGGCCCAAAGAAGATCGAACTAGTCCGCGCGGGCGATCTGGTACGTGCGGCGAGCGGTTATGGCCGAACAGGCTTTTTTAAGGTGACGGAGCGGAAAAGATTTCGCTATAAAGGCGACATGGTGCGTATTACAACTGCCTCCGGCAAACAGCTTGAATGTACACCCAACCACTTGCTCTTTGCCCGCTGGGATAAGAACGAATCTTATTTTGTATATCTGATGTACTCTCACAAGCATGGGTATCGGATTGGGACGGCTAAAGGAACGCGATTTGATGGAAAAAAGGATGATTTTGGTTTGCGTGTGCGGGCAAACCAGGAACGGGCAGACCGTATGTGGGTCATCAAGGTGTGCGAGAGCCGCCAAGAAGCGTTATACACGGAGGCGCTGGTGGCATACAAGTATGGCATTCCGATGCTCGTGTTTCACGCCTTCAAGAATCGGTCCATGCAGTTTGGGCAGGAGTATATCGATGCGCTGTACCGCGAAATTGACACTAAGACGCGTGCCCAAAGTTTAATGCGCGACCTAGGGCTAGCCTTTGACTATCCACATTTTATGCCCCAAGCAACGACACGAAACGGTATTAAGCGGGTCAATATTAATGTCGTGCTGTTTGGAGACCGGCGTATTTCCGGCCAAAGCGGTTGGTCGGCCAGCAGGATCTCGGCCAACACTACCGACCGCCAAGACCTGCGGCTTTTTGAAGAATTAGGTTACACCATACGCACTGGGCGGGCGGGGACGTTCCGTAGCGAGATCCACAACCTAGATTACGGAAAAATTGAGCAGACACTGGAAAGGATACAACAGCAAGGTAACGGCGAGCTACAGATTAATAAATACGGATTTATGACCGACAACAAGTTTACCTTTATGCCGGCTGGCCAGATCCATCCAGGCATGCTGCTTCCGACACTGGAAGGGGAAACTTTAGCCCAAGACAGAGTCGTTGCAGTAGACAAAGTGCCACACGACGGTTCGGTGTACGATCTCGATATAGAGCATGTACATAACTATATCGGCTCGGGCATTGCCGTGCACAACTCGATATATTCGTGGCGTGGTGCCGATTTTCGCAACATCTTGAATTTTGAGCACGACTACCCCAAGTGCGCAGTCATTAAATTGGAGCAAAACTACCGCAGCACCAAGTCGATTCTGGACGCTGCCCACGCCGTCATTAGCAAGAACCTGCAGCGCAGCGACAAAAAATTGTGGACCGAAGCCGGCCTCGGCCTACCAGTGCAAATGGTGCAAGTAGGCGGCGAGCGTGCCGAAGGCGAGGCGCTGGTGCGGCGTATTAAAAACGCCGTAGACGCCGGCTACCGCCGCTTTAACCACTTTGCCGTGCTGTACCGCACCAACGCCCAAAGCCGCTCGGTAGAAGAAACGTTTATCCATTACGGCATCCCGTACCGCATTGTGGGCGGCCAACGCTTTTACGACCGCAAAGAAATTAAAGATTTAATAGCGTACCTACGCCTGATCTACCAGCCCGAAGACCGCGTGAGTTTTGCGCGGATCGTCAACGTGCCCACCCGCGGTATTGGCGCCAAGAGCATCGAGAACTTTTACCAGTGGCAAGAATCGACCGGCAAATCTTTATTTGAAGCACTGAGCGAGGTGGCCACCTGCGGCGTGTTAACCGCCAGAGCCCGCAGCGGCTTGGCTGAGTTGGGTGATATTTTGGCGCGGCTGCGTGATCTTATAGATACTACGCCGCCGTCGGGCATTATCGACAGCTTAATACGGCGGATCGATTACCTGCATTATTTAGACGACCGCACGCCGCAGGCCGAATCACGCCAAGAAAACGTTAAAGAACTAATTGGCGTAGCACAGGAGTATCACGACGTGGGCCTGGCCGGCTTTTTGGAAGAAGTAGCACTCGTAAGCGATGTAGACCAAGCCAACTTCGATGGCAACGCAGTTACCCTCATGACGCTGCACGCCGCCAAAGGCTTGGAGTTCCCCGTAGTATTTATGATCGGCATGGAAGAAACCATCTTCCCTCACTCCCGCGCCCTATATGACGCCTTCGAAATGGAAGAAGAACGCCGCCTGTGCTACGTAGGCATGACCCGCGCCCGCGAAGAATTGTATTTGACCTACGCCACCTCCCGCATGCTCTATGGAGGCGCCCAGCACAACCCACCCTCGCGCTTTCTAAGCGAAATCGACGCTGAATTCCAGCCCGCCGACACGCTATACAGTTTCGGCCAAGATGACCCCGGACGTTGGGGTGGCGGGCATGGGGGAGCCCCTGCGGCGCGGAACGCAGTGAGCACCGTAGGGGAAGTCTTGCCCGACAGGACCCCCCACGCCAGCGGTGCCCTCGATAATGAGCCAAGATATGTCCCCGATATCGTCGAAGGTGATACGGTTAAGCACGACGTCTTCGGCACCGGCACCGTAGTAGAACTCGACGGCGAAAACGCCAGCATCTACTTCAAAGGCAAAGGCGTCAAAAAACTAAACATCGCCTTCGCTCCCCTCAAAAAACTTTAATATGCCATACTAAAATTATGAGAAGTACGTTTTTAACCCTTGGCCGCATCACTTATTGGCTCGCTTGGCCTCTGTTTAAAGTGTACTTGGGGCGCAGTATCCGCTCGCGCATAGTCATCGTGCACAAACATAAAGTTCTGCTTATTAAATCGTGGATCAGCCCGGGCTGGTGGGAGCTCCCTGGCGGCGGGTTGCACCGTAACGAAGACGCTCGCATCGGCGTCTGCCGCGAAACATACGAAGAAACCGGCCTCACCCTGCAACCCGCCGACCTCAAAGATCACGGCACAGCGGAGTTCAATACGTATGGCCACCATTATCCGTACCACATTTTTAGCATCCAACTCCGTAAAGAGCCCGCGGTTAGGCTCCGTTGGTACGAAATCGCCGAAGCTTCGTGGCAGGATATCAAAGAGCTCGACCTAAGCACGCTCGGGCCAGACGCAGCCACGGCCATCACCCGGGTATCAGGGGCGCTAGGCGTTAGAGTGCTACAATAAGACTGATTCCGCGTAGGCGCAGGGTCAATTATGTATGCGTATAAGATTTCGTAAATTACCGAAGATTCGCGTCGAGCAGCGTAAAAAGTTCCACAGGCTCAGACGCGTAGGCCGCCATCCGGTGGTTACCGTGCCGCTGATTACCGGCGGTCTGTTAGTAATCCTCACAGTAGCTACGATATTAGTACTTAATGGCGGCAGTCCGAAATTGCAATCTACCGATACGCACATCGTTATTATTACCCATGACCACAAGGTACAAACCCTGCCTACTCGTGCAGATACCGTGGCCGAAGCTCTCAAAAAGGCGGACATTACTCTTGGTAGCGGCGATGTGGTTGAGCCCGACGCTAGCACCCAAATAGTTACCGATAACTTTCGCATCAACGTCTACCGAGCCGTGCCGGTAACAATTGTAGACGGCACGACCAAGTCGTTTGCTTACTCGGCGGCTACCACCCCGCGCAGCATTGTGCAGCAAGCCGGCATTCAGGTGTATCCAGAAGACAATTTGTCGCTGCTACCTGTCGATAACTTTTTAACCGAAGGCTCGATTGGCGAGCGTGTAGTGATTAGTCGCGCCACGCCGGTAAGCGTCAATATTTATGGCACGCCGGTGGTCATGCGCACTCACGCTGCTACCGTTGGCGCACTGCTCACCGAGCGCGGCCTCAAGCCGGAGGCCAACGACACTGTCACGCCAGTGGCGAATACGCCGCTTACTCCCAACGTTCAGATTTTTATTTTGCGTAAAGGCACCACCATTGTTACCGAGGCACAAGCTATCCCTATGGATACCCAGATTGTAGAGGACGACACGCTGAGCTTTGGTACCACCGCCGTGCGCCAGCAGGGCAGCGCCGGCTCCAAGCTCGTGACCTACCAGGTGCAGCTAGTGAACGGCAAAGAAGTGTCACGCAAAGAGATACAGGAAGTGGTGACCACACCGGCCGTTGCCCAGATCATTGCCCGCGGTAAGGCGGTGCAAATTCCGGCCGACAAACAGGCGGTAATGGCCGCCGCCGGCATTAGTAGCGGTGACTATCCGTATGTCGATTACATTATGAGTCACGAATCCGGCTGGTGTCCCACCAAGGTGCAGGGCCAAGTGGGCTACTGCCCACCGTATGCGCCAGCTACCATCCCATCCAATCTTGGCTATGGTCTTGGCCAGGCCACTCCGGGTACCAAAATGGCGCCATTTGGCAGCGACTGGCAAACAAGTGCCACCACACAGTTACGCTGGGCAACTAGCTACGCCGACGGACGCTATGGTAGTTGGGCTGCCGCTTATAATCACTGGTATAGCTACCACAACTGGTAATCTTAAAAGATGCATAGCGAACCGCCCACCAATAAATCACTTGGCCAACACTGGCTCAACGACGACGCCAGCCTAGACGCGATGTGCGCCGGTATTGAGCTAGGCGCAAACGATACCGTGCTCGAGATCGGCCCAGGCCCCGGCGCGCTCACGGCAAAATTAGCGGCGGGCGCCAAACAGGTCATCGCCGTGGAGTTCGACGCTGGCTTGGCCCGCGACCTACCTAAGCGTGTGCCGGCAGCCAATCTTGCCGTACGCAACCAAGACATTATGCGTTTTGACTTCCGCGAGCTGCCTGCGGGCTACAAAGTTGCTGCCAACATACCGTACTACCTCACCAGCAACCTCCTGAGGCTGCTGTGTGAGGCGCCCAACCATTTTTCGCATGCGTCGTTGCTTATTCAAAAAGAAGTTGCTGAGCGCGTGTGTGCGGCGCCAGGACAGATGGGTCTTTTGAGCGTGAGTGTTCAATTTTATTGTGAGGTAGGCCTCGGCCCGTTGGTGCCAGCAGCGCTGTTTACGCCACCACCCAAAGTGGATTCGCAAATCTTGTTGCTCAGTTACCGCAAAACACCACTGTTCCCAGACGTCGACACGGCCAAGTTTTTTCGTATTGTCAAAGCCGGTTTTGCCCAGCGACGCAAAACGTTGCTTAACTCGTTGAGCGCGGGCTTGCAAATAAGCAGGGAAGAGACCGATCAGCTGTTGCAACGCGCTGGCATCGCGCCAAACACTCGTGCCCAAAACCTAAGTTTAACCCAGTGGCACGACTTGTATACTGCGCGTAACTAGACTAGAATGTGAGTAATTACTCTTATTTAACCTAACCCAACGTGAAGGAAAAAATACATAGCATGCTAAGTATGTATCTATCCGCCTTACACCAAGGAGATGCGTGAACAACGTTGTCAAGATCGGTTACTTACTTACGCACACGGCAACAATCTTGCTACGTCAGTCCGACCAAGTGCTGCAAGAGCGGCTCGGCATCGGCATGTCGCAGTTCAGGTTGCTCTTAATCCTAGAAAAAACACCAAACGTGCAGCAGCGCACCCTAGCCGAACGTCTAGGTCAAACCGAGGCCAGCATCAGCCGCCAAATCAAACTGTTATGCGAAAAGGGGTTGTTGGTTATCCAAGTAAATCCTAAAAATCGGCGCGAGCACATTACCGTACCAACCGCCCGCGGCATCAAAATGACCGCGGCCGCTATGGAAGTACTCGATCAGTACCACGACCCAATGGTAGACAAACTCAGCGAAAAGCAACAGCAGGCCCTGTGCGACATGCTTACTGTGTTCCATGATCACGTCTGCGTGCCTGGCCGCCCGTTCGCCTGCGACCATACATTTGCACTTGAGCGATAAACGTAACAAATATGATATAATATAGCAGTCGCCTTAATTGAGGTGATTATGTGGGGCTGAATTTTAAGCTCGACATTGGACTTTATCGGTTAGATCAGCAGGCCGCTTGTCAGCGTTATAGGCAACATTTGTATAGATGCCAACAAACTTGCTTCTATCAGGTCTCTCGTAGCTAGCCTTGGAAACTTCCAAATGCCTAGCCTGCGTGTAGCCGCTTCTGTAGCTTAATTGTTCTACAGGGCACCTACCGTGACGCCAGATAGCAGTAGTGTGTTTATATTCATCTGACTGCTCAAGCATTCCCGCCCGGTTTGTTTGCTAAGACCAGGGCTTTAGAACGTGATGTTTTGGTTGTTTAGCCATCGCGCTCCAAGAATTTTAGACAACCTATGCCTGTAGGATAGACTAATCAGATAAACTGATGGACGCGGGGGCAGTACCCGCCAGCTCCACCAAATGAGCATTATCCACACTGGATAGTGCTTTTTTGTTGGCTCCCAATCTGTAAACTGTGCTCAATTTGGGGGTGTGAACTTCTGCAGGATCATCGATATACAATTCGCCGTTAATAAGATTTGTTTGGCACGATTCATAAGTGTGGATAAAGTTTGCACGAAGTCGTAAAGTAATATCAAGCTACTAGGGCTATGTGGGAAAATAATCGGAGATAATTATGACCCTTAGCTCACAAGATGTACAAAACGTAATAGGTGGTGTTGCTGTTGCCGTTACATTCATTGTCTATTCCAGGCGACGAATTGACGCAAGGCACGATGCTGCAAGAGTCATTCTTTACGAGATTGAGCAAGCTGAGAGCAGACTGGATGATGCCTTGGTTGTAATAGATAATGCGGAGAACCTAGTACTGCATGACAGGGTTCAGATCTTACCTCAGAATAGCTGGTCAGATTCAAGAAAACAGCTTATCAACGTACTGCCTAGCGATGTCATAAAAAGGATCAACCAATTCTACAATGACTGTGAGTTACTCGATGGCTCGCTTAGGCAGATAGACGAGATGTTCCTAAAGAATGAGACCGAAGTACGAGTGAATGCCTTTAGGGTAAATGCTGATTATTTCAAGGCTAGAGTCGATAAGTTTATGTACGATAAAGATGATAAATCTGAAAAGCAGGATTTGGAGAGGGTCAATAAAGAAATGATTATCGATGCAAACAACCGACGAGAGTATTTCAACAAAGAATTCCCTACACTGTATAGCTACGCGCCAGTTAAGCCCATCAATGACGGCAGGAAGATAGTAGCAAGACTGAGGGACTATAATCTCAGCCAAAGCAGGGCGGGTGATTACTTACGCAAGAATGGCGCTAGCTTATTCTTCAGACTAATTAATAGGTCTAAGTAAGAGGGCTAAAGCTTCAAGGGACTGTATACGTCTGTTGAGCGTTTTTCACGGTACTTGAAGTCTAGATAGTCGCCCCAAAGTAAATCACGCCAACGGTGTACCTTCTCAATAATGAGGGGTGAACCTTTTTCGAGGTGCTCCACCATAAAAGCATTAACAGCACGTTGGTGCTTTCATATTATTGCGGGCCGAATGGGCCATTGATCTACCTATGTATTGTGATATAACAATACAATTATGATTGATGCCATGATGTGCCGACAGGCAGACCGAGCGGGCTATACCGTGGACCCGTCCTACTCTCCTGGCCACGTTATCCGTGGGATACAGATTGTTAACCCAGATGCAGAGCGCTTGTCGGTTGTCTTCCCGCCATGGCATGGCGGCGGGGTATATGGCAATGTGCTTGCAAGCCGGATTGCAAACCACCGCGACCCCGACGGATCACAAAGTGCCGTATGGACGTACGATTTTGCCGACGACATCATTCATCCTAGTGTAGATGGCGTACTCGCCGGCTATAGAACTATTCGTGACAGAGTTGCCCGTGACCTCGACAGTGCAGTGGGGCCCGGCAGGCTCTACCGCTCGGTAGATATTTATAGTGTTAGTTTGGGTACGGTCGCCGCCAGCGTCGTAGCTAGCGCATATCCAAACTTTAGAGCGGCGACCATGGTGGTGCCCGGCAGTAGCTTGGCCCACTGCCTGTGGGAAGGCGTGCGCACGCAAGCTTTGCGTGCTGCGCTGGTTGCAAACCATGCCGGGCTAGACGTTGATGCGCTCCACGATGCGTGGCGAGAGTTGACGACTTTGCACAGTATTACTTCATTCGCTGGCAAGGCGGCGCTTGTGGTCCGTTCGTGGTCGGACAATATAATCCCGCGGGATTACCAAACACAGGTGATGGCTCAGTTGGTTGCGGCGGGTGCACGGGTTGAATCTCCAAGGGCAACATCGTTTGGCCACTACGCTACGGCCGCAAACTATTGCTTGCGCGGCACAGTCGGCCACGCGTAAGCGTTTTGTGGTACTATAACCGTAATAATGGTTGCGATTACTTTGATGCTCATTGGCCTGGTGGCCGGCGCACTCAGCGGTCTAGTAGGTGTAGGTGGCGGTGTATTAATTGTGCCAGCGCTCGTGCTCTTACTAGGCTATAGTCAAAAATTAGCGCAGGGCACAACACTCATGATGCTGGTGTTGCCGGTTGGTATCTTTGCCGTCATTACGTATGCCCGCGCCGGGTATGTCAATTTTAAGGCAGCAACTTGGATCGCGCTTGGCTTTGTTGTGGGCGCGCTTTTGAGCGCCCACGCTGCAGTTAAACTACCGGATCAAGTAATCACCCGCGTTTTTGGTGCAGCACTGTTAGCGATTGCCGCTAAATTGTTGTTTTTTGCCAAGTAGCGCTAGAGCGTAGTCCTTACGTTTAATAATCATAAAGGTGCCCACCCCCTAAAATCGCGCCGTAAGCGCTCCCACCCAATATATGGACTAGGTGTGCAAAAAACAGTGAAGTTCCTTACTGTTTTTAGCGGCGTTCCTCACTATTTTATGTTATACTATACGAAGTATAGCGAGAAAACGCCTATGTGCCCCGGAACAGACGAACCCAAATGCGGTAGCATCCAGCTGGCAGTCACCATCATTGGCGACAAATGGTCGAGCTTGATATTGAGTGCGCTGTTTAACGGCACGCGCCGTTTTACCGAACTTGAGCAAAACCTAGGCATTGGCCCGCGCACACTCTCGCAGCGGCTTCACGTACTAGAAGAAAAAGGCATCATCAGCAAACAGCGTTTTGCCGAGGTGCCGCCCCGCATCGAATACAGTCTTACCAGCAAAGGCGATGATCTGTTGCCCGTGCTGCTTAGCATGGCCGATTGGGCCGCCAAGTACCAGGCAAATTGACGCTAGCGGGGCCGCAGCGTAGACTACACGTGTATAAACTTAACGCTGTTAAATAGACTTAGAAGATGGTACGTCCCAAATTAAGCAGCCAGGGTGGACAAGAGCAGGGCCTTGAGCGCGAGCGAGTGGTGCGCGAAGCCCTCAGCCTCTTAAACGAGGTCGGTTTTAGCGGCCTTACACTGCGCCGCGTAGCCGAACGATTGCATGTGCAGGCAGCAGCGTTGTACTGGCATTTTAAAGACAAGCAAGACTTGATCGACGCCATGACTGCCGACGTCATTTTGCGTGAATTTCGCGAGCATCCGCTCGCCGAGACCGAGTGGCGGCCGCTACTCGCTGAGTTTGCTAACCTTAATCGTCATGCACTCACTCGCTACCGTGACGGCGCCCAGCTGATAGCCCACGCGTATATGCCCCAAGATCGGATGCTGGAAGGGATGGAATACCTACTGACTGCGCTCATCAAGCAAGGCTTTAGTGCCGAATTAGCCATTGCTAGCTTTTTCAGCATTGTGCGCTTTACGCTAGGTTGCGTATTTGAGGAACAATCCGACCCACGTACCACCCGCCCCGCGATCGATAAAAAAGCCGCTCGCGCCAAACTAAAGCAGCTGGCCGACCCATATCCAACAGTATCTAAAATCTTTAGCGAAGTTATTGCCACCCGCGGCACCGGCATGAGCGAGTGGCAATTTGCCGCCGGCCTTGCCATATTGCTCGACGGAATTGCCATCCAGCTTGACGCTGGCCTCTAGGTATCCTAGGCTGGGAGTAATGGCTGGAAAATCATCTAACCCACTGGCTAACTTACACCTACCTTTCTTTACGCATGTACGTGATCTAAAAGCCGAAGACGTGGCGGCCGCCCGTGCCTATATTGCGGCCTATTGGCCTAAGCTGGAGCGCCATCATCCCAAGGACGACGAAACGCTCATTGGCGTGCCGTATCCGTACCTGGTGCCGTCATACGCCGAAGGCCACGAGTTTGACTACAACGAGCTATATTACTGGGACAGCTATTTTATGATGCAGGGCCTGCTCGACGACCAGCATAAAGACCTGCTCATTGGCATACTAGAAGACCTCTGCGCCATCTTTAAGCGATTTAAACTCATTCCTAACGGTTCGCGCATGTACTATGTGAGTCGCTCGCAGCCGCCGTTTTTAACTAGTTTTATTTTTGATTTATACGACCGTTATGACCTTGGCAAAGACTGGCTCAAAAGCCACATCGCCGTTGCCAAAGACGAATACAACACCGTATGGATGGGCGTTCGCAAACCCAACGCTCGCCAGGTATATGAAGGCCTCAGCCGCTACTACGACTTTAATTACTTAAACGATATTGCCGAAACCGAGAGCGGCTGGGATATGACACCGCGCTTTAACCGTAAAGCTCTCAGCTACCTGCCGGTAGACCTAAATGCGCTGCTCTATAAATATGAGATGGACTTTGTGCGCGCCGCTCAGATTCTTGGTAACAAAAAAGAAGTTGAGCAGTGGCTCGCAGCCGCCGACAAGCGTCGCAACGTGATGAATATGCTGATGTGGGACAAAAGTCGTGGCGTTTATTATGATTACAACTACGTCAAACAGCGTCGCGGCAACGTAACGTCGCTCGCCAGCTACTACCCGATGTGGGCCGGCATGGTCGACGGCCGTCAGGCTGGCAAGCTGGTGCAAGCTCTGCGCCGGTTCGAGAAAAAGGGTGGCCTGAGCACTACCGATACGTATGCTCTCAGCCAGCGTGTACCCGGCAATTTACCTACCCAGTGGGCCTACCCGAATGGTTGGGCGCCACTACAATTTTTAACTGTCAAAGCCTTGCAGCGCTACGGTTACAAAGATGATGCTCGCCGCGTGGCGATGCGCTGGCTGCACACTAACCTAGATTGGTTTAATACCCACGGCGAGTTTTTGGAAAAGTACAATGTGGCGGATCCGAGCAAACCGCCAGCCAAGGGTGTGTACCCATCACAAACCGGCTTTGGCTGGACCAACGCCGTGTTCGAACGCTTTTGCCAAGAGTTTATCGACGGCCCCTGGCAGTAGCGTGGGCTCGGTGGGGCTGCTATAATGGGCGCTGTTACTTAAAGTCTTGGGGTTGTAGCTCAGCTGGCTAGAGCGCGGCATTCACATTGCCGAAGTCGGGGGTTCGAGTCCCTCCAGCCCCACCAGGAATTATAATATCGTGAACCGTAAGGTCGCAGTGACGATAATAGACAACCTCCAATACAATGGGCAGTCATTCGGTATTGAGTACAACGATGTCGATTCATTTGAAAAACTGCCACATAAAAATTGTCGTCAAGTCTACGGACTTTGCTTTTATAAGGGTAGCCTTGTTATTGGCTACAACGGAGCCAAACAGACCTGGGGCTTAGTCGGGGGCACTATTGAGCCCGGCGAATCCTTCCGTCAAACACTCGACCGCGAAGTCCAAGAAGAGTCAAATATGCAGGTCTTGGCGGCAAAACCCATCGGCTATCAAAAAGTGACAGGACCCGACGGCCAAGTGATTTATCAACTCCGTTACTGGGCAAGAGTGGAACCCTATGGCGATTTCGTCGCCGACCCTGCGGGCAGCGTTACCGCCATCAAGCTGATCAGTCCGACCACCCATAAATCTTACTTCGATTGGGGGCGAATTGGCGAACGGCTCATTGAGCGCGCTATCGAACTCAATCAAGCAAAATGATGCCCTCGTCCAAGACTTGACGTATTTCTTTAGTATAGTGTTCTGACTCCTCCCCTAAAGTTCTATTAACGTCCCCTATGCTCCACCAGGAATTATCTCAAAGACGCCGCAAGGCGTTTTTTTGGCATTATGATGAGCGAGTCCTCGCCAAAGTTGTATCGACCACCTAATTCTCCACCAAGCAACACGTTAGGCGCGTACTGGCTCCCATAGCCTGCGGGCACCTCGCATGCCACCACCAGAACCGAACTCCAACACCCTCGTTGTTCCTGAATCACCACGTCGACTTAGATATACGAGCCCGTTGCCCTTTGGCGTAATCTGCAGAACCGGGTCATCGAGCCTCTTGAGGGCAGCCATCCGCTCACGATGAGCATCGTATCTGTTGGTACCGAGGATGTCATAAGCTTCTCCATAAGTAGTAGCTCGTGCTAAGCCGTGGTCCAGTAAGTCTTGCTCAGTTGCCCGCCGATAAGTGGCATGGGCAGCAGGACTCATAAACCAGCGCAAGCTGGGCGTGCTAAGCTCGTGGGGCTTACGGTGGACTATTCCTTTAGGAAGCCAAAACATGAGGTATCCTTCCCACATCGGGCTTGGCTTAGGGTTGGCGTCATCATACATAGACCAGAACCGCCGTTCGAAATCAAAACCGTAATGTCGTCCTGGACCAGCGACTCTCTTAACGAGCTCAGCCGTACCGTCGGGGGCCTGATCGGGCATTATCAGATTAGCTCCAATAATCGCTTGGGCCATCATGCCAAAGCCTGAACCATCAGTAGCAGCAGTCCAGCCGGGATTCTCCCAGTTATCGCGCGCAACCTGTATGGCGAGGCCAGCTGCTGCAACTGCAGTTCGCGCTCGGTCTACGAGCGGGTGCGATCCTTCTAGTTTCATAGCTCTCTTCTTTTATTGGCAATACTCGGACATATTTTATCATAGTGCCTAGGCATCATAGTGTAGTGCATTCTTGGTCCAAAGGGTCTAGTATATTGATATGAGTATTAGCGATCCAGGGTACGTTAATCAATTAGAACGGGCGTCTAAAAATATCTTTACCTCGTTTTCTAAACGAAATTTTTATGAGCGGGCAGCGATCTCGGCTACCGTGCTATTAGGCGGCAATACACCCATTAGCCCATTCATGAATTTTGATTACAACCTGGGCGGCATTGTGCCTAAAGATTCTATTCGGGTTGCTAACAACTCACTTATCCAGCGCTGCGACGAGTTGTGGGTGTTTGGCGAAGTAAGTGATGGCGTGTTAATCGAGATATTCTTGGCCCAAAAGTACGGCAAACCTGTCAAATTCTTAGACCGCCGTCCTGGCGAACGCTCATCGTTTAGCGCGATTACCGAAGACCGTGTGCGGCTCGAAGACGTCTCGCCCTGGATGTGGGACTGGGTACGCAGTGGCCGCGATCTATCGCGCTGGCACCCGCGGCTTAGATTCAACAAGACCTACCCCATCGTGTACCCCGCATACTCTAAACGCAATTTTTATTGGCAAATGCATATTAGCCAGTTTTGTCTGGAGCACAAGATGGTGCCGCTTAACCCCTTTATGCTGTTCCGCTACTTTTTGGGTGATAGCGTCCCGCGCGAAGAAGTGTACCGCGCCAACGCCGATATTGTTCGTTTGAGCGATGCGCTGTGGGCTTTTGGCGACATCAGCGATGGTGTTTTGGATGAGGTTACACTTAAAAAGCAAGCTGGTGGCAAAGTAGCCTACTTTAAGATTGAGAACACTCGGCCGGTGGGTTTTCGCAAGATCAGCGCCAGCGGCATTACCTTTGAAGACCCCGAGCTTGAATCCGCCCGCGCTCGACTTGCCTAGCTTTTGCTACACTAAAAGGTATGAGTGAGCTAGTTGTTGATCTGCACGTGCATTCGCACTATAGTCGTGCCACGTCTAAAAACTCTGATCTTGAAGGGCTGTACCGCTGGGGCAAGCTCAAAGGCATCAATATTATTGGCACCGGCGATTTTACCCACCCGGCGTGGTTTACCGAAATACGCGAAAAGTTAGAGCCAGCCGAAGGCGGCTTGTTTAAGCTTAAAGAAGAATTGGCCGCGCCAATTGACGCCAGCTTGCCGCCGAGCGTGCGCGGCGAGATTATCCGGTTTATCCCAAGTGTCGAAATCGCCACCATCTATAAAAAAGGCGAACGTGTGCGCAAACTGCACCAGCTTATTATTATGCCGACGTTTGAGGCAGTGAGCGAGCTCAATGCTCGATTGGAGCGTATCGGCAATCTTAAAGCAGACGGTCGGCCAATACTCGGCCTCGATAGTAAAGAATTGTTGCGCCATGCGTTAGAAGTTGAGCCGCGGGCGTTATATATTCCGGCGCATATTTGGACACCGTGGTTTGGTATGTTTGGCAGTAAGAGCGGCTTTGATTCTATCGAAGAAGCATATGATGAGCTGGCACCCGAAATCCATGCTATCGAAACGGGCCTCTCCAGCGACCCGCCCATGAACTGGCGTGTTAAAAATCTAGACGGTATTACTATTACCAGCCATTCCGATGCGCATTCGCCGCAAAAGCTGGGGCGCGAGGCAACGGTAGTTACTGCTGGGCTGGGCTACGACGACATCATCGGCGCGATTAAAACTAATGATGCTCGCTTGATTGGTACGATCGAGTTTTTCCCGGAAGAGGGCAAGTATCACGCCGACGGCCACAGGCTGTGTAATGTTCGTTTTACGCCCGACCAAACCAAAGCTCACAGCGGAATCTGCCCAGTGTGCGGCAAACCACTGGTAGTTGGCGTGCAAAACCGACTGGCCGAACTGGCCTCGCGCTCAGACGGTTTTAGCTCAAAAGACGCTAAACGTGTTGAGTATATAATCCCGCTCGCCGAGATTCTGGCCGAGCTGCAAGGCACCAAAAGTACAGCGGGAAAAGCCGTGCTAGCCCAGTTCCACGAAGTAATCACGCGGTTGGGCAGTGAATTTGCCGTGCTCAGGAATGTGCCGCCGGCAGCAATCGAAGCTGCCGGTTTCCCGCTCCTAAAAGTTGCCATTGAACGACTGCGCGCCGGCAGTGTGGTAAAAGACCCGGGCTATGATGGCGTCTACGGCACAATTAAAGTTTTTGAAAATGCGGCGCAGCGTGCCGATGTCCAAAATCAAATAAGCCTTCTGTGACGTATATGTTCGCTACTGCCCACACCTCGAGTGGGGTACAATGATTGCCATGAACGCGCTCGAAGGACTTAACGCACAACAACAGCAAGCTGCGATGGCCGGCGACGGTCCGGTGGTAATTGTGGCCGGGCCAGGTACAGGTAAGACCAAAACACTGACCGCGCGCATCGCCTACTTGGTGTGCCAAGAAGCTGTTAAGCCGGAGCAGATTCTAGCTCTCACGTTTACCAAAAAGGCGGCCGAAGAAATGCAAATGCGCGTTGGCAGCCTGCTAGGCATTGGCCAAGAATCCAAGCCGGTTATATCTACGTTTCATTCCTTGTGCCACGAGATTCTGGCTAACGAGGCGCAATTTGTTACTGAGCCGCAGCGCCTGCAACTTATCAAAGCGCTCCCCCGACCCGCAGCGCTTAAAGGGCTTTCGGCGCGCGAGCTTGGCCTGCTTATCTCGCGTACTAAAAACATGGCAGAGGACAACGCCAATCTGAGGCGCATCACTAAGGCGTACGACGTTGCGCTACACCAGCAAGATCTTATAGACTACGACGACCTGCTCGCCCAAACGTACGCCTTGCTCACTAAAGACGCCAAGCGCCGTGCCGAAATCCAAGCTCGCTTTGCATATATATTGGTCGACGAATTCCAAGACACCAACCGTTTGCAGTACGAAATCTTGCTGCTCATAAAGGGAAACGACAACGTGTTTGTAATCGGCGATCCTAACCAGTCGATTTACGGATTTCGCGGTGCCAGCGGCGATATTTTTGCGCAGTTCATTAAAGATTTTCCAAAAGCCAAACAGATTACGCTTACAACTAACTACCGCTCGGCGCCCGAAGTGGTGCGCTTGAGTAACGCATTATTTACTGACGCGCCCCAGCTCGACGCGCACAGCACACTAGCCGGCCAGGTCCGTGCCGTGCAAGTACTCAACGAATATTCCGAAGCTGCGTGGGTACTCACCGAAATCCAAAACGCCATTGGCGGCGGCGACCTGCTGCATGCCGTGAGCGACAGCAGCCACGGCACCGAACGATCACTCAAAGATTTTGCGGTGCTCTATCGTAGTCGAGCAGCAGCTACAACCATCCAAAAGCTCATTCAGGAATCCGGCCTGCCATACCAGGTAGTAGGTGACGGTTCGCCGTACGACCGACCGCAGGTGCAGGCGACCATCGCGCTCATGCGCGCATGCCTTGCAGGCGACCAACCGCCGCACGAAGGTTTTACAAAGGCCGAGTGGAAGGCGGTGCTTAACCTCATTCAGCAGAACGAGCAAGTGAGCCCGCACGCGCTGGCGGTGCATATTACTACCGTATTAGACTTTAAGCTCGACATTGCACTGCAGCAATTTTTGGGCACCCTCGTGCGCTTCGGCAATCTAAACGACGCAGTGGCTTATTTTAATGATATCGCCCGCCAAAACTTTTACGATCCCGCAGCCGACGCCATCACACTGCTAACCATTCACGCCAGTAAAGGCCTAGAGTTCCCCTACGTGTTTTTAGTGGGCGCCGAAGACGGCATTCTGCCACATACCAATGCCGATGCACACGAAGAAAAGCGCCTGCTCTATGTAGCGGCCACGCGCGCCAAACACCACCTAGATATTTTGTATACTCAGCGCCGCGGCGGCCAGCCAGCTCAGCTCTCGTCTTTTATTACAGATGTGCCGCCAGACATTTTGCCCAAGATTACCGACCCGCATCTAGAGTCCGACAAGCGCCGCGCGGTCAAACGCGCAGTCAAGCGCAGCCAGCAAAGTCTGTTCTAGTATTAACGCGCAGCAGAAGGTGTACAATTAACAGTGAAACAGGAGATTTTTTATGCAAGGCGCCAGCGCACTCGGTATTTTTATCGCTATTATCCTACTATTTATCATTGCTAAGGGTGTGCGGATTATCAACCAGTACGAACGTGGCGTGGTGCTGCGTTTTGGTAAACTACGGCCGCAAGTCAAGAATCCGGGTATCCGGGTAATTATCCCCGTGGTCGACCAAATGCGCAAAGTACCGATGCGTACCGTGACGCTTCCGGTAGACTCGCAGAAGATTATTAGTAAAGACAACGTCTCGATTGACGTTGCGGCCGTGGCTTACTACCAAATCGTTGACCCCATTAAGTCGGTAATCGAAATCGAAAACGTGGTAGCTGCCATTTACCAAATCGCTCAAACCACCGTGCGTAATGTGGTGGGCCAAAGCACCCTCGATGAAGTACTAAGCCAGACCGACAAGATTAACGACGCCATTAAAGGTATTTTGGACGGCGCCACCGAAAAGTGGGGCGTATACGTGAGCACCGTGGCTGTTAAAGACATCCAATTGCCCGACAGCATGCAGCGCGCCATGGCCAAGCAAGCCGAGGCCGAGCGCGAAAAGCGTGCTAAGATTATCGCTGCTGAGGGTGAGCAACTCAGCGCCACCAAGCTGGGCGAAGCTGCCGACATTATCGCCCAACACCCCATCGCTCTGCAGCTGCGCAACCTGCAAACCCTTACCGAAATCGCCAGCGACAAGAACAGCACCATCGTCTTCCCGGCTCAGTTTATGGACACGATGCAGAGCATCAAGTCGTTCATGACTAAAGAGATGTAATGCAGCCGTCCAGCGATGACACCCCCGAGAATTTCTATCGTGTGTCGGTAAAAGCACTCGTGTTCGACGATCAGAACCGCCTCATGATTTTCGTAGATCCACATGGTGAGTGCGAAGTGCCCGGCGGCGGTTGGGATCACGCCGAAAATCTAGAGGATTGTGTGCGCCGAGAACTGCGCGAAGAAGCGGGTGCGGAGGTAGCGTCTATTGACCTGCGGCCAATCCTGTACAAAGCGAAGTCGTTTGAGGGCAAGCCTAAGATTTGTGTGGCCGTTCGTGTCACGCTAGCCAGCAACAAACTAGTGCCTGATAATGACGAGGTGGGCGAGGTGCGATACGTAACCAAGGACGAGCTGCTGGAGTTGCCCTTTCAAGCTGGGGAAGAGCCCGTCAAGGCCTGCACCGACCAAATTTGGGCTCTAGTTGAAAAAACAGGCCCAAACCAGTAGAATACATCTGTTGTGGCTCTTTAGCTCAGTTGGTAGAGCAGCGGCCTGAAGAGCCGCGTGTCCCCAGTTCGAGTCTGGGAGGAGCCACCACAATCATCACTCAATCCATTGGGTTGAGTTTTTATTTTTTGCCAAAAAAACAATGTCTAAAGATCTGGAGCGCCACAAACAAACCAGTCTCGAACTCGAGCGTCGGTTTTTGGTGGGCGCTGCGCATATTGGTGCGCTGGTAGCGGGAGCCGAAGGCGTACTCCTGATCGAGCAAGGCTACGCACTCAATAAAAAAGGTCACAAATATCGTTTGCGGACTAGCATCGACCTACTGGCTCCCGGCCAGCCTACTACCTACTCGTGGGGTCGCAAAAAGCGGGTCGACGCACTTGGCCGCGAAGAAACCGAGCGTCTACTCGAACCAGAAGAATTTGAGGAGCGCTGGCCGAACACAGACGGCTGGCGCATCACCAAAACGCGCCTCTTGGTGCCAGTAGGCAGTCATACCTACGAGGTAGATCTACTTGGGGATGATTTGGTGATTGCCGAGGTAGAGTGCGCCTCTGCTGAAGAAGCGGATGCACTTGCGGTGGCCAAATGGTGTGGCCCAGAAATAACCGGCCTTAAGGGGTGGGGAAGCTCCGGCCTGGCTCTGCGGCCACTGCAACCGAGCGAGTTGGCAATGGCTTGGGGAGCGTATGCTACGCAGGCCAACGTCCTCCCCCGCTAACATTTGTGCTTTGTGGTCCAATAGGTGGTGTGCTGTCAACCCCCCCACCATATCTCTGTAACGTGCTTGTGATTGTAAGAACAGGGTGTATGCTGAAAGAATACCAAACATGTAAGGAGGGATAGGCATGAGATTTACATATAATAAGTATTCTGTCGCCAACGGGGTGTACAAAATAAAAACTAGGGCAGCCATAGTGTTGGCAGCCGTAGGGCTCGCGATGGGCGGGGGCGGGCTGGCGCTCGTAACTGCCGGAACTGCACATGCCGCTCCCATGGTAACAATTTATAGCAACGTACCAAGTCCGCAGCCGGGTAACGTGACGAGCGAAGCTTTTGAGGCGACATCGACATCTGAGTTCGGCGGCCAGGTGCAATTCGGTGGTACCGAGCGCAATGACCCAACAGTGACTGTCCTTATGAGCAGCTGGGGCTGCCAAAATGGGCATTGGTACAGCGGTGATTGTTCAACCGCTACAGGTGCGACATTCTCCGAACCGGTCACATTAAATGTATATAACGTGGGCGCTGCTAACGCATTGGGGCCACTTGTTACTAGTAAAACCCTGACGTTTAATATTCCATTCCGGCCCTCAGCTGACCCAGTACACTGTACGGGCTCTGACGCAGGTAAGTGGTACAACACTGCGGACGGAATTTGCTACAACGGCTTCGCTACGCCGATAAGCTTTGACCTGACTGGCGCCACATTGCCTAACACAGCAATAGTTACGCTGGCTTACAACACGAGTCACTACGGGGCGACACCTTACGGTGAGAGTACCCCCTGCTATGGTGTGAACGGTGGTTGCGGCTACGACTCACTAAACGTAGGATTGGTGAATGCAGCGCCGGCAGTCGGCTCCAACCCGGTTGCCAATAGCGATTACCTTAACTCACTTTGGAATGGCGCGTATTGCGACAACGGTACCAGTGGTACAGGTACGCTACGCTTTGACACTGGCAGCACTGGGGCCGATCCGGTCTGCCCATATCAGCCAGTCTTTATGGTCACGGCAGCTGCGCCGCAGCGCGTCGGATTCTTAACAGGTGGCTTAACATTGAGCGGCCCACGGCAGCAGATTTCATTCAACGCCTTTGATTTTGGAGCAAGTTCGTCTGCCGACTACGGTACTGTAGAATACCAGAATTTTGACTACCCTGGCGGTCTGCACTTCACGGCGAACATCCAGTGTGCGACGGTATCGGGTAGTAACGCTCGGTTTATGTTCCAGATTCCAAATGGCTTCCCCGGATTGTCCGGACTATACGTTGTTGCCTCGGTGCACGACGGTGGTTCCCCGGGCACTAAGGACACTTACGGCCATACTGCTACAGCCGATCTGACGACAGCAATGCAATGGTGCGAAAACGGCGTTCCAGTTACGAATTACACAGTTACCGGCGGCAACGCGGTGGTCCACAAAGGCTGAACCGTAGATCCACGGACACATTAGTTGAACGAAATACATTAAAGGAGAGCTCTATGAAGAAACTACTACTAACATCATTGGTAACAACTGGTCTGCTGCTCGCAGCACCGATAACGACATTTGCGGCTGGTGCAGGCGACGGATCCCACGCCTCAGCATGCGGCGCCGTGCATGGCGCGTACGCTGACGTAAATGGCAACTTTGGCTTCCTAGGTCCAGAAGGTGGTACGCCCGGCCACCACGACGGCGCTGTTGGCCAAGACCCAGGAGCAACCGGCTACAACAACTCCAGCACCGACTGTCAGCAGTAGGCTGCAACCAAAACGGTTTAAGGCGCGGGTTTTTAGGCCCGCGCCTTGCTTTTTCAAGATGTTTTGATACAATTTTCTGAGTATGCGGGTGTAGCTCAGTTGTTTAGAGCGCGTCCTTGCCAAGGACGAGGCCACGGGTTAGAGTCCCGTCACCCGCACCAATTTTTATGTAACATGAAAATACCTCGAATAGAGGTATTTTTTGGTATAGTTAAAGACATATGAAAAAACTATTTTCCTTGTTTGCGGTTTCAGTTTTAACCATAACACTTGTCCCATCCATGGTATTCGCCGCTAAACCACCAACAGATGCGAGTGGCGGTAAGCCCCAACCAGCACCAGTTGAACAAGTTGGCTATGATATCTCATATCCGCAGTGTACTACCAGGAAGCTACCCACAGGCCAGTACTTCGGTATTGTTGGTGTCAACGGTGGCACGGCTGCCACAACAAACCCTTGCCTTGCCACGCAACTGACATGGGCGAATGGTTCGCTGACTGGCTCAAAGCAGCCAAAGGTACAGCTCTATGTAAATACTGCTAACCCAGCAGGAGACAGTAGCTATAACTGGGCTACCTGGCCGACAAGTAATACTGACGAAACTAGCTACGACACCACGACAGCAAATCCTTATGGGGTATGTTCTGGCTCTCACACGAATACTTCAGCTTGCTCATGGCAATACGGCTGGAATCGTTCGGTTGAAGCTAACCTTGACCGTTTTGTTCCTGCGGCTAAAACAGCAAATAGTAACACTAGTGCTGGAGCATACACATGGTGGCTCGACGTTGAGACTGGCAACTCATGGCAGGTTGGTTCTGATGCGGCACTTGCCCGCAATACGGCAACTCTCGAAGGCATGACCGCATATTACAAGGCACAGGGCGCTCAAGTGGGCCTGTACTCAACCGCAGTACAGTGGTCTGTGATTGTCGGCAGCGCGGTCGGCAGCGCAAGCAACCTGAACGGTCTAGCAAACTGGCGACCAAGTGGCTCTAGCCTGTCAAACGCTAAGGCTAATTGCTCAGTAGATCCACTAACAACTGGCGGCTTCATTTCCATTACGCAATACGTCGCAAGCAACCTCGATAATGACCACTCCTGTCTATAGGCTACTGCCACTATCTGATAATGGCATTGTAGCCACGTAATGTGGTTATACTTTCGGTAATAATGCTGCGCCATTTCCATGTAACATGAAAATACCTCGAATAGAGGTATTTTTTGTTTGCTAAAATAGAAATGAAACTAATTCTTAACAAGGGGAATAATCTAAATGGCAACCATCAACCCTTATATTAACTTCAACGGAAATGCCGAAGAAGCCTTCAATTTTTATAAATCTGTGTTTGGTGGCGAGTTTAAAACGATTGTACGCTTTAAGGATCTAGAAAGCTCCGAGTTTCCGATACCAGAAAACGACGCAAATAAAATCATGCGTATTACTTTGCCGATTGGTGGAAACACTTTAATAGCCAATGATGTTCCTGAAAGTATGGGTCCAGTAAACGAAAACGAAAACAGGTCTAAAATATCGGTTACTACGGAAAGTCGTGCAGAAGCGGACAAGATATTCGCTGGGCTTACAGTAGGTGGAGCCATTGAGATGCCTCTTGGCGGTAGCCCATGGGGTACATATTTTGGGATGTTTAGAGACAAATTTGGTATTGAGTGGACGGTAGAATTCGACCCAAGTGGAGATGGGCAAGCGCAATAAAGGAGATTTTAACTTCGTTAAGAATGCCTAGCATTTGTTGGCTCAGATGATTTGCTATAGTGGTGATATGCCTAAACTTGACGCAGTCATCTTCTATACCAACGACATACCTACGGTCGTTGACTACTACACGAATAAAATCGGGCTTAAGCTCGAGTACACAAGTGGCGATAAATACGCCTCCTTCTTGTTTGATAACGGAGTCAAGCTAGGGATTAAGAAAGCTGCCGAAGAACGGGAAGTACCCGGCTCGCAAACCTTTTTCTTGGTCGTGGAGGACGCTAATACTGAATACGAACTGGCAAAACAAGAAGGCTTACATATACATAAAGAGCTCATTGAAGAAGAATGGGCGATAGAATTTAGTGTGCTAGATCCAGACGGCAACAAAATTGAGTTCGTACAGAACAAATAGTTAGTTATTGTAAAGAATCTTTCCGTCAGAATAATTAACGCCAATTGCGCCCAGTTTTTTACGCATTAGCGTCAGTACCTAGGTTATGATTAAAGAATGAAACTCCTCCTCACCTCCGGCGGCCTTCGCAACCCGACCCTCACGAAAACCTTGCTTGATCTCGTAGGCAAACCGGCTAACGAACTCAAGGTAGCTTTTATCCCCACTTCTCTAAATACCGAACCGGGCGACAAGGGCTGGGCCATAGCCCAACTCGTGCGTCTGCAACAAATCGGCGTTGGACAAGTAGACATAGTTGACGTATCGGCTATTCCGAGCACTACTTTAACCTTTCTAACAAGAGTGACTTTCCGGGCATTGAAAAGCTTTTTGCCGACACGACAACCTACAGTTCGCAGACCACTGGTATATATTTAGGGCGCAGGGATATTATGGCCATGCAACGAGTCTTCCATGGCAGGTTTACGTCTTTGCATTGGGACGTAAAATCAGTCGAGGAAACGAAGCCAAACATCGTACTTTTTAATTATGACTTCGTGGGTAAGCTGCCAAATGGCCAAAAGGTCGAGGCCTCCGGATTAGAATACGTCGTTGTCTGTAAAGGTAAAATTCAGCACGTCGAGATTAGAATGGACTGACTTCGTCAAAAGATGTAGCAATACGGCCTAACCACTCCAAAAGGTGTTGGAATGAAAGTGCGTCAAGCGCACCAATCGCAACCAACTGGTTCAAGCTCAAACACGTTTAGCCGGTAGCAATTATTTCGAGGTAGAGATTAGTTTAATGGTAAGATGTAGACATGCCCAATGAACCTACGAGTAACGAACGATTCGACAAGGTCGATCAACAGCTTTCAGAGATGAATAAGCAACTTGACCGTATTGTTACGGCCGTTGTTAAAGGCTTCGAGCGTGTTGACAAAACCTTAGACACCAAGGGCGACAAGGCTGATTCGCAGCGTATATATGATCTACTTGACAAAGTAGCAAAGCAGCAAGAAATCGACGATGACGAGCGTTTAGTAATGGGGCATCAACTCGAAAGACTTGATCATTGGGTACATGAAGTTGCCAAAAGAATAGGCTATGAGCTGGCCGCATAGTTAGTTTAAGCTAGCTATCTTATCAAGCCACCCCAAAAGGTGTTGGAATGAAAGTGCGTCAAGTGTACTAATATTGAGCATTAGACCCTTGGGGGTCATTTTATTTTGAGGAGCCTGGCGCAGATAGCTTTCTGGCGAAAAGGAGCAGCAGTGAACCTACAGCAACTATCATAATCCCCATAAAGATGCCAACTCCTGCTATGCCGCCTGGCCTAGTTGCGCGGATTGAAGCTTCAACAATAAAAAAGATACCATAAATGGTGATAGCAGCACCCGTAGTAAAAAATAGTACGGCCAGTAGTCTTTTCATGCATCAACATGATACAACACTTTCTGCTCTATGCAACTTCCTTGGTTTTTTGTTTTGCAACTTGTTTGTTCCAGTTGATTCTGCACGTTACGTCACTTATGCTTAAGGTAAGATGAAAAATAAGACGATTTCTTTCGCCATCTCCAACAAAGCTCTACAGATGCGCGGCATATTGATGCTCGGGTTCCTGGCAGTTCAGTTTGTCGTCGGCATGACACTCGACTTATTTATCAAACTGCCCGATAGCCATCCGGGCACAACAGGCTCCTTTGTCGGTCGTAGCTTGCACGGCTACGCTTGGGCGGTTACGAATGGTGGCGGGGCGGCACTCACGGTACACATTGTCGTAGCGTCAATTCTCGTCCTGGGTTCGATAGCGACTCTCGGTTTTTCTATTGCCGCTAAGCACAAGGCTTGGATTATCGCCAGTTCGGTAGGTCTGGTGGGGGTTTGGCTCTCATTCCTGAACGGGCTTGAGTTTATCAACACTAATATAGACAAGCACTCCATGGCCATGGCAATGGAGTTCATGATAGCGTTTGTTGCATACGGGGTAGGTGTATATGCCGGAAAGGGCAAACGCTAGGGCCCTCGCCTCTTAAATTAGGCGTAGCGCAGTAGAATAAACTTATGACTAAAAAAGTTGAACAAGGATTTGCCACCATTGCGGTAGTGATGCTCATTATAATAGTTGTTCTTGTGGCGGTAGTGGGTCTTGTGCTTATTCAAAAACAGCCCGCCAAGCCGTCATCTACCGCCAATAGCCAAATCGAGTCGACAACGCTAACCGGCACGGTAACCCAAGGCCCCACCACCCCCACCTGCAGCGACGCGCAGCCGTGTGATAGCCCGGTGGCCAATCACACCATTGAAGCATTAGACTCGAGCGGCAATGTCGTTGCTACTGCCAAAACCAACGATGCGGGCAAATATAGCTTTCACCTTAAACCCGGGCATTACGTTTTGAAGCTTGTTCCTCAGGTAGGATCCTTTGCATCTGGTAATGACGAGGTCGACGTGGCGGATAGCCCCAAGGAATTCAATATTACTATAGATACCGGCATTAGGTAGGCTGTCTGGGCGTGCCGGAGTATCGTTCGGGGTTAGGCCCGCTGCCCTCAATCTTTTGTACATCAGCAAATTGTTTATAGGATTTTTAACATCTTTCCGGGAAGTTTGCGTTACGATATAACTATGAGAAAAATAGTTGTATTAAGTTTTATTAGTCTTGACGGTGTAATGCAAGCTCCAGGCGGGCCAGATGAAGACACTTCGGGCGACTTTAAGTATGGCGGTTGGACTGTTCCTTATTTTGACGAGTTTTCTGGCAATATAATGAGCGAACAAATGAGTATGCCGTTTGATCTGCTGCTCGGTAGAAAAACTTACGATATTTTTGCGGGTTATTGGCCTAAGCAGGATCCGGCCGGTCCGGTCGCTGCCCCGTTCAATAAAGCGACAAAATATGTTGTTTCCGGCTCATCGCCAAAACTGACCTGGGAAAAATCTGTACTTATTGAAGGCGATGTAACTGCAAAGTTACAAGAGCTAAAACAGCAAGACGGCCCAATGCTGCAAGTCCATGGCAGCGGCAATCTAATACAGACTTTGCTTAAGAATGATCTAGTCGATGAACTATGGCTAAAGACATTTCCAGTAACGCTCGGCAAAGGCAAGCGCCTATTCGCAGAAGGAACAATACCGGCGGCATTCGAGCTCATGGAGTCCAAGACTTCGCCAAGCGGCGTCATCTTTGCCAATTACAAAAGATCTGGCGAGATTAAAACCGGTTCATTTGTTTAATGTAACCACAAAAAGTATGGAGCCTTTATGGGTGCGCACGAAATAGATTCCCGTTCGCCTATCATGCCGTCAGTGTGGTTTGTGTATAGCGCTAGTGGTGAGGTTGCGGGACAGGTGATCCCTCTGGTGGGCTCTGCAGTCACGGCGTACGTAAACGGTGAAATTACTGTCGATGAATACTTTAGGCGCTGCGAACAAGAGGAGCAGGCGAATCGGCAGCTGAGGGATTTTATGTACGGTGATCAGCCGCCTGATTTTATGCCGGAGGTTCGACAAGTGCCCAGATGGCGCGGCTGGCTAAGAGATATCCTAAAAACAATGTGATTCTATCCTATGTCGATGAGTGCCTTTAGTGCCTGAACACGAGAGTGGTCGACCACGTTAACTAGTAAGTGGTATGATATAGACCAATGTTCGGCCCATATCTAAGAAGTAGATTCCCATTTGAAGTTGAAGCTGCGGAGATTGACAAAGCGCAAGCTGATCTTAGACAGTTTGTAGACCCGGCAACTAACCTCCCGGATTTCCTGAGGGAGCATCCTCTTTTTGTCCCGGCGGCTGGTAGGGTAGTTGTCGCCGCTTGCCGTCCATATCTAACACCACACGAACCTGATCTGCCGCTCTATAAATTTGATGATGGCACTACAGGTCCCGAGATGAGGATGTCTCGGGTAGTAAATCGCGAGCTTGTGGTTGTCCGGCCTATTGTTCCGGCGAGGCAGGCTCGGATTGATGTATACCGCGGCGGTACGCCACGCGATCTCTTTCGTATTTTTGGCCTCGTGCCAATCGATCCAGAAGCTGCCGACCCAATAAGTAACATAATCTACCACAACGGCCAAGATTACGCCTTAACCCAACCTCCTACTGGAGAATTCGTTGAACAGCTACGTGTACTGTGTGCTCCTGTTGTACAGGCATTTGATATTGGCGTTGAGTTTACGCCATAGAAATATATGGTGAATTCGCCAAAACAAAGCAGTTGAGCCAAGCCCTGTGCCAATTTTGGCCAGTTGTCACATCTGTTACTTTATGCTTAAATACAGTTAAAGTGGTCGTCTCTCTGCAGCCATGCGCTACTCATTCAGCGAATAACATGGACAGACACCAGGACCACCGAAGATGAATGAGTAGGCTAGCGCCACGCCAGGGCATCGTCGAACCCGCGGGGTGACAGGCTCTCATCAACTAACAAAGGGAAACTATGCAAAAACAAAGCAAAAGTCGGGAGGACTACGAAAAGGACTACGACTACAGCCACGAGAATAGCCTGAAACACTGGCGTGCGTGGGGGTCGTGGTTCAGCTGGGGTAGCCCGGTTGGTCTAGGTCTGTTCTTCATTTCCGCTGCGGCAACGCTATGGATTTTGAGCCAGGCTTTTGGCTGGAAGTAGTACTTCCCGGCTAGCCAAACAGCACTGCCATCAAAGGCGGTGCTGTTTTTAAGCAATCCGAGCATCCTGGTTGCCGGCTTTGCTATAGACAACCGTACTCTTCTATGTTAAAGAGTATGCATGCTATTTGTTTCTGCGGAGCAGCGACTCGCTTCTGCGTCGTTTGATACGTTCGTTCAGTACACCGATGGAGTTCTTCGTGATCCCGCCGTTGCAGCGCGACTGGGCGGGATTGCTTCTGATTTGCGCAGTGTTAATAGTTCCGCTTTTCTTCCCAACATAAGGGGCGGAACGTTCGTAGTCCCGCGTAGACAAAGAGGCACCGACAATCTTGCCATTGTGCCACTCACTGACGAGCAAGCGGACAATGCCTACGCAGTTACGGCTCCTTTGAGTGCGGAGCCCCCCGTGCGTGAGTGGTCGGCTCAAGAAGCGGCGTCGTCAACTAGATATGGGCTGGAATTGGCCGAAGAACTCGAGGCTGTATTCCAAGATGGGCCTCAGGGTGAGGCGAACGCTCCTTCTCTGAAAGGACTTCGGCCGGGGACAATGGCAACTACGAGGGCGACTTTTGGCAGTGAAGCGGATGGTCTGTACTGGGCTACTCGACCTGTGCTCATGATTCGAAATAGGCTACTGCACAGCGGAGCAGTGGCGTGTGGTGCAACTGTCGCTCATGAGGAAGTTCACGCACTCGATATTTTAGAGGATGGCCCGTTATACGGAACGCTCACCTACGGAGGTGCAACCGAGCTTAGGGCCTACCATGTTGGGGCGACAATCTACAGGGTTTACGACGTTGATACACTAGAAGCGCAAGAGTCAATATTATTAGACTTACTACGAAAACAGGAAGTTGGGAATACGAGCTGGCCGTTTACGCCGAACGCGCTACTTATGAATGCCATGATACGTACGGGCAAGATTTAGAAATTTGGCCCGTCGGACGCGCCACACTAACGGATACGTCGACAGCCATCGACGCATATCTGCGGGATTAGCCTAGCGTAGCGCGGAAGTCGACCACTTGCTGGCTAACAATATCTGTCAGTCTGTCCATCCAGCGCGCATCCTCTTCTGCAAGGCTTTCGCCGCGGGCTTCATCTGCCAATAATCGGACTGACATGCCGGCAAAGTCATCGTCTGCAACTCTTCTGCCGAGAGCCTCGCCGTGGGCGCGCCTGACAGTTCGACCGTATGGGATAAATAGCACGGCAGATGTATCGTATTCGCTTGCGCGAAGGCTGTTACCGCGTGATTTAATAGGCACCTTTCTGCCGCCCAAGATGACGCACCCATCATGTGCTTGGGTAGCAAAGCCGGGATCGCGGGTACGACTTTCGCGCATGGAGCCGGGATAATAGTCCAGGCCGGCACGCAAAAGGAGCAAGTTGACGCCGAGCTTTACACGATATCCTCGTTGTTCGTCTGGGTGTGCGCTAAGCTCGTCTATTTGGTCGACGAGGAGAGCGAGATCTTCGCCAAGGAGATCCTCTTGCGACTCGTCGAATGGTTCGTCGGCCTGGCTGGCCCGGAAGTGGTCAAGGTGGGCATCGAGCAAGCCTGCGTCAAAAAGTGCGTCGTGGTGTGCGCCCGGAAACGCGAACGTTCTACCGAGTAAAAGGTGCGCGTCATCAAAGTGATCTGCCGCTTGTTCGCTGCCCGGTGGCAAGGCGAGCGCGTACTCTACATTTGCCCATGCGCGCCGCACCAAGCGACGCTCCTCATGATACTCATCAGGATTCGTTGCTTCGAAGGCGATCTGACCATGGAGTGCAGCCGGGCATAGGTCCTCGGCAAGAGGCAGGGGTGGTAAGTGGTTGGCTGCAAAGCCGCAAGCGGGACCATTCTCGACTGTAAGGGCGCACGTATTGCCGGTAGGACAGAGATTAGCTGCACTCATTATTACGCTATAGTAACATATTTGGCTATCTATGCATCGTCAGAGTCTGTAGCAGATATCTAACAGAGAGAGCGCGCAAGCGCCAAGACGCGTGCAACTTCGTTGGGATCATGTCTATCGGACAGTCTAAGTAGCTGCTGGGCGACGAAGGCTAAGCCGCCCATACGTATGGCGAGCGTGGTGCTTACTTTACTATGCATGCCCACTTCTCCAAGATTGGGCAGGACTGACCGTCTTACTCCTGCGACGATGTCGGGGCCGACGATGACGCTGAGGGGGTGTGCATTCTCCTGCGGGACCTCGTCGGCAATCCATTCGGGTATGAGCGCTAGCTCATCGGCCGTTACTTCCCGGCCTTCGCGGTAGCGCGGCAGTCGGAGCCCCTGTAGGCCTTCTGTCCGAATAGCGTACAAGATGCCCAGCGAGGGTGTTTGGAGCACGGCTCGTATTGTGCCGAGCTCGTCATCCGGCGTTGTATATGCAACCGGTTCTCCGTCCACCAGGTAGGGACGACCTAGCCCAAGGCGCTGGTCCCGCAGGCTAACCGATGTATAGTTGTTGGCCATACTCCGGCTAGGCGTCATGTATACGCCGTATTCGTCCCCTGTGGAGACGCACTGCTCCCCCTTGTCGTTCATCCTTAAAGACCCCGGCTGCAGACCACCTTCGGCTGTAACGGCACCCCAAAGGGTATGGGGGTCATCAGCGATAGCCGGGTCAAGGATCACTCCACGATAGAGCAAATCAGGAGCATACATGTGTATTATTATAGCATAAATCGTCGTCCACGGCAACTTTTAACGAGTGAGCGGTCAAGGCCAACATGACACCTACCGATAGGCGATCCTCAACAACTGCGGGAGATGATTCCAAGCTGCTTGCTAAAAAACAAGGCAGTTAAACCCAGCCTTTTCCCACGCAACACCCAAACTGATGTAGTATGCGATACATAGCACTACAGGAATTGCTACGAGCGTCGCAATCAGAAGAGTTTTGCGAGTTACGCTGCGGCTACGCACCGCAAGGTATACGGCAAGCAAAAGCGTACACGCCGTTACGGGCATTGCAACCAAAAAGGCCGCGTCGCCACCTCCATAACAGTCGCTAACGGCGTATAAATAAAGTTGGAGTAGTGCAGCAACAACTGCGCAGCATAACCATAGCCATATGTTGGGTGAAGGTAGGGTACTGGTATTACGCTTACGGTTCATTTTTTAAAATTGTAGCATATTGGTTGTATATCGAGAGGACGCAGTCGGTTTTAGTATGGCCAAAATCCTGCTCACGGGCGCCGGAGATGCAGTTAGTTCATCGAGTTGTTGAGAACACATCCGCGCCAAGAGTGTATACTACGGTCGTTATGGCTGGAAAATCACGCAGAGGCGCCGCCGGCAGACCTCCAGAGCAGTGGACGCGAAATGATATTGTCGGCGAAGGCTTTAGGCGTTGGCAGCTCGATAGGCCTTTCGGGCCAGTTAACGACTATTATGCGGCTGCTCTTGGCCAAGAGCGTTCACCATTGGCACGCGCCGCCACTGTCGCTCGATTTACTGGCAGCGTTGCCATTTTTGACGACGGCTGTGGCACTGGTAGGACTTTGAAGACATTTGTAGATGCAGTCCGTAATGAGCCTGGTTGTGAGCAAACAGAGATCTCTGGTACGGGCCTCAACTGGCGTGATTACTCAGACCAAAGTCTTGATCCGCAAACACGTCATGCATTTGCCAACGGTGACCTAGAGTATATTGTGGCCGATGCTGAGGATATGGCCGGGGTTTGGGACTCGCTAACTCCAGGTACGCAAGATGTAGTCATAGCACATCACGCGATTAGATATAGCAGGCGGCCCGGACTCTGGCTAGCAGGCATGATGCAGGTTGCCAAGACAGGCGGCTGGCTATTCTGCAATATGCCCGACGATGACCCCATGGTGTTGCCAGATAGTGAGTTCACGCGACAACTTGATGACTGGAGAGAGAGCGGAATTGATGTAGTCCAGCAGCGTTACAGGCGTGACAACGTATACCCAACAGATGTACCACCAGATATCTCGCTTCAATCAATAGCTGGTCTACCGTACCGGTATTATACGGTGCAAAAGCCTTTTGGTTACGCATAGTTAGATTTTGCAGTGCCAAACGAGAGTCTCTGCCTTGCTATACTCAAACTATGTCCAGAATTACCGTTGTCGACGAGAATGATAAGGTTGTTGGCGCGGAAGAGCGCGAGGTTGTGCGGCAAAAAGGCCTTATACATCGGATCGCGCGAGTGTTCGTTATAAATAATGACGGCAGGGTATTGTTACAAAGGCGAAGCCTCGCGTTGCAAGATAATCCGGGCAAATGGGACCAATCCGTTGGCGGGCACGTTGACGAAGGGGAAGATTACCTAACTGCAGCAAAGCGTGAAACATTGGAAGAGCTCGGTATCTCCGTTGATGATTTTAAAGAACTCGGCAAGTTCTACGTTGAGCGCCCCGCTCCGGGCGGTACGGTGCGGAGATTCCAGACTGTTTTTTCGTGCGTCTGGGATGGCGCCGTGGATTATGACAAGTCTGAGGTGAATGAAGTTAGGTGGTTCTCGGTTACGGAGATCGACGACTGGGTCGCCAAATCGCCCGAAGACTTTACCAAGAACTTTGCGCGTGCTTTTACGCTACTGAAACAATCTGCATAACTCGGGAACGTGTATTATTATTCTATGGCTGATGCAAAAGGCGCCCAGCCAAGCTGACTGCGCGTGCTCAGCGAACTTGTTAGCAGGGGCTACGCGTTAGGAGACAAGTAAGATGCGCATAGATACACTCACACAACAGGCGATAACGCACACCAGGCACTGCTTAACGGGCTGTGCCATTGGCGAGGTGCTGGGCATGGCTATTGGGCAAAACTGGAACAACATCCTACAAACACTTCTTGGCATTCTGCTGGCCTTTTTCTTTGGCTATCTCTTAACCTTTACGGGTGCGCGACGTAAGGGGCTAGCAACTACAGAAGCGATCAAGCTGGCTTTGGCGGTCGATACCGTATCTATCATCTCGATGGTTGTCGTTGATAATACGCTCGAATGGCTGATTCCCGGTGCGATCAACGCCCACCTGTCTAACCTACTGTTTTGGTGGAGTCAGGCCTTGAGCCTACTAGTGGCGTTTATTTTTACCGTGCCGGTCAACCGCGCCATGATCGCCCGCGGCGTAGGGAGCCATGGGCACCATCATTAGAGACTACGCAAAAGTTCTGCAGTTACTAATGACCCTACCGTCTTTGTTATGATAGAAGCATGAAGAAGAATCTTTTATACGCAGCTGCCGCACTTGCGGCAATCATTGTATGTTTTGGTTTTTACTTTTTAGGCAACAAGCATGGCGTAGAGTCGATGAGCTTTAAGCATGTGCAGGCTAGCCAATTGGCGGCGGCCATGAAAGGCGATCACTTTTATACTGATTATCGAGAGAACACGCTGATTATGGTCGGACAAGTTTTATCGGTTTCTCAGAACAGTAACGTGACGCAAGTTGCGTTTGCCACTGGCTCGTCTGAAGTCACGGCGTGCGCTCTTGCTAAAGGTGTCAGCGTGCCAACACCCGGCAGCGTCATTACTATTTTATCCGAAGGCGCCCACGCTTCGCGATTGCCCAATGGTGTGTTACTGACGGGCTGCATCAGAGTCTAGAGTTAGCGGTTGACTAGCTTTGGTGCCAGAGCTGGTTAAAGATTAGCCGTTGCATATTAGCCGTGCCAGCGTCGGTAATCACAATGCCAAACAAGCGATTGGCTTCGTCAATAGAAATAAGTGCGGTTTTATCGCCATACACTAGTTGGTAGCCATTGAGTGGTGCACTTCCGGCTGGCAGCAGTTTGCGTTCGGCTAGTATGAGTTTTTCGGTCGAAGGCGTGTCGGCCAGTACGCGCACATTGACGCCAAGCTTATGGCGCTGGCGGGTGAAACTTTTAAAGTTGGCGTAAATAAAGTTGCTGGCGCGCTGGGACGAAATAACACAGTATTCGCGTTTTGGCAGGCTAGTTACTGTCTGGAGCAGATCACGCAAAATAGACGCAATGCCTTCGTTATCCTCGTAAAACTGGGCAGAGTAGCCGTCGCGGGCCGGGTGTTTTTGAGCTTGCAAGTCGGCAGCATATTGGGCGGCCGGCACCTCTAGTTGCTGCAAACGGTCACGCTGGTCGCGGATAAGGGCCAAGAAGACCTCCGGCTCGGCAGCCCTGTAATGGCGGCGCTCGCCGTTTTGGGTGAACGACACCAGGCCAATGCCACTCAACTTCTTAACCACCTCATACACCGTGCCGCGGTTGAGCCCGGTAGCGCTGGCGATAGTGCGAAGAGAGCCTTTATCCAACCCGTAGAGCGTTTCGTATACACGCATGTCACGAGAATCTAGGCCAAGAAGCGAATAATCGGTAAAGTTGCGGATCATGATATCTAGTAGTACTGTATCAGTTGCAGACGGTTTGTCAAAAGATACCGACCGATATGGGTTTACTCGGCCGGTGATGGGTGTAAGATAGGTGTTTATGCCAATACACTATCCCTCAGGAGATCTAGCAGCGATATCTGCTCACCCAAGACTCGGTGGGACCGATGGTTTCCGCGATATTTATACCGAAGAATCCGGCCCGGGCCGGATGAATGCCGAAACTTTTGAAGGTATGACTTATGCGCTCGTCGGCATGCAAATCGAGAGTGGCCAGGATGGGCCGGTTATTGTTGCTCAAGATACGCGTCGTTCGGGCGCAGTTTTACGGCGGGCAGCCATTAGAGGTGCTTTAGCACACGATGTTAGCGTACTTGACCTTGGTATGGCACCAACACCGACAGCCCAAAAAGCAGCCCAAAGGCTTGGCGGTATGGCAACAGTAGTAGCCACGGCTAGCCATAACCCGGAGAGACCGCCAAAACAATATAATGGCTGGAAAGGCATGCTTGGCGAGTATAAACCCACCACTGAGCAAGCCACAAACATTGATCGTCGCTACTGGGAGCAGGTTGACAGTGGTTTGGTTGTTCCCGCCAGCGCGAGACAAGCGGAAGACGCAGCTGAGTTAAGTGCGTGGTACGCTGATGAAGTAGTATATGACATTGAGTCACGGTATGGCGAAAAGCCATTGGCCGGGAAAGTTATTGTTGTAGATGGTGCTCGCGGCGCAGCTCGTAAACTAACCCCGGCGATCCTACGGCGCTTAGGGGCTACAGTGGAGACGTTTGCGTGCGATGAAGATGGCTATATCAATGACATCTGCGGTGCTGAAAACCTCGGCGGCGTAACTGAATTTTTAGCACAAAGGCGTGATTTAATCGGTAATCCCAACTTCTTGGGTGCGTTTTCTAATGATGGTGACGCTGATCGCTTTATGGGAGTGGGCATTATAAAGGGAGAGGACGGCCAATCGCAGTTCGCCAAGATTGACGGTAACCATATTATGGGTTTGCTCGCGCAAGGGGTACCGGGTGTTAGCGACGCCGAACCAGTTATTGTTGGCACCGAATACACCAACGGCGGCCTCATCGCAGCCTTAGGAGCACAGG
This sequence comes from Patescibacteria group bacterium, assembly GCA_035479875.1. GTDB lineage: Bacteria > Patescibacteriota > Saccharimonadia > Saccharimonadales > UBA4665 > PMNU01. The sequence goes on along the minus strand of DATIIH010000002.1, from coordinate 68,284 downwards.
GCATTGACTATGAATCGTGCCCGAACGGCGACATGTTTGTTACGCAAAGATTACTTGCGTTGCGACGGCAAGGTGGCCGTTATGCCAATGCGCGTATCGGCGGCGAATTTACCGGTCATCATATTAATCTTGATTGGCTGTCGAGCGGCGACGGCATACGGACAGCGGCCGAGGTAGCCGCGCGCTTGGCCAGTACCGGCCGCACCCTGGGTAGCCTGCACGAAGAAACGTCATTATGGGCTGAGCCAATGGTCAAAGTTAACATATCACCGGATATTACCGACCCGCTGTCGGACGACGGCATCCAGAATACTATAGAGTGGGCAAAAGAGACGTTGGGGGAGCGAAACGTCGTGGTGCGTACATCCGGAACAGAAAAAGGCCTGGTGCGTATTTGGGTGCAAAGCCCTGACACCGTAGAGGCCGCCGCCGTATCTAAAGTATTGGCTTCAACGGTGCGCGACAGACTAGCAGCGTAAGGAGCATCCATGGAGACCGTATCTTCCCGCTGGCTCACCGGGTTACACAAATACGTCGATAAGTTATGCTCTAAGTAAGATGCCGGTGCAACAGTGCTAATATTTGCGTGTAGTTTGCGCTGGCAAACCATACGTCAAAGGCTAAAATCCCCAAGAATACCAGTGTCTCAAAGAACGAGCCAGTGGTGATACGCAGCTTTTTGATTGGTGGCAGGCCAAACTTTATAGGGATGGGCAGCAGCCACGGCACGCCTTCTTTGGTGATGGTATCCATTACCAAATGGGATAGCATACCGATCATAAAGGCTATGAGCACAAAGTGCGTATCAATATGCGGCATCAGCGGGTGCAGCACGCCGAGCAGTAGGTAGGCAAGATAGCTAAATAGTGCCACGCCGAGCAGGGAGTGTGTTAAAAAGCGATGTCCGCCGAGCATCTTGTCAAAAATTCGCCCAATAAAACCGCCCACCGGCAAGTTGCGCCAGAATGGTGCGGTGGGCTGGTCGATGTCCGGGGCGATGCCACCGATTTGGTTGGCCAGCAGCGCCACGAGGAATGTGCTCAACCGCATCGATGTGGGCATGTGCAATATGACAAATACGCCAAAAGCAGTGGCGGCAGCCAGGTCGTGGGTGCGGGCGGTCATATCGCTAGTGTATCAGAAATTGTGGCGCAGGTGCTCGCCCAGAGTTGCGTATTGACAGGAACATAGGCAGAGTATATTGTATTGCAAATGATGCAGACAAGGCCGCGTCACTCGGCGGAACGGGTAGACGAAATTCGCGACATCGCTCCATTGATTACGTGTGCCGCACTTATGAGTTGGCACCGTGCTCAAACTGAACGTCGCGGGTCGATAGCGCGTGTGCAAAGCGGGCAGGGCGCATGGTTCACCGCCACGCTGCGACGTGCTCAGTGCATGCAAGACTTTGCAGGTGTGACATTCGTTCCAGAAGGCAATGCGTATCCGAGTGTAACGGTGCGTGGTCGCTCCTTCAGTGTGCGGACTGCGTACGACCGGCAGCGTGGCTACGAATTTGTGCGGGACGATCAAGGACGCATCAGACTTTTTGACCTGCGATGGACGGACCATCCGCTCGTCTGGCGGGAAGAAAATCCAGCGACTCTTAGCCTCCTTCCTGAAGGTTTGAAGCTCAACGGCCTGGCTGAGCCAGCGATTGCCTCGGTCGTCGAACATGGCGTTACGGTGGTGCGCGCCGAGGAACTCCTACTGGGCGCGGTAGGTTTGCTGCGCGGCCAAGATACCTCATCTGGCCCTCCACACCCGGCCCCCGTACAGTAGTAAAAACGCCCTAGATCCATTACAATAACCCTCGTACCAACAGATGGCGCCTTGGCGGAGTGGTTACGCAGAGGTCTGCAAAACCTTTTACACCGGTTCAATTCCGGTAGGCGCCTCCAATATAATTTAAGCCGCTGGGCGAGTGGCGGAATCGGTATACGCGGCAGACTTAAAATCTGCTGACCAAAAGTCTTGTGGGTTCAAGTCCCACCTCGCCCACCAATAGAGAATAAAAGCAGCGCCCCAACGGCGCTGCTTTTTTTGTATGGTCTACGTGCTAAGCTAATAATAATGTTTACGGCTAAGAGGGAAGATGCATGACCGAAGAACGCACGGGTGTTAAAAAGTGGCTGCCGCTGGCCGTGCTGGCGCTCACCTTGTTTATTATTGTGCTCGATAGCACGATTATTAACGTTTCTATTAAAGCTATCATTGGTGATTTGCACACCGACCTCAAGGCCGTGCAGTGGGTGATTACCGGCTACTCATTAATGCTCGCAGCGTTCACCATTACTGGCGGCCGGTTGGGCGACATTTTTGGCCGCAAGCGGATGTTTATGATTGGCGCGGTGATCTTTGCCGTGGGGTCGCTGCTTGCCTCACGCGTGCAGTCGGCACCGGCGCTGTTGCTTTGTGTTGTTGGTATAGAGGGGGTCGGTGCGGCGATAATGCTGCCGTCTACGGCTTCACTCATCTTAAGTGAATATCGCGGTAAAGATCGAGCTTTGGCTTTTGGCGTGTATGGCGCTGTGGCCGGCGCCGCTGCCACCATCGGGCCTGTGGTGGGCGGCTACCTGACCACCAACTACAGTTGGCGTTGGAATTACCTAATTAACCCCTTTGTAGTCCTGGTTTTGCTGGGTGGCTCGGTGGTCCTGCGCGAAGCACAGGAACGTCAGCACGAAGTGCCAGATATTTTGAGCATCTTTTTGTCGGCGTTCGGCCTGGCCAGCGTGGTATTTGGGATTATCGAATCGTCAACATACGGTTGGATAAAAGCTAAGCTGCCATACGAGATTGCGAGCCACCATTACAGCTTGCACGGGGTGTCGATTAGCGTGTTTGCGATTATTCTCGGCCTGGTGCTTGTTAGTCTATTTATTTGGCGGCAGTCGAGTTTGGAGTCGCGCGGTAAGAACCCATTGGTGTCGCTCTCCATCTTCAAGAACAAGCAGTTTATGGCCGGCACCACCACGCTAATGGTGGCGGTGCTGTCGCAGGTTGGCCTGGTGTTTGTGTTGCCGGTATTCTTCCAGGGGTTGCTTGGCAAAGATGCGTTCCACTCTGGCATCGCAATCTTACCCTTTTCACTGGCGATATTGGTAGCGGCACCACTTTCTGGTATTTTGGCGGGCAAGTGTAACGTGCCCAATCGTTGGTTGGTACAAGTTGGTTTGGTGTGCGCCACGATTGGCGGATTATTGCTGCACAGTGAGTTAACCGTACAAAGTACCGTGCATACGCTCGTGCCAGGTTTGGCGGTGTTTGGCGTGGGCTTTGGTCTGGCGTTTTCGCAACTGGCCAACATCACGCTGTCGGCGGTTTCGGTACAAGAGGCTGGTGAGGCGGCCGGCGTGAACAACACCTTTCGGCAGATCGGTGCGAGTTTGGGTCAGGCGCTGATCGGTGCTCTGTTAATCGCGACACTTGTGTCGCAACTTAACCGTGACGCCAGCGCCAGTAGCGTTATCCCGCCACAATTTAAGACGACTGTGGCCACCGCCACTGCTAGTTCCGCCGAAAGCCTGGGGACTGTCGGCGGCGAGGCGCCCGGCAGCGTATCGCAAAATATGGCCGCCGAAATTACCCGTATTAAAAACGATTCTATTGTACACGGCGCTCGCATTGGCATGCTGGCTGCAACGGGCTCAGCCGTGCTGGCGCTCGGTTTAAGCACGCTCCTGCCCAAGCGCGCGGCTGTGCGAGGCGAGGACATTGACCCGCATCAGGGAGACAAATAATGGCCGCCAAACAGAGTGCCGGACTTTTGCTGTACCGCCGCACGGGCTCGGGCATCGATGTATTATTGGCGCACCCCGGTGGTCCGTTTTGGGCCAAAAAAGACGCTGGCAGTTGGTCGGCGCCCAAAGGCGAGTACGCCACTGGCGAGGACGCGCTAACAGCGGCCAAACGCGAATTTCACGAAGAAACTGGCCTGCCCGCACCAGACGGCGATTATCAGGATTTGGACCAGATCAAACAAGCCGGTGGCAAAATCGTGCGCCTGTTTGCGCTGGAGGCCGACCTTAACCTAAACGGTTTTACCAGCAATACCTTCGAAATGGAGTGGCCACCCAAGTCCGGCCAAACCAAAACGTTCCCAGAATGCGATCGCGCTGCCTGGACGCCGCTCGGCATCGCGCCGCATAAGCTCGTGAAAGGGCAGGTGGAGTTTATCGACCGCTTGGCCAAGTTGCTGCATGTTGAGCCACCGCCCGAACCGCCTACCCAAGCCAGTCTCTTCTAGCGTTTGAGCAATCAGCTCGTCCTGTTGTCTGCCTCTTGTTGCAGCTCGTTGCATCCGTCGACAAACTGCGCCCAGATCTGGCTTCTTATATCAATCGAATCTTCGGCCATCACTTTATGTCTAAAGCGCTCTCCACGGTAGCCAGGCACGCGGACCTCGTCAAAGCCCTTGGCAGGCTCCACGGCTTCGATGTCCTCGGCTAACTTGGTGGTCTGCTGTTTGAATTCTCCGATGGACCCAAAAGCAGACGGGTCAATAGCCATCAGGAAACCGCCTAGGTCTTTCTCGTCTTTTACGAGCAGGCCCGACTTGGCGTGCACCAAAGCGCCCGTCAGCACGTCAAACAGTAGATTAAACGCATAGCCTTTATGCTCGCCAAAAGGCACAATCGCAGTAGCGACATTGGGGTCGGTTGTCCAGTTACCGTCTTTGTCTAGGTACGAGTCTTCGGGCAACTTTTCGCCTCGTTCACGGGCAACACGGATGCTGCCCCACGGATACTTGGCTGTGGCTGCATCAAAGACGATAGGCAGGCCATTGGTAGGTATGCCATACGCCACAGGGTCGGTGCCCATAATATCTTTTTTGCCGCCGTAAGGTACGACGCTTTGCGGTCCGCCGTTGCCCGATATTAAACCAACTAGGTTCTGTGCAGCAATCAAGCGTACAAAAACCTCAGGCATACTCTGATAGCCACCGTTGTAATAGCCGATGATGGCAATACCTTGACTGCGCGCCATGTCACACAAGGTCGGCAGCAAATCCATGCTCACCAGGCCGGCCGCTCGGCCGCCGCAGTTAACCAGCTTTAGGGCTGGTTTGTCTACCTCGATAGTATGCTGTTTGCCGAGAGAGTCCTTGAGCTCCTTGTAAGCGCCCCTGACCTCAGATAGGCCCGAAAAGAAGTTATCGTGCAAGTCTTGCTCTAACCGCAGGGTCGTCATCGCATCGACATCTTTTGGAGAAGCGCCGGATAGGGCAAGTGCTTCTTTATATTTTGTAATCATCTCAGAAACTTTGATCTTCATGGTCGCTCCTCCGTAATGTCGTTATGCTCTAATAATACGCTAACTTTCCCCGTATACGGTGCGTACCTGCGCCCTTAACGGCCGCGCCCTTTGAGCTTTTGTCATTTTTGCGAAAGGTGCTATAATCTGTTTTGATGAACAAACTGACGAATGCAGTTGTGGACATGATGATGCCGCTTGTAACCCAGCGGAGCTTTAGCCTGTCCTAAAAAACATCACGAAAGTAGCAACAGCAAACCTCCGCAGAGACGCGGAGGTTTTTTAATAGCAAAGGAGTTCTAACATGACAACAATAACCGGAACAATCATCAACGATTGCGCTGATGATAACGCAAGAGTGCGCCAGGAGCTGCGCTTTCAAAGTCTGTTTGGCGTAAAGCCGACCTTTCTGGGCGTGGGTTCGTATTTGCCGGTGGAAGCGGCAGGTAATTTGCTCGATACGCTGGACGTGTTCGCCAATTTCCCCCTAGCCGATGCTAATAGTCAGAATATCGTACTGGTTAACGTGGCACCGCGTCATCGGAGTGAGCAATCGGCATGGGACAACGGCACACCATTTTGCTATTTTTGGCAAGGCAAGACACTAGTAGTTAGTACCTACGAAGGCGAAACATTGGCGTTGCTACGCAATCTGGGCGTTGTGCAAGAAGTGCATTTACTCGACACGCAAACAGTGACTGCGGCGGCAGTAGAGTGGGGAGATTTGACACCAGCAGAGGCCAACAAGATTAACAATAGTCAGTTCCGTAGCCTGGAATTCACTCCCTTGGTGGCGTACTGGTTATGGAAGGGCAGAACGGTACCTGCGCGGCTGCAGACGCTTCAAGATTTGCCCAGTGTTAAGGCAGCAGTGTGGCTGGTAGATAACTTTGACGATGTTAAGACAACTCTTTTGCCGCAGGATGTGCAGTTTGCGGAGGGTCGACAAGTCAGACTGGCTAACGGCCGAATAGCGACGTGTTATCGGCGCTTGGTAGATGTGCCGGCAGGCGTCACAGCGCTGACCGTTGGCAGTTCTGGCTATGGCCAACACCGTTTTCTGGAAGTAGTTATTGGCCATTGTGGCCGCGCGAGCAAAGTGCACCGCCTAAAAGTAGGTGGCCCAGTTCTGCAGGCGGACGCTAAGGGCGGCACGAGGTTTGTTAACACATCGGTAAACAGGTAGACTATCTAAGTATGAAATACTATGTTACCACTTCTATACCCTACGCCAGCGGCAATCCGCACATTGGCAATGTCATAGACTGGCTCTATGCCGACACCATAGCTCGCTACAAAAAACAGCAGGGCTTTGAGGTTGCGTATAGCGCCGGGTCGGACGAACATGGCTCGAAGATCTACGAAAAAGCACAGGAAGCAGGCATACCGCCCGAGCAGTTCATTGAAACTGTCGTACCGCTGATTGTGGCAGGGCACAAGCTCATTAATTCCGAGTACACTCACTTTGCCCGCACCAACAGCAAGCAACATATTGCCGCTGCGCAAAAGTTGTGGAAGCAGATGGGTGACGATATTTACAAATCAAAATACGTTGGCTGGTACTGTGTGGGTTGCGAAGAGTTCAAAACCGAGACCGAGGTCAAAGAAAATAACGGCGTTTGCCCCCTGCACAACAAACCATATGAACGCCTGGAGGAAGAGAACTATTTCTTTAAGCTGAGCAGTTACAACCAAAGGCTGCTGCAGCTCATTGAGTCTGGCGACTTCGAAGTCTTGCCCGAGTTTCGCAAAACTGAAATCCTAAACGTTATAAAAACCGGTTTAACCGACATTAGCGTTTCGCGACCCAAAAAGAAACTGCCGTGGGGCATTCCTGTGCCAGGTGACAACACCCAGGTAATGTATGTGTGGCTTGAGGCGCTGATGAACTATATTACCGTCTTGGATTATCCGGACGGCGCAGATTTTAAAAAGTTCTGGCCAACCGACTTGCAAATTGTGGGTAAGGACAACCTGCGTTTCCATGCTGCAATTTATCCGGCAATGCTTATGAGTGCTGGGCTACCGGTTCTGAAGCGTCTGTTTGTGCATGGCCATTTGACCGTAAACGGGCAGAAAATGAGCAAGACCATTGGCAACGTGGTAACGGCTAAAGAGGTCGTGGACAAATATGGTGCCGACGCGTTCCGTTATTACTTCTTACGTCATGTATCGTCTTACGAAGACGGCGACTTTAGCTGGCCGACATTCGAGGCTGCCTACAACAACGAGCTCGCCAACGAGCTCGGCAATGCCGTGCAGCGCACCGCCGCGATGATTCAAAGGTATTTGGGCGGTCAAATTGGCCAGTTGTCTGGTGCCGAGCACGACACCGGCGCGGTAGAACAAGCTCTGGCCGAATGCCGTTTTGACCGCGCGTTGGACAGTATTTGGGACAAAGTTCGGGGACTTAATCAATACATCGACGAAGAAAAGCCATGGGAATTGGCCAAAAAAGAAAACGAAAAAGAGCACCTGCAAGAAGTTTTAGCTACCCAAGTATCCGACCTATTGCAGATTGCCCATTTGTTGACGCCGTTTTTGCCCGACACCGCAGCCAAGATTGCAGCTGTGTTCGAAGCAGGCACGGTTAAACCTATCGAGGGCACGCTGTTCCCCAAAGACGAAGTTGCTAAGTCCACTCCCGCAAAGTAGGTGCATATGCTCGAGCTCACGGACACTCACTGCCACATCCACGAGATCGCCGGCACTACCGGCGGCGTGGCCGAAAAGTGGCACAAAGCCGGCATCACCGACCCTGACGTGCTAATAAAAGAGGCCGCAGCTGACGGTGTCACGCGTATGCTCTGTGTCGGCTGCACCTTAGAAGATAGCAAACTCGCTATCGAACTCGCTGCCAAGCATGAAAACATCTGGGCAACCATCGGCATCCACCCCCACGAAGCCAAAGACTACGCCGCCAACCCCAAACTACTCAACGAATTTGCTGCGTTACTCGCCCCGGACCGGGGTGGCGGGCATGGGGGGTCCCCCGACGCGCGCAACGCAGTGAGCACGACGGGGGAAGTCTTGCCCGACAGGACCCCACTAACACACAAAATCGTGGCCATCGGCGAATGCGGCCTAGACTACTTCTATAATCATTCGCCCAAAGAGGCTCAGATAAAAGTTTTGCGCTTCCAGTTGGAGCTAGCCCAGAAGCATAATTTGCCCATGACCTTCCACATCCGCGAAGCATTCGAAGACTTTTGGCCGATCTTTGACGAGTACCAGGGCATCCACGGCGTGGTCCATAGTTTTACGGCCACTCAAAAGGAACTAGACGAAGCGTTAAGTCGCGGGCTGTACATAGCCTTAAACGGTATCGCGACATTTACTAAACATGTTAAGCAAATAGAAGCCGCTAAAGCGGTTCCGCTTAACCGTTTACTCCTTGAAACAGATGCGCCTTTCTTGACACCGCAACCGTTGCGTGCTAACATTTGTGAGCCTAAGCATGTGCGGGTGACGGCCGAATTTTTGGCCGAATTGCGAGGCGAGACGCTTGAGCGACTTGCCGAAGCAACAACTAAAAACGCACGCACTCTTTTTGGCCTTTAAGAGAGATATTATGCTCAATAACAAGCAAGAATTACGAGTTGAATTCGCGTCCCCACCAGATGTCCGTAGGGACTTAGTGGTGGCGGCGGCCAATTTGGTAGCTGCGGTAATCGATATCCCGGGAGCCGAGGCTGAAGCTGCAATGAAGCGGCAGGAAGGCATAACGGACTAGTATGCTTAGTCGTCTGGTCACCTCAGTCTTTGAGAGCGCCAGCGAACGTCGGGCCCGGCAGTACCGCACCCTTATTCGCCGCGAGGCTAAAATCGGTGGCACATTGTTCGGCCCGATCCAGCCCGGCGGTCGGCGCGAATTCTTTTGCCTGGACGAATATACCTGGATATGGCACGAGGAGTGGGTTGACCCAAATGGCACGCGCCATGCGGTAACTACTCGCTACGACGTGCGCGAAAACGGCGTATTTAAGGCCCAAGATGGCCAACCGTACACGCCGCTCATCGGCGACGAAGCGCGCCACTTCCTAAAAGCTGTGCAGCTGTATAATAAACGAGTACAGGCTGAGCTGTATCACGCCGCCTAGGCGATTCGCTAACTGAACGACTACTAGGCGCCACAGCTGGCGCCATTTTTATAAAATATGAATTCTATGATCTATCTCGATTACGCAGCCGCAACGCCGCTCGACCCAGCGGTACTCAAAGCCATGCAACCGTATTTTACTGATAAGTTCTATAACCCGTCAGCTACCTATGCTGCAGCGCAAAGTGTGCACAAAGACATTGAGGCCGCCCGTGCTCGTGTGGCGCACTGGCTTGGCGCTCGTCCAACAGAGGTAGTGTTTACCGCCGGTGGCACTGAAGCCAACAACCTAGCCATCCGCGGCGTGCTCAACCGCTACCCGTGGGGCAATGTGGTGGTGAGTGCTTTGGAACACGAATCGATTTTGACTACCGCCGGGCAGGCGCATGCTGAGCTAGCACGCCGCATCGCGCCCGTCACTCCGGCCGGCATTGTCGACGTCGAAGCGCTTGTGAAGCTCATCGACGAAAATACTGTGCTGGTAAGCGTGATGTATGCCAACAATGAAGTCGGTACCATCCAACCAATCCGTGCCATTGCCGAAAAACTAGCCATCATTCGCAAACAGCGCCGTGCCAGTGGCAACAACAATCCGTTGTATTTCCATACCGACGCCGCTCAAGCCGCCGCATATCTTGATTTGCATGCAGCCCGCCTCGGCGTCGATATGCTCACGCTCAATGCCGGAAAGATTTACGGCCCCAAGCAAACTGGCGCGCTGTTTGTAGCCAGTCATGTACAGCTAGAAGCCCAGATAGCCGGCGGTGGCCAAGAGCGCAATCTGCGCAGCGGCACCGAAAACGTTGCCGGCATTATTGGTTTGAGCCATGCGCTCGATATCGTGCAAAATCGCCGCCACCAAGAAGCGGCGCGGCTCGCTCAGCTCCAGCATCTGTTTATTCAGTTGCTCGAAGAGCACATTCCGGGTGTCATCATCAATGGTTCACTCAAAACGCGGTTACCCAACAACGTGCACATCACTATCCCCGGTCAAGATAACGAGCGGCTGATCTTTGCGCTAGACGAACTTGGCGTGCAATGCGCGGCCGGGAGCGCTTGCAGCGCCAGCGACGAAGAACCGTCGCACGTACTAAGGGCTATGGGTATTTCCGATACCGATGCCCAAAGCTCATTGCGCTTCACCATGGGCGTTCACACTACCGAAGACGAGATCCGAGCCACAGTTGCACATGTAAAGCGCTGCCTCTAACTGCTATAATCGTAGCAAGATGAAGCATAAGCGATTATGGCTGTTGCCGCTGATCGTACTGGGCGCGCTATTATTTGGCGCAGTCGGGCCGGTACGCGCCCAGAACGTCACCGAGGGTTACCAGTCTGATGCCGCACTCGAAAACGGCCTGATTGTTCGCTTAGACCCCAAAGACGCCAAAAAAGTTCAACCCGTTAAATTCGCCAACGCTAAAGACATGCTCGGTGTTACAGTAGCCTCCACCGATGCACCGGTATCGCTGTCGAGCCCCGACGTTCAGCAAGTCTTCGTGGCTACTTTTGGCCAGTACAACGTGCTCGTAAGCAATCAAAACGGCCCTGTAAAAGCGGGCGATTTTATAACGATATCGGCCCTCGACGGCGTGGGCATGGAAGCCACCCACAGCGACCAATACGTGCTCGGCAAGGCACTAGAAGGCTTTGCCGGCCTTAACGACGCCGATAGCCATACAACGCTTACCAGCGTCAAAGGTGATAAACGCAACGTGGGCCTTAAACGTATCTTGGTAGATATCAGCGTGGCCCACAACCCCACCTATTCGGGCGATAAAGTAGCTGGTGTGCCCCAATTTTTAGTGAATATTGCCCGCAGCGTCACCAACAAACCACTTACTGCACTCCGTTTGTACTTGTCGCTGATCGTCATTTTGTCCACATTCTTTATTGCCGGCTGGGTGATGTACTCCGGCATCCGTAACGGTATGACCGCTGTTGGCCGCAATCCTTTGGCCAAGAGCGCCATCATGCGTAGCCTTGTCAGCGTCATCCTTACATCTTTAGTGGTTGTCATAAGCGGCTTAATTGCGGTATATTTACTACTGAAGATATAGCTTATGCTTAACGCAGGGGGAGCGGTAAAACGCACATGACAATTTGGTGGCTTGCACTTATCCTGACAACGATTGCCGCGCTTGGTTCCGGTTTTATCTGGTTGGCTGTGCAAGTGGCTGGCAAGAAGAACAGTAAAACGCTCGTTGAATCCTTGCAAGAAGCTGCCGAAGAAGACGTCGACCACATCTTTAACGAAGAGTTCCGTGAAGAGCTGCGCAACCGCGGCCGGTTACACTTTGAGAAGATTTTGGGCGAGAACGCTATGTTTTTGCAGCAAGACTTGCGTCTCACCACTTCGCAGCTCAATGAGTACATGAAGGGTGAGATCAGTAAAGACCTCAAAGACGCCTTTGCCAACTACCAAAGCGCCATCACCGACGCCAAGCAACTTGCGATTGAGTCTATCCAAAAAACTAAAACTGCCGTCGACGAACAGCGGTCGAGTCTCGTTGCCCAGCTCGAAAAAGAAGTTGGCGAAGAAAAAGAGCGCCGCGTTAAGCAATTTGACCAGCGTATGGCCCAGATCGTTAACCACTACGTGCTTTCAGCTATCGGCAACCAGATCGATTTGAACGACCAGCTTGAGTACATCCTGAACGAACTCGAAACCAACAAAGCGGCCATAATCGAGGATATCCGTAGTGGAACCTAGTGCGCAGCAAACTGTCACGCAGTTCAAGCTTCCGCTCCTGGTGTTCGGAGTGGTTGAAGTCCGACGCCTAAAGCGTGAGCTCGAAGCCCTCGATGAATTTATGCGCCAGGCCGCAATCCGTGAGCCGGGCACACAGCCTACCTTGCCGCGCCTGAGCCGTATGTGCGAAGCATTGGCCAGCGTCAACAATGTTAACTTGCTTTTGTCCGAACATCTCAAAGCCACCCAAGCATTTTTAGACGAGTTAGAAGACGAAGCCCCCAACATTCACATGAGCTTCGCCACCGACCCGTCTTCGGCCTTCACCGCTAAACTCGTCGCTTGGCTGCGCGCTAACATCCATCCATATTTGTTAGTAGAAGTCGGCCTCCAGCCCACACTCGCCGCCGGCTGTGTTGCTCGCACCAACAACAAAATGTTCGACATGAGCCTCCGTAACCGTTTCACTAACTCCGAAAAACTACTACTCGAATCCTTCGCCCTGGCCCTCACCCCCAACCCATCAGAAGTTCCACCCGTGCCTACCGATAACGCGGACGGAGGTGTGACCCCCACGCCACCAGCTGCTACTACCCCCACTCCGGCACCGCCGCAGGCAACAACTGGTTCTACGGGGTTTGCTAGCGCCACAGGCGCGAGCGATGCGAGCCCTGTAGAGCGCCCCGCAGAACCAGTTGTTGCCGCAGGCGCCTCAGAAGTTGTCGCAGTCGAACCCGCAGGAGTCCCCGCATGAGCGACAACCGCCACTTCGACCAGCTCGTAGCCGCCGGCAAACCCGTCGGCGAAGTCATCGCCGTCGATCGTTTTATGGTCAGAGTAAAAGGCATGCAGCCCAGTAACCTCCACGCCCTGGTGATGTTCGAAGATGGCAGCAAAGGCTACATCCATCGTATCTTTGATGATTACATGGTTATTCTGCACCTCGGCACCAAAACCGTGCGCGTAGGCAGCACCTGCGTCATCCAGCACGAAGAGCTCGTTACCAAAGTAGGCATGGACTTCATCGGCCGCGTTATCTCAGTAACTGGCGAACCGCTCGACGGCAAAGGCCCGGTAGCGGCCGACGGCGTGTTACCGGTATTCTCAGCAGCGCCGATGCTTTACGAACGCGAATTGCTCGATAAGCCGCTCGAAACCGGCATCACTGTTTTGGACACCCTATTCGCTTTAATGCGTGGCCAGCGTATTGCCATCCTCGGCGACGGCAAGTCGGGCAAAAGCACCTTGGCCACACAGATGGCCATTAATCAAAAGAATACCGACATCACCACCATCTACGTGATGATTGCCAAGCGCCGCACCGACATCGAAATGCTGTTGTCGCGTCTGGAGGCTAACGACGCTCTTAAAAAGACCATTGTGGTCGTGTCCACGATGTCTGATTCGTTGGTACACAGCTATTTGGCACCATACGTTGGTTGCGCCCTCGCCGAATACATTTGGCAGCACAAGAACCAAGACGCGCTCATCATCTACGATGACTTAACCGCTCACGCTCACGCCTACCGCGAAATGGCGCTGTTGACCGGCTCTAGCCCGGGCCGGGACAGCTATCCGGGCGACATGTTTTATGTGCACTCCAGCCTGCTCGAGCGCGCTGGCAAGCTTAATCGTAACCACAAGACGCTCACCAGCATCCCGATGATTTTCGCCGCCAGCGGCGACATCGCCGCCTACTTGCCTACCAACGTTATGTCGATCACCGATGGTCAGTGGATTCTTGATATGAAGATTTTTCGTGACACCATGCGCCCCGCCGTTAACGCCGGACTGAGCGTCTCCCGCGTGGGTGGCCGCGGCCAAACCAAGCGCCAACAAAACCAAGCCGGCGCGCTATTTAAAGCAATTACCGCCCACCACACGGCGCAAGAATTTGCCCGCTTTGGTTCGGAACTCTCGGCGGTTGCCCAGCTCGACCTGGTGCGCGGCGGGATGATATATAAGTTGCTCAACCAAATTCCTGGCGAAACATACAACTTTAAAGAGCAAACTCTGATGCTCGACATCGTCCTCAACTTTACGCTAGAAGAGCAGATCGATATTCACCAGCTCAAAGAGGGTGTGCGTAAACTTGCCCCTCAGCTTAAAGACGATGATAGCAACTTCGATACCTTGCGTGACGAACTCAAGAAGGGTAGCTTACTAGCTGGCGCTCATGGTTCGGCGGGTGGTACGCCAGCCGCTGGCGGCGCTACGCCCGCTGCAGGAGCTGCAGCTACTCCGGCCGCCGACCCCAAAGACGCCAAAAAAGATGACAAAGACGACAAGGATGCTAAAAAGGACGACAAAAAAGCAGAAGAAAAGAAATCGGAGGACAAAAAATGAGCCGCCTCCAAGAAGTAGCCGAACAGCAGGTGGCCATGGACACCATCTTTAACCTCACCGGCGTGTTCGAAGGCCTGGCCAGCATGCGCATCGCCAGCGTTAAAAACCAGGTGCTGGAATCGCAGGCGTTCTTTAGTGAAATCTGGCACATTTACCAGCAGCTGCGCGTGGACAGTTTGTTCCGTTTTGGCCGCACCAATCAAGAAGAAGTCATTAAAAAGCAGCTGTATATCGTGATTACAGCTGAGGGCGGCTTTGGTGGCGACATCGACCAACGCCTCATTAAAATGATGCTCGCCGATTATAACCCCGACAAGCAGGACATTGTAGTCATTGGCCACCACGGCGCCCTATTGCTTATCCAACAACACGCCTCGTTTAAAAAGTATTTTACGCTGCCTTCGCGAGACAAAAACATTAACGTGCGGCCGTTGGTTGAGGAAGTTAGCCGTTACCAAAGCACTGCGGTTTTCTACCAGACGTATGTGTCACTAATGGTGCAAGAAGGCAAGCGCATTGAGCTACAATCGGCCGTGGCCAGCCAAGGTAAGGCCGCCGCCGAAGAGAGCGCCAAAGACAAAGACATTATTAGTGAGCAAACCTACATCTTTGAACCGAGTACATTCGAAGTGGTAGCCCACCTGGAGCGCTCGATGACCGAAATTGCCCTCTCGCAGGTTATATTGGACTCTAAGCTAGCGCAATACGCCGCCCGTTTCCGCGCTATGAGCATGGCCAAAGACCGCGCTAACGACCTCGTAAACGACCTCAGGCTGCAGTTTAACCGCACCAAGCGCCACATCCAAGACGAACGACTTAAGGAGATGATCAACGGCATGCGCACGGGAGGCAACACATGAACCAAGGCATTGTCCGCGAGATTAAAGACTTAACCGTCACCGTACAGTTCGATGACCTTGTTCCAGATGTCCACGAGCTGGTGACGGTGGACGCCCTTGGTACTCAGCTGTTGGTAGATAGCCTGGAGGCCGGCGGTCGCGCCATCTGTCTGATCATCCGTACCGATTTTCGTATTCAAAAAGGCATGACGGTAACGCCCACTGGGCACAGCATTGAGATACCCGTTGGCGACAAGATGATTGGCCGGGTGGTGGACGCCCTCGGCGCGCCCATCGACGGTATCCCCCCGGTAGATGACAGCGACATGAAGCACAACAGTATCTTCGCCCTGCCGCAGCGCGGTACAGCGGCCACCGTGGCCAAGCCAGAGATACTAGAAACCGGCATTAAGGTGCTGGACTTCTTTGCGCCGTTCGTGAAAGGTCGCAAGATTGGCATCGTCGGCGGTGCCGGTGTAGGCAAAACCGTGCTCACTATGGAGATGATTAACAACGTCGCCAAGCAGGGCGGCGCCCTGAGCTTCTTTGCCGGTATTGGTGAACGCATCCGCGAAGGCCACGAACTCTACGACACACTCAAAAACACCGGTGACATCTTAAAGACCACTTGCATGTTCTTTGGCCAAATGAACGAAAACCCGGTACAGCGGTCGTTAATTGCATTGAGTGCTGTTACCCTAGCCGAATACTTCCGCGACGAACAAAAGAAAGACATTTTGTTCTTCGCCGACAACATGTACCGTTACATTCAGGCCCGCAACGAGGTCGCTACCATGATCGGCCAGGTGCCGAGTGAAGGTGGTTACGAACCCACCATCTTTAGCGACGTCAAGATGCTCCAGGACCGCCTCAGTTCCAACGAGAACGGCTCAATTACCGCAGTGCAAACCATCTACGTGCCGGCCGACGATACCTCCGACCCGGCGGTGCAGATGATTCAGCACGAGCTCGACAGCATCATTATCCTAAGCCGTGCCGTGGCAGAGCAAGGTATTCGTCCGGCCGTAGACCTCATTCACACTACAAGCTCGCTCTTAACACCTGAGATCGTCGGTGACCGCCACTATTTGCTCAGCGTACAGGTACAAGGTCTGCTGCAGAAATACGAAATGCTCAAACCGATCATCGCCATCATTGGTGAGAACGAGCTGAGCCCCGCCGACCGCGCCGACTACGCCAAAGCCAAGAAGCTCATCGAATACTTCACTCAAAACATGAACGTCATGGAAAGCATGACTGGCAAGAAGGGTGAGTACGTCAAGCGTGACGACATGCTTAAAGGTATCGAAGAAATCATCGTATGATCGAAGAAAAGAGTGAGGCCACCAAGCAAGTTGAGGCCGCCAAGGCGACCCAGGCCGCTGCCAATAGCGCCAAGCTCACCATGCACATCAAGGTGTATTCGCCGTATCGTGTGTATTACGACGAAGATAGCTACAGCATCTCAGCCCAGAACCGCACCGGCGAATTTGACATTTTGCCGCACCACCACAACTTTATTACGTTGTTGAATCCTGGTGATTTGGTGATTCGTGCGGCGAGTTCTGGTGATACGGGTGAGCAGCGTATCCGCATCAGTGGCGGACTCATGCACGTCAAGGCCGACAAAGTCACCGTCTTTCTTGATATTTAAATCTATCCGAGGACGATGTAGTCAAATCCAAAGCTGGTGCCAACGGGTGCGCTATTAGCAGTGCAGACGGTGAAGCTAGCTGTGGTACGGTCTATATAATATTGTAAACTGGCAGCGTCTGAGCCAACGGGTGTCACCACCACATGCGGCGTGCCGGCGAACTTTTTGCTAAACGTGACGGTTATAAAGCAGCCGGGCGGCGGTGCCGAACCAGTGTTAACCGTAATGCTGCCAGAAGTGTCAGACCCAGTGAGGTTCACGGTGCCGCCACCGCCCACTGCCACGCCACGGGTGGCACTAGGAATGTTGCCGCCGGCCACCACATGGTGGGTCAGGTTGAGGTCGCCGTTAATTTGGAGCGAGCCGGCGTTAAGTTGCGAAATGGTTACAACACCGGTGAAATTACTGTTGCCCGTAACGTTGATGCCGTTTTTGAGTGTCAGCGAGCCTTGCAGGTTAAGCGAGCCCTGCACGGTAAGGTTATTGGTCTGGGCGTCGCCCAGTTCGGTAGCACCGGAAACTGTAAGATCCGACAGATTGAGGTTGCCACCTACTTTAAGTGATCCGGCTACGTCTAGCGAGCTGCGCGCCAAAACAGCGCCAGCAAAAATAGCGTTAGACTGCACGGTTAGAATCTGGTTGTTTTTACCTACCGTTACGTCGGTGTCGGCTAGCTGCTTGAGGGTGCTTTCGGATAGGCTTTGCGAGCTGAGCGTGGTGGTAGTTGTCTGCCGTCCCTTTAAGGTAAGATAGGCGAGCACGCCTACCGACATGAATACCACCAAGATAAAGAGCATCAAGTAGATGTTAAATTTGTGCCAAAACTTTCCCAGTAGCGACACCTTGGGCTTATTTTTGCTGTTGCTGCTCTCTGGAGCAACACCGCCGGTGGCGTCAATTGCACCGTCGGTCGTCTTTTGGGGACTGCCGTCTTCGTTGGCGGCGGCTTGTTTTTGAGGCGCGCTTTGACCGCCGCCAGACTCTAACGAGTGGGCGTCGTTGCTCTTGTCTTGTTGAGTGTCTGAAGGGTCCATAAATAATACTGCTCCGAGCCCTAGCAGCTCTTGCTTATACCTATAATACTAAATGCGGGCGAAAAGCGTAAGGGCGTTGCATGCGGGGCGTATTTAGTAGACAATATAGGTAAATGAGGAGCGGTAAACAAACACTACGCGTGGTGCTGTGGGCTGCAGTCGTGGCGGTACTGGCCATCTGTCCGCCGGCCTATGCGCAACAGTCGTCTTCTTCGCACTATCAGGTGAACGAAGTGTTCTTTGGCGCTGGCGGCGACCTGCACGATTGCTCCGCCTCATATTGCGCCAAGCTGTCGGCTGGTGAAATCGCCGCTGGCAATACTGCTGGGACCGCTTTCCGCGCCCAGGCCGGCTTTAACACCGACCGTCAACCGTACCTCGCGTTTAGTGTGGCCGGCAGCTCTACCGATCTTGGCACGCTTAGCACCATTGGCACTGCTACCAGCACGGGTACGTTTGCGGTCAAAACGTATTTAGCTAGTGGCTACGTTGTGCAGCTGGCCTCCGACGCACCCACTAACAACGGCTCCAATGTACACACGCTTAACCCGTTAACCTCAGCCACGGCTTCTGTGGTGGGTACTGAGCAGTTCGGCATTAACCTGGTAGATAATTTGACCAACTGTATTGATGGTATCCACCACGCCCCGGCTAACTTTGGAGCCAACCCGGTGCAGGTACCGGATAGCACCTTTAGCTTTGGCACCGTGGCCAGCGGCTACGACACCTGTGGTCTGTACAAATATAATAAGGGTGACGCCATTGCTCTCTCCAGCCAAAGCTCGGGCGAAACCGACTACACACTGTCGTTCATATACAATATTAGCCCGGTTACGCCAGATGGCTTATACACCTACAATGGCGTGTTGGTAGCAACCTCTACTTTTTAGTTCACAAGTCGCGGTGGACGTATGCCTTGGGCGCGCAAATAGCGGTACAAACGACGGTACTGCAAGAAGAACGGTGCGGTACCGGATAGCTGAACGATCACCTCATTGTCATCGGGTAGTTCAAAGGCAGCGGCATATTGATCGAAGATGTGCGGCGGGATAATGCGCACGACGCGTCCGGCAACACCTTTGTCGCGCGGCGAAGCGGCGCGCCTCTTGGCGATTGCAATAGGTGTTTCTATCCACACTCCGAGTGCCTCAGCGCCATTTTGCTCGGCTAGGGCCACGACTGCTTCGCGCTGAGCTTGCGTGTTGGTGGCGGCATCATAAAACACATGCTCCCCGGCGCGCAAGGAAGTGGTAGCGCGCCTGCTCATTTCGGCGTAGACCATTTTGCGTTCTTCGGGCGAGTAGGTGGGCAAACGGAACAACTCTAGGCCGATTACGTCGCCGCGCAGTACCTTACCGCCAAGCAAAAACGCCAACTGCCTGGCAAACGTGCTTTTACCCGCACCGGGCAACCCGACCGTGTAAAAAAGTATTGGCCTCATTTATTAAGAGAATAGTTTATACTCTGTAAAATCTCAAGCGCCGGCACGCTTTACGCGTACAATGATGCAGCCCACATACCTATAATTAACACGCTTAGCATCCTAGCATGTCCCTAGGTGTAATAGAATATATAAAATCCTGTGGATAACTCTATTGTGCGCCTCAACATAAGCATGTTAGTATGTGGCCATTAGATTGCACGTAAAATCAAAAACACTAGGAGCAAGTATGAAACTAACACAAAGATTAAAGAGGCCGTTGTACTTCGTTGCAGCTGTCGCATTATCGCTGACGGGGCTATTCACCACGTTCGTGGAGCGTGCAGCAGCCACCGGCCAGGTCACCAGCCGCGCTATCACCATTAGCAAATCAGCCATTAGCGCTATACACGTGGAATATAAAATCGCTTTTACTAACGCAACCAACGGCAACGTTGGTGGTGTTGCGGTCGACTTTTGTTCCAACGACCCAATCATTGGTGACGCGTGTACCGCGCCAACTGGTTTGAACACCAACTTTGCTACTACGACAGTCAGCGCCCAAACCGGTCTTAGCGGTTTCTCCGTAGACGCCACTGGTAGCACGGCTAACACGATAATCATTACCAATGCGACTCCGCAAAACTTGTCCTCTCCTACGGCAGTTACACTTTCGCTTGGAGATGATTCGACAACTGGTTTTACGAACCCGTCGACCGTTGGTAGCTTCTATGCCCGTATCTACACCTACGCCACCAAGGCAGCAGCAGAAGGCCACAGTCCAGGCACCCCAAGTGGTTACGTGGACTACGGTGGTGACGCACTTTCAACCGTAGCAGTCATTAACATTACTGCTAAGGTCCAGGAAACGCTCGTCTTCTGTGTGTACCCACACTTAGGTAGCTGTGGTACCGACCCAAGCTTCACCTTAGGACACACTGTCGGTGGTGGTAGTACAATCGTTATCGACAACACCGCAGTGGACACTTCACAGGTAGACTTCTCGCTCTCCACTAATGCAAACGGAGGTGTGATAGTTCGGCTCAAGGGCGATACCCTTAAGGCCGGCGCCAACGACATTAACGCTGCTGGTACCAGCTCGGTTACCCCGAGCGCCGGCACAGAACTCTTTGGAGTAGACGTGAGCACCGCGGGAACCAGCATCACCCCAACCTCGCCGTATGACGGCACGGGTGGTAACGCCGGTAAGTACGCACTCGACACCTCAAGTGGTACGGGGGCCAACGTTACCAGCACCTTTGGCGGACAGCTCTGCCAGCTGACGGCTCCGGCCAACAACTCAGTGAGCACGCTAACCTTTGCTGCCACTGCCAGCCCGACCACTCCTGCAGGTACCTACACCGCAGCAGAACAATTGATCGCAACGGGCACCTTCTAGGGCTTATGATGGATGGCGCGTGCAATCTTTAACTCGCTGTCAAAATTAGTTCCACTCATACTTGTGGCCACATTCCTGATTGGAATGTGGCCATCTCCTTATAACAATGTGCAGGCGGCGCAGATATCCCCGCGTTCACTCAAACTGAGTGATGCCTTGCCTGGAGCGGGCAACGTTACGTACAACATTACGATGGGGGTCGTTACGGTGAGTGTGGTAGGCTCAATCCGCATTCAATTTTGTTCAAATAGTGCGCTTATAGGCGACCCGTGCACTGCGCCGTTTGGATTTGATGCCACTTCGGCAGTTTTGAGCCAACAAACGGGCACATCTGGATTCTTGATATCTACCGACTCCACTGCTAACGAGCTCATCTTGACGCGGCCGCCAGCCGTACAGGCGGCAACTTTTGTTACACTTACATTCGACAATATGTCTAATCCAGCGGCTGGCGGATCGTATTACGGCCGCTTCCTCACCTACGCATCCAGTGATGCCAGCGGCCCATCGACCGATGCTGGCGGAGTCGCCTTTGCTATACAGGGCGCCATAGGCGTGAGCGCCGAAGTGCCGCCCTATCTCACGTTTTGCGTAGGCGAAATAATTACCGGTACCGACTGCACCACGGCCACGGAGCCATTTACCGACCTCGGAGAGCTGAGTTCGGTGGTAACCTCTGTAGCCGAATCGCAGTTGGTGGTCGCCACTAATGCTTCCAATGGTTACAGTATGTGGGCCGCCGGTACATCAATGACATCCGGCAACAACGTTATTACTGCCATGAGCGGCGGCACTTCGCAGGTGAACACTAGCCAATTCGGTATCAACTTGCGGGCCAACACGTTGCCACCGGGCGGTGCCGATCCTTCCGGGCCTGGCACCAATGGAGTTATCACGGCAGGCTATAATCAACCCGACCATTACCGGTTTGTGTCGGGCGACGTCCTTGCCGACTCATTCGTGCCTGACAATCCTCTCAAGTATACGGTGACCTATGTCGTTAATATCCCTAGTGCCCAGCCTGGTGGTGTATATTCCACCACGTTAACCTACATTTGTCTGGGCAACTTCTAGTATTTCTGGTATGATAAGGTGAATTATTAAGAGAGGGTAGTAATGATTCGACAAAGAATCTTCACAGCGTCTGTGACAGTTGGTGCTGTGGTTAGTTTGGTTATGGGTTCGCTGGTGGGCGGCAGTGCGTTTGCGGCACAAACAGCGCTTGTTGGAGGTAATGCCTTAAAAGTTTCACCTGTGCGGCAGGACCTCACCATGAACCCAGGCACGAGCACGACGGTTCCCGTGTTCATCCAAAACGTTACTAGTGTCCCGGCCACCTTGCACATGGCAATCAACGACTTCATTGCTGGTGACGAAAACGGCACCCCAGCTGTTATCCTGGATGAGCATAAATACGCACCAACGCATAGTTTTAAGCGTTTTGCTGAGACAGTGCCAGACTTTACTCTTGGCGGCGGCCAAATCAAAGAAATTGATGTCCTAGTTACCGTGCCAAAGAGTGCCACTGGTGGTGGTTACTACGGCGCCATCCGTTTTGAACCGGCTACTGCTTCTAATGATAAGACACTAAACTTATCAGCTAGCGTCGGTTCGCTCGTGTTACTCAAGGTCAACGGCGACATCAAAGAGCAAATGCACATCAGCAGTTTTGATGTTCGCAGCAAGAAGGGTGCCGATAAGCCCAACACCTTCTTTAACAGTGGCAAGAACTTGCAAGCAGTGGTACGTTTTGACAACACCGGAAACATCCAGCTTCAGCCGTTTGGCAAAATGGTACTCAAGCGTTTTGGCAAACAGGTTGCCACATTCGAAGTTAACGACGAGCAGCCCCGGGGCAACTCGTTGCCTGGCGGCATCCGCCGCTTTAATACCTCTCTCGGCAACCTTAGCTCGTTCGGTAAGTATACGCTTCAGGGGAACTTTGGCTACGGATCTACCGGGCAGCTGCTAACGGCGTCGGCTACGTTTTATGTGGTACCAGTAGTACTTATCATTGCAGGTGTCGTCCTGATTGTCGCTGTATTGCTCGGCATCTTCCTGGTACCACGCATGATGCGTGCCTACAACCGCCGGGTCGTTAAGCGCGCAGATCGCCGCCGGTAATACTTAAATTGCGGCCCAGGGGGGTGTGAGATCGCCGTGAAGATCATACAACAAACTGCCAGTCGGCTCTTACTGCTAGGGATTACTCTAGCAGTAGTTGTTGGCGCAGTGGCTACCACGCCAGCTCTTGCTACCATCCCGCCACCCGGGCCGAGTAACGCTTCCGCCGGTCTGACAGGTACGGTTAAAACGGCGCCGCCCAAGAATCCGGCGAGCATTAGCACGCCACACAGCGGGCAGGTGTTTACTAGTATGCCGGTAACGGTTAGTGGCATTTGTACTACCGGCCTCATCGTTAAAATCTTTGCCAACAACGTGTTTGTGGGTGCGGCTCAGTGTGAATCCGGCAGCTACTCATTGCAGGTGGAGCTATTTGATGGTGCTAACGACCTGGTGGCCCGCGTATTTGACGCCCTCGACCAAGCCGGTCCGGACTCTAACGTCGTAAGCGTTACATTTAACGATCTCGCTCTGCCTGGCAACGGGCAAATCCAGCTGACTCTTACCAGCGCCTACGCCCGTCGTGGTGCCAGCCCAGGCGAATTACTTACCTGGCCAATCAGTATTAGTGGCGGTAACGCACCGTATGCTCTCAGTAGTGACTGGGGTGACGGCAAGCCAACCACGCTTAACAGCGAGCAGTTTGCCGGTGCAGTGAATATTAGCCACACCTATGCTAACTCTGGTGTGTATGTGGTGATTGTAAAAGCTACCGACAAGACTGGGCAGACCGCCTTTTTGCAGTTGGTGGGTCAAGCCAACGGCGCCGTTACCCAGTCTAATACGCAAAACAGCAACAACGGCCCTTCGATTATTACTCGTACCACCGTATTATGGGTGCCATCCGCCCTCACGATTCCGTTTATCTTCTTGTCGTTTTGGCTAGGCAGACGCTACGAGCTTTCGGCTCTGCGCCGCCACCTCGAGGAAGAAGAATAGCGCCAGCGCCCTTTGTTTGCTAAGATATAGTATATATGTCAAAGAAAGTATTCGTCGGCATGAGCGGCGGCGTGGATTCGTCGGTTACGGCAGCCCTGCTTAAAGAGCAGGGTTATGACGTCACAGGCGTATACATGAAGAACTGGAGCCAGGATTTGCCTGGTATGGTGTGTCCTTGGAAAGAGGACTACCAAGACGCTAAGCGCGTGGCAGTGCAGCTCGGCATTCCTTTTAAGATGTACGATTTTGAGACCGAGTACCGCCACAAGGTGGTAGAGTACATGATCGACGAGTACAAAGCTGGCCGCACCCCAAACCCGGACATTATGTGCAATCAAGAGGTCAAGTTTAAACTGTTCTTAAACACCGCACTAGAAGATGGCGCGGATATCATCGCCACTGGCCACTATGCCCGCATCAAAGATGGTCAACTGTTGGCAGGAGTGGATAGCAATAAAGACCAAAGCTACTTTTTATGTCGGGTCACCGAAGACGCACTCAATAAGAGCCTGATGCCGATAGGCGAACTTAAAAAGCCAGAGGTGCGCGCTTTGGCCCGCAAGTTTGGCTTATATACTGCCGATAAAAAGGACAGCCAAGGCATTTGTTTTGTGGGCAAAGTGGGCATTAAAGATTTCTTGCAGCAATTTGTGACCACCACCCCGGGCAACGTTATTGATCAGCACGGCAAAGTGATCGGCGAACACGACGGTGCAATCTTCTACACCATTGGCCAACGCCAAGGCTTGGGCGTGGGCGGTGGCTTGCCATACTATGTGGTAGGCAAGGATATGGCTAAGAACGAGGTGTATGTTACCAGCGATCTGCAAGATGCGCGGTTATGGCACGATGACCTCACGCTCGCCAGCACGCATTGGATTAACGGCGAACCTGACCCCGCCAAAACGTATACCGTACGCACCCGTTACCGCGCGCCGCTCGTGCCCGTTGCCGAGCTCCAAAAGTTAAGCGACGGCAATTGGCGGCTGCACCTAAACGAAGAAATCCGCGCCCTCACTCCCGGGCAGTCGGCGGTGCTTTATGACGGCGAGCGTGCCCTGGGCAGCGGAATTGTAATCTAATCAGTAGCTGGACGCTGCGAGGGGATAGTGGTAAGCGTTGGATCTGTATACAGGCACTGCGCGGGCAAAAGCGGTGCTTGGTTGGAGGCGGTAAGCTGCAGCCGCCCAAGGCACCGTACGCAGCGTGCACCATACCCTGCGATGTTACTGGTTCCAGGTGCGAGTTCTCCCGTACTGAGCTTACGCACGAATGTTTCACTTGATACAACTCCACCGATGGGGCCACCATCTGCCGCTGCTAAGTCTGCGCAGGCAGCGACTTCTACTGAAGATCCTGTCGCGACGCTCATAAATACTATTATACAACCATCTGTAATAATATCGAGATTGTATATATGTCGTATAGATGATATAACATGGCTCTAAAGTAGTTATTTATGGTAAGTCCAAGATTCGACCCAAATCAATTGCCAGGACAGCCTCAATTTATACATGATGAGGCTCACTATGCTGATATCTTGGCCCACATGCCAGATATTACGGCTTTCCAGGAGCATGTAGACGAAGCTATGCGAGCAGCCGGCCCCGACCGGCGGGTTGGCGTCCTGGTTCTTGACCTAGATAGGTTCAAGCTAATAAATGATGTCATTGGTCACCCAATGGGAGACATAGTACTGGGGTGGGTGTCGGGGGTGTTGAGCGCCCCGGACCGGCCATATGTAGCTCGAACGGGTGGCGATGAGTTTGCGATTTGTGTGACGTTCGATCAAGCTGCCGAGCGTGAAGTCGAGCCCTTTGAGGGCGAGGAGCGCCGCGAGTATGCCGCGTCGGCTTCCGAACAAGCCGCCGGCCTAGCAGAACGGTTGCGCGATGAGACCGAAGTGGCAGTTAATGGCCAGCTCCGCGGACAAATACAGGCTCACCCCAATCCTGCGGTGCAACGGCTGATAGCTGATTTTGATACGCTCGACATTCCGATCGTCGGCGTGTCTGCTGGCTTTGCAGTGGCGCAACCCGGCGAGTCGCTTGCCAATGTATTAGGCAACGCCGACTCGTCCTTGCGTACCGAAAAGCAGGCTAGCAAAGTAGCTGAGCTTGAGCAGCGCGGTCCGGATGCTCGGGCCATGTATGCTAGCGCGATCGCGCTCATGCAAAGCATTGGTTTTGACCCGAATCGTGCAGCCGACTACAGGCCAAATTTGACCCCCGCCGAGAGGGCTGCCGCGTATCGCAAGGCTGCTGCCGCACTCACTGCAATGGCTGTAGAGCTTGACGCGGAAGTTGCTAATACTGACCCCGAACCTCAAGCATAGCGCCCTATTGCATCCACCTGCTATACTGAAAGAGCGTAAGCAGTAATAGAAACATAACAAGGAGGGCATTATGAGCTTTTTCCATTTTGGTCATAAGGATGACAAAGCTGCAAGTGCCGATCAAAGCAACGGCGCAGCGCCGAGTGACGCCAGCGTAACTCCAGCCGCACCCGCGGCTGACGCCAGCGCAAGCATGCCGCCAGCGGCAAGCGACCAACCGGCAGCGCCGGCTGGCGGTGCTGATGCAGGAGGCGCTATGCCTCCAGCCGACAGCAGTGCAAGCAGTAGCGCCGACAGTAGCGCGGCTCCGGAAGCTCCGGCAGCAGGCGACGGCAGTGCACCAGCCAGCGGTGACGCGGCGGATGGTGCAGCCCCGGCTGCTCCGAGCGGCGACGCACCGGCCGGCTCAGACGACCCAGGCGAACCCAAGAACTGGTAAGCTCTGGTCCTCACCAAAAAGGCCTGCGTCAAAACCGCAGGCCTTTTTCTTTATCTGTTAACTAGGATATAATGGCACTAATATGAATGCACAACAAATTCGCAAAGCTTATATTGATTTTTTTGTTGCTCGTCAGCATCAGATCATCCCACGAGCACTTTTGGTGCCGCAAAACGATTCGTCGACCTTATTCACTGGATCGGGTATGCAGCCGTTGGTCCCGTATTTGTTGGGTGCCGAGCATCCCAACGGCACACGTCTGGTCGACTCACAGCCGGTTTTTCGCGCCCAGGACATCGAGGAAGTCGGTGACAATCGTCACGATACGTTGTTTGAAATGCTTGGCAACTGGAGCCTTGGCGATTACTTTAAGGCTGAACAGCTGCCGTGGATTTGGGAATTCTTTACCAAAGAGATTGGCCTTGATCCTAAAAAGTTATATGTCACCTGTTTTATTGGTGACGAGGCCAACAAGATCCCGCGCGACCTAGAAAGCTCAGCCATTTGGAGAGAACTGTACGCCAAAGAGGGGATCGAAGCCAAAGAGGCTGATTTGGGTAGCGAAGCATCGGCTGCCGAACGTGGCGTCAAGCCTGGCGAGCGTATCTTTTATTACGACGTTGCTAAAAACTGGTGGTCGCGCTCCGGCAAACCAAATGAAATGCCGGTTGGCGAACCCGGCGGCACGACCAGCGAAGTGTTTTACGAGTTCGATTTTGTCGAGCACAACCCCGAATATGGCGCTCACTGTCATCCCAACTGCGACTGTGGCCGTTTTGTAGAAATCGGCAACAATGTGTTTATGGAATACGTCAAGCATGAGCATGGATTTGAAAAATTGCCAAAACAAAACGTTGACTGTGGCGTAGGTTTGGAGCGCACGGCTATGGCCGCCATCGACAACCCAGATGTCTTTAAGATTAGCATCCTATGGCCAATTATTGAGAAGCTGGAAGTTTTATCTGGTAAGAGGTATGACGCAAATACCAACGCTATGCGGGTTATTGCCGATCATCTGCGTGCTGCCTCCTTCTTGGCTGTCGATGGCGTTGTGCCGAGTAATAAGGAACAGGGTTATGTCATGCGCCGCCTGGTACGCCGCGCCATCGCCAGAGCCTTTGATTTGGGCATAGAGCAAAACTTCCTAGAGGAGGTTGTCCCCATAGTTGCGGATCTGTACGCAGAAGATTATCCTGAGGTTAAAGCGGGCCGCGATATGGTCGTAGAGGTGTTAACTCGTGAAGAGAAACTGTTCCGTCAAACCTTGCGTAAGGGCCTGCGCTTCATCTTGGGTTACATTAACAAGAATGAGACAAAGGACGAAAGTGGAGTAATAGTTGTTCCAGGAAGCGTCGTGTTCGAGGCCTACGATACGTTTGGCTATCCGCCAGAATTAACAGAAGAGCTAATCGCGATTCGTCCCCCAATGACTAAAAAGGAACTGGAAGAATCTAATAAATTGTCGATTGCCAAGCTGGCACCAAATTGGCGCGAGGATTTTAATCGTCTGATGGAGGAGCAAAAGGCTCGTTCCCGCACTGCGACTAAAGGCGAGTTTAAAGGTGGCCTGGCCGACCACTCTGAGGTTACTACTAAGTACCACACCGCCACCCACCTGATGTACCGCGCCCTGCGCATGGTGCTGGGCGACCACGTTATCCAGCGCGGTAGCAACATTACCGGCGAGCGCCTGCGTTTTGACTTCTCTCACTCAGAAAAAGTTACTCCCGAGCAAATTGCCGAGGTAGAAAAGATCGTCAACGAACAAATCGACAAAGATTGGCCAGTAAGCTGGCGCGAAGAAAACACTAAGCAAGCCCTGGCCAGCGGCGTAATGGGCGCCTTTGGCGACAAATACGGCGAATCTGTTAAGGTTTACACCGTGGGCGACCCAGACGGCGTTAACTACAGCCGCGAGATTTGCGGTGGTCCGCACGTTGAACACACCGGTGTGCTTAAAGATGGTGGCAAGCGCTTTAAGGTCGTAAAAGAAGAAGCCAGCAGCGCCGGCGTACGCCGTATTAAGGCTGAGCTGGCCTAACAATCCGGGCTTCGAACGGCTGTAGCTGTTCGCTCGCCTGGTGGGTAGAAAGTATCGTTTTGCCCGGCACCGGGCAGTCTTGCTCGGCATTTGAGAAGTTAATAATCGTAACGATCCGTTCATCCTGGTAATCGCGCGCAAAGGCAAACAGGCTTTGGTTGGGCGTATCCACTGGCCGGTACTCGCCGTGCAGCAGTGCTGGCGAGCCACGCCGTAACGCCAAAAGACGTCGGTATAGGTTGAGCATCGACTGTTCGTCGTCTAGTTCGGCTTGGACGTTAACCTTTGAGGTATCGCCAATAGGTAACCACGGTTGAGTAGTAGAGAAGCCTGCAAACGTGTCGTTGGACCACTGCATTGGTGTGCGCTCAGGGTCACGACCAGCTTTGGGGGTTGATTTGGCGAAGGGATCGCGGATGGCCTCGGGCGGAATGGGCGTCCCATCCATACCCAGCTCGTCGCCATAATAGATAACGGGCAAACCGGGCAACGTAAGCAGCAATACAGCGATCGCCCGCGCTCGTTGTCCGCCCAGCCGCGCCACTACCCGCGGCATGTCGTGATTACCAACTGCGTGAATGGGTAGATACTCCGGCTTGAGCGCATCCTGGAACGTGTCGTAATAGGCCTTGTATCCGGCCGCATCCCATTTGAGTGAGATCGCTTCGAAATTGAACGGGGCCATAGTGGCTGTCTCTATGTGTTGGTACATAGTGATGTATTCGTCAATGGAGTGTAGCTTGTGGGGATAGGCCTCGACGATTAGTAAGCAGTCGTCTTTGTAGGCCTTAGCGGCATCGGCGATTCCTTTAAGGTGAGTAAACAGTGCCGAACCGCGCTTGCTGTAGGTGTGCAGTAATGTGTGGTATGGTGTGTCGGTTGCTGCGTCATAAGCAGGGTCGAGCGGGTCGTCGCGCAGCTGGCTGTCTTTGCCAAGCCACTGTACGGCGTCTACTCTAAAGCCGTCCACGCCTCGCTTGAGCCAGAAGGCGAGTGCCTCAGACATAGCGTCTCGAACGTCTGGATTGTCCCAGTTGAGGTCGGGCTGCTCCTTTAAAAAACTATGTAGGTAGTACTGGCCGGTTGCTGCGTCGAGCTCCCATGCCGAGCCGCCAAAAACTCCTAGCCAGTTGTTGGGCGGTGAGCCATCGGGTTTGGGGTCGGCCCAGACGTACCAATTGCGCTTGGGGTCGTCTTTGGACGCGCGTGATTCTTTGAACCAGGGGTGTTGGTTAGAGGTGTGGTTCGGCACAAAATCAACGAGTATTTTAATGTCGCGGGCGTGAGCTTCGGATACCAGCTTGTCAAAATCCTCAAGTGTGCCAAACAACGGGTCAACGTTGCAGTAGTTCGCAACGTCGTAACCAAAGTCGGCCATGGGCGAAGGATAAAACGGCGATATCCATATGGCATCCACACCCAAGGATTGCTCGTTGCCTTTTAAGTAATCTAGTTTAGCGGTAATGCCGGCCAGATCGCCCACGCCGTCATTGTTCGTATCGTAGAAACTTCTTGGGTAGATTTGATACAGCGTCGCATTTCTAAACCAAGGCTGCTGCGTCATAACTTCATTATAGCGGAGCGTATTTGCCAATAATAGCCAAGAACGCATCAACCGATTCTCTTAGGGTAAAGTGTTTAACGGCCTCGGCGCGCTCGTTAGCAGTGAGCGCGCCGAGCTTGGCGGCCTTTTGCAGTGCTCGTGATAGCGCGAAAGAGTCGCCCGGTGGGAAAAAGATCATCTCGCCGCAATTGGATTCCGGCAACCCGTCTGCATTAGTGGCAACCACTCTGCAGCCGGCGTGCTGGGCTTCAACCGACACCATGCAAAACGATTCATGCCAGTATGTGGCGTTAGACGGCGCTACAACGACACTATACTGTGAGAACAGTTCGGCCATTTCCTCCGGCGAGTGCTTAGCACTCACCACGTCAACCCATGGGTGGTTTTTGAGTAAGCCTTCGATGACACTGCCGTGGATGGTCTGGTTGCCTGCATTCGTGACGGTAAAAGTAAACTTCTTGTCGATGGGTGACTGGTGATCGGCCACTGGGTGATGCAGGGCCTCGAGCAGAGTATATATGCCTTTTTCAGGACTCAAGCGCGCGGCAAATAACACTTTCGTAACACGCGCTGGGATCTTTTTGCGTTTGACCGCGGCAAAGGCCGGATCGGCAAACGGATAGACCACGTGGATGTCGCGCTCCTTAGTGTTTAAGTAATCGGCCCAGTAGCTCCTTATAAAGCGGCTGTTGGTAATAATTTTGCTTTTGCCAACATTGCGAATGTAGTCACGGCGGCTGCCGTGCTGGGCCAATGCAGGATAATGAAAGAAGACAAAGGACTGGCGTTTGGTAGGAACCTTGCGCGGGATGCCCACAAAGATAATCGTTTCGTCCCGGTCGCTTAAATCGCTTAGTGAGTCGATGCTGTGGAAGGGAATGTCCGGAAAAAACTCACGTCCGTCGTGCACACCCAAACCATAACTCAAGACCTGAGCGGGTATGCCCCGGCGTAGCAATTCTCGGATGTGGCCTATCGTAAAAGTCTCCGTACCGCCACGTCCAGAATATAATGGCAGAGGGTCGGACCAGACAAATGAAAGCATGTAACCTTGCGAGTGTGCTTGTGAGTTTTTCTTGCCCACATAAGTAATCGCGAATAAAGTATATCACGTGCGTGCCGCTATTCTTCACGCTGGCCATGCTATAATAAGACACGATTATGCTTGATAAATTCAAAAGCTCTCTGCAGGGTATGGCGGGCAAAGTTGCTGCTAAGGCCAGTGAAGTTAATGATAAAGTCGCCCAGGGGGCCAAGAAGGACGAAGAAGACAAATACGTCGTTGGCTTGGACATCGGGACCGAGTTTGTTAAGGCGCTTGTAGGCCGCATCAAGCCCGACGGCGTCGAGATTATTGGCGTGGGCCGCGCCCACCAGGGTTTAAGTGACATGCAAGCTGGAGCTATTGCCGACATCGCCAGCGTGGTAGAAAATTGTGACAAAGCTCTGGCGATTGCAGAGCAGCAAGCCGGTGTTTCGGCTCGTACTGCAGTCATCGGTATTGCCGGTGAGCTTGTTAAGGGCACTACTACAACCGTTCGCGTAACTCGTAAAACGGCCGACAAGCCGCTCGATCTTATCGAAATGGAACGCATTATTAAGCTCGTGCAAGCTCGTGCCGAGGCCAAAGCCAAAAAGCAATTAACCTGGGAGCTTGGTGGCAAAGAAGTTGAAGTGCGGCTGGTGAACAGCGCATTGGTGGGTATTGAGATTGATGGCTATAAAGTGACGAGCCCTATTGGGTTCCAAGGGCGTGATGTAGTTGTGCAACTCTACACCGCGTTTGCGCCGATGATCCACATTGGTGCCCTCGAGCGCACCGCTCAGCAGCTCGATCTCGACCTCTTGGCTGTAGCGGCCGAACCGTTTGCCGTAGCCCGCTCAGTGATCGGTGACGACACCAGCGCTAGTATGAATGCCATTTTAATGGATGTAGGTGGCGGCACCACCGACATCGCTGTGATTACCGATGGCGGCGTGCAAGGCACTAAAATGTTTGGCATCGGCGGCCGGGCTTATACCCGTGCCGTGGAACGCGAAATGAATGTTGAGTTCGATCAAGCCGAACAACTTAAAGTTGGTTTGAGTGCCGGCAAGGTGCCGGCTAATAAAATGGCTGGCGTAGAAGGCGCACTCAAAAAGACGCTTGACGTATGGATGAGCGGCGTAGAACTCGCCCTCGCCGAATTCCCCAAGCTCGACCACCTTCCGCACAAGCTGCTCCTCTGTGGCGGCGGCTCTAGCCTCGACTTGCTTATGGACGCGCTCGAAAGCAGTAATTGGTACGCCCAGCTGCCGTTTACCAAGAAGCCCACGGTGCACCACATCGAACCCGAGCAAGTAGTGGGCATCACCGACAAAACCGGCAACATTACCGACCACACGTTTATTACTGCCATGGGTCTGCTGCGGGTAGGCCTCGACACCATGCAATTCTCCACTACGCCCGATAAGGGCGGCTCACTGCGGGATAAAATGGACAGGATATTACGCGTATGAGTACATCCAGCGCTTCGGGCAAAGAAGTCATATATATAGATGTTGACGACGAAATAACTGCAATTATCGATAAAGTTCGTAGCGCCAAGCAAAAGATCGTGGCTCTTGTGCTCCCTAAACGCACTGCCGTACTGCAAAGCGTCGTGAACATGAAGCTGCTCAAGCGTACCGCCGACGAAGCAAAGAAAAACATTGTGCTCATTACGTCCGAAGCCAACTTGTTGCCCCTCGCTGCCAATGTAGGTGTACACGTTGCCAAGACGCTCCAAACCAAACCAGAAATTCCTGATGGCCCCGGCAAAGTTGACGACGACGAAGCCGTAGAACAAGTAGACGACGAAGGCGCAGATGACGCCGTCGTCCCCAAACTCGACAAAACCAAACCAGTTGGCGAACTAGCCGGCGGCGGTATGGCGCCCGATGATGATGAAGACGAAGCCATTGAACTCGGCGACGAAGACGAAGATGACGCCGCGGCAGCTGTCGTCGTTGGCGGTGTTACCAGCAAGGCTAAAAAGGGCAAAAAAGATAAGAAGTTGCTCGTGCCCAACTTTAACCGGTTCCGTCTGGTTATGCTGCTGGGTATTCCCGCCGCTATTACTCTGATTGTGCTGCTTGTTGTGGCGGCCACAGTACTGCCTAAGGCGAGCATCGACATCAAAACCGACAGCCAGGCCATTGACAGCAGTACCGTGTTGGCGCTTAACACCGACGCGAGCACCAAGCTCGACCCAGCCACTGGCGCCGTTCCGGCTATCCAGCAACAAACCACCAAGACCATGACGCAGCAGGTGCCCACCACTGGCCAGCAAAACAATGGCGTGAAGGCTACCGGCAAAGTGACACTGTCGCTCAATGATTGTTCGGTGCCATCGGTAACTATTCCGGCCGGCTCAGCCGTGAGCGCTAACAATCTCACCTTTATTACGCAAGAGGCGGCCACTTTGCAAAGCGTTAAAATTGGTCCACAGTGTAAGAATAGCGATTACCCAGCCTTCTCTACCGCTAAGGTAGACGTGATTGCTCAGACTGGCGGCGCACAGTACAACTTGGCAGCTGGCGCCTACAGCGTCCCCGGCCAGAGTAACGTCAGCGGAAGCGGCACGGCCATGAGCGGCGGCACCGACGACATTGTCAAGATTGTGGCCCAGGCCGACATCGACAGCGCCACCCAAAAGATCGGCTCCCAGGACACCACGGCTATCAAACAGGAACTACAAACTGCCCTCACTACTCGAGGCTACATGCCAATCGCCGCCACCTTTAACCCTGCCAACCCCCAGGTCAAAACCAGCGCCAACGCTGGCCAAGCCGCCGACACGCTTACTGTTACCGAAACTATTCAGTACACCATGCTCGGTGTTAAACAAAGCGATCTGCAGACCATCATTGCCAAAAGCGTTGCCAGCAAGCTCGACACGAGTAAGCAAAAGATACTCGACTACGGCCTCGGCGACCCCACCATCGGCCTGCAAACACAGAACCCCAATGGCGCAAACATCACCCTACAAGTAACCGTGGTTGCCGGCTCCGATCTTAATATCGACCAACTTAAGACACAGGTGGCAGGCAAAAAGGCGTCTCAGGCCGAGAGCATCATTAAGCAAAATCCCGGTGTTACCAGTGTAGATGTATCGTACAGCCCGTTCTGGGTCAGCTCTATACCCAAGAAAACCAGCCGCATCACGATAACCGTTGAGAAACCAAAAACTACGTCCAATGCAACCAAGCACCAATAATCCTGCCGGCACAATTATGGCGCTTGATGTGGGTGAGCGGCGTATCGGCGTGGCACGCTGCAGTCTAGATGCGCGCTTGCCGGCACCACTGACCGCACTGGAACACACCGATAGCGTAGTTGCAGACATTGAGCGTTTAGTAACCGACAACGGCGCCACCGCCCTGGTAGTGGGCCTGCCGCGCGGCCTCGACGGCCAGCACACCGGCCAAACTGCGTATGTAGAAGAGTTTGTAGAGCTGGTAAAACCGGCGCTCACCATTCCGGTTTACTGGCAGGACGAAGCAGTTACCTCGCGCCAAGCCGAAGAAGAACTGCAGCGTCGTGGCCAGCCGTACCAAAAGGGCGATATTGACTCGCTGAGTGCCACCTACATTTTAGAAGATTTTTTGCGTGAGCATCCGGAGGGCAGAGCATGAGGTATTCGTCCATGTCCCGCTCGCCACGTCGCAAGTGGCCAAAACGTTTAGTTATCGGTTTGTTTATATTTGTAGTACTCGTGGGGGCCGCCACGTTGGTTGTTCGCCGTGCGTACTACGAGAGCATTAAACCGGTGAGCGCCACCAGTCAGCGCGCTCAGCTGATAACCATTAACAAGGGTGACACGTTGGACCAGATCGCTGCGGAGCTTAAAAAGGCTGGACTTATCCGTAGCACCTGGGGTTTTAAGCTATACGTGAGCAGCAAGAATGTTCGCGACGAGCTCGAGGCCGGCACCTATTCGCTGGACGCGGCCCAAAGCGTGCCGCAGATCGTTTCGCTGTTAACCCACGGCAAAGTAGCTACAGACTTGGTTACCATTCTGCCCGCACAGCGGCTGGATCAAGTTAGTACAGCCTTCACTAATTACGGCTTTAGCCAGGCGGACATTACTGCAGCACTCGATCCTACTAACTACGCCGACGCTCCGGCATTAGTAGACAAACCAGCCGGCGCCAACCTAGAAGGCTATTTGTATCCAGACTCGTACCAAAAGACAGCTAATACTTCGGCTAAGACTATTGTGGCTGAGGCACTTGCCGAGATGGACAAGCAGCTGACGCCAGACATCCGTGCGGCCTTTGCAGCCGAGGGCCTTAGTACGTACCAAGGCATTATTCTGGCCTCGATTGTCGAACAAGAAGTAAACACTCAAAGCGACCGCAATCAGGCTGCCCAAGTATTTATCAGTCGTTTGCAAATCGGCATGGCGCTTGGTTCGGATGTTACCGCATACTATGGTTCGCTTGCCGCGGGCAAGGGTCCCTCGCTGGTGTATGATTCGCCATACAATACGCTCATCCACACCGGTTTGCCGCCCACGCCCATTAGTAACGTCGACGCCAGCGCGCTGCAGGCCGTGGCCCACCCTGCCACTACCGATTGGTTGTACTTTGTAACTGGCGATGACGGCGTCACCCACTTTTCGCACACGCTTGCCGAGCACCAAGCGGCCACTGCCCAGTACTGTCACAAGCTCTGTAGCCAGTAGTTAAAATTGTCACCAAAATCTGCTATAATTGGGGCTGTAGTGTTAGAGAGCACCTCTGTTAGAGGCATGCACGGGACGCTACAACTGGAGACGATTATCAGTAACACGATCCATGGTGGTATAGCGGCAAAATTGCACGCGAGGCCAGGTGCGCGCGTGTGGCCAAAAGTAACGCGGCGGCTTGCCCGGTTGCGGGCCAACCGTCATTTTGTGCGTTACTCCCTCGTTGTTTTTAACCTGTTGTTGCTAGCTGGCGTTGGTACGTTCGTGCTGCGAGACATGCGTCCGAGTCAGATACTGGGCTCTCACATTGCAGCGCCTACCAGTAGCGACGTGGCCAGCGGCCCGCTCGACCAACTGTCTTCGGCCGATATTGCTGCCAATGCTGCGCTCGTAACTCACTTGCCCGAAGCAACGGCCGTTACTAACCAAGCCCAGAGTGTAGCCGCTGAGCTCACTATTGCTCCGGCTGACACCACAGTGGTAGCCAAGCCGCAAGCCGCTGCAAGTAAGTTTGCAAGTAACAAGGATATTAAGACGTATGTGGTGTTGGCCGGCGACACGGTGGCCTCGATTGCCGCTAAGTTTAATGTAACATCAGATAGCATTCGTTGGTCTAACAACCTCAGTAGTAGCAGTGTTAACGCCGGCGGCAATCTGATTATTCCACCGGTAAACGGCATTGTGTACACCGTTAAGGCCGGCGATACCGTTGATAGCCTTGCTCAGCGGTACCGCGCCAACAAAGATCAGTTGATTGCCTTTAACGATGCCGAAATTAGTGGCATTCAAGTGGGCGAGCAGCTTTTGATTCCCAACGGTCAACAGCCGGTGGCAGTGGTGAGCGCATCGTCTATCCTGTTTACGGCGCTGTACGGTGGCAACGGCTACGACTACGGTTTTT
Organism: Patescibacteria group bacterium; assembly: GCA_035479875.1. Taxonomy (GTDB): domain Bacteria; phylum Patescibacteriota; class Saccharimonadia; order Saccharimonadales; family UBA4665; genus PMNU01. Next base: position 31,491 of record DATIIH010000002.1, on the reverse strand, counting down.
GCACCTGGTACGTGGCCACCCAGATTGCCGTACCCAGCAACTGGGGTAACGCTAGCACCTGGGCATACTATGCCGCTTTGAGCGGCTGGACGGTTAGTTCCACCCCTGTTGTGGGCGCCATTGCTCAAACGCCGTACGCTGCTGGCGGTGAAGGCCACGTGGCGATTGTGGACGAAGTTTCGGCCGACGGCACGCAAATTAAGTACCGCGACATGAACGGTATTGCCGGCTACGGACGCGTGGGCTACAGCGATTGGGTTTCGTCATCGCTTTATCCGCACTACATTTACCACTAAGCCGTCAGTGTACGCAGAGCAAGCATTTTTGTTCCGAGAGTGCGCTCTACGGGTGACCTACGGCCAGCCCGTGGCGCTAACAACCCTCTCTCCTCAAAAAATGCTCTGCACAAGTTTGACTCCCAATACGTTATACTGTTAAGTAATGAATTTTATTGATGTTGCAAAGGTGCGTATTAAAGCAGGCGACGGCGGTAATGGCCGCGTGAGCTTTAGGCACGAAAAATTTATAGATAAGGGCGGCCCTGACGGCGGCGACGGCGGCGACGGCGGTAATGTGGTGCTTGTGGGCAGCCGTAACCAAAACACGCTGGCTAATTTCCGTTTTCAAAGAGAGCTGATAGCAGAGAGTGGTCAGCCCGGCGACAAAACGCGCAAACACGGTCGCAGTGCTTCCGATCTGTTAGTGATGGTGCCGGTTGGCACGGTGGCCACCGACGATCATGGTGTTATCTTGGCTGATGTGGCTGAGGATGGCGCCAAAGTGATTATCGCCAAAGGTGGCAAAGGCGGCTATGGCAACGCCCATTTTATTAGCAGCACGCGCCAAGCACCACGCGTCGCCGAAAAGGGCGAGCCGGGCGAAGAGCACACCGTGCAACTAGAGCTTAAAATGATCGCCGATGTCGGTCTGGTGGGTTTGCCCAATGCCGGCAAATCGACGCTCCTCAGTGTAGTTAGCAATGCTCGACCGGAGATTGCCGATTATCCGTTCACCACACTCACACCCAACCTTGGTGTGGTAGATGTAGACAAAGAAGCCAGCCTTTTGTTTGCCGACATTCCAGGCCTCATCGCCGGCGCCGCCGAAGGCAAGGGCCTGGGCGATGAGTTTTTGCGCCACGTCGAGCGCACCGCAGTCTTGTTACATCTGATTGACGCCTATAACGAAGACGTTGCCAAGGCCTACCAAACTATCCAAGAAGAGCTAAAGGCCTACAAGGTCGACCTCTCAACCCGCCCACAGCTGGTAGCGCTCACCAAGATTGAGGGTCTAGACGCCGATATTGTCAAAGACCAGCTGGCCACGCTTAAAAAAGTGGCGCCGGCAAACACACAATTGTTTGCTATCTCCGCCCAAACTAAAGCTGGCGTGCTCGAACTAATGCGCGCCGCTCGCCATGCAGTTGAGACAGAGCGTATTAAGGAGCACACTGCCGAGATTACTATGGACTCCAGCCTCCCAGTGCTCACTTTAGATGACGACGATAACGGCGCGTGGGATGTAGTTAAAGAAGAAGATGCCTATGTGGTGCATGGCCCCAAGATCGAGCGCTTTGCCCGCCGCACCGACTTTAACAACCCGGCTGGCGTGGAGCGCCTGCGTGACATCATGAAGCGCGAAGGTATTTTGCACGAGCTGGTGCGACAGGGCATTAGCCCTGGTGACTCTATCCGTTTTCCCGGTAGCGGCGAATTTACCTACTAAACGTGATATTAGTCACATTGACAAATATAAGCTTTAGTAGTATTATTAGTGCCACTATGTCTAGTCCTAGACCAATAGGTGCCGAGTCCCTGCTTGTCAATCCAGTTGATTGTTTGACTTGCGGCGCGTGCTGCAAGGGTCGAACCAAGATACGACTCAATGATGACGAGGCTGAGTTTATGCAAGGCGCAGGTACGAGCCTTGAACCTGTAGCCGAAGCGCCACGCCGCGTTACTTTCTTAACTATCCTAGGCGTACGCAGGCCGGACGACCCACTGTATGTTCGTGGTAGGTGTGGTCATCTCGAAGAGACCCCTGATGGCCAAGTATTGTGCGACGACTACGCCGGACGCCCGCGAGCATGTCAGGATTTTGTGGTAGGCGGATTCGTATGCCGTCAAATGCGCGTCCAGGCCGGCGTTGATACGCCGGATGATCTTAATAGATACCTGCAAGCAACCGGCGAGGCACCGGCACCTCAACTCGTGCCCAGTGGTTCACGTGGTTTACCTGTGGCAGCCTAAGGCCCTGTCTTTTGCGCGATACCTCACCGTTGCTACGTCACCAACAGACTGCAACAGCTTGTAACATTTAAACGTTAGTGTTATAATATATCTCATGAGTGAATTTGATGGACATACCCCAGGCGTTGATGCGCCAATGGTTTTTAGGGCGCTAGTACCTGTAGGGGATGCGTTTGAAGCGCGTTGTAGTGGCGATCCTAACCCACTGCTTTCGTACTTTAAAGGTTTACCTGACGGCGTGAGCTTTGAGCTTGATGCAGAAGAGGGCGTAGCCATGGACAACATGGGCAGCCGCTTCCCGGGCTGGCTTCGTACTGGCGATTTAGTGCAGGCAGCAGTCATAACCAACTTCACGCCAAAGAACCCTACCTTGGCAGCAATCCACCGAGCATATCAACGGTTTGTTCATCGAACAGACGATACAAGCGTCCGCCACACCATCACTATCATCCCTCCCGGATACCAAGCAAGCTAAATCTGTTAAACTGGTAGCACAATGGCTGCCAGTTTTTTCTTTTACGATCTAGAGACCAGCGGATTTAGCGCGCAGGGTGCCCGCATTATGCAGTTTGCTGGGCAGCGCACCGACTTGCAGCTCAACGTTATAGGCGAGCCAGTCAATGTGCTTATTAAGCTCACCGATGACATCGTGCCTGATCCAGATGCCGTGCTGGTGACTGGCCTCACGCCGCAGCAGACCTTAATGGAAGGTGTCACCGAAGCCGAGTTCCTCAAACTCTTTACGGCCGAAGTAGCCACCCCTAACACCATCTTTTTGGGCTTCAACTCCATCCGTTTTGACGACGAGTTCATGCGTGCCACGCTCTACCGTAATTTTTACGATCCGTACGAATGGCAGTGGCAAGATGGCCGTTCGCGCTGGGACCTACTGGATGTGGTACGGATGACGCGGGCGCTCAGGCCGGACGGCATTAAGTGGCCTTTCGACACTTCTGGTAAGCCTACCAATCGCTTGGAGCTGTTAACAGCACTTAATAAGCTGGAACATGAGCATGCCCACGACGCTCTTAGCGATGTAGAAGCAACAATCAACGTTGCTCGCCTGATTCGCAATAAGCAGGCTAAGCTTTTTGACTACCTGCTCACGATGCGCGACAAAAAGAAAATTGCCGAGCTGGTGGAGCAGGGCGTGCCGTTCGTATACACCAGCGGCCAATACCCAAGCGAGTTCGAAAAAACAACTGCAGCCGCGATGCTGTGCCCGCACCCCAAGCAAAGCGGCGGTGTGTATGTGTTCGACCTGCGACACGATCCGGCCGAGTGGCAAGATAAAACAGCCGAGCAGTTGGCCGAGGCCTGGAAATGGACGCGCGACGAAACAGTTAAGCGTCTGCCGGTTAAATTGCTCAAGTACAACCATTGCCCGGCCGTGGCGCCGCTAGCTGTGCTGGATGACGCCAGCCAAAAACGACTTAAGCTCGATCTTAAAGAAGTTGCCGCTCATGCTGCTGCGTTCAAAAAGGACAATGCCTTTATTGCCCGGTTACTCAAGGCTGCCGAGATTTTAGAAAAGCAGCAGCAAGCCCGCTTGTTTAGCGACGAAAAAGATGTAGATTGCCAACTGTATGACGGCTTTTTTAGCCCGGCAGACAAAAACGCTATGAGTGTGGTACGCGCGGCCGAGCCTTCCGAATTGTCTAGTCTGGGTTTGACCTTTGCCGACGACCGGCTCGAAAAACTCTTGCCTTTGTACAAAGCACGCAACTTTCCCAAAGCGCTAACGGGGGAAGAGCGTGAAACATGGGAGCAATTTAGGACCAAGAAGCTATTAGATGGCGGCCAAAGCAGCCGAATGGCAAAATACTTTGCCCGCCTGCAAGACATCGCCGCCCGCGGCGGCCTCACCGGCCACGAAGAGTATCTGCTCGAAGAGCTCAAACTCTACGCCGAAAGTATTATGCCCGAAACCATGGTATAATAAGTGCCATGATTGGTCCATATGGTGGTTGTCTTCCACGAGTAACCGTTGATTACTTTTCTTACAGATTTGGAATACGCGGCAGCCATAACGCTGTTTTTGACGGCATGGACCCGCAGCTGCAGGCTGATATGCAGCCGTGGCTCGGAGATTATGTACCGCTCCCGGCATTGCCTGATAGGCCAAGGCGACTATTGGGTGAATTGCGACGAGCGACGCTGGGTGCGTGGGGAGACGCTTACATCGGCGGCATAGCGACTGGCGATGTCAGACTCAGCCGAGCGGAGAGAAGGGCCGACAGAGCAGTTCGGTCTGAACGCGCAGTGTGCAGCACCCTGACGATGGCTATGCTGGGTGCCGCCGAAACAGCGCTGCGCGATCCGAACGGCGAGCGCGGTCGTACACCAGAGAGTGTGGCGGGCTTTAATGATCGGCTTAGTCGTGCGTTATTGGGCGACCTCCAACCGGCGCAAGATGACTCGGTAGCTGTACGTCTGGCGGCTTTTATGCATGGGAGATTCGAGCTGGATACCAACTTGCCGCTCGCTAGCGCTATGGGACGAGATCTAGGCACCATAGCGCACTACAACGCCATACAGTTCGGAGAAGCCCGAAACGATCCTGATATTATGGTCGGTGTCGCCGAGCGGTACGGCCGTATCACTGCATCGTTGGCCTTGAATCAGGTGGTATTCGGCCAGCCAGGGCTTGAGAGACATGTAGATCGAAGAGCCCGGACGGCGTGCGAGGAGCTTGGACGCCTGGGTGGCATCTTGCGCCATGGCACCAACGTGCCGTACGCCCTCGAGCAACACCTCCCGACGTATGCCACTGCCATTTTAGTCCAGCACGGTGGGCCTTCGGATGAAGCGTTGCGGACTATCCAAGAAACTCGTGACGACCAAGCCCATGACGCTATATCTACAGGTAGAGAATTCCTGCGAGGCGGTTCGCGCAAACAGCGCGGGACTTATGCTATGGCGGTTCGCCTTCTCGACATCAAAGAAGGTAGAATGCCAGACAGTGGTTCGCGCGAACAAATCGAAGCGTTACTCCAAGATCCCTACTGGTCCGAAGCGCCCACAACTCCTCCAGCCGCAGCTGCGGTCTAGCCTAAACTCCTTTTTTGAGGTATAATTTTAGACTGTTTATGAGTGAGCAGATTGTTGTTAAAGGCGCGCGGGAGCACAACCTCAAGAATATTGATGTGACTTTGCCGCGCAATAAAATGGTAGTTGTTACTGGGCTATCCGGCTCCGGTAAATCTTCGCTTGCCTTCGACACGATCTATGCCGAAGGGCAGCGCCGTTATGTGGAATCGCTTAGCTCCTATGCCCGCCAGTTTTTGGGACTCATGGAAAAGCCGGACGTCGACCAAATTGATGGCCTGTCGCCCGCGATCTCGATAGATCAAAAATCTACCAGCCGCAACCCGCGTTCTACCGTGGCTACGGTTACCGAAATCTATGATTATTTGCGCCTATTGTTCGCCCGCATCGGTGTTCCGCACTGCCCGGTGTGCGGCAAGCCCGTAACTCGCCAGACTACACAGAACATTGTGGACCAAATTGCTGGTTTGCCAGAAGGCTCTCGCCTGATGGTTTTAGCCCCGGTGGTAGTTGATAAAAAAGGAGCGTTTGAGCACATCCCCGAGCAGTACACCCGCGCCGGCTTTGCCCGCGTGCGCGTGGACGGCGTGGTATATGCGCTCGACGAGTTCCCGGAGCTCGACAAAAACTACAAGCACAATATAGATGTAGTGGTAGATCGTTTGGTGAATGACGAAGCGAGTCGCACTCGTTTGGCGCAGTCGGTGGAACAGGGCCTAGAAGTAGCCGAGGGCAAAGTGAAGGTACTCAACGCCGACACCAACGAAGAGTCGGTATATTCCCTTATGTACGCCTGCATCGACCACCCTGAGGTAGCCATTCCTGAGCTCGAACCGCGCACGTTTAGCTTTAACAGCCCGCACGGTGCCTGTCCAGTATGCACTGGGCTTGGTTCGCGACTAGAAGTCGACCCCGAGCTGGTTATTCCTAACGGTCGGCTGACTATTGCCGAAGGCGCCATCCGCCCGTTTAACCGTATTAACTCCGACGCGTGGTATATGAAAAAGATGCAGGCTGTGGCCGAGCGCTACGGTTTTAGCTTGCATGTGCCCACCGGCCAGCTCACCAAAGACCAACTCAACAAGATTTTGTACGGCACTGGCACCGAAACATACCGCGTGTCGTTGGGCGGCGGCCGCGCGTTCGAGACCACCTACGAAGGCGTCATCCCTAACTTGCAGCGCCGCCACAAAGAAACCGAAAGCGAGTTTATGCGCAGCGACATTGAGCGCTTCATGCAAGAAAAGCCGTGCTACGCCTGCCATGGGCTGCGGCTTAAGCCGGAGGTTTTGGCGATCACGGTTGCTGAGCGCTCAATTATGGACCTCTGCCAATTGTCGATTGATGACGCCGTCACGTTCTTCAATAATTTGAAGTTGAACGATAAAGATATGCAAATCGCCAAGCTGGTTTTGAAAGAGGTCTGTGCGCGGCTGACATTTCTGCAAGACGTTGGGCTTAACTATTTGACGCTACTCCGCGGCGCCACGACTTTGAGCGGCGGCGAAGCCCAGCGTATTCGTTTGGCTACGCAAATTGGCTCTGGTCTGCAAGGTGTGCTGTATGTGCTCGACGAGCCGAGCATTGGTTTGCACCAGCGCGACAACGGCCGGCTCATTAAGACGCTCAAGCACCTTCGCGACCTAGGTAATAGTGTGCTCGTAGTAGAACACGACGAAGACACCATCCGCACCGCGGACTACTTGCTCGACATTGGCCCTGGTGCTGGTATCCACGGTGGCCATGTGGTTGCGGCCGGTACGCCCGCAGAAGTCGAAAAGAATCCCGAAAGCATCACCGGCCAATACCTTGCCGGCAAACGGAAGATTGCGGTGCCCAAGAAGCGCCGCACTGGTAACGGCAAGCAGTTATTCATCAAGGGGGCACGCGAGAACAACTTGCAAAATATTGACGTGCAGATTCCCCTCGGCGAAATGGTGGTGGTGAGTGGCGTATCTGGTTCTGGCAAGTCTAGCCTAATTAATGACATTTTGGCTAAAGAACTCCAGGCCCGCCTGATGCGCGCCAATACCGTGCCCGGCCGCCACGACGATATCCAGGGAATTCAAGAACTCGACAAAGCGATTATTATCGACCAATCACCCATCGGCCGTACGCCGCGTTCTAACCCCGCCACATACACCGGTTTGTTCACGCCCATCCGCGAACTATTCGCAAGCGTGCCAGAAGCCAAGTTGCGCGGCTACGGCCCGGGCCGCTTCAGCTTTAACGTTAAAGGCGGACGCTGCGAAAATTGCGCCGGCGACGGCATTATTAAGATCGAGATGCACTTTTTGCCGGATGTGTACGTCCCTTGCGAAGTCTGCCATGGCAAGCGCTATAACCGCGAAGCGCTCGAGATCCACTACCGCGGCAAAACGGTCAGCGATGTGCTAGAAATGACCTGCGAACAAGCTCTGGAGTTTTTTGAGAACCAGCCGTCCATTGCCCGCAAACTGCAAACGTTAGTTGACGTGGGCTTGGGCTACATCGGTCTGGGCCAGCCGGCCACTACTTTATCTGGCGGCGAAGCCCAACGCATTAAACTAGCATCAGAGCTGAGCAAGCGCCCCACCGGCCGCACCATGTATATCCTGGACGAGCCCACCACCGGCCTGCACATGGCTGATGTCGACAAGTTGCTGCACGTGCTACATGCCTTAGTTGACGCCGGCAATAGCATGGTGATTATCGAGCACAACCTCGACGTCATCAAAAATGCCGACCATTTGATCGACATGGGGCCAGAAGGCGGCAACGGCGGCGGCCAAATCGTGGCCACCGGCACCCCAGAACAAGTCGCCAAAGTAGCCAGTAGCTACACTGGGCAGTTCTTAAAGCGCATGATCTAGTAGGCCGTTAGCCTTTGCGACGTCGTAACATGGCGGCTAGCCGTTGGCGTGTTTCGGCATCGCCAAAAATATGCCACATAGTAGGCACAAAGCTTATTACGACTACCGCGATGAATACTGGCAAGATGTAATGGTCGAGGTTGGGTATTTTGCTGCCAAACCAGAAGCCAATGAGCGTAGTGATCGCAGCCCACGAGATGTCGCCAACCGCGTCAAACACAAAGAATTGCAGCCGGCGCATTTTTGCTACCCCAGCTACTAAAGGTGCAAAGCTGCGGATAATCGGAATGTAGTGTGCCAGTAGCATGGTTTTACTGCCATGCTTTTCAAAAAACGTTTCGGCGCGTACTACATACTCGTGGCGGAACAAAACACCGTCCTTTTTATGGAACAAGCGCGGCCCCATCGTTTTGCCAATAGTGTAACCAGTGTTGTCGCCCAGCACCGCCGCCACAGCGATGGTGGCAATTAAAGTGCCAAGCGGCAGTTTGCCTTGCGAAGCGAGCAGGCCGGCGCTCAAGAGTAACGTATCACCAGGTAAAAAGAATCCTAGCATCATGCCCGACTCGGCAAAGATGATTGCGCCAATGGCAAGCAAGCCACCACTTTGGATAATATGCGTTACGTCCACTCCCGTAAGTGTAACATGTTTGCTATACTAGCTACAGATGGGTAGACATCGCTAACAGGAGTTAATTACATGGACCAAATTTTACTCGTACTTTCTGCGCGCGACGTTACCGGCAAAGCCGTCAAACGTTTGCGTGATAATGGCCAAATTCCGGCTGTCATTCACGACCACGGCAAGCCGTCGGTGCACGTGATGGGTGACTACGTACCACTGGCAAAGGCCTACCAGGCTGCCGGTAAACATCACCCTATTAAACTAACCGCTGGTGATAAGCACTTTACAGCGTTAATTAAGAGCGTGGACATTGATCCGCGTAAGCACCTGCTGCGGCACATCGTGTTCAACGCCGTCAACGCCACCGAAAAGGTTGACGCCGAGGTGCCAGTACACATCAAGTTTGATGAAGGTAACGACTCGAGCCCGGCCGAGCGTGCTGGCTTGGTAGTATTGCACCAACTCGAAGTTGTAGAAGTTGAAGCGATTGCTAGTAAACTTCCCGACGAGTTGGTGTTTAACGGTGAGGTGCTTGTAGCGGTTGGCGACCACGTAACCGTGGCCGACCTTATTGTGCCAGAGGGTGTGACAATCAAAACCGACCTCAGCCACCCGCTCGCTACTGTATTTGAACCAAGTGCCCTGGCCGCCGCTAACGATGCTGCTGGTGGCGACGCCACCGAAGAAGAAGCCGTGGCAGATGTCGACGCCGGCGAAGCTGCCGAGGGTCTCGAGGCCGAAAAGGCTGCCGAAGGCCAACAAAAAGAGCAAAAGTAGCTTTAGCTATTACTGCAAAGAGCTCGTCGGTAACCCCGGCGAGCTCTTTGTTAGCAAGTGGCTGTCACCAGTCATGAGCGTGCAAGCCCACGAGAATACTGCGGCTATGCAGAAGGCAGCGATAAACAACGCGTGGGAGTGGCTGCTCGTAAGATAGGCTACCGTTCCCAGTGCGCTCCAGAGCAAGACATTTGCCAGGTCGCACATAATCTCCATACTCATAATGTAATTAATGCCGTTTTCGCGGGCGTGACGGTAATACAGGCTGCTCCACGGAATATTTTGGTAGCTGAGAGCGGTGGCATACAGCGCCGAAACAATGGTGAAGCCAAACGGCGTTGCCGCCAGCAACCGGGCTACGTGGCTGAGGGATGTCAACGCCGAACCTTCTTTGAGTACAGCACGATTTTTACCTTTGTCGCCCCGCCTGCCAGCTGCAAAGAGCAGTGTAAAAGCGATTGCTGCCGAGATAGTAGTAATTAAACCGATGGAATGAAAATTAGGCAACACAACCGCCAGGTAAAATGGCCACACAATGGTGCCGACTGCCACACTCAGGTTAAAGCCGAAGTTAGCAATGAGGTCGCGCGGCGGCGCGTATTTTAGACTGTAGTGCAGGGTTTTTGTGGCAATCATCTTGCCAGGTGCATAGCGGCTTACCGGTATGGCTGCTACCATAACGCACGCGGCGGCGACACCAGCCAGCCACGCCTGTCCAAGCCAAACTGCAATAGCGCTGCCTGCCAGAGGCGCAATAACGCCACCAATCTGGCCAAGGGCGTTAATAGAGGCTAGATCACGGCCAGTGCGTTGTACGTCCATGGCGCGTGAGATATAGAGGTGCTCGGCACCCCATACAAATGCGTTGTCGATCGCTAATAATACCGGCAACAACAATAGCGTCCAGGCGTGGTGGTTAGCTAGGTAGATAGAAAGTGTGCCAAGGTACGCAGCCCGGGCCACATATCCAACTGTCAACCCGAGTCTCACGCCCCGTCGATTTAGGAGTAGCATCGCCGGGAAGTTGAGTAGCAACTTGCAAATGGCGTAGGCCGCATAAAAGGCACACACTTGCCACAGCAAAAGCCCATGCCGCAGAAGCAAGAGCGGTATAAAGACCGAGATCAAGCTGAGGCCAAACGACGACATTGTCATCGACGTGGCAATGCCCACGAGCCCGCGGTGCAGCACCTGTTTCATACCAGCGAGTATAGCAGCAATGGTATAGTTAAGGCATGCCTTGGTTCCACCCTAAAACGCTACTCGATAAGACGTACGAAATTGGTCTTTTTATTAAGGGTTTTGACGGCACAATCGAACTTTTGGGCGGGGTGCTGCTGATGGTGATCCCATCATCGGCGATACTGCACCTTACCCGTGTGCTTACTCAAAACGAGCTGGCCAACGACCCTCATGATTTTGTTGCTAGCCATATCGCCACCTTTGGCACGCACCTAGCTACCGAGAATAACACCTTTGCCATTTTGTTTTTACTGACACACGGCGCTGTAAAAGTGGCTTTGGTAGCGGCGCTGCTGCGCCAAAAACTATGGGCGTATCCGTGGGCGCTCGTTGCTTTAACGCTGTTTTTGGTCTATCAAGCGTACTTAATGGTGGTAAAGCCCACCTTTGGGATGGGCTTCCTGACAGTTCTAGACATCATCATTATCTGGTTGGTCTGGCGCGAGTGGCAAAAGGTGAAGCAGCCGCCCACCCCGGCTGCCGCCTAGCTATTCTTCTATGAATCCGCCGGATTGGTGGGTCCAGAGCCTAGCGTAGGTGCCCTTGTGCTTGAGCAGGTCGGTGTGCGAACCTTCTTCGATGATCTCGCCGTGGTCAAGCACCACAATGCGGTCCATGCGCTGAATAGTACTTAGCCGGTGAGCGATGACGATAGCGGTGCGACCGTTCATGAGCTCCCAAAGTGCGGCCTGGATGAGCTTTTCGCTCTCACTGTCTAGCGCGCTGGTGGCTTCGTCGAGTACCAAGATCGGGGCGTCTTTAAGGATGGCCCGGGCAATCACAATGCGTTGGCGTTGGCCGCCACTGAGTTTGACACCGCGTTCACCTACAAGCGTGTCGTAGCCCTTCGGCAGGTCCTTGATAAACTCATGGGCGTACGCTTTGTGAGCTGCAGCGGTTATCTCGGCATCTGTAGCGTTCGGTCTGCCATAGGAGATGTTTTCGCGGATGGTGCGGTGGAATAGGAGTGGTTCTTGCGGTACGTAGGCAATTTGTGAACGGAGGTCGTCCTGGGTTATGTGCGCGATGTTTTGGCCGTCGATCAAGATCTCGCCTTCGTCGAGGTCGCTAAAGCGCAGCAGCAGACGGGTAAGTGTTGTTTTGCCTGAACCAGAGTGACCCACTAGGCCAATCTTTTCGCCGGCTTTTATTCGCAGGTTCATGCGCGTAAACAGTGAGTCCTGTGAACCATCGTGAGTAAACACAACATCGTTAAAGGCGATTTCACCATCATCGATGCGTGACTTCTCGGGTTGCTCAGGGTCGAGGATCTCGGGTGTGATTTGCAGGATGCTCACCATTTCGGCCGCGTCACCAAACGAGCGGTTGTAGTTGCGGAGCGCACTGCTACTAAAGTTCCACAGCTGCATGCTGATGTTGGCGGTATACGTCAAGATTAGGTACACCGTCGACACGTTACTCTTAAATACCAACACGCCAATAACGGCCATAGTCAGCGACAGCGTCGAAATTATGTTGCTTACGACACTAAAGTAAGCCTGTTGTTGCTGTGAGGCGATCATCAAGTTCACCAGGTGTGAACGCGTTTCGTTGGTGCGCTTATCGAACTGTTGGTGTTCGAAGCGGCTGGTAGCAAAACTTTTTATAGCCATCACATTAGTAACTGCGTCGGCGAGGTAGCCGGTCTGCCGACTTTCGGCCGCAGCTTGCAAGCCGCCCAATTTGCGTACCTTGCGCGTTACGAATACCGCACTCACCATGTAAAAGATACAAAAGCCAAGCAACGCCATAGCAAACTGTGGCGCACGCGGCGTCAAGATTACGACGGCGGTAACAATCGCGGCGAATAGCGGTAGCACCATGAATACCGTGGTATCGGCAAAGCGGATATAACTGCCCATAAGTTTGTTAGTTTGCGAAACTAGTGAGCCGCCAAAATGATTGGCGTGGAAGTTAGCCCCCTGTGCAACCAGGTGACGGAATACGCGCTGGGCGATATCACGCTCCACGCGTCCTTCGAGCGCCCAAACTAGCGTGTCGACTATCCGCCAGAGTACCGCACCGCCAAAGAGCACCAGTAGACCGTAGGTGACCAAGCTACTACCAAAGCTAGCCCATACGTGGTGCGGCTGGAACTGGCCCGTAGCTAGGCGACTAATGACGCGCGCCAAAATAAGGCCCGGTAAGAACTGGTACATGACTACCGTGACCGGAATTGACACTAATAAGCCAATGACGTATTTAGGGTAACGCCAGGCGTGGTGCCAGTATAACTGGAGGGTTTCTTTGGTGGGTTTAGCTTGTTTGGTCATAATGCGTCCGTCCTCTGTAAGCGGACCGCAGGCCCGCGAGGGGGCCAACAATAATTGGTTTGATGATTTTAGGGTACTTTTTGTGAGGGGTTGTAAGGCCGGGCGCTAACGTGCGCAGACGGCCACCTCGGGTTGGAAAAGTGTACTGGTCATGGCCGTCCTTTCTTAGCGTTACAATTAATGCTTACAATTATAACAGTACTGTCAACACCTTCGCTAAAAATGTGTAGCATTGTTTACAACGACGTGTCAAGCGCGTGTTGTGAGATGTCCGTATATATTGTATTATATCCCGGATGAATACAGTATCGCCGTTAGAGGGGGTCAAACTATTGGCACCCACTCTTCTTGAGGGTGTAGCGCGCAGTCGTATGACGAGCATGCTGGACGACCAAGATGAGATCAATCGACAGCTTGCCGGCGAGGTGCTTATTCCGCATGCTCAGAGACTAGGCGCAGTAATACTGAATGATCGCAATGGCCACTTTAATCCAGCGCTTTTGGATGACCCAGACACGTTCACCCTATTTAGCTCACAGGACTCGGTTGAGGCGAGCGACAGAGCAATACGTTCTGGCGTATTTGACGACGGTTTGACCCGCCCAGGAGCAATTCATATAGAAGATTGCGCAGATAACGATTTTTTGCGGCGCCCCTACGTATTTAGCGCTGTGCATCTTCAGGGTGGAACGGGTAAATACTTGATTGAGAGCGTCCGTCAAGCGCGGAGAGTTCGTCAAGCGTACCGGGACGGGAAACTAGGCGATGAAGAATGCGAACTACGCGAATTCATCTCCACGCCGAGTGATCGCTATACGTCCTATCGGGTCGTGCTAGGGCCCACGGGAGAAGCACTAGCAGCGGGCCTAATTTACTCTGGGCATACTAAAGCATTCTGGCGTCCTAAGCGGATACAAACGCAAGCCCGGCCATCCCTTGGACGCACGCTGGCTTCTTTTGAAGATCGTCGTCGGGTATGCGCAGCTTTTGAATATCCTGACAGCCCCTATTTTCTGGATGCTAAGGATGTACGATCTAATATGGCCCAAGGTGGTGACTGTATCCCGCTTATGGGAGATAACAGGCGCCCCATTAGTGACATCGAGCGGCGTATTTTGCGCGCCCATGACATCGACCCAGATAGGCCCGCTTTGCCCGAAGGCATTTGGCGGCAATTACCCACTGTTTCTCGAGCTATTGGAAAGGGGTGTGGTTTAGGTGCTGGGGCAGACTTTGTGCAACATGCTACGGATGGTCGCTATCCTTTGCTCGAGGTAAATCATGGCATTGAGCTTGGCACCTACCGCGCGTGTTGGTCTGGGGGTGATAGATCGGAAAAGGACTATCAATCAAATATAGCGCTCGGTATGCGCATGTTCGATGCCATCGCCAAGACTAGACAACATGCATAAGCAACGACGTAGAGCTGGGACAACAGGGGTAGGCGTGCTATACTATCCCTGATGCAAAAGATATTGCTTTACTATAAATTCGCGCCGATTAGCGACCCCGAGGCTATTAAACTTTGGCAAAAGACGCTCTGCGAACGGCTCAATTTGCAGGGCCGCATCTTAATTTCGCGTCATGGCATAAATGGCACCGTGGGTGGTGAGCTGGCCGACCTCAAGGCGTATGTTAAAGAAACCAAAACATATCCGGCGTTTAAAGAAACGACTTTTAAGTGGTCCGATGGCAGCCGTGAGCATTTCCCCAAATTGTCGGTAAAAGTGCGCGACGAAATCGTGACTTTTGGCGCGGCAGACGAGCTGCAGGTAAATGCGCAGGGTGTAGTGGGCGGCGGCAAACACCTAAAGCCCGAGCAACTGCACAAACTCGTGGCCGAGCGTGGCCAAGATGTGGTGTTCTTTGACGGCCGAAACGCTCACGAAGCGAGCATCGGTAAGTTTAAAAATGCTGTCGTGCCCGACACTCGAACCACGCGCGACTTTTTAGATGAGCTGGCCGGCGACAAGTACAATGATATTAAAGACAAGCCCGTAGTTACCTATTGCACCGGCGGCGTACGCTGCGAAATCCTCACCACTCTCATGAAGAAGCGCGGTTTTAAAGACGTATATCAACTCGACGGCGGCATCGTCAAATATGGCGAAACGTATGGTGACGGCGGCCTGTGGGAAGGCTCACTCTACGTCTTTGACGGCCGCAAAAAAGTCGACTTTTCCGATCACGCCGCTCAAATAGGTGCATGCATTCACTGCCAAGCTAAAACCAGCAATCACGAAAATTGTGCTATCAAATCCTGCAACAAACTCGTACTCATTTGCGAAACCTGTAAATCAGAAAACGAGGTATGCTCAGATGACTGCAAAATCCAGCTTTCGACCCAAGCTGCCAATTGACCTGTATGCACTGACAGCGTTAGACATCGAGCGGTACGCGGGGGAACAAACACTCGGCATGCGCCCGCCAATTGATCCGCTACTGGGGCGGGCGATTCGCCCCGTTGCACCGCAGAGCATAGCAGAGTCAGAAGTGCAGAGCTTAATTGTTCGACTAATTGCCGTAGCTAGCGGTCAACAACAGTCCGGAATGAATATCAAAACCGGCCGCATGCTGGTGGGTTTAGCCGCGCCGCAAGTGGGTGAAGATTGGCAAATCATTGTGATCGACACCAAGGTACGTGCCGACCGTAAGAAACCAGGTAAACTTGAGGCATTTATTAACCCCGAGATTATCTGGCGGAGCCGCGAGACAGAGGAAGCGCGCGAAGGCTGCTTTTCGGCCGGCCCTGTTTGGGGCCTGGTGCGCCGCTCGGTGGCGGTCAAGATCCGCGCACTGTCTGTAGAAGGCAAGCCGGTTGAGCGTATCTTTGAAGGCTTTACAGCACGTATCGTCCAGCACGAGATTGACCACCTCCATGGCGTGCGGTTCCCTGACCGGATCAAAAGCGATAAAAAGCGCCACTGGGTTCACAGCGAGGAGCTGGCTGACTATCCCGAGCACATCCACCACTGGCCGCGTCTGTGTTCGGTGCAACGGTGGGAGGACTTTAAGCACGGTACAATAAAACCATGAATGACAAGCTGCGTGAGAAATTAAAAGGGCTGCCGCATGAGCCGGGCGTGTATTTTCATAAAGATGCTGGCGGCGAGATTATTTACGTGGGCAAAGCGGCTAAGCTCAGCAACCGCGTACGCCAGTACTTCCAAAAAAGCCGCGGGCGCGATCCCAAAACCGAAGCACTGGTAGCCGAGATTGTCGACACCGACTGGATGGTGGTAGACAGCGAAATCGAAGCACTATTTTTAGAAGCCGAGATGGTTCGCCGTTACTTGCCGCGCTACAACATCATGCTCCGCGACGATAAGAACATGAGCTACATCCGCATCGACTACGACAGTGATTATCCTACTGTGAGTACCACCCGCCGCCCACTCGACGACGGAGCGCGTTACTTTGGCCCGTACCTCAGCACGCTCAGCGTCCGCACGGCACTCAAAAGCTTGCGTCGCGTCTTTCCGTTTGCCACCAAACGTACGCCCAACCAAAAGCGGGCCACACTGTATTATCACTTGGGCCTCGACCCTGGGCTGGAAGAGGGCAAGACCAGCCTAGAAGCGTATCGTGCTAACCTGCGCAAGCTTATGGCGGTCATCGAGGGCAAGCGCAAAAACATCGAGCGTGAGCTCGAAAAAGACATGAAGCGCGCCGCCAAAGCCAGAAATTTTGAAGAAGCAGCCCGGCTGCGCAACCAGTTGTTCACACTCCAAAATCTGACTAAGCAAATTATATTTTCTGACAAAGAGTTTTTGGATATTAGTAAAGACCATGCATTGGGCGAGCTAGTGGATTTACTCGGCTTGGCCAAATTCCCGGCACGCATCGAGGGCTACGACATCTCACACATGCAAGGAACGGACGTAGTAGCGAGCATGGTTGTTTTTACCAACGGCGTGAGTAACAAGGGTGAGTACCGCAAATTTAAGACCAAAAAAGACCAAAACAACGATTTTTATAATATGAATGAGACGATCAAACGCCGCTTAAGCGAGAAAAACCGCAAGGCCTGGGGTACTCCCGACTTGTTTTTGATTGACGGCGGCAAAGGCCAACTCGACGCTGCTATCCGTGCCCGCGACGAAATGGGCTGCGTGCACGTGCCGTTCATTGGTCTAGCTAAGCGTGAGGAGCAAATCGTTATGCAAAAAGGCAAGTCCAACGTTGCGCTTAACGAAAAGGTCATGCACGAACTTGGCGGCTTTAAAACCGAGAGCGACGATTTCATTTTGGTCAATATGCCGCATAACACCAATCTGGTAAAACTTTTGCAGCGCATTCGTGACGAGTCGCACCGTTTTGCCGTTAGCTACCATACGGTGCTCAAGCGCACCCGACAAACCAGCAGTGTACTGGATGACGTGCCCGGCATCGGCCCAGCCACCCGCAAAAGACTCCTTAGGCAGTTCGGTTCACTGCGTGGCGTAACACAGGCTACGGAAGAAGAGCTGGCGAGTATCGTTGGCACAAAACTGGCAAAGGCCGTGAAGACGGTGCTATGATTTTTGTGCGAAGTGTAGCGCATCATAAATTATGAGTGAATTTACAACCCCCGGGACCGACCTGTTTGCCTTTGCTGAGCGAAGATTTGGTGCGCCGCGCATGAGATTAGAACGTCGGTCCGCCGCAGCACCATTTGTGTGGGGCCTGGATAGGATGATGCTCTCTCCATTTAATGTGCGTAACGACCCAACTGCCTTCGCTCAATATGTAACCGAAGCACATGCGACTTTGATGGGTTTGAGCATCGCCTGTGACCACCATCGCCTGTGGGCTCGTGCCTACCGTGGTTTTCGGCGTGAGACAAGTCCAAGAGCTGGCCAAGGCGGTCAAACGGCCATATTGTTCAGTTCGATTGAGGGTGGGTCTGACCCATCACAACGCACCGAACGTGTAGTCGCGGGTTTACGCCTAGTAACCCCCGGATCTTATACGAGCCGGCTAACGGTGGCGTTAACTCACGCGCCAGGCAGAGAAGACGAGCTTATCGCTGAGGCTAGCCGCACATGGCCAGATGTCGACCCGGAGGTAGTATCAATTGATCCTCGCACCACCGAGCGCGGCAACGACCCGCATGTGGGCGAAACTGCGCAAGAGGCTTATCGCAGACGTGCTTTCTACGCCACACAACGAGTGGTTGTAGGCATGTTGGGCACAGTGTTTGGAGCCCAGTGGCAGCCTGACCTCATCGAGGGTGTGTTTCGGTACAATCCGTTTGCATGAGTAGCTATCACCACTCACTGCTGCCGTTCGTAGACTGTGCTATACTGCCTCACTAGAGATGGAAACAGAGTTTGGAAGCGACTTTTTTGCTGGCAACCGCGAACGACTGCGCCAGCTATTTACTGGCACTGCACCAATAGTCATGACAGCTAATGGTTCCTTGCAGCGCTCCAGCGACGAAGCTTTTCCGTTCAAACAAGACAGCAGCTTTTGGTACTTAACCGGCATCGACGAGCCGGGCATTATTTTGGTGATGGACAAAGGTCGCGAGTATTTGATCGTACCTTCTCGCCAAGCAGTTAAGGAAACTTTCGATGGCGCCATTGACCCCGAAGAGCTCACACGTCGCTCTGGCATCACCGAGATTTTAAATGAGAAGATCGGCTGGAAACAGCTAGAAACGCGGCTTAAAAAAGTGCGCCATGTGGCCACTGTAGCTGCCGCTCCCACATATATTGAGCAGCTCGGTATGTTTACCAATCCGGCGCGCCGCATGTTGATAAAACGGCTTAAGGGTGTTAGTCCGGATATTGAGCTGTTGGATTTGCGCCAGCATTTGTCGCACATGCGTATGGTTAAGCAGCCGGCTGAGTTGGCTGCGCTGCAGCAGGCAATCGACATAACCAATGAGACACTCAAAAGGGTCACCCGGCCCAAGCAACTGACCAAGTACGCCTACGAGTATGAGCTGGAGGCCGACATCACCCGCGACTTCCGTCGTAGTGGTACGGAGGGACACGCCTTTACGCCAATTGTCGCAGGCGGCGCCCGCGCCTGCACGCTTCATAACGTCAGTAACAATGCGCCGTTGGTGAGCGACGAATTATTAGTACTCGATGTGGGCGCACAAGTAGCCCATTATTGCGCCGACATCACCCGCACAGTTGCGCTCAGCGGTAAGCCGTCACATCGCCAACAGCAAGTCCACGACGCCGTGGTGGCAGCCCAGGATTACGCCTATTCACTGCTCAAGCCTGGGGTTCTGTTGCGAGCCTACGAGAAAGAGATGGAACAATTTATGGGCGAAAAGCTGCGTGAGCTCGGCCTCATTAAGAGTATTTCCAGCGAAACGGTACGCGAATTCTTTCCGCATTCCACCTCGCATTTTTTGGGTTTGGACGCCCATGATGCCGGCGACTACGAAGAACCGCTCAAACCAGGTATGGTTATCACGGTAGAGCCTGGCATTTATATCCGCTCTGAGGGCATCGGTGTGCGCGTGGAAGACGACGTGCTGATTACCGAAACCGGCTGTGAGGTGTTGAGCGCCAAATTGCCGCGCGGCTTATGTTAAAATGAGAGCAATATGAAGCATGGTCTTGTGTATCGGTTTCTTGTGCGTTGGTTTGTGTGTAGTTTGGGATTATGGGTTGCGGCGGGGTTGCTCAGCTCGCACGTGAGCATTAGCTCGCCCACCGGCAGCCGTTTTTGGCAGATAGTAGTGGCTGGGCTTATCTTGGCGATGATCAACGCTATTATCCGTCCGGCTATCGTACTGCTGAGCTTGCCAGCTATTCTATTGACGCTGGGATTGTTCATGGTAGTGGTCAATGGCTTGACCATATGGCTGGCCAGCTGGCTGTACTCACCACTGCAAATCACTAACTTTTGGGGCGCAATACTTGCCGGTGTTATCATCGGACTGGTAAACTATCTGGTAACAGCTATTTTGGAGAACCACGCATGAGCCACCTGAGTGCCTACAACTACGTTACGATTATTTCGATGCTTGTCATGGTACTGCTCATTTTGGTGCAGACCCGCGGTGCGTCTTTGGGCGCTGGTATTGGCAACGGCGGTGAAGTTAACACCGAACGCCGCGGCACCGACAAAACCATTTACCAGTTGACGATCGTCATGGCCATCATATTTGCAGCATCACTTATTTTGGGCATCGTCGTACCTAACAAGTAGGGCGGCCATGGACACCAAGCGCGCCTTTAAACTTCGCTTCCGCCGCCAACTGCGCTTGCAGCGCAAGCAAGTAGAAGAGCTGAGCGCCAACGCCGAAGAACGGATCGAGAACGACTTTTTTAAGCGACTCGAACGGCTCGGCGCGGTTAAACGTTTTGTTATCAGTTGGCTGCTTTTGCTGGTGCTATTAATCGGCCTGGTAATTGCCCAAACCCGAGCACTTAGCGGTTATTATCAAAAACTGGTGCCTGTGCCGGGCGGCACCTATACCGAGGGCATATTGGGCTCGTTCACCAACGCCAACCCGATATATGCCTCCGACTTAGTAGACGCCAGCGTATCCAAACTATTGTTTGCCGGCCTGCTTACCTACGACGCCAACAACCAACTTGCCGGCGACTTGGCCAGCGATTGGGCGGTGGATGCCACCGGCACAGTGTATACGGTACATCTTAAACCGCACCTTACCTGGCAGGACGGCCAGCCGCTTACTTCGGCTGACGTGGCCTTTACCTATCACGTGATTCAAAGCCCGGATGCTAATTCGCCACTCTATAGTAGCTGGCAGGGCATTACCGTTGCTGCGCCCGACCCACACACCGTAACCTTTACATTGCCCAATCCGCTGGCATCGTTTGTATACTCACTTACGAACGGCATCGTGCCGGAGCACGTGCTTGGCGATGTCTCGATGAGCGATATGCGCTCCGCCAGCTTTGACACCACCAAGCCGGTGGGCGCTGGGCCGTTCCAGTGGCAGGCCATTCAGCTTACTGGTAGCAGCGACACTGACCGTGAAGAGCATATCGCCCTCAAACCGTTCGATAACTATCACGGTGGTCGCCCTAAGTTCAACAGCTTTGTGATTCGTACCTTTCGCGCCCAAGACCAGCTCATCAAGGCTTTCAAAGCCCAAGAGGTGAGCGCTATGGTTGGCCTCACGAGCGTGCCGAGCGGGCTAAAGGGCGCATCCGACGTCACTATTAATAGTTTGCCGCTCACTGCCGCAGTGATGACATTTTTCCGGACCACACAGGGCGTACTCGCCGATGCCAAAGTGCGTCAAGCTTTGGTAGAAGGCAGCAATCAGACAAACATTATCGATAGCCTCGGTTACGCCACTCGCGCGGTACGCGAGCCGCTGTTAAATGGTCAGCTTGCTTACAATCCCGCATATCAGCAGTCAGGTTTTAATCCTCTGGCCGCCAATGCGTTGCTTGACGCCGACGGCTGGGTGCGCGCTAAGGATGGCTACCGCCACAAGAACGGCGCGGCACTCACCTTCCAACTGGAAGCCGAGAACAGCGGCGAGTATCCGCAGGTAGCGCGCGAGCTTGCGTTGCAGTGGAAGGCGCTGGGCGTCGATGCTCGCGTCAATGTCCAAGACAACGTTACGTTCCAAAACGCGCTGTCGTACCACACCTACGACGCCATTTTGTACGGCATATCGATAGGTGTTGACCCCGACGTGTACGTCTACTGGGACAGTACCCAAGCCGACATCCGCGCCCCTGTGCGGCTCAACCTCTCCGAATACAATTCCGCCACCGCCGACTCTGCGCTCGAAGCCGGCCGAACACGCCTCGACCCCGTACTACGCGCCATTAAATACGCGCCCTTCCTGCAAGCCTGGCAAACCGACGCCCCCGCACTCGGTATGTACCAGCCGCGCTTTTTGTACATCACCCACGGACAAGTCTACGGCTTGGGCCAAGGCGCGATTAATACCGACACGGACCGCTTTAGCAATGTGCAAAATTGGGAAACGCGCGAAGCCCGCAAGACCATAAACTAGAGGAGGCCAAAATCGCTATGAAGACTATCTTAATCACCGGCGCTACATCTGGCTTCGGCCGAGCAACCGCAGAGCTGCTTAAAGACCAACGGCTTATATTGCTTGGCCGTCGCCAGGATCGTCTCGACGAACTTAAGCAGACACTCGGCGCTAATGTGCACACGGCTGTAGTTGACGTTACAGACCCTCAACACGTTAACCAGTTTTTTGCCGACCTGCCGGAAGAATACAAAACCGTTGACGTACTAGTAAACAGCGCTGGCCTGGCCCTTGGCATGAGCCCGGCTCAAGACACCGACCTAGCCGATTGGGAACAGATGGTCGAAACCAACATTAAAGGTCTATTACGCATCACTCGCCCGGTCCTCGACATCATGAAGACGCGCGGCAGCGGTCTGATCATTAACATCGGCTCGGTAGCCGCCACCACGCCCTATAAAGGCGGCAACGTGTATGGCGCCACTAAGGCGTTCGTGCGCCAGTTTTCGCGTAATCTGCGTACCGATTTATTTGGCCTCGGCATCAAAGTAACCAACATCGAACCCGGCGCTGCCGAAACCGAATTCTCGGTTGTCCGTTTCGACGACAAACAAAAGGCCGACGATTACTACAAAGGCTGGCAACCCCTTAAGCCGGAAGACATCGCCAATACTATCGTTTGGGTTATCAACCAGCCCGACCACGTTAATGTTGATAACATCGAGATCATGCCGCTCGACCAAACATTCGGTGGCACGGTGCTTAATAAAAAGGAGCAGTAATGGAAGTTGACGTCGAAAAAGTGATTCGCGAGTATTTGCCGCAGGTTATCCACATGTCGCTCGGCACGAGCAAAGACAACAAGCCGTGGGTGTGCGAGGTGCATTTTGCATGGGACGACGACCTCAACGTCTATTTTCGTTCCTTAACCTCTCGCCGCCACAGCCAGGAGATTGCCGAGAACCCCAACGTCGCCGGCAATGTCGTTAAACAACATCAGCCAGGCGAGTATCCGCTGGGTGTGTACTTTGAAGGAACCGCCCAAAAGCTCGACGCCGGCCCGGAGCAGCAAAAAGCTTTTGAATGTATAGACAAGCGTTTTCAACTGGGCGACAAAATTTTGGAAGACGCCAAGAATCCCGAAGGCCATCAATTTTACAAAATCACCGTCGTCAACTGGTACGTCTTTGGCAAACTCGACGACGAAGGCGGCAAAAAGTACAAGCTGCCCTGGCGGGGCTGATGCACGAGCACGAAACCGACGAACAACTAGCCTCTCGCCTGACAAAAGCAGCTGAGCAGGTGACAGTCGGCGCATACTACATGCACTACAAACAGCTCAAGTACAAGGTGCTGATGCTAGCACTGCGCGAAGAAGACAATGAGCCCTGCGTGGTGTATGAGGCCCAGTACGGCGCGCATAATACCTGGACCCGACCGGTTGCTCTGTGGCTCCAAGATGTACAAGTAGACGGGAAGACCGTCAAACACTTTACTAAGTTTACAGACTAGTCGTCTTGCTAGTTTAAGGCATCTAGGGTACAATTACCCCTGTTACTTGCCGCAGTGGTGAAATGGTATACACGCTAGTTTCAGGTACTAGTGAGCGCAAGCTCGTGGAGGTTCAAGTCCTCTCTGCGGCACCAAACTAAAAAGACCAGCCCGGGCTGGTCTTTTTAGTTTTCTAAGGCTTTTCTAAAATTTTTAATCAAGAATCGTACCGGCGGAACGATGTCCGTCTCAAGTGCTTCGTCCAATGTGAGCCACGCCAGCTTGCCGGTAGCTTCGTCGCCGAGCGTGATTGTTTCGCTCGACTTGTATCTCGTTGCAAACAAGTGCCATTTGTGCGCGTCGGCGCCGGAACTGCACGAGTCGCCAATAATGTCGGTTGTGAGTACGTGACGTAGACGCAGTCGTTTTAAGCCGGTTTCTTGTTCCAGTTCTTCTTTGGCCATGGCGCTCGGCAGCATGCCGATATCGAGATGCCCGGCTGGCAACGAAAGATGTCTCGGGAACTCATTGCGCAAAAAGAACAGATATCGTCCTTCGTGGTTGCGCAGCAATAGCGCGACACTCTCATGCCACAGCTCGCGCGTATCGTCCAGCCATGCCTTGCGCTCGTCAAAGAATAGAGTGCGCTCGGCGACATACCCGCATGCAGGGCAGGGATACACCCGTTCGCCATTGCGCATTTCGCGGCCCACGCCTTCGGCCATACACTTGAAGCAAAAGCGGTGTGTTTTGCCATCGGTTGGCAGCGCAAAGGGGACTTTCATGCTGGCAGTATAGCACCCGTTTTATCGCCCATAGATCCGGCTTAGGTGTGCTACTCCGTGCTATCATAGGTGGCAGAGCTAATTGGCGCCCTAGATTTTATATTTAGATATGAAGACGACCGAAAGCGTGCCCCGTAAACGTCGCTTTATCACCGTTTTGACGGTGATCGGAATATTGAGTGTGGCCTGGATACTGCATGCTAATTGGCGCCAGCTCTTCCCGAGCGCACAGATGAAACAACTCCGTCAGGTTGAGGCCAGCTTGCATTTGCTTAGGCCTGAGCATCGCACCGAGGAAGACATTGGCTTCAACACCGACGGGAAGGGTGCTCATCACTTTGACCGCTATATCGCGTTAACATACGGCGACGTAAACCCACTCTCAGTACTGCAAGGCGCTATGAGCAACGATCCTTCGTGGCACAAAAAGTCAGCCGGCGATCCCATCGGTTCGCTTACATATTTTATGTATACCAAGGGCACCGGCAGCAACATGATCTGTATAGGTGGCTACACTGACTCCGAAAATCCCGCTGAGCCGCTGTATGTCACCATCGAGTCCTCGGGGAACTACGATTGTAATCCGGCGCCGGGCATCTAAGCCCGTAAACCTACGCGTTTGTTCAATAAACGCACCGGCATTCTGTGCTATCATAAGTGCTAGAGCTAAGACGGGGATGACTGTTCGATATGAGTAAGGTTGCACACTATTTGCAAGAGCATTTGGTAGGTGAGGTAATGAGCTCGGCTGATGCCCGGCGGTATTTTTCGACCGACGGGAGCATCTTAACGGTTACACCGGCGTTGGTAGTATATCCGCGCAGCGAGAGTGATGTGCGTAAAACAGCGCGTTTTACCTGGCAGCTGGCCGAGCGTGGCCGCGTAGTGCCTATTACGGCGCGTGGCGCTGGCACCGACCAAGGCGGCGCAGCCCTGGGTAGTGGCATTATGTTGGTTTTTCCCGCTCACATGCACCGTATTTTGGAGCTCGACGACAAAAGCGGCGTGGTGGTAGTTGAGCCTGGCGTAAATTTTGGCAAATTACAGCAAACGTTGCACACGCACGAAAGGTTTTTGCCGCCATACCCGGCCAGTATTGAGTATTCGACTATCGGTGGCGCCGTGGCTAACAACGCCAGCGGCGAAAAGAGTGTTAAGTATGGTAGCATCCGCGACTACGTTCAGGGTCTGCGCGTAGTGCTTGCTAACGGCGAGGTCATCGAAACGTCGCGCCTCAAAAAGGCCGAACTCAACAAAAAGTTGGGCCTAGCTACCTTTGAAGGCGAGATCTACCGCGCCGTAGACGCTCTGTGCGAAGAGAATCAAGATGTGCTCGAAAAAGCACGCCTAGGCGTTACCAAAAACTCAGCCGGCTACGATCTTGTAGATGTAAAACACCGCGACGGCTCACTGGATCTCACGCCCCTATTCGTCGGCTCGCAAGGTACACTTGGCATCATCAGCGAGATTATTTTGGCTACCGAGCCATACAGCCCACTTACCACGCTGCTGGTAGCGCACTTCGATGACCTCGAAAAACTACAGGCTGCCGTGATAGACCTGCGCGGTATGGGCGACATGCCGAGCGCCATCGAAATGGTAGACGGCAATCTGCTTAATGTAGTAGACACCCTCAACCCCAACCAGCTCAAAGACGTCGTACCCAAGCCCTTCCCGCACGCTATTTTGCTGGTAGAAGTAGATAACGCCAGCGACCGCACCCAAAAGAAGGTGGCCAGGAAGGCTCGCAAAATTTTGGAAACATATGGCAGTAACGTGCAGCTAGAGACCGACGCCTTTAAGCAAGAACAACTCTGGAAGATCCGCCACTCTTCGGCCGCCGTAATGGCCTTTGGCGAGAGCGGCACCAAAGCCATACCGATTATCGAAGACGGCGTGGTGCCGCCAGAGCGCTTCCGTGAATATATCGACGGTGTGTATCAGTTATTTGCCCGCCACCAGCTGCAAGCGGCAGTATGGGGTCACGCCGGCGACGGCAACCTACATATGCAGCCGTTTTTGGACCTCTCGCAAGTAGGCGACCGCCAAAAGGCCTTTCGCTTAATCGACGAATACTACAATTTGGTAATTGGCCTCGGCGGCAGCACCAGCGGCGAGCACGGCGACGGCCGGTTGCGCGCGCCTTACCTCCAAAAATTGTATGGCGACGAGCTGTACTCCCTCTTTGGCAAGCTCAAGCAAGTCTTTGACCCGTACGGCACGCTCAATCCCGGCGTAAAGATGAACCCCAACCTAGAGGCTATCAAGCCGCTGTTGCGTAATAGCTACACGCTCAACCATCTCTACGACCACATGCCCAGGTCTTGATGTACGCATAGGTACATTGTATAGTGCGTTCATGCCTGTCATTCATGATTCTGTCTCTGATATTAAACTCGCCACCTTTGCCGAGACCGCTCAAGCTACGGTCCCTCACTATATGGGTTTGCTCGGTAGAGGTTTTAGCATTGACCTCAGCGCCGCAGTTGACCTAGCGCCCACCCCAAACAAGCCCAACTCAGCCCGCGCCAGCAGTGAAATACGCTACTTAGGCCGGGCCGCTGGCACAGCCACCGTTATCGTTTTTGACGTGACTGAGGGCAGCGGGGACCTGAATACTTTCTTGATGGATCAAGTTGATATGGGGGACTTCCCCCACCGCACGCAGTATGTGCCACGTAGCAAGGCCGCCGTTCACACCGAAGCTCATTTCCCCCTCGGTGCCGGAAGGCCGGGAGCTTCGAACCTAAGTAAATATGCTGGCTGCCTAACCCTAATCGAACTCGAGGCCGGTAAGCTGGTACGCGGCGGCTATCTCGGTGATAACCCCGAAGACTTTGAGCGCCTTGTTGATCGCGGAGTTGGTGGCTATGCCGGCGTAACGCTCACCACTGGTTTTAGTGATCGAGCTGCCGTAGATGATGGTTTAGCCGTGCATTTTGGTGATCCGCACGCCGTCGTTAATGAAACCCAAACCGCACAGGCTTGTATGTTTGTCTCGGTGCCGAGCAACCCAGGCTCAGATGGACACTTCTTGATAGATGCCATGCAGCGGTTGGCCTTCGCATAGGTTACTAGGTACCCTTGAGTTTTTAGCTCAAACACCGTAAAATACCAGAGTTACACGCGCGAGTGGCGGAATGGTAGACGCGCTACTTTGAGGTGGTAGTGGGAGCAATCCTGTGGAGGTTCAAGTCCTCTCTCGCGC
The DNA here is from genome assembly GCA_035479875.1 of Patescibacteria group bacterium. Taxonomy (GTDB): domain Bacteria; phylum Patescibacteriota; class Saccharimonadia; order Saccharimonadales; family UBA4665; genus PMNU01. The sequence goes on along the minus strand of DATIIH010000002.1, from coordinate 4,012 downwards.
ACCATTTTTGAATAACAGATAAGAAGGCCTTCAAGTTTTGAGGCCTTTTTATTTTGACAGCCACTTTGTATCTGTAACTCTGGGTTCAAGTCCTCACTGGTTCGATCAAACCCTTGCCTACTGGTTAAGGGTGTAAGACAATTAGCCTTGTATGAAAAACATTGACTGGCCAGCTTTTGAACGAATGATAGACGAACTGACAGAAAAGGTCAGAGCTAGCGAACTAGACTTTGATGGAGTCGTCGGTATTTTACGTGGCGGTGTTGTTCCTGCTCGGCTGCTTGTCGCTCGGCTCGCCATAAGGGATATGTACGCCGTAAACGTCAAAAAACGGAGTGAGGAAAGAATTGTTACTACGACTATTGGTGAAGAACTATCCGGGCACCGCCTACTATTAGTGGAGGATGTTTTGGAATCCGGAGGGAGTTTGCGGGCTGCAAAAGAATATCTTGAAACACAAAAGGGAGCAATCGTTGGAACCGCTGCTTTGCACTTCACGGCTGCTTCAGAAGTCATTCCTGACTTCTCCTTAGGACAAATCGATGCTGTGCCTCATTTTCCTTGGGACGAATAGGGTTTTTATTTTATGATCTGATAGCATCATATTTATTCCGAGCCTGCTCGACTTCAAGGTGATGACCTTTGGCCCACATACAGAGATCCGACAGCACTCCCACCAATGACCGGCCCAATGGCGTTAGTGAGTACTCCACCTGAGGAGGCACTACCGGGTAGATTGTTCTGGTCACAACGCCGTTGCGTTCCAGGTTGCGGAGAGTTTGAGTAAGCACCTTTTGAGAAATGCCGCCTACGGCGCGCTGCAGCTCGCTGTGCCGCATTGTTCTTTCCGACAGTATATACACAACTAATACAGTCCACTTGCCCGAAATCGAATCCAGTATGTAGAGATCAGACAGACCATCGCCGCTATTGAAATGAGGTTTACGTACCATTGAGTTAGTATAGCACATTATAGTACGTACTTACAATGACGGTACATATGGAGCATACTGCTCGTATGAATAAACCCAAAGTCATAATTATCGTTGGAAGTACGCGCCCAGGGCGCATTGGCCGGGCGGTTGCAGATTGGTTTTACGCTCAAACCATGTCGCAAGCTGACCTGGAATTTGAACTCGTTGATCTGGCCGACTGGAACTTGCCATTTCTAGACGAACCAGTGCCGCCCAAGGCAAGCATGTATCAGCACGATCACACCAAGCGCTGGAGTGCAAAGATTGCCAGCGCCGCCGGCTACATCTTAGTGACCCCAGAATATAACCATGGTTATCCGGCTGCGCTCAAAAATGCTCTGGATTTTCTATATCACGAATGGGCTAACAAACCTGTGGGCTTCGTGAGCTACGGCTGGGGTGGCGGTCAAATGGCTGTAGCACAACTCACCCAAGTAGTTACCGAGCTACGCATGCGGCCGCTTGCTAAACATACAACCATATTCATCCAACCCGACATGTTTGACGAGCGTCATCAGCTCCTCGACCCAGCCACAACTCTAGCAAGGTATGCCAATAACGCTCAGGAGCTAGTCCGAGCTTTAACCGTCGCATCACAAAAGGAACCATTACATGAAGCCATTGTATAAATACGCCGGTCTGGCTGGAATTTTCACTGGCATTGCTCTCTTGCTCGAGCTCATATTCTTTATGGCCAGCGGCTTCTCGCCAGACAAGCTAGGCGATCCCACCAAGGCTCTGGCGCTCGTACAGGACAAGGAACTATTGCTGCGCATCGCCACCTTCTTTGGCTTCGTGGGAGCAATCGTGAGGGTCATATATGTGGCCGGCCTTGCCGCCAAACTACAAGCCAAAACCCAAACTCGAGCGACTGCCGTACTCTACTTCGGCATCCTGGGCAGCGTCGGCCATGGCCTCGTAGCGCTGAGCTTCTACCTCGGGCTGCCCACCCTCGTGGCCCTGGCAACCACCCATTTGCCTGCGGCTGTCGGTTCGTGGGGCGCCTTTCTGGCGATTACCAATGGTTTTCAGGGTTTGGGCAACCTGCTCCTCGGCCTGATGCTTGCCCTCGCCGGTTCGGCCATTATATCCAAGGGTGAGCTGCCCAAAGGCTTGGGATGGGTCGGCATTATAGCCGGTATCGCTTCCATCGTGGGAGTCGTCACCACGGCTACGCCCCTTGGAATACTTGGCTTCGCCCTCTACTTGCCCTCGGTTGCTTTGGCCATTGTCTTCGACATCTGGGCCGGACGGAGCCTGGTTCGCCTGGAAGGGTAGCGCTCTACAAAAACACTCGCCATCGTATCTAAAACCAAGGTCACGCATTTTGGTGTACATGAGCACTATGCTAGCCTCAACCTGGTTCCACCTAAGGTCGCATTGGCGCACCACGTTGATTTTACAGATACAAAAGCGTTCAATTTTTGGAACGCTTTTTGTTTTATAATTTTTCTAATCTGTTGCACGAGTTCAAGTCCTTTCTGGCTCCATCGCACCTTAGATGACAGCTTACGTAGGATTAGCCGCAGCAATTGCGGCGCTGTATAATTACCGTTATGAATGATCAGAAAAAATGGAAACTACTTGACACTCAAAAGGTATTTGGCAGTCCTTGGGTATCGCTAGAGAACAGGAACTACGAGCTCTCCAATGGCTTAGTAAAAAACGACTATCTTCATTTGAATCGGCCCGACTATGTACTTATTGTCGTCCTGGATGGGCGAGGTCGGCTACTGGTGGAGCGGCAGTATCGTCGTGGAGTTGATGATTTTGTCTATGAGCTGCCTGCAGGTTGGATCGAAAAGGGCGAGTCACCTTCTGAGGCCGCTAAGCGCGAGTTACTCGAGGAAACGGGCGTTAACGGTTCTGGTGACACCTGTTTTGAACTTTATCCGCAGCCTGGGTTCAGTTCGATGAAGGCATATGTTTGTATTTTAAACATCGACACGATTGGTACGGCACAGGTTGGGGAAGATGAAGACATCTCAACAATGTGGATTGCGCTCGAAGATGTACAGAAGATGGTGAAAGAGTCAAAAATTAAAGACATGGGTTTTTTGGCGGCATTAAGCCTCGTGGATCATCCGTAGTCTAGTTGACACAGACTTGACATTATTATACCTTTTTGATACCATTTAAGTACTATGACTACAAAGCTACAAATCCCAATCGATCAAGATGTTCGTGAAGGCCTAGAACGTCGTGCTCGCAGCTTAGGCTTCGACTCCGCTCAGGCATACATTCGTGTATGGGCAAAAGCCGAAGCTGATGGCCGTAAGCTGGACTTTGATGGCAAGACAATTGTGTTAAGCCCTGAGGCTAATGCCCGCTACGAGCAAATGATTGCCGAGCTTGACGCAGAAAAGGAAGCCGGTAATGTCAAGGAATTTACTTCCGTCGAAGCCTTCATGAAAGACTTGTAGGCATGAAGCCTATACGTCGTCACCGCAAGTTTGAAAAGAATTTTCAAAGCCGTATTTCTCCGAACCCCAAACTCAAAAAGCAATTCCAGACCCGACTAAAGTTATTTACGGAGGGCGTACGCGACTATCCGTTGGACGATCATCCACTCGTGGGGACAAAGAAAGGTCTGCGCGCTTTTTCGATTGGGGGTGATTTGCGGGTTGTGTATCGGGAGACAGAAGACCATTATGAATTTCTCGACGTTGGTTCGCATAACCAAGTTTATTGATGGGGTGAGTCATTATTCTACAGAGCCGCCTAGTAGTTCACGAATTTCCTTTACATCGCTTTCAGGGTCATCTGGCAAAGTTATCTTAACGTCCGCAATGGCGCACCAAGATTTGATACAATTTATTCCAGATAGGAAAGTTCCAGATTTTATTCCTGGGACTTTTTTGGTTTCTGCTGCCTAAAGGTGGTAACCATTGCTTGGAGGTACGTCCTCTAGTCAATACCTTCGCACCACAACCGGCCGTTAGGCCGGTTGTTTTGTAGCTACTTCTTTTGGTGTTTGTAGGTTAATGCCGAGATGTAGCCTGTCGTAGTTGTAGTAATGAATATATTCATCCAGTCTT
>DATIIH010000001.1:0-309968 GCA_035479875.1 Patescibacteria group bacterium | reverse complement strand
TGGCGCGAGGGAAACACCTGTTCCCATGCCGAACACAGCAGTTAAGCCTCGCCGCGGTTACAATACTTGGGGTTCACCCCTGGGAAAATAGCACGGTGCCGAATTATATAAAAGCCATCCGAATAGGATGGCTTTTATCTTCCTCATTTTTTATACAATCATTCTCATGACCAACTACAAGATCGGTGAAATTCATAACTTTTTAACGTCGGAACGAGTCGCTATGCACGGCGTCGCTCCGGAAGTCTACGATCAAAATCGGCAGATCGTGGGGCGTATTGCTGAGCTAGCCCAGCCGCTCGGCGGAGCTGCGCTCGGAGTACAAGTAATGGGCAGCCGCGCGCATGGGTGCGCAGCAGACACCTCTGATCTCGATCTGGGCGTAATGAGGTACGATAGCGAATCGGTCATCGGAACATTTCGGCGAGGGCTTAGCGATCTGAACCTTGGCATAGAGCTCAACTTTGCCGGGGCCGTAGCCGTGCACACCGTCGGTGCTGTCGTGCCGGAGCAGCCTGACGCTTTTATCGGGTGGATAGAGCGGAGCCCTTATAGGCTAGGCCTCTTTGATGAAGGAGTGTGGAGCGCACCGGACCTAAAACTTACAGCTCTCGCCGCGCTTACCGTCATATCGCGTCGGCAGGTTAAGGTAGTGTGGGGTGCTTTACGAGAGATGCACGCTGAGGCGTATCTGGGTGAACAAGCGCGTGTATCTGAGAAGTTGACGGAAAGATTAGCCCTAGACCCGTCGGCTGGAGCCCCAGTCGTGCCTGACGACGTGTGGCAACAGCGCATTGAGAGATTTGGTCTGCCAGATGACATAGGGGGGTATCACCGGTCGCTTTTAACGTGGCTCGAGGCTAATCGAAGAGATGTACGAGCAACGCGCGGCTACCGGTTATACCAAGACGTAGAAAAGCGCACGAGGCCCCGAAGGTCAAGATAGAATTGCTATTGACCTAGATCCATAAGCATGTTACTATATAAGTAGTTTCGAAAGAAAAGAGAGGGTTTGCCCAGATAGGGCAGGCTCTTTTTGTTTCTTTTGATAGCAAGACTTATGTAACAGACCACGGAGGTTAAGATGGCTGGAACTAAAGCTGGCGGTATGAAAGCCGCTGCAACCAACAAAGCAAAGTACGGTAGCGAGTTTTACGCTAAGATTGGCGCCAAAGGCGGCAAGCTTGGTCGCACCGGTGGTTTCTTTGCAAACCGCGATTTGGCCCGCGCTGCTGGCCAAAAGGGTGGCCGTATTAGCCGCCGCACCAAAAAAGTAGCCTAAGTTAGCTTAGATTACTACAGAATAGAGTTGTAGCTCAGGCTACAACTCTATTTTTGTGTGCATCCGAACGTCGGTAAGGACGGCGGAAGCGGTGAGCGGTAACTTGCCAGACTCCGCCGCAATTTAAACAGTGGTAGCTGGTGGTAGTTTGCTGCACACCATGTGCGCTGCAGGAAGGGCACGTGCTGCGCTTGTAGACCCATTCGCGGTAGGTGTCGAGACAGTTTTGCGCGTGGTTACCGTCGAAGGCAGTGTGGTAGGTGTCGGCCAGCTGGGCAGCTTTGTCCCAGGCAGCCACCTCTTTTTGGAGCAGGTCGAGGTCGCTCTGGTAGCTACGGTGGCCGAGTATGGCATGGGCAACCTCGTGCAGGAGTCCGGCCATGTGCAGCGGCGACTCGTCGGTTTGGTAGGAGATTTGCCCTTCGGCGGGCGACCAGCAGTGGATTTCACCAACGGCAAAGCTAAACTGCGGAAAGTCCGCGCGCAGCGCGCTAACGAGCTGTTCCATACGTGCTCTTGGCTAAGTCGTAACAGCCGTATACCACGGCATCTTCTGGGCGCTGAGCCTCTTGGATAACAGGGATCGGTACCAGCGGCGTCTCATAGCTCTTGAGCGTAGCTAAGAGCGGCCCTTTAAAGCGGTCAAAATAAGTACTCACCCCGCCGCCAAGCACGATTACCTCTGGCTGGATGACAGCGATCAGGTCTATCATACCGACTGCTAAGTCGCGGGCAATAGCACTCCAGGTTTTGGCTTCGGTGATGTCTTTAGCCTTTTTTCCATAGCGCTCGACAATAGCGTGGCCGGAGGCAAACGACTCCCACTTTTCGAGCTTACCCTCGTGTTCCAGCAAAATTTCGCCTCCCTCAGAATCGGCAAAGGCGGGATCAATCTGTTGGTCCACGATAATACCAGTTCCGATGCCGGTGCTGATGGTCATATAGAGCACGCGGCTGTACTCGTCTTTGAGCAGCATTGCCTCGGACAGGCCGGCGAGGTTGGCGTCGTTGTCGATGATCACCGGGCAGCCGAGCACTTTAGAGACGTCTGCTTGGATTGGCACGTCGTGCCAGGGAAGGTTGCCCATGTCGAGCCCCACACCGTGCTCACGGTCTATTCGGCCGGGCACACCAACGCCACAAGCAGTAAATTGGTGGGTGTTAAAGCCCCGCAAAGATTCCGCCAGGGCGCGTTCGAAGTCGTCGTAATCCTTAGGGGTGGGGAAAGTCAGCCGTTCGGCAATAACACCGTTGTCGTCCAAGACGGCTACGAGCGTTTTGGTGCCCCCGATATCGATCCCCAAGTACATATTGATCTTAGTTTAGCACGCGCTCACGCCAGCTCGCTATGCTTTGGCGTTGGCTCGCCTAATAAAAATAGGAAGGCTCTTACGGGCCTTCCTATTTGTGCGAGCGGGTATTTTTATCGATAGCCGCCGCTTACTATTCTACCTTCTTGCGGGTGATCGCCGCGGCGTATTTGGCCGTAGGGGACTATTCGTCCATCGCCGCTGACCACCATCATTGGCCCTGGTGCGGAACTATGAGATGTTTCCGCTTCAGGTTCAGCCGGTGCTGGTTCCTGTGGCCTAAGGGCATAGTTCTGCGTGGCAGCTCCGCCAAGATACATGTCGATGCGCGCTGTCGCATCATCTATTTCTTGCTGAAGTACCGTGTGATCGCTGTCGGGGTGACGCTGTGCGATGTCTCGGGCATCGTTTATCCTATTTGCCATCTCAACGGCCTGGCCGGCCTGTAGGCCGTTCATATTGCCGACTGTTTGCAGATTAGGGTACTGCGCAAGTTGCGCATCTGTTACACCTGGGAATACGTATGGTTGTTCTGCCATTTCTTAGGTTCCTTATTTAAAGTATCGTATCTTATAGTATCATATCATAAGCGATTTGTCAATTTAAGGGCTATGAAGGCTCGGTGTGCGCCAGCTCTTTACCTCTAGCGTAAAAACAGATATAATACGAGACAAGCTTACAGGTGTGTTACGGTTAGTCTTGCGGTTGGCCGTAGTTACATCTGAAGAAATACACTATAGAAGGAGGCACCTAAGAAATGCCCAAGAACAGTACTATCACTATGGACGAACTGCTGGCAGGCAGTGACGTTAAACAATTAGAGGCGGGAGATGTCGTAGAGGGTATCGTTAGTTCGGTACGCAAACACGAAGTCTGGATCGACCTCGGACCCCGCGGTGTGGGCGTGGTTTTGCGCCGCGAAATCGGCCACGGCCAAGTCCTAGAAGAGGGCCAAACGGTAACCGTCAGTGTTATCGACCCCGAAATGGAAGAGGGCCACGCACTGCTCAGCATGAAGCGGGCTGTTAAAGACCGCGGCTGGGACGAGCTTAAGCGGATGTTCGACGACCAAGAGATCGTCGACGTTATTCCGTACGACGCCAACCGTGGTGGTTTGCTGGTAGAGCTGGAAGGCATCCGCGGCTTCTTGCCGGTGAGCCAACTGGCAGCCGGGCACTACCCGCGCGTTTCTGGCGCCGATAAAGATGAGATTTTGCAGAAGCTCAACGCTCTCGTAAACCAACCCATCCGTGTGCGCGTGCTCGACGTGAGCCGCAAAGACAACAAGCTGATCTTCTCCGAGAAGGAAGCCGTTAAAGACGACATGCAAGCTCGCTTTGCCGAGCTTAAGGTTGGCGACGTCGTAGAAGGCGTAGTCACCGGTGTTATCGACTTCGGCGCGTTTGTTAACGTCGCTGGTATCGAAGGCCTGATCCACATCTCCGAAATCTCGTGGGAGCGCGTGGAAGACCCACGCAACTACGTGAAGGTTGGTGACACCGTGAAGGCCAAGATCATCGCTATCGACAAAGACCGCTTAAGCCTTAGCCTCAAGCAAATGCTTGAAGACCCATGGCTCAAAGAAGTCAAAGCATTCAAGAAGGGCGACATCGTAGAAGGCAAGATCACGCGCATTACGCCGTTTGGCGCCTTTGTACAGCTCAGCGCTAGTGTTGAGGCTCTCGTACACGTGTCAGAGATGAGCGACGACGAAACCGTCGACCCACAGCAAATCTTTAAGCTCAACGAAAAGAAGCAGTTTAAGGTGTTGGACATCGACAACGATGCCCGTAAGATCGCCTTGAGCCTCAAGAGCGCTAAACAATAGCTCCCATGAACTAGGGACGTTTTTAAGCCGGGGAGTCGGCAGGAAGGAGTGCATATGGCAAGGACCATCGAAATTGAAGATATGATCACCGTGGGCACTCTAGCCGACAAACTGGCTTTACCCGTTACCCGGGTGATTGGTGAGCTGTTTAAGAATGGCGTTATGGCCACCGTTAATGAGCGCATCGACTTTGACACAGCACAGATTATTGTGCAGGAGTTGGAGCTCGACGTGGAGCTCACCAAAAAGCAGCAGGACGCGCCGATTACTGTGCGCGAGAAGCATCCGGCCAGCGACAAAGCCGTATCCCGCCCACCAGTGGTAGCCGTGATGGGTCACGTTGACCACGGCAAGACCAGCCTGCTTGACGCCATCCGCACCGCCCAAGTGGCCAAGGGAGAGGCTGGTGGTATCACCCAGCACATCTCCGCCTACCAGATAACTCACGGCAAGCGCGCCATAACTTTCTTAGACACCCCAGGGCACGAAGCCTTTGCCGCTATCCGCGAGCACGGCGCTCACCTCACCGACATCGCTATCATTGTGGTGGCGGCCGACGACGGCATTAAGCCGCAAACATTGGAGGCTATCCGTTTTGCGCGCCAAGCCGGCGTTAAGATCATCGTGGCGATTAACAAGATCGACAAAGAAGGCGCTGACGCTAACCGCATCAAGCAGCAGCTGTCCGAGCAGAATTTATTGGTAGAAGAGTGGGGCGGTGACACTGTGGTGGTTGAGGTCTCGGCCAAGACCAAGCAGGGCATCGACAATTTGCTCGACATGATCTTGCTGGTAGCAGACGTAGAAGACTTTAAAGCCGAGGCAGATGGCCCGGCTACTGGCTTAGTTATCGAAGCACACGTGGAGCAGGGCCGTGGCCCGGTTGCCCACGCGTTAGTGGAAGAGGGAATGCTCCATGTGGGAGATTTCGTTGTGTCTGGAACAACGTATGCCAAGATACGAATGTTAGAAACGACCGACGGAAAGACAATTAAGGACGCCGGCCCCTCGACGCCCGTAATGATCGCCGGCTTTAAAGCTTTGCCCGAATTCGGCGACGAATTTAAGGTCGTACCCAACGAAAAAGAAGCCCGCATCGCGGCCGAGCAGGCCACCATGGCCCACCGCGAAAAGGGCGGCCACGGCGACATGACCGGTGGCGAGCTGATCCGCATGATCAACCGCAACAATCAGGTGAACGAGCTCAATATTATCGTCCGCGCCGACGTGCAGGGCTCGCTAACTTCGGTGATCGACAGCCTCAAAGCGCTTGATACCGACGAAGTAGCGGTGCGCGTGGTGAGTTCTGGTGCGGGGAATATTACTGATAACGACGTCCACACTGCCGGCGGCAGCGGTGCGATTATTTACGGCTTTAACGTCACAGTACCTACTGCCGTGAAGCGACTCGCTTCGCGCGATAAGGTTGACATACGTTTGTACAGCATCATCTACGAACTCATAGATGACGTTAAGCAGGGCTTAAGTACGCTCTTGGCACCCGAAGTGGTGGAGACCGACCTCGGTCGGCTCGTGGTTCGTGGTATCTTTAACACTACCAAAACAGCGGTAATCTGTGGCGGCGAAGTTACCAAGGGCAAACTCACCATACCGTCTCTGGCGCGCGTCATGCGCGGCGACGAGCAGCTAGCCGAAGTAGAGATTACCAACCTAAAGCGCGGCCCCCAAGACGCCAAAGAAGTGCTTGAGGGTGAGATGTGCGGCCTGAGCTTTAAAACGACTGCCCGCGTTGATCTCCAAGAGGGCGACCGGCTTGAAGTCTTTACTCGTAAGACGGTGACGCGCAGCCTGTAAACACCGCTGGCCAAGCCCACTAAACGTGCTAGAATGAAACTAGAAAGGAACTGCCATGATTAAACTCGACGACGACCTCTTGCGCGAATTGGGCCTCGCTGGCTTACCACCAGAGGAAAAGAAGAAGTTGCTGGCGCACATTTACGAGACACTCGAGATGCGCGTGGGTATGAAGCTCGCTGAGCAAATGAGCGACGAGCAACTGAGTGAGTTTGAGCAGTTCATCCAAACCAACGACGAAGCCGGAGCGCTTAACTGGCTCGAGACCAAGTTCCCCCATTATCGGGACGTGGTCGCCAGCGAGTTTGAGGCTCTAAAGGGCGAAGTAGGCCATGTGGCGCCGCAAATCTTAGCTGCTGCAAACAATGGCGGTCAGCCGCTAGGTGTCGGCGCGTATCCGCAGCCCCAGCCACAGATGCCACCCCAAGCCGGGCAGCCGATGGGCAACCCTATGGGGGGCGGTATGCCCATGCAAGGAATGCCACCGCAGGGCGGACAGCAACCGATGCCAATGCAACAACCCCAATCTCCAATGCCTCAACAAGACCCGTCCCAGCCGTTTATGCCCCCACAACAACCACCACAGGGCGGCTATCCGCAGGCTCCGCAACCAGGCTATGGCTATGGGCCAGCACCGATGATGCCCCCGCAGCAGCCCCAGCCGATGCAGCCTCCAATGCCGCCAGCAGACCCTGGAGTAGGTGCCCCCGCCCCAACCCCAGGTGCTTGGCCAGCTCCAGCGGCAAACCCTGCGCCTGCCGGCGACCCTATGGGCCACCCCCAACAGCAACAAACGCCACCGCCTCCAGCGGACCCTGCAGCTTGGCAACAGCCACAACCGCAAGATGGCCAGCAGCAACCTCCGCAGCAACAATATTAGATTAGCCAGATAACAAAACACGCCCGATTTGGAGCGCCCGCACGAGCGCAGCGAGCTCAGGACTAGCTCCAAATCGGGCGTGTTTTGTTATCTAACCAAGAGATAATTGAGATTTGTAGCCGGCGAGGAACGCGGGGCCGGTCATCTCTTGTTTGCCGGCGGGTTTGAGGCGGTCGATGACGAGGCTGTCTTGGCCGCAGTGGACCACTAACTCTTTGTCGATGATGCTCAATGTTCCGACTTTGCCCATAGCTTCAGAGATGTGGGCCTGAGTGATGACGACTTCGAGCGGGCCGAATTGCGTGCGACTTTTGGGCCAGCCGTTAAAGGCGCGGATTTCGCACTCTAGTGCCACGGCGGGCTTGTGCCAGTCGAGAATCCCGTCTTCTTTAACGAGCTTGCGGGAATATGACGGGGTGCGTTCGGTGATCGTTTGGGATACGCCATGTGTCTCGCCGGCTAGATACCGCGGTAGTTCGTGTTGCAGCAGGGCGTCGCTGAGTAAAATCAGGCGGTCGGTGAGCTGTGGCGTGGTCATGCCGTCGATGTCTTGCTCGCCGTAGCCAAGCAGTGGGCCTTCGTCCATGGCGGCCACCAAAAGCATCAGGCTGACGCCGGTCTGTTTTTGGCCGCTCAAAACGGCGAAGCTAATCGGGTCGGCGCCACGCCACTCGGGCAAAACTGAAAAGTGGCTGTTTATGATGCCGAGCGGGAAGTAATCAATCACATTTTGCGACACGATAATTCCAAAGTCGATGAGCACGCCAACGCGGCTGGTTACGGGCTTGGCGGCAAATAATTCGTCGAGTTCATGTTTGCTGCTAGCAGTGAGTACCTGCAGCCCCAATTTCTCGGCGAGCTCTAAAACCGGCACGTCACCGTGGTGATGCTCGGCGCGTGGCTTAGTTACCACAGCCTCAATCTCGGCATACTGCGCTAGCAGGCGCAGACTTTCGGCCGCTACCGGGCCGCTACCAAAGAACGTTATTGGTTCGGACATGCGCTTCGTAGTCGAGTTGCTCAAGGTTGCCATCCTCTTTTAGTTTAAAGAACGCTTGGGGGTCGTCTTTGATGTGGTCGATAAACACTACGCCGTTCGTGTGGTCGATTTCGTGCTGAAAGATGCGTGCCAAAAATCCTTCGGCACTCATGCGAAATTCTTTGCCTTGCTCGTTGAGTGCTTTAATACGCACCTTACTGTAGCGGGGCACTTTGCCGTAAATATCCGGAACGCTTAAGCAGCCTTCGTAATCGAGCTCTACTACGCCTTCGTACTTGGTGATGATGGGGTTAATAAAGACGGCAAAGGTTTTGTCTTCTTTGTTGTCAAAATCATTACGAATGACTACGATGCGTAGCATTTGGTCGACCTGGACGGCCGCTAAAGCCACGCCTACTTCGTGCTCGCGGCTGGCCTCCCAATCAAGGGTGGCAGTCTTCATGTCGTTAATGAGTTGGGTGATTTCGGGGGTAATGATGCCGACTTTTTTGGAGCGTTCGCGGAGGTGGGTATTGGGTAGGGTGATGATGTCGTCTTTTGTCATGTTTTTAAAGTATAACTGAGGGGGAGCGAGAATTACAACAGATTAGTGGGGTCGATATCGTACGTCCAGCCAGCAGGCAGTGCCGCGATGATGTCTAAGAGGTCGCTGCGGCGGTTGGCTTTAACGATCAGCTGCCAGGTGAACTTGCCGAGCACATGCTCATGGAAGGCAGGCGCAGGTCCCTCGACGCGCACACGGGGATGTTCACTGGCCAAAGCGACCGCCAGGGCCGTGCTGGATGTCTGGGCGCTTTTCAGGCTGGCGCGACGAACAGTGAGCTTTAACAGATAGCAAAACGGCGGGAAGCGGTAGGTGCGCCGCTCAGTAATTTCGGCGTTGTAAAATGTGCTCCAATCTTTAGTAAGAGCGGCAGCTAGTAGCGGGCTATCCGGTCCGTAAGTTTGCACGATGGCGCGCCCTGCTCGGTGTCCACGCCCCACGCGGCCGATAACTTGTGTGAGCAGCTGGTAGGTGCGCTCCTGGGCGGTGAAGTCAGGGAAATACAATCCGGTGTCGGCGGCGATCACGCCCACCAGCCCGAGTTTTGGAAGATCTAGGCCTTTGGCCAGGGTTTGAGTGCCTATTAAGATGTCAACGTCGCCGCTGTGCACGCTATCGTAGTGCTGCTCAATTCGTTCGGCCTTTTTGTTGTCGGTATCAAAACGTTGCACGCGAGCACCGGGGAACAAGCGCGCTACTTCATCGTACACCGCCTTGGTGCCGATACTCTTAAAGACCACCGAGGCGTTGCGACACTGTGGGCAGCTGCCCGGTACGCGGGCTTTGTGGTCGCAGGAGTGGCAGCGCATAAGGTGTTCATCGCCGTGGTATACCAGGGGTAGGTCGCAGTGTGGGCACAGCGCTTGCCAGCCGCAGTTGTCGCAAAAGATGACGCGTGCTGTTCCGCGCCGATTTAGGAACAAGAGCGATTGCTCGCCGCTTTGTAAGCTCTGGCCGATAGCCGTCAGCAGCTGGTTCGATAGGAATGAGCTTTTGGTAAACTGGGCGCGGTCGCGCAAATCAATGATATCGATCTGTGGCGCCCCATGTTCACTGACCACGGCCTGCTCCTTAAGGCGGATAATCGGCCGTTTTTTAGCAGTGGCAATGTAGTAATCGCTCACCAGCGGCGTGGCCGAGCCGAGCACCAGCGTGGCCTTATGGAGGTCAGCCAGCTTAGCGGCTATGGTTGAGGCATGATAGTGCGGCGCTTGATCTTGTTTGTAGGCGCCTTCGTGGGCTTCGTCTACCACAATCAACCCGATGTCGCTAAGGGGGCTAAATAATGCCGAGCGGGCGCCAATCACCACGAGTGGTTCGGTAGTTTGGAGCATCGCCTGCCAGACGCGTTGCCGCTGAGCGTCGGTGAGGCCGGAGTGCACCAAGAATACGCGGTTACCAAATACGGCGCGGAAGTCGTTAGCCAGCTGCGAGGTAAGGCCAATCTCGGGGGTCAAAATGAGCGCTGAGCGTCCGTGGTTGATGCATTGCAGCGTCCGCTCGATGTACACCCGCGTTTTGCCGCTGCCGGTTTCGCCGTGCAGCAGGTGCAGGCCAGGTTGCTTTATGGCGGCCATGGCCTGGGTTTGCTCGGCATTTAAAGCAGGCAAGTGGGTAATTATTGGGGCAGCTAGCTCGAGAGGTGGCAGTGGCTTAGCCGGCAGGCTTTTAGGCAAGAAGAGCTGCGTGGTGATGCCCAGCGGCGCCGGATAGTAGTCGCGCATCCAGTCAAGGAGTGCCATCAGTGGCGCCGGCACAGGAGGTAGTTCGAGGTGTGCCACGGCCAGCTTAACTGCAAATTGCGGCTTGCCCACGGCCGCGTCCACCAGGCCTAATACATGTTTGCGCTTGAGCGGCACTGTCACTACCTGGCCGCGTACCAGCACGCCGTCCGAGCCGTATGTCAGCGGTTTAGAGCCGTGGAAGGTTTGGTCGGCAACGAGCACCTCAGCGTATCCCATGTCTTGCATTATAGGGGTTTTATGAGTAAAAGAGGGAATTTAGTTGAAATGCGCCGCCAGCTCGTCTATACTCGTAATCACGTTGTTTGAATGACAATAGGCTTATGTTAGACGTATTTATCACATCACGAGTTAGGCGCAAGATCATTGTAATCTACGCCAAATATCCCGACTTTAAGACGCACGTTCGCGGCTTGGCTAAGCTTATTAAAGAAGACGCCGGCAACATCCAGCGCGAACTCAAACGTCTCGAAAAAGTAGGCTTTTTGATCTCCGAAAAGCAGGGTAATACCAAGATCTATCACACCAACAAACAGTTTGTGATTTTCAAAGAGCTCCAAAGCATTGTGATGAAGTCGCAGCGCGTTGCTCCCAAAAAACAGCAAATGGTCTAAACTGCGCTTGCAAAAGCCTCTCTGTTACGGTAGAATTAACCCATATGATACAAGTTACCCGCAAAGATTCTAAAGAGTCTCTCGAAAACCTGCTGCGCCGCTTTAACCGAAAGGTTCAACAAGCTGGTGTGGTTGCTATTGTTAAGCAAGGCCAGTACTTCGAGAAGCCGACGAGCAAGCGTGAACGCCGCAACAAGGCGATTATTCGCACGCAGCGCAAGGCGCTCAAGCTCAAAAAAATAAAGCTCGGCCAACGGTAGCCGGGATGCTCAAAGCGCGTATTGACCAGGACCTCAAGCAGGCACTCCTGGCCGGTAATAAGACGCTCGCCACCACGCTCCGGGGGCTTAAGAGTGTTATTCTGTACGCCGAAGTAGCTGAGGGCAAACGCGACTCGGGCCTACCCGACGACGAGATTATTACGCTTTTCGCAAAAGAAGCCAAAAAGCGCCAAGAGAGCGCCGACTTGTATGTGCAAGGTGGCAGCCAAGACCGCGCTGATGCTGAACTCGAAGAAAAAAAGGCGATTGAGGCCTACTTGCCACAACAGCTTTCCGACGACGAGCTCAAAAAGATTGTTGACGAAGCGGTGACCGCAATGGGCGCAACAACACCGGCTGGCATGGGCCAAGTGATCGGCAAGGTAAAACAACAGGTGGGTGCTGCTGCCTCTGGGGCGCGCATCGCCGCTGCCGTGAAGGAGCGGCTCGCTTAAGGCATGATTATACTTATGGGAGTTGCCGGGTCCGGCAAAAGTATGCAAGGTAAAAAGCTGGCCGACGAACACGGCTACGCCTGGATTTCTACCGGCGAGATTTTGCGCGTGCTCGTAACGGGCAAGCGCCGCCACGAAATGCTGGAGGGCAAGCTGCTTTCCGACGACGAAATGATCAATATGATGGACAAAGTCTTGCAGTTGATCGATACGCAGCAAGAATTTGTTTTAGACGGTTTTCCGCGCACGGTGCCACAGGCCGACTGGTTGCTCGAGCAAGTGCACAAAGGCCGTTTTGCCTTGAGTGGTGTGATCCACCTGGCTGCATCCGAAGACGTGGTGCGTAAGCGTCTGCTCGGTCGTGCCCGACAGGACGACACCGAGGAAGCCATCAATCAGCGTTTTGGCGAGTATCGCAGCGTGACGCTGCCAATCATCGAGCACCTCAAAAAAGAGGGCGCCAAAGTGTGCGACATCGACGCCAGCAAGCCGCCGGAGCATGTGCACGACGCCATTTTATCCTGTATAGACGCAGAGTAGGTTGCAGCGATGATGAGTACGGTCAAAACTCAAGCAGAAATTGCCGCCCTCCGTGAGGGCGGTCGGATGCTAGCGACCGTACTGGAGTTGATGCGCGAGAAATCCAAAGTCGGCATGACACCGCAAGAAATGTCATTTTTGGCGCGCATCAAAATAGAAGAACTCGGCGGCATACCGACCTGTCTGGGTTACCACGGTTTTCCGGACGTTATCTGCATATCGGTGAACGACCAAGTGCAGCATAGTATTCCCACCACTCGGCCGTTCCAGCTCGGCGACATCGTTAATTATGATTTTTGCGTAACCTATAAAGGCTTGGTCACCGATGCTGGCATAACCGTGTGTATCGGTGACAAGACGACACCGGACACGGCACGGCTCTTGAGAGGTACCCAAAAAGCCCTGGAAGCTGGCATTGGCGCGGTGAAGGCCGGCTGTTACGTGGGTGATATTTCGGCTGCGATTGAGCGCGTTTTGCGCAAGCATAAACTGGGCATTGTGCACGAGCTGGTTGGCCATGGCGTGGGCAACGATATGCACGAAGACCCGGAGATCCCTAATTATGGTCGTGCCGGCACTGGGCCAAAACTCAAAGCCGGTATGACAATTGCCATCGAGCCGATCACCACGCTTGGCAATCCAGCGATTTATGAAGCCAAAGACGGCTGGACACTTTTAACCGTCGATGGCTCGTGGGCCGCCCAATTTGAGCACACGGTGCTGGTTACCAATAGCGGCTGCGAAATCCTCACCAAGCTGTAGCCTCGCCCCAGCGTGGGCGACTACCCGAACACTTGCCCTAACCGAAGGATAAGCGCTATACTGCCTGCATATGCACGGCTCGACCGCTCAAACGCCATATGTGGGCCTCGACGTAGGCACCAGCACAGTTCGCTGCGTAGTTGGCGTGATTGACCCCAACAACACCAGCAAGCTGTCTATTGTGGCGCACGGCAGCGCTCCCAACCTTGGTATGCGTAAAGGCGCCGTGGTGCACATCGAAGACGTATCCGAAGCGATTGCTCAAGCCTTGAACGAAGCCGAGCGCCTTTCTGGCATGAAGCTAACTGGCGCCACGGTGAACATTAACGGTTCGCACGTTAGCGGCTTAAACTCCAAGGGAGTGATCGCCATTAGCAGCGCTAACCGAGAAATCACTAATGAAGACCGTTTGCGTGTCGAAGAAGCTGCCACTATCGTGCAGCTGCCTAGTAACCGCGAAATTATCCAAGTATTTGCCCAAAACTACCGCTTGGACGGGCAAGACAATATTAAAGATCCGGTAGGCATGCACGGCGTGCGTTTAGAAGTTGATACCCATATCGTCACCGCCGCCACGCCCAACTTACGCAACTTGGATATGGCGCTCGAAAAAGCGCAGCTCAATGTACACAACCGCACACTATCGAGCCTAGCCGCTGCTGAGGCCGTATTGCAGCGGCAGCAAAAAGAGGCCGGCACGGTGCTTATTGACATCGGTGCGGGCACCACGAACCTCGTCGTTTTGGAAGATGGGGAAGTGCAGCACGTGGCCGTTTTGCCGATTGGCGGCCAGCATATCACCAACGACCTCGCCATCGGGCTCAAAACCGACCTCGACATTGCCGAAGCGGTTAAAGTCCAGCACGCCGGGCTTATGCAAACCGGCGCCAAGCGCGACTTGCGCATCAAAATGCACAACCAAGACCATCTCTTTAAATCCGAAGACATTGCTATGGTTACCGAGGCCCGGGTTGAAGAATTATTTGACTACGTTAACAAAGAACTGAGTCGTATCCATCGCGCTCACAAGTTGCCTGGCGGAGTGGTGATTGTAGGCGGCACCGCTAAGCTCCCCGGCATGGCCGAATTTGCTAAGCAACAGCTGCAGTTGGCCGCGCGCGTGGGCAAGCTCCAGCCGCTGAGCGGCCTGATCGACACCGTCGCCGATCCGGCATATTGTACGGCCGTGGGCCTGATGATTTTAGATATGCTGCTGCTCCCAGAGGAGCCAGCGCCTCGCAACCTGCCGGCTGGCGAGCGAACACTACATTTAGTGGACGCGTTGATCCGACGTTTTAGGCACTAAAAGCGCGTACACACAATCTACTCATGTCCACCGCGCCGCAAAAAGGCGCGTACAACTTATTTATTGAACTCGCGTGCTTGCTAAGGTATACTTCACGGTATAAGCAAGAGAGGTCGAGGGCATGCCACAAGTCGCACCAGCTATAGAAACATTCGCGCAGATCAAAGTTATCGGCGTCGGCGGTGCCGGCGGTGCAGCTATTAACCGGATGATCGACGCCGGCGTCGACGGTGTCGAGTTTATTGCTATTAACACCGATGCCCAAGCGCTCCATCACTCTAGGGCGACCGTTAAAATCCACATTGGCAAAGACGAAACACGCGGCCTTGGCGCCGGTGCCGATCCAATGGTGGGCGAAAACGCGGCCCGCGAATCTATTGAAGAGATCAAGAAGGCTATCCAGGGCGCCGACATGGTATTCATTACCATTGGTGCTGGTGGCGGCACCGGCAGCGGTGCTGGGCACGTCGTGGCTAGTGCTGCTAAGGAAATGGGCATCTTGGTAGTTGGCTTTGCCACCAAGCCGTTTGCCTTTGAAGGCGAAAAGCGCCGCAAGAACGCCCAGCAGGCCATCGAAAACCTGCGCAACGCTGTAGACACGCTTATTATTATCCCCAACGACCGCTTGCTGCAGACGATCGATCGCCAAACGCCACTCCTCGAAGCCTTTAAAGTGGCCGACGACGTGTTGCGCCAAGGTGTACAGGGTATCTCCGACCTTATTACCGTGCACGGTCTGATTAACCTCGACTTTGCTGACGTCAAGGCAGTGATGAGCAACGCGGGTAGCGCCCTCATGGGCATTGGCCGCGCCAGCGGCGAGAACCGTGCCGTCCAAGCCGCACAGCAGGCCATTGAGTCACCGCTGCTCGAAGTGTCGATCGACGGCGCTCGCGGCATTTTGTTTAACGTCATTGGCGGCGACGACCTGTCGATGCACGAGATTAACATCGCGGCCGAAACAATTACCAGTGCTTCCGACGGCGACGCCAACATCATTTTTGGCGCCACCATCAACCCCGAACTCACCGGCGAAATTATTATCACCGTTGTGGCAACCGGCTTTGACGCCTCCTATTTTGCCAACCGTGGCGCCACAGCAAATGGCACCGCCAATGACACGGGTAGCGCTAGCAAGGCCGACGACGACATGGCCGCTATCGACACTTCGCTCGACGACCAACCAGAAAGCGGCTTTAAGAGCGAATCAATCCCCAACATCTGGACACTCGACGACCACGACGAAGCGCCCAAGACCGAACACTTGGAGCCCGAGGTCCATCATCCCAGCCATGACGACTCAAGCAGCACCAACCCACTGAGCAGCACCGACGATGACGACGCCGTCACCGACCTCGACACCGAGCTCGAAAAACCGTCATTCCTGCGCCGCCTCACCAAGCGCCATCACGACACCGAAGGCGACAAAGCCAAAGACGACAAGTCCGACAAAACCTCGTAAAGCCGTATTAAATAATACAACCTAAATTTGTTGCAAAGCGCTACAAGTAGGGCTATGATTTATAACACAAGCACTATATGTAGTGATAGTGAGTACATTTAGAAATTAAAGGAGGGGCGCATGAAGTGTAGCCAATGTGACGCGAGCGACACAAAAGTGATCGAATCACGCGACGCTGGCGATGGTGAGGCGATCCGCAGACGACGGGCTTGCCCGGAATGTGGATATCGCTTTACAACGTACGAGCGTTTGGAACGGCCGCAACTCACTGTCATTAAAAATGACGGCACCCGTCAATTGTTTAACCGCGAGAAGCTGCTTGCTGGCCTATATAGGGCCTGCGAAAAGACTCCGGTAAGCAATGTGCAGTTAGAGCGTCTGGTAGCCGATATCGAGCAGAATTTATATGCTTGCGGCGAGCCAGAAACGACATCTGCTAAAGTTGGCGATATGGTGATGGAGCGGTTACGCGTGTTAAATGAGGTGGCGTATGTACGGTTCGCGAGCGTCTATCGGCGTTTTACGGACATCGCCAGTTTCGAGCGCGAGTTATCGCAAATCCGTAAGCACAAAGCAAGCGAACCTCTCAAAGCATAAATTCGGCTGTCTCCCCATGGGAGCTCTTTGCCCTTGCGCGCGTGACGTGCCTGTACTATAACAAGTAGATACAAGGCTCCGGGACGAGCCTAGTGGGGAGACAGGCGTTCTTTGGGAGGCGCTATTGCTCTAAACAAATAATAAAAAATTAATTAAGACACTGGTAAAAAGGGAGAGACAACTTTTTATCGGTTAAAAGTGAGGGTACTATGGGACAAACCACCAGTCTAACGCTTGGGAGGCTTTTTACGAAGGCCGGAACTAAAGCATATGACATGCTTGCATGGGGCAAGCAGGATTCGTTATTAACTAACCCGGTAACAGGGAAAGTTGTGTTTGACCAGAAGGGAGTTGATTTCCCCGAAGGTTGGTCGCTCAATGCCATTAATATTGTGGCCCAAAAATATTTTACTGGTACACCTGGTACTCCGGAGCGTGAATCCTCACTCAAGCATCTCGTTGACCGTGTAGCCGACACCGTTGTCCGTGAAGGCAAACAAGAAGGCTACTTCGAAACTGACGCCGAAGCCGAAGACTACCGTGAAGAGCTTAAATACGTGCTTGCCACTCAGCGCGCGGCTTTTAACTCACCTGTGTGGTTTAATATTGGTGCACCAGAGCGTGCTCAACAGGCCAGCGCCTGCTTTATTTTGGGTATTGAAGACACTATGGAATCAATCTTAAGCTGGTACCGCGACGAGGGCATGATCTTTAAGGGCGGTTCGGGCTCGGGTGTTAACCTAAGTCCTATTCGTTCGTCAGTTGAGCCGCTTGGTAAAAGTGCCGGTACGGCCTCAGGCCCACTTAGCTTTATGCGCGGCGCCGACTCATCGGCAGGTGCGATTAAGAGCGGTGGCAAGACGCGCCGAGCCGCCAAGATGGTCATCCTGAACGCCGACCACCCTGACGTCCAAGAATTTATTTGGTGTAAAGCCATTGAGGAGCGCAAAGCGCGCGTGCTGCAAGAAGCTGGCTTCGACATGAGCCTCGACGGCAAAGACATTTTTAGCGTGCAGTATCAAAACGCCAACAACTCAGTGCGCGTTACCGACGAATTTATGCAAGCTGTTCTAGACGACAAAGACTGGGCACTCAAAGCAGTACGCGACGGTAAGACTGTTAAAGTGGTCAAGGCCCGTGACATCTTCCGTCAGATTTCTGAAGCGGCGTGGGAATGCGCCGATCCAGGCATGCAATTCGACACTACCATCAACCGCTGGCATACCTCACCTAATGCTGGCCGGATTAACGGCAGCAACCCGTGCTCCGAGTATATGCACCTCGACCACTCGGCGTGTAACTTGGCCAGCATCAACTTGCTCAAGTACTTGCGGGACGAGAACAGCTTTGACATTGAAGCCTTTAAGCACACTGTCGAGCTCATCTTTACCGCACAAGAAATTTTAGTAGGGTACAGTGTGTACCCTACCGAGAAGATAGGTAAGACCGCCAAAGCATACCGTGAGCTCGGCCTGGGCTACGCCAACCTCGGTGCGCTTTTGATGGCTATGGGTTTGCCATATGACTCCGAAGAGGGTCGCGCCATTGCCGGCTCGATTACCGCGCTGATGACCGGCCATGCCTACGCCACGAGCGCCAAAATGGCCAAGCGCGTGGGTCCGTTTGCGGGCTACCGCAAGGACCGCGAAGGTATGCTTAAGGTTTTGCGCATGCACCGCGGCGAAGTTTCTAAGATTGACGCCAACTTGGTGTCCGAGGAGCTTTTGAGCGCCGCCGCAGCGGCCTGGGACGAAGCAGTAGAGCTCGGCGAACTGTACGGTATTCGCAACTCGCAAGCCAGCGTACTGGCACCCACCGGTACCATCGGCTTTATGATGGGCTGTGACACTACCGGTATCGAGCCAGACTTCTCGCTCATCAAGTATAAAGACTTGGTTGGCGGCGGGAGCATGGTAATTGTTAACCAGACCGTGCCGCGCGCACTCAAGAATCTCGGCTACTCCGACGCCCAGATCGATGACATCGTGGCGCACATCCACGACAAAAGTAGTGTTGATAGCGCACCACACCTCAAACTCGAACACTACAACGTCTTTGCGTGCGCGGTTGGTTACAACGCCATCCCGTACCTTGGCCACGTTAAGATGATGGCTGCTGTGCAGCCGTTTATCTCTGGCGCTATTAGCAAGACCGTCAACATGCCCGAAGAATCTACCGTAGAAGATGTGGAGCAACTGCACATCGACGCTTGGAAGATGGGCATCAAGGCTATCGCTATTTACCGCGACAACTGCAAAGTTGCCCAGCCGTTATCGACCACCGACAAGAACAAAAGGGAAGAGCCGGTAGTGGTAGCTGCTGCGGCTACTGTGGCCGCTCCAGCGGCACTCGTTGAGGCACTCAACGATCGCATCGTAGTGAAGGGCGCCGTGCGGCGCGAACCACCACGCCGTCGCCGCGGAGTCACCTACAAGTTCCGTGTGAGCGATCTCAAAGGTTTCTTCACGGTTGGCGAATACGAAGACGGCACTCCGTGTGAACTGTTTGTAAGCGTCGCCAAGCAGGGTTCGACGATCTCTGGCCTGATGGACTCATTCGCCATCTCGTTCAGTCACGGCCTGCAATATGGCGTGCCGCTTAAGAGTTTTGTAAAGGCGATGATGAGCACCAGCTTTGCGCCGGCCGGTATTACCGATGACCCGGAAATCCGCACCGCGAGCTCGATCATCGATTACATCGGTCGCCGCCTGGCATTGGATTACCTAAGCTTTGACGACCGGCTCGAGCTGGGCATGGCCTCGCTCGACGACATGTCGGCCGAAGACCAAGTAAGCCTGCTCACCGACGACCAAACGATCGATGGCCACCTCGTAGAGCAGAGCGAGCAAGCGCTGGCTGCCGTTGCAGCTGTGGCCGTAACTGGCTCGGTGCCCGCTCAAACGGCTACCATCCAAGAGGAGCCCTACGGCAGGGCCGCGTTTAGCAGCACCAAACCCGTTAACGGTGTCCAGGCCGCAGAGGCTCGCAGCAAGGTCGCGTCGGCCACTAACAGCCACCAAGATGCTGCGCCGATGTGCTACAACTGTGGTAACCAAACCCAACGCGCCGGCAGCTGCTATGTCTGTACCAGCTGTGGCTCGACCACAGGTTGCAGCTAGCCGTAAGTGGCTAGTTCCCAGAGGTATAACCACCCCGGATTGTCCCGGGGTGGTTATTTTTTGCGTCCTGCTTTAGTGCGTAAATGGGTTGCCGCTGGCAGGGAGGTTATGCTATGCTCGCAGTGTGAAACTGCTCATCCTTTACAGACCGAATTCCGATCACGCCTCCGACGCCGAAAGCTTCGCACGTGATTTTCAAAAGATTCACGATATTGGGCGCAAGCTCGAGCTGCTCAGTATAAGTACCCGCGACGGTGCAGCCACCGCAAGTTTGTACGATGTTATGACGTATCCAGCCATTTTAGCGTTGGCCGACGACGGCTCGGTGATCAACATGTGGCAGGGGCGGCCGCTCCCGCTCATGAATGAAGTCGCCGGCTCCATGTATCAATAGCGCCTATTCGTAGAGACGCAGCTGGCGAGTCAGCACCAGGAACGTCCTGAGCTCACTTCGTTCGTGCGGAGTGTTCCTGGCCCTGACTCGCCAGCTGCTGAGCGTTTCCTCAGGCAGAGGGCGAGGGTCGCTCGCTGCCGATGACACTCCGCACGTCGCGCAGCCAGGAGGACGTCAGCGGTGGTGAGCGACCCTCGCCCGTCTTCGTGGGCGTAGGGGCTAACACTTTACAGATGGGGGTAAATCTGCTACTATCTGATGGTAGTTAAATTCTCAGGAAGAGCAAAGATTATGAAAAAAGCAGTGATTGCAACCGGCGGTAAGCAATATTTGGTGAGCGAAGGCGAGACCTTGCAGGTTGAGTTATTGCACGCCGAAGGCAAAAGCGCGAGCTTTGAGCCGCTGCTGGTGATTGATGGCGACAGCGTGAGCGTTGGCGCGCCAGTGGTTGAAAAGGCTAAAGTAACAGCCGAAATCGTGGCCGAAGACGTCCAAGCCGACAAAGTTACGGCTATTCGTTATAAGGCAAAAAAACGAGTACACAAGGTGCACGGTCACAGACAACATCAGACCACGATTAAAATCACCAAAATCACCTGATAAAACGAACAGCGCCTGTGGATAAATCAGCGGCAAAAAAACTGCCGCTGTTTTTTTTACATTGAAAATGGGCGTAGAGATGCCCGCAAAAACAGTAGTAAAACCTTGTCAATAGGGGTTATGTTTTGAACGTTGTTATATAAACATTAGAAGCGTGTAGACTAACGGCACGATTGGTGTTTTGGAATTACTCTGTGCGGTACTCGTTTTATTCTTGTAGAGTCTACGCTGTTAACCGGATAATGATAGGGTGATCCAAAGTCTATCCAAGTGGTAGCTGGAAAACAAATAACTAATAAAACCTTCAAAATCAACATAAACATGCGATCAAAAACGCAAAAGAGCCCCCTGTTGGTGTGGAAACCGTTTGTTACGGTTTTGCTCTCTTTCGTTGCGCTTTTGACAGGGGTACTGGCCTACTTGCCAACAAAGCCCGTCGCAGCCGCCGACCCGACCATCAATTTCCAGGCCCGACTCGAAAACACTTCCGGCGCAATCGCTCCCGACGGCAACTACAACGTTGAGTTTAAAATTTATACAGCTAGCAGTGGCGGTACAGCCAACTGGACAGAAGATTGGCTCGTTGGCGGCAGCACCTCGATTCGGGTCGCCAATGGCTACCTAACGGCCAGCCTAGGCACGAACAATCCGTTTAGCGCGGCCAGTACGCCCATTCCGTGGGGCCAACCACTTTGGATAACCATGAACATCGGCGGCACTGGTGGCAGCCCTAGCTGGGACGGCGAAATGACGCCACGCCTCGGCCTGACTGCAGTGCCTACGGCCTTGTCGCTTACCGGCGGCAGCGGCAGCAACACCGCATCACTCGGCTTTGCCAGCAGCTTTGGCCAGGCCACCCAAATCACTTTGCCGGACCCAGGCAGCAGCACGGCTAACGTTTGTTACCAGAACGACAGCGCTTGTGGGTTCGTAACTGGCAGCTCTGGCAGCTTTATCCAAAACAGCCTCACGCAGCAGACCGCTAACTTCAACATCATCGGCAATAACACGGGCAACCCAACGGCTCTGATCCAAGGTATCGCGAGCGGCACTAAGCCGGTGTTACAATTGCGCGGCGGCAGCACGCCGGGTGCGGGCGAAGACCTGTTGTCTATCCAGGACTCTCCCGGTACGACGACGTTCTTCAAGATCGACAATGCCGGCAACGTTACGGCCAACAACTCGTTGAGCGTGGTGCAGGCAAACGCCTCCACCGCCACGAACATTACTAGCAGCAGCACCGGCGACGGCGCAGATGTGAACCTCACGAACACGATCGGTACTCAAACCAACGGCTTGTTTGTGAACCGCAACGGCGCCAGTGGCACCACCACCAACGGAATCAACATCACCAACACGGCCGGTACGCTCACCAATGGCGTGAGCTTTAGCGGCACGATCGGTACCGACATCAACCGAGCGAGCGGTATCTTGAGTTTGCAAGGAGCTGGTGGCGTGACAATCACGGCTGGCACAACTACGGCTGTAACGCTCGACTCAGCTGGAAATGGCACGATTAACCTGGGTAACACCCACGCCACCACCGTCCAGATTGGTAACAGCGCTACTACAACCACTGTAACTGGTGCGCTCACCGCTGCGGGCGGAGCCGTTCAGCTTAACGCTTCCTCGAACAACAACACGAGTATAAACACGGGCACCTCGACTGGCAGCGTGAGCATTGGTAACAGCGTGGCGGGCGCATTGAGCTTGCAGAGCAGCACCACGCTGGCCGTTACGACTAGTAACTTTAACTTGTCGACGGCGGGCGTGGTAACACTAGCTGGCGCGCAAGCGGTTGACATTACTACCGCGGGTGCGGCGACAGCTAACGCGATAACGCTCCAACCGGGAACCTCCAGTGGCGCATCGAGCAACGGTCCGGCTTTGAACCTCAACGGCGGCAACGCGTCCGGCACCACCAGCGTAACAGGTGGCAACGTCAACCTGCAGGGCGGCAACGCCACCGGCGGTAGTGGCACACGTAATGGTGGTTCAGTGTTTATTGATTCTGGTACCGGTTCGGCTTTTGCTAGTAACGGCAGCATCACAATTGGCGGTAGCAATGCTACGACTGTCAGTCTCGGTAGCACTACGCAGAACTCGGGCACGCAGACGATCAACGTCGGCAATAACAACACGGCCGGCAGCACCACTAACGTGACCGTCGGCTCGGGCTCGTCGGCTACTGGTGGCACCACCACGGTGCAAGCCAAGGGCGCAGTAACAATCACGGCGGGCGCCGCTTCAACGTTCTCGACTACGGCCGGCCTCCTGACCATCCAAGGCGCCGGCGGTTTGAGCCTGGGCGTGGCCTCGCAGACTACAACCATCCTGGGTGGCAACAGCTCAACCTTTGTAGTCGGCAGCGGCGGCAACACTACCACGCTTAACTTTACGACTCCGTCGGGCGCCAACACCATCACGTTCCCGGCGGCCAGTGGTACGGTGCAATTGACGCCGGCATCGGGCTCGTACATCCAACAGGTGCCAACGGGCACGATCAACACCATTACCCCGACAGCTAATACGGTGATCGGCCTCACTGTCAACGCCACCAGCGGCACCTCGGCCGTTGCAGCTGTATTCAACCAAGCCAACAACACCAGTCCGGCTGACACTGTTCAGATCAACACTACTAACACCGCCGGCACCCAGACGAACGGCCTGATCTTTAACCGCAACGGGGCAGGCGGTACCACCACCAACGGTATTAACGTTACCAACACCGCAGGCACGCTCACCAACGCTATTAGCATTAACCAGACTGGTGGCACGCTCACAACCGGCGTGCTGTTTAACGGTACTTTGGGCGGCGATGGCATCCAGTTTACGGGTACAACAGTGCAGGACATCGCCAACACTGGTAGCAACGCCTTAACACTCTTTGGCGCCAACGGTGTGACGGTTACTGCAGCCAGCGGCAAGACGATCTCTATTGATGACAACACTGCTGGTACGGGCACCGTCAGCATCGGTGCTGCCAATGCTGCAACGATCAACGTAGGCAATGGTAGTTCCACTACGACCAACATCTTTGGTGGCACGGCTATTAACATCGGTACCACTGGTGCTGCAGCCCAGACGATCACGCTTGGCCTGACTACCCAAACTGGCCTCACCACCATCGGTCAGTCTACGGCTACCAACACAATTGCTATAGGAAACGCTAACCTCACCGCCAACACTCAGACTATTAATATAGGTGCAGGGGCCACGGGTAGCGGCACTGACGCTGTAACGATTGGTAGCAACACTGCAACCTCAACTACGGCGCTCAACGGTACGCTTTCGCTAAACGCATCGGTAAACCTTAACACCAGCATAAACACAGGCACTTCAACGGGCACGGTGAGTATTGGTAACGGCGCGGCCGGCGCGCTGAGCTTGCAGAGTGGCAGTACGATTGCCATCGCTACCACTAACTTTAACGTCTCGACCGCCGGTGTAGTAACTTTGGCCGGTGCCCAAACGCGTGATATTACTACAGTTGGTGCGAGCACGGCTACGGCGATAACTTTACAGCCTGGCACTTCATCTGGCGCATCGAGCAACGGCCCGGCCTTAAGCCTCAACGGCGGCGATGCTTCTGGCACTACGAATGTGACTGGTGGCAACGTTAACCTGCAAGGTGGCAATGCCACCGGTGCGAGCGGCACGCGCAATGGCGGTTCGGTATTCATCGACGCGGGAACTGGCTCGGCGTTCGCCTCTAACGGCAGCATCACCATTGGTGGCAGCAACGCTACCACCATTAGCCTCGGCAGCACGACTCAAAACTCGGGCACCCAGACTATCAATGTTGGTAATAACAACACGGCTGGCAGCACCACCAACGTCACTATCGGTTCAGGCAGCTCGGCTACGGGTGGCGTCACTACGGTACAGGCCAAGGGTGCAGTAACTATTACTGCCGGTGCGGCTTCGACTTTCTCGACTACGGCTGGACTTCTTACCGTGCAGGGCGCTGGCGGTCTAAGCCTAGGTTTGGGCACCCAGACCACCTCCATCTTAGGTGGCAACAGTACATCGATAGTTGTCGGCACCGGCGGCAACACCACGACTTTGGCATTCACGGCTCCATCAGGTAACAAGACGATTACATTCCCAGCCGAAACCGGCACCGTTTGTACCAGCGCTGCAACTTCCCCAACTAACTGTGCTAACTTTGCTCCTGCCACCGCTGGAACAGGCTACATCCAGAACCAATCCGCCACACCTCAAACTGCTAACTTCAACATCATTGGTACTGGTACCACCGTACCTGCTGCTAAGATCACCCAGGTGGCAGCCGGTGCCGGTGGCGGTATTGGCCTCTTGGTAGTCGGCGCTGCTTCGCCTGGCGATAGTGTCTTCGAAGTCGACGCCAACGGCGGTGGACAATTGCTTACCGTGCAGTCTGGCCCAAGTCGCGTCAGCCTGGGTAGCACCGGCGTCGGCGGTTTGTGTAACGGCGCCGGTGCCGGCCGCTTCTGTATCGGTCAGGCAACCACCAGTACTGCCGGCGCGGCTATCATCCTGAACACATACAACGCCCAGACCTTGGACAACTCCAACACCGTAGGCAACTTCGACTTACAGAGCCAGAAGATTGTAGTGAGTGACACCTCTGGGCTGAGCGGCAACAAGATTGAGGGTATAATTATTGACACTACGGGCACTAATACCGGCACCACGACTGTTAACTCTGTAAAGGTCAACGTCACGTCTACCGCTCAGCCCGGCAACTTCTTACAGCTGCAGGCCAACAGCAGCGACGTCTTCGACGTTGGCAACAACGCTACGCTCACACAAACGGTTGCCGCAACCGGCACTTCTGCCCAGACTATTAACCTCACGAACGGCAGCGGCACGGGTACGAACGCTATCCTTATTAATCGCAATACCGCTAGCGGCACAACCACCAACGGGATAAACATTGCGGTGGCCAACGGTACTCTTACTAATGGCATTAACATTAATCAGAGTAGTAGCGGTTCGCTCGTTACTGGCATTCTGTTGAGCGGTACTGCCACCGGCGATGGCATCCAGTTCACCGGTACTACCGTACAAGACATCGCCAACACCGGAAGTAACGCTCTCACCCTGTTTGGTACGAACGGCGTAACCGTCACTGCAGCCAGCGGTAAGACGATCTCGCTTGACGACAACACATCCTCGAGCGGCACGGTAAACATCGGCGCTACGAATGCAGCGACCGTGGCTGTGGGTAACAGCGGCAGCGCCACCACGGTTGCTGGTAACACCATTAGCTTAAGTGGTAACACCACCGTAGCGACTAACAAATCGTTCACCGCCAACGGCACCGCGTTGTTCCAGGATGCTACTAATGCTGCCACCGCTTTCCGTATCCAAAATGCACTGGGCTCGAATGTTCTGCTGGCCGACACTACACCGCTCAACACGCTCATCGACAACGGCAACGGTAGCTTTGAGGGTACTGTTACCCTCGGATCACCGGGCTGGGCATTGAAGGGTACCAGCACCGGTACGGTCGCCCGTGACACCACGCAGCAGTACATTGGCGCTGCGTCTCTGAAGGTCGCTTTGACCTCAACGGGTAACACCGATGGCGTCAAGTACACACCCTCAACCTTTAACACTGGCACATACCAGTTATCGTTCTGGATAAAGCAGACAGCTGGCACCGACTTTACCACCAACTTAGCCTTTGGTTACAACAACGGTTCTGACCAGAGCTGTACGCCGGTACCATCGCTCAGCTCACAGTCAGTTACGGCCACCATGACTGGCTGGGTACGCTTTAACTGTACGTTTACTACCTCGGGTACACCATCGTTCTTGTACTGGAAAGAGACGGACACCCCCGGCGCAGCTCGTACCTTCTTCCTGGACGGCGTCCAGCTGGAATCGACGGCCAACGCTTACGCACAACCGTTTACCGACAGCAAGCTGCAGCTCAATGGTGTGATTACCTCGCCGGTTATCCTCCAAAACGCAAATGACTCCACGGCTGCCTTCCAAATCTTGAACAACGCGGGCAGCGCTAGCGTCCTCACAGCCGACACTCTCAACAACCGTGTCGAGATCGGTGCGGCTAACCAGTCTCTGATTTCCACCAGCTCTAACTTCGCGCAGTTGTTCGTGAACAACACCGTTGCCGCCCAAAAGGGCTTAGTGGTAGCTGCGGCCTCCGGCCAGAGCAAGGATATCTTAGACGTCGTAGATAGCAGCGGCAACTTCTTATCCGGTTTTGGTACTACGGGTAACCTGACCGTCAACTCATCGATAACTATCGGTAACTCGTCGCAGGGTACCTTGTTGTTGCGCGATGCTAACGCGCATAACCTAAGCATCACTACCGTCGCCAACATCAACAACGCCCGCACGATCCAGCTCGACACCTCCGGCCTTTCGGGCAACCGTGCGTACACTTTCCCAGACGCCTCTGGTACGCTCACACTTAACCCAGCCTCTGGTGCTTACCTGCAGCAGGTACCAACGGGTACGATCAACACCGTTAGCCCAACGGCCAACACCGTCGTCGGCCTCACCGTCAATGCCACCTCCGGCACTTCCGCTGTAGCTGCGCTCTTCGGCCAGGCCAATAACACGAGTACCGCAGACACGGTAGAGATTGATACCACCACGACCGCTAACAGCCAAACAAATGCACTCCTTATCAACCGTAATGGCACCGGCGGCACCACCACCAATGGTATTAACATCACCAACACTCTCGGCACGCTCACTAACGGCTTAGCATTTACCGGTACTATAGCCAACGCCGACATTTACCGCAGCGCCGGTGTCTTAACCGAGCAGGGTACCGGCGGTGTGACGATTACGGCTGGCACCACCAACGCGGCAACTATCGACTCGGCTGGCGCGGGCAGCGTGCTGCTTGGTAACACCAACGCTACTACGGTAACGCTTGGTAACGGCAACGCTACCACCACCAGCATTCAGGGCGGCACTGCTATTAATATAGGAACAGCCACCGCCGGCCAGACCATCACACTGGGTTCTACTACCCAAACCGGCACCATGACCTTTGGCCAATCCACCGCCACCAACATTATCAACATAGGTAGCGCTAACCCCAGTACGACTAACACCCAAACAATAAACATCGGTAACGGTGGTGGTCAATCTACTGCTAACACTATTGCAGTAAACATCTTGTCTGGTGCAGCTGGTAGTAATGGTACGGCGGCTCTTAAGCTGGCCAACAACGACCGCGTCACGCAGGTAGACGTGGGCAACGTGGTAGCCGACGCGGCCCGCTCCCTCAACCTCTTTACGGGTGATTCTTCCGCCGTAGACACCATTAACATTGGCACGGGCAACACCTCTGCGGCCGGCGGCAAGACCATTCACATTGGCGACGGTACACCTACGGGCACGAACCTCATCACGATTGGCTCCAACGCTAACGTTGCCAGCACCACTGCTATCCAGGGTGGTAATGGCACCGCCGCGATCAGCCTTACGCCGCAAACCACGGGTACGATTGTTATTGGCGCAGCAGCCGGCACAGGCAATATTACGGTCGGCTCATCGAGCGGCACGCAAACTGTGTTGATCGGTAATGGTGCGGGTATATCGACCGTAAGCCTCGGTAACGCCACCACTGCCGGCAGCACTGTCAACATTGCTGGCGCAGCTACGGCCACTGGTATAACTGACACAGTCAACATCGCCACCGGCAACACTGCAGGTACGGGTGCGAAGGTCGTGCACATCGCCGACGGCTCGCCGGCCGGCACCAACACGGTAACTATTGGTTCGATAGCCGCCACCGCTAACGTCACCACTATCCAGGGTGGTAACGGCGCCACGGCCATTAACCTGGCGGCAGCGGCTTCGGGTAACATCAACATCGGTACCAACGCGGTTACAGGCAAGGTGGTGAACATTGGCAGCGTGAGCAACACCGCCAATGCCAGCACGATTAACATCGCTACCACTACCGACAACACCACTGCGCAGGCGGTAACGATCGGCTCGGCGGCCAACAATACCGGTAACATTACGGTGATACAGGGCGGCAGCAACATTACCCAGGCTATCCAGTTGGTGCCACACGCGGCGGGCGGCATCCTCATTGGCGCCGCAGTTGGTACGGGGACCATCACAATTGGCCAGTCCACTGCTACTAACACCATTAGCATCGGTGCGGGTGCCACCAGCAACAACTTTGTCCAGACCATCGACATCGGCAACGGTGCCGACACTAGCACGGGCAAGGCGGTAGTAACCGTTGGCAACATTAATAACGCCTCCAGCCTTACGCTGCAGGCGGGCACCGGCAACATCGCGTTTAACACGGGCGGCGTCGTACGCGCTACATTCGACAACGCCAACAGCCTGTACCTGGGTAACGGTGTTACCGCAGCTGCACCTAGCGACTTTACGCTGCAGGGCTCGGGCAGTGCTACTACAGCGGTAAGAGGTGGCGCGGTGGCTATCCAGGGTGGCTCAGCAACTGTGGGCAACGCCAACGGCGGCAACATTACGCTTAGTGGTGGTGGCGGGCTTGGTACAGGCATATCGGGCATCGTGATTATTAACCAGCCCACGCTTGCTACGGCTGGCAGCCAATCTTGTGGTAGCAACTGTACGGTTACCCAGGCCAGCGTTGACGGCTACGGTGCAGTTATCATAAACGCTACTGCTGCGAGCCTGACCGCCACACTGCCAGACCCAGGCAACGCTACTGCCGGTCGTCTGGTGTACGTTACCGCTGCCAACGGCTCAAACGACTTCACCCTATCGGTGAACGGTGGTGGCACGGGCAACCAGATTGCTATGCGCCAGAACACCACCGCAACGATGATCTGGAACGGTTCCGACTGGACCGCCGCCGGTGCATCAAGCTCCACAACACTGCAGGCCGCCTACAACAACACCCTGACCAGCGCCGGTGGCGCTGAGCTCTTGGTGAGCAACGGTGCTAACGCCAACGGCCTAACCATTCGCGACGATTCTTCCAACCCGATCAACGGCACACTCCTCGAAGTCCAGTCGGCAACCGCCGCAACCCTGTTCTCGGTGAGCGACAACGTTACCGACTACGCTTCCGACGGTGGCGCGGAAACCGCTGGCGCCTCGTCCAGCACGTTCCCGGCAAGCACCTGGGCAGCCATCGGCTCTGGTCCTACCGTTAGCCGCTACACAACGGCCGGCAACAACATTGCCAGCGGTGCCGCATCGGTGTCGACGGTCACCAACACCACGGCCAACACTGGTGTGGCCGACACCCTCAGCACCACTTTGACCGCCAACCAGTTCTACAACGTATCGTTCGCCGTGCGCCTAGCCACTGGTGGTACCTTCACCGACCTCGAGGTTGACTTCTCTAAGGACGGCACCAACACCTCATCGGTCGCCTGCGCGAGCGCCCAGACAGTAAAGACTAGCGCTTGGACCAAGGTTAACTGTACGTTCGCCGCATCGTCCTCCGGCATCACCTCGTCCAACGCCATCTTAATCCGTCAGACCAGCGGTGTGGCGCACACCTTCTACGTCGACAACTTTAGCATCACCTTGGCTGGTGACCACAACTACGCTACAGACAGCGGGGTAGACGACAACACTAACTTTGCCGCCAACTGGGGGAGCTCGGTCGGTCTCGGTACGGTTTCGGTTACCCGCAACACGCTCGACGGTAATGACGCCAGCGACAGCGCCTCGGCCGACGTTACGGCCGGTGCTGCCAACGCGGGCTTACGCAACAAACTGTCGATCAATCCGCTCACCAGCACGCTGTACCGCGTATCGGTCTACGCTAAGCTGAGCACGGGTGCCGCGTTTACCGACTTTAAGGTGCGCTATTCGCGCGACGCCGGCACAAACTTCGTTGACTGTGTCGATTACAACACTCAAACCGTTGTCACCACCGGCTGGACGCAGATCACCTGCTACATAACCACCGATAGCACCGCGCCGTCCGGTTCCGGCCCGTACGTCTACTTCGTGGAAGCTGCATCGAACGTTCGTAAATATTTGGTCGACACCTTCTCGATGACTATCTCCGGCGGCACCACCCCCGACGTGCAAATCGGTGGCGGCGTTAACGGTGGTCCGGTCACACTGTTCACCCTTGATCGCTCCGCCTCGGCCCCAATCGCAGCTAACAACGACGCCTTCCTTGGCTCGATGTATTACGACACTACGCTCGGCAAGTTGCAGTGCTACGAATCAGATGGTTGGGGAGCCTGTGGCTCTAGCCCAGACAACATCATCACTATCTCGCCGGAGTACACCAACGCCGTGCTGCACGGTACGGGTGTGGGTACGCTTACATCAGATATTTGTTCCGACTTCTTGGACATTAATGACGCGACGCACGGCACTCCGGTATGTGGTACCAACGAGACCTTCAACTTCTATAGATGGACTTCGCCGCAGGCAACAGCACAAACGTACAGCGTCTATGTGACTTACCAGTTGCCGAGCACCTTTAAGTCCTTTACTTCGGGCAGCACGTCGTTGATGGGTCTTACCGATAGCGCCAATTCGACAGTCGCATACAGTGTATACAAGAATCATACCGGCAGTGCCCTCGCATTGTGTGGCTCGGCAACAGTTTCAACCGGCGTACAAACGTCATGGCAAGTCAAGACAGCCACTGGCACGGCCGACCCATCTACCTGTGGCTTCGTCGGAGGTGACAGCATCATATTCAAGATAGATGTTACAGCCAGTAGCAACGCCAACGCCTACGTCAGTAACCTCAACTTCACCTTCAGCAACAAGTAGTAGCGCCCTAGCCGACAGTAACCTGAAGGTTGACTGCAAAACCTCCATGTAATTTGATGTGCCCAAACACTTTGTAACAGAAGTACTTATGGTAAAATTAAGAGCAGATAGAGGGGAGCCGCAATAGAGGGAACTTTAGGCCCGATGGACGACATAAAAAAACCAACACCAGGGCGAGATCGAGCGCTGTATATACGGCGTAGTGCTGCGTTTTATTCCGGGCCAGCCCGAGCCACCATGTCTGCGCGTACCTCCGTCAAGCCAGGGGCGTCAAAGCCCGCTCGCGGTCGCATCAGCGTGCACATTCGGGTTAGACGTCCAGGCTGGTTACCTGTGCCGCAAGCGGTTCGGCAGGCAAAAGGCCCGACCGCACGCACCGCGTCGATCCTGACAGCCATACTTATCGTAGTTGCTGAGCTACTCAGCTTATCGCAGCCGTACTTTAGCCAACAAACGTATGCGCTTGGTTCGGGAGCCGAATCGCTACTGCCGCCAATGATTCAGGCTATGGCCGACAAAATCAAGTTTGATCCTAAACAGAGTGCGTTTACCTTTAATCAAAATTACTCACCGCAAACAGCTACGTCGGTAACGAGCCTAGGAGCTCAAATAAAAGCAGTTGCCCCCCAAGATCCCGCCAAGGGCATTAACGTTACCGACCCGGTTAATAACATCGACTTCACGCTAACTCCCAAGACGTTGCTGTTATCTGGTCGCCAAAATGGCAATAACATCGTGTATCCATTTGCTAACGGTACCGGCTGGATGGTGTATACCATGCAGGGCACCGGAGTAAAGGAGAATATTGTCCTTAAGGGTTCATCCGGTAACACCGTGACGTATGACTACAACCTCAACCTGGGCAGTCAATTTGTGGCCAGGACCGACCCGAGCGGTAACATCGGCATTTTTGGTAATACAACCCTTGCTGGCAATATTAGCACCGCTACCCCCAAAGATGCCGAGTTGCTCCAAAAAGCAAAAGCAAAGGCTCCTAAAAACACGCTGTTGTTTATCATTCCCGCGCCCACTATTAAAGAGTTGGGCCACATGGGCACTAAAGTTACGGCCAAGTATGTGATGCAGGGTAGTGATCTGCACATGGTGGTGAGCGGGCTCAACAAAGGCAACTATCCGCTGGCCATCGACCCGAGCATTTATGTGGAGACCGCTCAAAAGTTCATGCGCGGCAACAACGAAACAAACATTACCTTTGACACGCCCAATTCTTTAATCGAAAAAGGTTCCACTACTGGCGCTCGCATTAATGCTTGGTCGAGTACTAGCGATTTAAGCACTGCGGTCTGGGGGCAGGGAACGGCCGTAGCAGGCGGTTATATTTACTCTGTTGGCGGGGCGCAGGGTGGAACGCCAGGGAGCTCAACCTACTATGCGGCGGGTTCGTCGAACTTTGTGGTGCCGACGGGTGTGACGTCGATAACGGTGAAGGCTTGGGGCGCGGGTGGTGGCGGCGGTACAGGGAGCGGCAGCTCGGCTGTGGGCGGTAGTGGTGGCGGTGGTGGCTACGCTAAAGCAGTGCTTACGGTTACTCCTGCCGAGACGCTTACGGTGTTGGTTGGTACTGGTGGCGCGGTTACGGCTGCGGCCAACGCTGGTGGTAACGGCGGCGGCTACACAGCCGTTAAGCGTAGCACAACATTTTTGATCCAGGCCGGTGGCGGCGGTGGCGGTGGCGGCGCCAGGGGTAACGGAAGCGGCAACGGTGGCGCTGGTGGCGCTGGAGGTGGAGCAAGTGGCGTGCTTGGCGGTAGCGCGGCCGGTGGTGGTGGCGCTCAGGGAACAAATGCTGCTGGTGGTGCCGGCGGTACGGCCGGCGGCAGCGGCGTGGCGGGTGCAACCGGTGCGGCAAACGCCGGCGGTGATGCCGGTGGCTCAGGCGCGACCTGTACTACTTCTGTGTCGGGCAGTACTGGCGGCGCTGGTGGCACCGGTGCAGGTGGTAAAGGCGGCACGGCTGGTACTTGTGAAGGTGGCGGTGGCGGTGGTAGTGGCCGCTTTGGTGGCGGTGGCGGTGGTAGTGTCAATGCCAACAACAGTGGTGCTGGCGGTGGCGGTGGCGGTGGCGACTTGGTCAGTGGCAGCAGTACGGTAGAAACCGCCGGCTCTGGCGTTACCCCAGGCAACAACTCCGACACCGATAGAAGCACCGCAGCTACCGGCGGTGCGGGTACCGCGAGCACAAGTGGCGCAGTGGCGGGAGCCAATGGTGGAGTTGTTATTTCTTACGTATCAGGAACCGCGGCAGTCACCGCAACGGTATCTTGGGCTCAGTTTGATCCCACTACTAATCAGATTACAAGTCCTAACCCCGGCGCCGGCACATGCACCGGCTGGTGCACCAGTAGTGCGTATGACTTGCCAACAGCGCTCACTAACTTATCGCTCGTGGCCTACAACGGCTTTCTGTACGCCATGGGCGGCGCCAATAGCGGCGGCACACCGCAAACAACCGTGTACATCGCCAAGCTTGGCGCCAACGGCGAGCCCCAATTATGGCATCCCACCGGAGGTACGCCGGTCTATTGGTATACCGATACGGCGTTGAGTAATGCGCGGAGCGAGTTTGCGGCTGTGGCGTATAACAATCATATGTATATTATGGGCGGACTCACTACCAGCAGTACGCTACTCAGCAGTAACACCGTGCAAACAGCCAGCATTAACCCCACGGGCACATTTAGCACCTGGACAACCACAGGGACGCAGGCGCTGAGTGCGAACCGGTACGGGCTAAGTGCAGTCGTTTATAACAGCGTTATTTACGTAGTCGGTGGTGATGCTACATTTACCGGTTCGCCGATAACTACCGTGGAATACAGCAAGCTGAACTCCGATGGCACTATGCAGGCCTGGCTGGCTACGAACAGCTTTACTACCGGCAGGCTCACTAACGGCGGTAGCTTTGCCGCAATATGGGGTGGCTATATCTACATCGGCGGTGGCTGTACCACGCTCAACGGTAGCGGCTACTGTACGGCAATAGGCACCGATGTGCAGTTGGCCAGTATTAATGCTGACGGCAGCATAGATAAATGGAATACGATTATCGGTCTGGACGAAACGCGCATGGGCAATACGCTTATCGCCTGGCAAAATGGTTTATACCGTCTTGGGGGTTGTCGCGCCCAAGATCCGTCCACTGGCGGCTGTACCGATACTATTTTTGATGTGGACTACGGCGTGATTAACAGTGACGGCGACGCCAGTACGGTGGGCTCATCCTCAGCCAGCGGTGTGGCTCCGTGTTCCGGCGGTAGTCCCACGAGCTGCGATTTGCCGAGCGCTTCGGTGGGCAACGTGCTCAACGAGACGGCGATTATTAATGGGTACATGTACATCATGGGAGGATGCACCAACAACGCCTGTACCTCGGTTTCCACCGGGGTCACCTACCAGGCGATTGGTTCGGACGGTACGCTACAAAAACCTGCTGCATGTACAGGCGGCACGTATACCGATTCGTACTGCGTCAGCCCATCGACGTTGCCTGTTGGCCTGGCGGCGGCAGCCACCACGGTGTTTGGCGGCCAGATATACCTTATTGGTGGTTTTACTACGGGTACGAACATCTACTACACATCGGTGAACAGCGACGGCAGTCTGGCCGCGTGGACCACTAACTCAAACATTTCTACCGTCACAAGCGCCGCTGCAACCACGTTAACCTATGCCTATGCCTATGCGCGGGCTAACCCAGGATCCGCGGGTACCAACCCTGGCAACTTATATATTATCGGTGGCTGTACTGACGGCAGTGTGGGATGCTCTAACTATTCGCAGGGCGTTTATAAGTGCAATATTTCTACTACCGGAGCGGTTGCTAGCTGTAGTACGACCAGTCAGCTGCAAATAGGCACAATCTCTGGCGCCAGCGGGACTGGGCTGGGTGCCATGGCTGGGGCGGTGTATGCCAACTATATTTATTTGATAGGTGGACTGGCGCCCGGTCTTACTGACCTCACTACTGCCATTTATGCGAAGTTCGATAACTCCAACAATATTGTTACTGTTGGTAGCGGTTGGGTGCAGGGGGCCAACCAAACCGCTACCGGACGCCGGCGCGGTGCGGGCTTTGGCTATAACGGGTATTTGTATGTCGTAGGTGGCTACGATGGCACAAGTGGTGTGTTGGCTGACATTGAGTTTGCCAAGCTCAATGTGAGTGATGGCA
This sequence comes from Patescibacteria group bacterium, assembly GCA_035479875.1. Taxonomy (GTDB): domain Bacteria; phylum Patescibacteriota; class Saccharimonadia; order Saccharimonadales; family UBA4665; genus PMNU01. The sequence goes on along the minus strand of DATIIH010000001.1, from coordinate 274,541 downwards.
GCTGGGGAGTGTGGAGCGTCTCTAGCGTTACCATTAACCAGCGGTGGGGGTTGAGTGTGCCAGTCTCTAACTCGTTTGCCTACGTGATTGGAGGGTGTACCGCTGGCGCGTCGCCGTCCAGTTGTAGTACCCGTACCAATACCACCCAAACTTTCCAGATATATAACAACGATAGCGGAGCACCGGCAGCCTATAACACTACCAGTGCTTGCGGTACTGGGCCGTGTACTGGCGCGTCTGGTGGCACCAGTCTGATTGGCGGCAGCGTGGCTATTTTGAATGGCTATATATACCATGCGGGTGGTTGTACGAACATGACGTGCACGACCACCACAGCCCATGATTACTATGCGTCTATCAGTAACGACGGAACCGTCGGGACATGGGCGACGGCAACTGCCGACCTGCCGGTTGCACGCGCCTGGGGCAAACTACTGGCGGCGGCTAATACGCTGTATTGGGTAGGTGGGGTTTCTGGTGCTGGTAACATATCGGTTGGTGTGCAGGCGTGCACGACCTTCTCGGGGGCTGATTGCACCGTCTGGTCCTCGTCAACTGGTTCACACCAGCTACCCGTCGCGCTTACCAATATTGGTGCTGCGGTGTGGAATAACCGTATTTATGTAGTCGGCGGTTCAAACTCAGCCACAATCACCGGAGCCAGCGAGCAGAATACCATCTACTATAGTGACGACCTTGGCTCTGGCGGGTTATATGTTGGTTCGTGGACCACCGTTAACAGTGCTTTTAACATCGCGCGTAGCGACGAAACAGTTATTACCTATGCTAATAACATGTATATCCTGGGTGGCTACGACGGCGCTAACTACCTGAGCGACGTCCAGTACCTCAAGATAAATAGTAACGGTTCGCTCGGTTCGGCTACTTACACTACTAGTTTGCCGAACACGCTTGCCGACGCCGACGGTTTTGCGGCCAACGGCTATATATACCTTATCGGCGGCAGATCAAACGCCACTACGTGTCCACCGCAAACGCTTGTCGCTCCGATCAGTGCCAACACCACGATCGCGAGTGGCAACAACCCCACAGGCGTGGGAGCCTGGTATCAAACCAACCAGCAGTATAGCGGTTCACGTTACGGCGCAGGTGCGGCGTATAGCGGCGGTAAAGCCTATGTAGTTGGCGGCGGCTGTAATGGTAGTTTTGTAGCCACTACACAGCGCACCTACTATACCGGCTTGCTCTCGCAGCCCCAGGTTGCCCAATATTCCATTATGATCGATACCGACACCGATGTTTTTCCCAAAAAGTGGCTGCTCAACGGCTTGGATAACTCGATTGGCGCCGCCTGGCAGCTGAGTTACGAATCAATGACCAATACCACCACCTCTTGTAAGTCGCCAGCCATGACTACCTGGGGGCAGGTAACTAATGTGGGTAACGTTACGCTCGGCACGCCCGGTACCTATACGCCGCTCGACGGTAGCGGGGTTACCACTAACTGCGCCCGGTTCTTTGACTTGTTAGTCACTATAGATTCGTCGCGGGCCTATGGTTATCCGGATGATATTACTCGCGGCCCCACTATTACCGATCTTACCCTTGAGTTCACGGCCGACCCGTCTAAACGTCTCATGCACGGCCGCACGTTTACCGGCGGTCTCCAACAACCGGACGACACACCGTTCTAGGCCTCCCAGATGTACGGTTACCATAAAGGGTATTTTGCTATACTGTAGGCAGTCATGAGGGAACCATCTAGGCGTATTTATTCTATCCGGCCGCGCAGCGCGCTGAGCCGCGGGGCGGACGGGCGGCTTAAGCCAGCGGCCGACACCGACCTCTCTGATGTGTGGGCCGAGCAAAAGCGTATCCGCTTGCGCGAGGCAATAGAAGAAGATAAGCGTAAGGCTGCCAAAAAAGCTAAGCGCGCAGAACGGCGCAAGCATTTCTTTAAAAAGAAGCAGCCAGCTGCGCCAATAGTCGATAAGCAGGCCGGGGCAGGCGATCGGCTCAAAGCGCGCAAAACGCAGGGCAGCGCTGGGGCGGGCACAACTACCGGGGCGACCGCCAAAGCTATTGAGATTAACATCAGCATGCCATCACTGCCCAGGTTGCCCAAAGTATCCTGGGCAAGAGTCAAAAAGCAGCTTAAGCGGTTGCCGCGCAAGGCATGGGTAGGTATTGGCATTTTTTTGTTTTTATCAGTTGGCGTGTATGCCATACCTCTGTTTACCGGCGGTTTTCATTTACGCTGGCCTCACCACTCGGCGGCTAAGCCTAAGGTGAGTGTTGGCAGCCAGTCCACGAACGGCCCGGTAAAAGCCACGCCTACGTTTGCTACTATTACGCCCGCGGGCAAGAGTATGACCAACTGGTCTAAGATTAGCCCGCCGGGGCGCGATCCCGTGTATGCCTACGCCGATCAGATTAATGGCGTGCGCGTCGACGTGAGCGAGCAGCCGCTGCCGGCCAGCTTTAAGACCAACACCGCCGACCAAATAGCCAGCATGGCCCAGGGGTTTAATGCTACCCAAAAGATGACTTTGAGCAGCACCACGGTGTATATTGGCACTTCGGCCAATGGCCCGCAGTCGCTCATTTTTACCGAGAAGGGGCTATTGATATTGATTCGTTCCACTAGCCGGGTAAGCGCCGACCAATGGGCCGGCTATATCAGCAAACTGCAATAAGTAACAGATACAGGTAGCCGTATGTGGCTAGCTTGCTGCGCGCCATTCTGGTGGCCAGCGCAGGCAAGGGATGGTATACTTTGGCCAAGAGGGAAGCATGAAACAAACAATCATCGCGGTCATCAACCAGAAGGGTGGGGTAGGTAAGACGACTACTGCCACCAATGTGGCTGCACAGCTAGCCAGTGAAAACACGCCGGTGCTGATTGTAGACCTTGACCCCCAGGGAAACGCCACTAGCGGCCTTGGCATCGAGAGAGAAACCGAGCCTACCACCTACGACGTGCTCTTTAGCCGTGCCACACTGGAACAAACCGTGCGTACCACCGGGCGGCCTGGCTTGTACATTTTGCCAGCTAATGCTAATTTGGCTGCAGCCGAGATCGAGTTGGTGCCCCAAATGCAACGCGAATACGCGCTCAAGAACGCGCTCAAGACGGCAGCCTATCACTATATTTTGATCGACTGCCCACCGGCGCTCGGACTGCTCACTATCAACGCGCTCTCGGCCGCGGACGCCATCCTTATTCCGGTGCAGTCGGAGTACTACGCGCTCGAGGGCCTCGGCCAACTACTGGCCACCGTGCAGCGGGTAAAAGAAGCGCTTAACCCTGGGCTTGACCTGCTCGGTGTAGCTCTCACGATGTACGATAAGCGCACCAGCTTATCCGAGCAAGTGTTTACCGAGCTTAAGAACCATTTTGGCGATAAGCTATTCAAAACCGTGGTGCCGCGCAATGTCCGCCTGGCCGAAGCGCCGAGCTTTGGCAAGACCATCCAAGAGCATGACCGCTGGAGCAAAGGCGCTCGTGCCTACAAGAGTTTAGCTAAGGAGGTAGCCAACCGTGTCAATGGGTAAAACTGGCCTGGGCCGTGGCTTCGACTCGCTCATCCCTAAAAACGTCGATACGGCGGTGCTGTTCGATGATCTAGAGCGTATCCAAAAAGTGCCGGTAGGCAACATCGTACCTAATCCACACCAGCCCCGCGAGCATTTTGATAAAGAGGCGCTCGCACAGTTGGCTGAATCCATCAAAGAGTATGGTATTCTGCAGCCGCTGATCGTTACTCCCCACAGCACGGGCAAGTACGCCCTCGTGGCCGGCGAGCGCCGCTGGCGTGCCGCCCAAATAGCTAAGTTAGCTACCGTGCCGGCGATTGTACGCACCACCAAGGAGTTAGAGCAGCTCGAAATGGCCATTGTTGAGAACGTCCAACGCGTCGATTTATCGCCGCTAGAACAAGCTGTCTCGATCGAAAAGTTGCACCAGCAGTTCAACATGACCTACGAGTCGATCGCCAAGCGTCTGGGCAAAGCCAGCTCCACGGTGAATAACATCGTGCGGCTTTTGCAATTGCCCGACAGCGCGCGTAAAGCCTTGCAGCAAGAGAAGATCACCGAAGGTCACGCCCGCGCCGTGCTGGCCCTTAAAGGTTTGCCCGAAAAACAAGAGGAACTGCTGCGTTTAATTATCCGTGGCGGCTGGACCGTGCGCCAAGCCGAGCAATTTGTTGTATCCGTTAAAGAAGGCTACAAAGAAACCAAAGAGACTCGCCAGCGCATGAACACCGAAACGCCGGCTACCAAACAGCTAAGCAAGCGATTATCTGGCGCACCGGTGCACATCCGCCGCACCGCCCGTGGCGGCAAGCTAGAAATTAGCTTTAAAACCGACGACGAACTCGAGAATATTCTCAAAAACCTCGGATAGTCCAAAACCACCAGAGGTGGCGAAACATCGGAAGCCCAGAATAGACTGCCAGTGACAGTCTATTACTTGGACCCGCAGTTTCGCCACCTCTGGTGGTTTTGGACAGAACCGAAACTTATAGAGACTGCTAGAAGCGCTTTGTGTCGTTAACGGGCAGCACGCGCAAGATCAATTTGCCGATGATGTCGTTAGCCGGCACCGCGCCAAACATGCGCGAATCAAGCGAGTCTGTGCGGTTATCGCCCATTACAAACACATGGCCGGCCGGTACAATAACATCGATACTACCCGCGGTATCACGCAATGTACGACGGTAAGGCAGGGTAAGGTCGGGGTCAAAGCCATTCGGGTGCTCGGCGTTATACACCATCACGACGTTGTTAGCCACTACCAGGCGCTCACCGGGCAGAGCAATCACTCGTTTAATAAGCTGCTTGGTGGGATCCTCACCGAAGTTGGCAATGTTAGCGTCGGTAAAGACCACGATGTCGCCGCGGGCAGGGATGTACGGATGGCCGGTGATCCGAGCCCATGTGCGTGTCGTCTTCCAGACTACTAATCGGTCATTGTTAAATAGCGTGGTCTGCATACTCTGGCCGTCGACTTGATACGACTGAAAGACGTACGTTGTGAGCAACACAGCAATCACCGGGGCCAGAAGCAGTACAAGCACAGTAGAGATAATACTGCGGGCAGTGTCGCGGCGGCGGGCCTTAGGGCTGGGCGAAGAAGGGGGGCGGCTCGGTGTGGGTGCTGGCGGCTGGGCTGGCTGAGGTTGCCCAGGCAACGGGGCGGGCGATACTGGGTGCGGCGCGGAGTGCGCCGGTCTAATAACATTATCGAGCATTACAATGTGCTAGTATAGACCACTTATGGCTTTTGTGCACGGCCAATGTCAGCGAATATCCAGCGTTTCTTTGCTATAGGTCAGCACGCAGTCTATAATCATAAGGGTAATTAACAGGCTTTTTGCATGTATTTTGTCCGACGGCCTATTGCCAAACGTTTCCGCGTCCATTTCGTCGCACTCAGCGTTGCGACGCTTCTGGTAGCCCTTGGCATGTCGACGCTTAACGCCCAGGGTGTATCGTCGATTGCTCAGGGTTTCCAAACCAAAGATCCTAATGTGGTATCCGGCGCTTTAGTGAGCCTTGCCAACGGCAGTCCTAACACCATAGAGCTCAGCACGGCCGATAAAGTCGAGCAAATGCTCGGCGTCGCCGGCACCAAGTCGCTCATCGAACTGAACGACGGCACCGGCACCGTGCAAGTAGTTACCAGCGGCAATACTCAGACGCTGGTGAGCGACATTAACGGTACAGTGAAGGCGGGCGACCGCATTACCGCTTCGCCAATCGCCGGAGTGGGCATGAAGGCCACTACTAGCTCGCTGGTGATTGGTACGGCAACGCAATCCTTAAGCAGCGTCAAAACGAGTGCCCGTAATATCACCAGTAACTCCGATAAAAGTACCGCAGTGAAGATTGGCAGTGTCGAGGTCCAGGTAGACCGTGTGTTCTACCAGGCTCCCAATGACCAAGGTAGTTTTTTGCCGTCCTCGGTGCAAAGTTTTGCTAACAGCGTGGTAGGCCACGAAGTGGCCCCGGTGCGGATAGTGCTGGCTGGTTTGATGGTGGTGATGCTGTTTGTAATTGTGATCGTCGTGCTATATTCCACGGTTAAGTCGAGCATTATCTCGATCGGCCGCAATCCTTTGTCCGAGAACGCCGTGCATCGCAGTTTACTAGAGGTAGGCGTGACCGTTTTGGGCACTTTGGTGTTTACGGTCGTGGTGGTATATCTCATCTTGGTGATTTAGCGAGAGTTTTCCACAGTTTTTTGGTCATTTTGTGGTCAAAAATACTTGCTGTGAGTTAGCTGGAGGCGTAGTATTCAAACAGGGATATTATATCTGTTAGATATAGTCCAAAACAAAAACAACAAAAAAGTGCAAAACGAAAATCAAAATACCGGTGTTGGTAGTGGCTTGAACAGTGCGACGGACTTAGGTTCCATTGATGTTCCATCGCTCGCCACCATGACTGTGATGCCCGAGCCCAGCAGCGATTCTGGCGCATTATCGTTGCAACCAACGTCGCTCAGCGATGAGCCCATGCCGTCGGCGCAGCGACCCAAGGGTAACGTTGCGCTCAGGTTTTTGAAGCGTGCCGACTTGATACTCGTGCTGCTACTGGTGGTTGGTGCCGTGGGCCTGATCGTGAGCACTTCACTCAGAAAGTCACATAACGGCGCGCAGCTCAACAACGCTACCAACAATTTCAAGACACAACAGATCCCTTTAAGTGGTTTTATCGCCAATGAACAAGGGGTAAGCTTTGGTAGCAGTAGCGTGCAGATCAACGGCTCCTTAAAGCTGAATAATGGCCTGATAATTACACCCGGTGTGCAGCCTAGCACGCCAGCTAGCGGCCAACTATACTTTGACCAGAACACCGATCAGCTGGCGTATTATAACGGCACGTCATTTGTGCCGCTGAGTGCTGACACCCAAGTGGTCAAGAGCATTAACGGCATCACGGGCGCGATTACACTGGGCGGCGGTTTGAGCGTCGTTGGTAATCAGCTGGTGTCGTCCACCGGGGTGACGTCAATTGGCGGTAAAACCGGTGCTATAACTGTTGGCAGTGGTTTAGTTATCACCAATAACAGTTTGCAAAGTAATGGTGTCATTAGTCTGGTTTCTGGAACGCCGGCCAATCTGTCGGTGGCCAATGATGGCAACGGCAACTACACCGTTAGCAATGTCGGATCCGGTAGCGGAACGGTTACGAGTAGCGGTGGTGCCGTGAATGGTCAGATCGCATTATTTACTACGTCGCAAAATATTGAAGCGTCGCTGTTGAGCCAGAGTGGGGCAACCGTGACGGTTAATGGCAATCTTAGTGTAACGGGCACGCTTAGCTTGGGTACGCCTCTGGCCGTGGCAAGCGGCGGCACCGGCGCTAGTACCTTAGCTGCCAATGGCGTGCTTATTGGTAACGGCGGTGCGGCGGTCACCTCGGCGATTAGTGGCAGCCCCGGTCTATGTTTGATGTCGACCGCTGGCGCGCCAACTTGGGGCGCATGCCCTGGATCGTCACCCACCGGCGTTACCCAGCTCAATGGCCTCACGGGCGCACTGACGCTTGCCAATGCCAGCGGCTCGGTTAATACCATCACAATTAATGACGCCACTACGGCCAGTAAAGGCATCGCCAGTTTTAATAGCACCAACTTTACGGTCGTCGCCGGTGCCGTGAACGTTGCGCAAGACATTACCACGAGCTCTACCCCAACATTCACCGGCGTGAACACAAATAGTATTACACCCAGCGGCGCGCTGACCGTCGGTGTACCAGGCCAAAAGATCACCTTACAGGGCAACGGTTTGTCGACATTTGCGGCCACGAGCGGCGTAAACACCACTACTATTGGCTTTAGCGGCGCAGCCACGGGCAACGTGAACTATAATTTTGATCAATCTGCTACACCCGGTACGTACACGGTTTGTACGTCGGCTGCCAATTGCGCGGGGCTTGGCGGCGCGGTCACCACGTCTGGTGGCACCACCAACCGGGTGGCTAAATTTACTGGCAGCAACGCAGTGAACGACTCGAGCATTTCCGACAACGGCACGAATGTGACGATTAACGGCACCACGGGTCTTATCATCCAGGGCGGCGTGGCAACTCTCGGCGACGCCACCCACGGCGGCTCACTTGCGATTAGCGACGGAACCTCCAACACGGTAACTCTCATCGCCACTAACTTGAGCGCCGATCGAATATACACATTGCCCGATGCCGGCGGCAATGCCACATTATGTATTGACTCCGGCAACTGTATCGGTGGCACCGGTAGTGCACCAAATGGCGCAGCGTACCTTGTGGCGAGCCTTAATGGCACGTTGACTAATGAGCGCGCCCTGGTTGCCGGCGCTAATATTACTACTAACGATGGCGGCGCTAACGGTAATCTTACGGTGGCCACCGTCCAAAACCCGAGTTTTACCACTAGCGTTACCACGCCTATCCTCCAAAGCAGCAGCGGCCTGACAATTACGAGCGCGGCAGGCCAAACCATAGCGGTCAGCGCCGGTACAACTATTGAACTGCAGAGTAACACTAACGTGACTGGCTCGCTCGATGTTTCGGCTTCGTTTACCTCCGGATCGAGCAACTCGTTCCAGGTTAACTCGAGCGGTGCGATTGCGGCTGCTACGGGAGTAACTAGCTCTGGTGCGGTAACGTTTAGCGGCCTTGATTGTACGCCCTTCGCTAACGGCGGTAAGGTGACAACCGACGGTGGCGGCGTGTTGTCGTGTGCGGACGATGCCGGTGCGGGCACAAACACGATCAGCGGCACGGGCACCAGCGGCACTATCCCATTGTTTAACGGTTTGCACAGTGTCACCGACTCAGTACTAACGCAGTCCGGTTCAGCCGTAACACTCACCGGCACGCTCACACTCACCAACGCTCTTACGGTTGCCAACGGTGGTACTGGTGCTGGTACGTTTACCGGCAACGGCGTGCTGTATGGCAATGGGACCAACGCTCTGCAAGTCACTTCGGCAGGCGCCAGCGGCCAAGTGCTGGTGGCGAATGGCAGCGGCGTACCGACGTTTGTAACGTTTAGTGGCGATGTGGCTGTGTCGAATACGGGCGCAGTCACCATCCAAGCCAATTCGGTGGCCCTGGGGACTGACACTACCGGCAACTATGTAGATAGCTTGGGCGCACTGACCGGCCTGAGCACCACCGGCAACAGCGGCGAAGGCAGTACGCCGACCCTGAGCGTATTGTATGGCTCCGGCGCCAGCACGGCAGTCCAAGGCAACACCAGCATCACCGTCAGCGCGGGCACCAATCTTACCGGCGGCGGCGCGATTACGCTTGGCTCCGGCGGCACTGTTACTCTAAATGTCGCTAACAGTCCGACCTTCTCGGGAACGTTAACCGTGCAAGGCGCGAGCGCTACCGTTGGTACGGCCGCCGTCCAAGGCAGTCTTATATTAAATGACGGCTCCAGTAATATCGGCACATTCAAGACGGCCGCGCTTGGCCAGGATACGGTCTATAGTTTGCCTGATCCAGGCGCTGGCACAGCTACGATTTGTTTGACGAGTGGCAACTGTGCTGGTACCGGCGGCGGCGTAACTACTTCTGGCGGCACGCTCAACCAGCTTGCTAAGTTTACTGCCGGCAGCGCGATTGGCGACTCCAGCATCTCCGACAACGCTACCAATGTGACGATTAATGGCACTACGGGCTTTATCGTTCAAGGCGGTTCGGCTACCCTGGGCGATGCTACGCACGGCGGCCAATTGCTCGTCGAAGACGGCGCTGGTAATGCGGTAACGATTATTGCCCACAGCCTGGCTGCAGGTGTCACCTACACCTTGCCCGACGTTGCTGGCAGCGCAGACTTTTGTTTGAGCACCGGCAACTGTGTGGGCGGCGGAGGTGGCGGTGCGCCCAATAACGCCAATTACTTGGTAACGAGCTTAGACGGTACGTTGTCTAACGAGCGCGCTCTCACGGCTGGCGCCAATATTAACTTTAACGACGCCGGTGCTAACGGTAACTTCACCGTTGCCACCATCCAAAACCCGAGCTTTACCACCAGCGTTACCACTCCCATTTTGCAAAGTAGCAGTGGCCTGACCATTTCTAGCGCTGCCGGCCAAACGGTGGCGGTGACCGCAGGTACGACTATTGAACTGCAAAGCAACACTAACGTTACAGGCGCCCTGGATGTCTCGGCTGGCTTGACGGCTGGTGCCAGCAACTCGTTCCAAGTAAACTCTAGCGGCGCAATCACTGCAGCTACCGGCATCACCAGCTCCGGCACTATCGACTTTACGGGTCTCAACTGTACGACATTTACTAACGGCGGCGCTCTTACCACCGATGCTTCTGGCAACTTGCAATGTAGCAACGACGATGGCGGCGCCGGTGGCGCGATTACTGGCTCTGGCACGAGCGGTACGATTCCGCTATTTACGGGCACCAGCACGATCGGTGACTCAGTACTAACGCAGTCCGGTTCAGCCGTAACACTCACCGGCACATTGACGCTCACGAATGCATTAACCGTTGCCAACGGCGGCACTGGTGCCGGCACGTTCACTACTAACGGTGTGCTGTACGGCAACGGTACGGGCACATTACAAGTAACTGGGGCCGGCACTGGTGGCCAGGTATTGATTGCTAACGGCAGCGGCGTACCCACGTTCGCCACCTTTAGCGGCGACGTCGCTGTTTCGAGCACGGGCGCGGTAACCATACAAGCCAACTCGGTAGCCCTCGGCACCGACACCACCGGTAATTATGTAGATAGCTTGGGCACGCTGACGGGCCTCAGCACTACTGGAAACAGCGGTGAAGGTAGCACGCCGACACTCAGCGTTACGTATGGTTCGGGCGCTAACACCGCCGTTCAGGGCAACACCAGCATCAGCGTCAGTGCAGGCACCAACCTCACTGGCGGCGGGAGCATTACTTTGGGCTCAGGCGGCACCGTAACACTTAACGTTGCTAACAGCCCGACATTCTCAGGTACACTAACGGTCCAAGGCGCTACAGCGACCATCGGCACTGCTGCGGTGCAAGGAGGCTTAGTATTAAATGACGGTTCCAGCAATATTGGTACGGTCCAAACGGCAGCGCTTGGCCAGGACACGGTGTACACCATACCCGATCCTGGCTCCGGCGCGACGAGCTTTTGTTTGACGAGCGGCAACTGTGCTGCAGCCGGTTCCGCAGGCGGCGACCTTACAGGCAGCTTCCCCAACCCCACGATTGCTAAGCTGCAAGGTGTAACGGTAACAACTAGCTCGGTAGCCAGCGGCAACATCTTGCAATATAACGGTACCGCCTGGGTCAACCAAAGTTTGAGCGGCGACGTTACATTGAGTTCTGGCGCTGTGGCTACGATTGCTACCGGTGCGGTTACCAGCGGTAAGATTCTAGACAACACAATCGCCAATGCCGATCTTGCTAGCGGTTCGTTCGGCAATATTACTGGTGTTGGCACGCTCACCGGCTTAACAGTCACTGGCGCCGCCAACATCAACACCAGCGGTACGGCCAACACGGCAATTGGCAACGGTACGGGCACGTTCCAGGTGACGTCGGCTGGCGGCCTCAATGTGTCTACCGGCGGTAATCTCACGGGCGTGAGCGGCATCACCACCAGTGGTGGATACACCCAGAGCGGCTCTACAGCTAATACGTTCACCGGTGCTTCGTCTTTCACGGCTGCTGGCACGGCGCTTAGTGTAACCAACAATGCCAGCATTGGTGGCACGCTCACCGTCAATACAATTACACCAAATGCAGCTTTAACTGTTGGCGGCGTTGGTCAAAGCTTCACGCTTCAGGGAACCGACGCCAGTGTGATTACTGCCACAAATGGCGTTAATACCACCACCATCGGCTTTGTGACACCTACGGCTAATACCACAATTAAATTCCCGGCGCTGTCTGCCGGCACCGGCTACACCGTTTGTACCAGTTCTGGCAACTGTGCCGGCGTAGGCTCGACGCTTCAAACGGCGTATGACAATTCGACCAACCCCGAGATCGTGGTAGACGGCACGCGCGGTGCACTTACGGTGCGCGACGCCAGCTCGCCAATCGGTGCCAACTTGCTCGAGGTCCAAAACAACGGTGGCTCCACCACGTACTTCGGCGTGACCGTCTCGGGTATCGCTGTAACGGGTACGGCAACTGCTAGCGGTAATATAAACAGCACCGGCGGCGCGCTGCAAACCAACAGCGTCACGCGCGTCGACAACAGCGGCAATCTTACCAACATTGGCAACCTAACTACTACGGGCGCCTCCACCTTCTCCACCACCACCGGTCTCCTCACCATCCAAGGCGCTGGCGGTCTCGCCCTGGGCCTGGCCACGCAGACCACTAGTATTGTAGGCGGCAACAGTTCCACCTTTGTCGTTGGCAGCGGCGGTAACACTACCACCCTCAACTTCACCGCACCCTCTGGAGCTAACACCATTACGTTCCCAGCTGCCAGTGGTACCGTACAGCTCACCCCAGGGAGTGGTAGCTACATCCAACAGGTGCCCGGCACGACCGCCACCAACACTATCGCGCCGACAGCCAACAGCGTCGTAGCGCTTACGGTCAAGGGCACCACCGGCACGGCTGCTCACGTCATCGACGTCTACGACTCCACTGGTTCTCCAGCCCTCCAAGATTATTTTGACAACACCGGCTCACTCAATGTCTCTAAGCTCATTCAGCCTACCGCTAACAACACCATTGACCTTGGCCTCAGCGCTACCGCTTTCCGCACCGGCTACTTTGGCACTAGTGTCATTACCCCATCTGTTGCTAGCAATGGCGCTACCGCCCTGAGCGTAGACGCCGGTGGTGCAGCTGCTTTGAACCTAGGTACGGGCAATGCCAACGCGGTATCCATTAGCAAGAGTGGTGTCACTACTACTATTAACGGGGCGGCTACGGTGACGCAGAACTTAACGGCTAATGGCAACTCGCTCTTCCAGACGACCACGAACTCTACCGCCGCCTTCCAACTTCAGTCTGCCAATGGCAGTGCCGTCTTTGTAGGTGACACTACACCGCTCAACACGCTTATCGACAACGGCAACGGTAGCTTTGAGGGTACAACTTCTGGTTGGGCTCTTCTTGCCGGTGCTACGGGCACGCAGGCTCCCGACACTGCCCAACACTACATCGGTGGCTCGTCGCTCAAGGTAGCCCTGACCTCCACGGCCGTTGGTGATGGGGTGAAGTATACTCCCTCAAGCTTCTCGGCTAACACCCAGTACGTCCTGTCCTTTGATATTAAGCAGACCGCAGGTACCGACCTTACGACGAACTGGGGCTTTGGCTACAACAACGGCTCCGACCACAGCTGTACGCCATCCCCGAGCCTAAGTTCGCAGTCGGTGACTGCCAGCATGACTGGCTGGGTACGCTTTAGCTGTTCGTTTACTACTGCCGCTTCGCCAGCACCAACCTACTTGTACTGGAAAGAGACCGATGCTCCCGCTTTGGCCCGGACATTCTACCTAGACGCTGTCCAGTTCGAGCAGGTAAGCACCGGTATTGCCCAGCCATTCACTAACTCTAAGCTGCAGCTAAACGGCGTGGTCACCTCACCGTCAGTTTTCCAGAACATTACTGACTCCACGACGGCATTCCAGATCCAAAATGCCGCCGCAAGCACCAGTATTTTTACGGCGGATACACTTAATAGCAAGGCTATATTCGGCAACATGGTTGGCAACACGATTACAAGTGCCGCTCAAGTGCTCGTTCAGGCAGCCAGCGGTAAGCGCGCTCTAGCCCTGGAGGCTGGTGATACCTCTACTGACATTTTGGACTTCTATTGTAACGCCGGCTCGAGCGTGGGCGGATTCTCATTCAACGGCGCCCTGTCGGTTACCGGCTCCAACAGTGGTGGTTGTACTGGCGGCGCAACCATTACGGTTGGTAGCACTGCTAACAGCATCGCGGGCCAGCTCAATATTGACGATGCTAACGGACACCAGTTGAGCATTACAACCGCTCCTAACATCGCCAACACACACACTATCCAACTCGACACCTCGCTGTTGACCGCAACCCGTGCCTATACTTTCCCAGACGCCGCTGGTACCATCTGTCTGAGCACTGGCAACTGTAGTGGTGCGAATGGTTACATCCAGAACCAATCTGCCTCTCCCCAAACCGCTAACTACAACATCATTGGCACCGGCACCACTGTATCGGCCGCTAAGATCACTCAGGTAGCTAGCGCCGGCGTCGGTGGTCACGGCTTGCTCGTGGTTGGTGCCTCTGGAGCTGGGGACAGCGCCTTTGAGGTGCAGAACAGCAGCAATGCCCAAGCGTTTACGGTCCAAACTAACCCCAACCGCGTAAGCGTAGGCAGCACCGGTGCGGGTGCTTGCACCACCGGACGCTTCTGTGTTGCCCAAAACATCACTAGCACAGCTGGCCCATCAACCTCGGTTAACAGCTACAACATCCAAAGCCTAGACAACTCTAACACTGTCGGTAACTTTGACCTTCAAAACCAGAAGATTGTCGTTAGCGACACCTCTGGCCTGTCGGGCAACACTATTGAGGGCGTGGTTGTCGACACTACTGGAACTACTGACGCCAGTACGGTTGTTACCTCTTACCAGGCCAACGTAACTTCTAGCACTCAACCCGGCAACTTCTTACAGATGCAGGCCAACGGCGTCGACATGTTCGACCTGTCTAACGCCGGTATCTATACTCAAACGACTACTGCCACCACTGATGCCCACACTATCAATCTCAAGAACACTTCGGGCACTCAAACCAACGGCGTATTCGTTAACCGTAACGCCTCCGGCGGTACCACCACCAACGGCCTAAACATCACCAACACCCTAGGTACGACTACCAACGCTATTAACATCACCCAAAGTGGTGGTACGTTGACCACCGGCGTGCTGTTCAACGGCACCTTAGGCGGTGACGGCATCCAGTTCACTGGCACTACCGTGCAAGACATTGCCAACACCGGAAGTAACGCTCTCACCCTGTTTGGTACCAACGGTGTGACGGTTACTGCAGCCAGCGGTAAGACGATCTCGCTCGACGACAACACTGCTGCAAGTGGCACGGTGAGTATTGGTGCTGCCAATGCAGCCACAGTTAACTTGGGTAATGGCAACGCTACCACCACCAACCTGTTTGGCGGCACAGCCATTAACATCGGTACCACGGGTGCTGCAGCCCAGACGATCACCGTCGGTCTGACTACTCAAACCGGCACTCTAACCCTCGGCCAATCCACCGCCACCAACATTATCAACATAGGTAGCGCTAACCCTAGTACTACTAACACTCAAACGATCAATATTGGCAACGGTGGCGGCCAGTCCACTGCTAATAGTATCGCGGTGAACATTTTGTCTGGTGCAGCCGGCACTAACGGCACTGCCACACTAAGTCTCGCTAACAACGACCGCGTCACCCAGGTGGATGTGGGCAATGTGGACGCCGACGCCAGCCGTACCCTTAACCTATTCAGCGGCAACACGCTCACTGGCAACACCGACACCCTCAATATCGGTACTGGCAACACCGCAGGTACCGGCGCTAAGGTGATCCACATTGGCGATGGCACCCCCGCTGGCACTAACTCGGTGACTATCGGTTCGATCGCCGCAACGGCCAACACTACACTTATCCAAGGTGGTAATGGCGCCACCGCAGTATCTATGCAAGCTGCCACCAGCGGTACTATCCTGATTGCAACTACCAACACCAACACCCTTACTATTGGTACGACCGCTGGCGCTATAACCGTGGCCGGTAACTCGATCCGCATCGGTGACTCCACCAACAACATGACCTTTAGCTCGACCTATGAGCCTACGCTCAACGGCACGGCCCGCCACACCCGCTCAGTCACGTTCTCGGCCGAGTACCCTGGTGCGGTCTTGTCGGCCGACACGACCAGCAACAGTGGTACCATGACGAGCGATAACACCCAGGCGTCCGGTACATCCTTCCGTAACTACTACAAGTGGGCCACAACGCAAGGCACGGCCCAGGACTACGACGTTTGGGTCAAATGGTTGGTGCCGAGTGACTTCTCTGGATGGCCTACTGGCCAAACCGTGTGTCTCGACGTCTTTGCCTCGGCCAGCTCGACCAACCTCGTAAACATGACCGTATATGGTACCGACAACAACGCGGTCGTAACGTCGGCCGACCTCTCGCCACTCTCAGTTACCACCTGGGGTAACAAGTGTACGGCTTCTATCACGGGCGGCGTCTTTACCGCCGGCAGTGTCGCGACAATCGATATTAAGATGACTGCTCCAGCCACAACAGGCATCGTAGAGGTTGGTGACATCACCTTTAACTACCTCAGCAAGTACTAACGTTTAAGCAGGGCACGCAAAATGGTACCATAAAAGCATGAGAGGGTTGCACAAGAAGCGCCACTACCGGGCGATGTTCACGGCTAGGGGCAGGGCACACCAGCAGCGCTGGATGCGGCGTGCGGCGGTAGCCAGTATACTGCTTGGCTTCGTCGTACTCTTGGTACTGACTCTTGGGTGGCCGTTGCAGCCGGGCCGGCCGTTGCCCGCCAACGTATCATTCAAGCCGCAAAAGAAGATGTTTGGCGTGGGCGAGCGACCAGTTGTGCATTTGCACCTCGGGCCAGGGAAGCGCACCAGCCTGCTGTCACAACGTGTCTTTGCCGACAGCTTACCACAGGCCACCGTGCTCTACGACGGGCTGAATACGCCAGAAACAGCCGTGGTAACCCCGGACGGCAGCGATTACGATGTTACGCTCGACGATAACGGCCGCCCGCCCCGAGCTGGCACGTATGATGTCACCGTTACCGGTCAAACCAACACCGGCCAACCCTTTAAGCAGAAAACGACGTTTACCTGGGGAGCCTTGGCCCTGAACACCGATAAGTCGGTGTATGTCCCTGGCCAAACCGCACAATTGCAGTTTGGGGTGGTGAACACCAGGGGTAACACCGTTTGTAAGGCGCCGCTGACCGCGACGGTCACCGATCCTGACGGCCAGAGCACCTCGGTTCCGGTGATGCAATCGGATAGTTGCAAAGGCGACTCCTTTAGTAACCAGCCAGATTACACCACATCGTACCAAACCAAAGGCGAGGGGACATATACCGTAACCGCAACACTTGCCGACAGTGGTTATTCGCTCACTGATACCTTTAAGGTCGCCAGCGCCGCGCCGTTTGATGTGGCCCGTAATTCGGTGACGCGTTTGTTCCCATCCAGCGACTATGGTATGGAAATTACGGTGCACGTTAACCAGGATTTTGTGGGACAGGTAAAGGAAGTATTACCCGCAGCAGCCTTCAAGGTGAGTATGCCATTACCCGCAGCGACCCAGACTGCACAAGATGGCAAGCCGGCCCTCACATGGGACGTCGACTGGAAGGCTGGCAGCACCCAGGTTATGCACTATCAGTTTACTCCGCCGTTGGTAAGCCCTGCTTTTTATCAGATTGATCCGCTCACGTTCACCGACCAGAGTGGTGCGGTGGTCTTTAAAGAAGCCCGGTCGTGGCAGTTTGTGGATGACGCGGTAATCGCCATAGTTGGTGAAACATATCGCGGCGTTAAGACCGCGTCGTCAGGCGTAAATAACATAACTATTACCATAGCGCCAACCGCAGGTAACGCCATGATACTACTGTTCGCCCAGTCCGCATCGGGCGGCACCAATGGCATAGCGCTCGGTAACAATACTGGCGTCACCGATACCGGGCCGAGCGGTTCGGACACCTGGATTGCCCCCACGGCTAATCCGAGCGTAAATTTTCCAAACCTCCCCAATAATTTTGCTTCCGGCATAGCGTCCGAATCTGCCGCAGAGTATGCGGTGAATATCAAAGCCGTAACGAGCCTAACAGTAACGGTTGCCAACGGCGCCAATCCGTTGAACGCCTTTGCCTTCGACTTATTAGAAGTCCAGAATATGGACGCTGGCGCACCTGCCATAACCGGCTCAGGACCCGTGGAGAATTCAGTAAGCGCGCAGATACCGGCTTCTGGCACTACGAACGGCCCTCAAGATACGCCAACGCTGACAGCGTCGATATGTACAACCCCCACAACCGACTTGTTATTGCGCGGTGGTGAGTTCTTTTGCACGGCAACCAACGAACTCATCATTGCTGATCTGTTCGCCGGCCATGCCTTTTATGGCGTGCCTGGTGCCACCACACTGCCTAACGCCGCATCGGCGGTCGCCACCACTACCGGCTTGCCAGGTGGCGCTCCGAACTGGACAGAGCTTAATGACCTCGCTATCGATAACGGTACTAATCATACTACCTCCACTGCCTGTGCCAGCGTCATTACTGCCTGCGGCGTGCTGGCCTACACAATATCCAGTGTGGCAGGCTCGTATTTTGCCGAGTGGAACCAAACACCTAACAGCGCGCCGAACCACAACGCGGCCGGCTTTACTATTGCGTTCCGCCAGAGCGGCAACACGAGCGGTGGTGACAAGCAATACTTCTACTGGGCCCAATAAACTTCACCTACGCACTGGGGTGTGTCTTCCGTGGTTGCCAAAGTGGTTATGTATAGGGTTTACGCTGGTTGCCTAAGCCGGTATACTAGATACCATTGTTATGCATGAGTTCCGAAAGCGCCCGCGCCACGCCCCGCGGCCGCAGGCAATCGATGGGTTCTTTAGCGGCCCAAACCAGCAACAAACACCTATAGCTCCCGAACAAACACACCACAGCTTTATAGGGAATCGTTTGCGTCCGTCAGGCGGCGGGGCAAAAAAGCAACGCCGTTTGGATGATTTCGCGCGTCCCAGCGGCTATCACGTGGTATCGCCGCAGCTGAAGCACGAGCACGAGCCAGAGGTCATACGGCCTCAAAAACACGCCGTAGATGGCATGTTTGTTAGCCAGTCATCGCCAGCTCCAAATGCGATCCCACGCCCAACGCCCGGTATCCCACAGCAGTCGCTCCTACATATGACGCTACCTGGCGGTCCACTGGAACCCGTCAAAAAAAGTAAGCGTAAGCGCAAGCTCAAAGAACCGCTTACTAAATGGGGCAAAGTCCGCAGATGGTCGCTGCGTAGCGCGAGCGCCGTTGCCGTTATTGCACTCCTGATGGGCGGTTTCTTGTTCGCCAAGGGCTTCTTTAGCGTGCACCGCGTTTTTAAGGGCGGAGGTAGTGCCGCCGCGCTGCAAGCCAACGTTACCCCTGACTTATTAAACGGAGAGGGCAGCGGCCGCGTTAATATACTGCTGCTCGGCAAGGGCGGTGGTGATCACGAAGGGCCCGACCTCACCGACACACTGCTCGTGCTCAGCGTCGACCCAGTTAACAAGACCGCCTCGATGCTGAGCATACCGCGCGACTTATGGGTGACCCCACCCGGATTTGGCGCTATGAAGATCAACGCCGTATACGCCAACGAAAAGTACCACGACCTTTCTATCGACTCCAAAAACACCGCTAAAGCCGAAACCGACGGCATCAACCTGGCCGAAAAAGTGGTCAGCAACATTCTCGGCATCCCCATCAATTATTACGGCATGATCGATTTTGCTGCCTTCCAGCAAGCTGTGGATACCGTGGGCGGGGTAGATATTAACGTACCCGCAGCTGACGCTGTACTCGACTACATGTACAACGAAGACACCCACAAGCCGTATACCCTCAATGTCCAACCCGGCCAAAACCACTTTGACGGCCTCCGCGCCCTGATGTACGTCCGTTCGCGCCACGCCAGCGCCCGCGGCGACTTCGACCGCACTGAGCGCCAACGTTTGTTCATTACCGCGCTCAGCCAAAAAGTGCTGTCTGCCGGCACGTACACCAACCCGGTTAAGATCTCACAGCTGCTGAGCAACTTTGGTGGCAATGTGTCTACCGACTTTAGTGTTAACGACATGCTGCGCTTTATGCAGATTGCAAAGGGAATCGGTACCAGCAATATCACCTCCATCGGCCTGGCCGACCCGCCCAACAACTATGTGGTTACCGACAACATTAATGGCATTTCTATTGTGCGACCCACCGCCGGAGTTGGCGTGTACAGTGACATCCAAAACTTTGTGCGCAACACGCTAAAAGATCCGTACATCGCCAAAGAGGCGGCTAAGATTGAGGTCTTGAACGGTACGGTTACACCTGGCTTAGCAGCTACTAAGGCCGATGCGCTCAAATCTTTTGGGTACAATGTGACAGCCGTAGCGAGCGCCCCCACGTCCGACTACGGGACTACGCAGATAATTGACCTCACGGGCGGCAAAAAGCCGTTCACCCAGCATTACCTCGAGCAGCGCTACGGCGTCAAGGCCACCACGAAGTTGCCTGACCCGAAAGTACAAGCACAAGGCGCCGATTTTGTGGTAATCTTAGGTCAGGATGCGGCCTCTACTAACTAAAATTAAACCGGCCGGCGGTTTCTTACGCGTGGCCCACGTTGGCATCAACATTCTGTTGGCGCTACTAGTGTTTATATTGGTGCGGATCGATTTTGTTCAGCTAGCCTTGGCCATAATTTTGTTAAGTAAGTGGCGTATGTTTGTTGTACGTCCACGTTTTTGGCTAACCAACATCCGGGCAAATGCCGTGGATATTATTGTTGGCGTTTCGCTGCTTTTGTTTATGGTACACACCGACGGCACAGCGGCGCTGCAACTGATGTTCGCGGGAGTGTACGCTATTTGGTTGGTGTTTATTAAGCCGGCCAGCAGCACGTTAATCGTTTCCGCTCAAGCGCTCATCGGTCTGATGTTTGGTCTCACCGCACTGTTCGTCGGCTGGGGCGATGGTGCTCTCTTTTGGCTGGTGCTCAGCACCGGTATGGTGTGTTACTTGGCGGCCCGGCATTTCTTTGATAGCTTCGACGAGCCGTATGCCCGCCTCCTGTCGTACCTATGGGCATTTTTTGGCTCAGGCATGGTGTGGGTACTCGGCCACTGGCTGCTGTTCTACGGCTTTTTGGCGCAGCCGACGCTGCTGCTCGTAGCTATGGGCTATGGCGTTGCCGCGCTGTATTATTTGGATCACAACGATCGTTTGTCTAAGTTGGTGCGCGGCGAGATTATCGTGACCAGCGCGGTGATCGTGCTGGCCGTTGTGGCTTCGCTGGCTGCCAATGCCACCACTACCGTACGGGCATTACTCAGATAGTAGAAAGTGAAAAGAGGAGGGGTTTTTAATGATGGATACAGATGACAAAAAGCCGTTAGGCATAGGTGATGACTCGGCGATGCCTGTCGCGGGCGCCGACAAGCCAAGCGCGCCATACGTGCCAGCCTGGGCTCCTAAACCCTTGTCGGACCCGGTAGCTTCCAAAAGCGCCGCCCCGCATGAGCTTGGCCCCGACCACCCCCGCGTTCGCTTTTTGGCACTCACGCTGCTGGTTATTGTAGGTGTAGGCGCTGGTTTTGCGGGCGGTTGGCTAGAAACCAAAAATAACACCGCCGACAACACTACCATCAAGCAGCAGCAAGTAGTACTTAAAAGCCAGGGCGACCTCATTAGTCAGATTGCCACCAATGTTGGCCAAAGTGTGGTGTCGGTAAACACCGTTACCCAAACCCAGGGTTTCTTTGGTCAGGGTGGTGAGGAGGATGGCGCCGGCACCGGGATTATTCTGACGACCGACGGCCTGATCGTTACCAATCGTCACGTTGTACCGGCAGGTACGGGCACCATTAGCGTTACGCTGTCCGACGGTACCGAGTTTAACAATGTTAGCCTCGTAGGCCGCACCAGCGATAGCGATAGCCTCGACATCGCCTTTCTTAAGATCAACAACCTTAATGGCAAAAAGCTAACGCCCGCTACTTTGGGCAACTCCAGCAAAATGAAAGTTGGCGACACCGTTGTGGCTATCGGTAATGCGCTTGGCCAGTTCCAAAACACCGTTACTACCGGCATTTTGTCGGGCTACGGTCGTAGCGTGCAAGCCAGTGATGCCAGCGGTGTGAGTTCCGAGAACCTCGAAGATTTGTTCCAAACCGATGCCGCGATTAACGAGGGTAACTCCGGAGGCCCACTCGTGAACCTCGACGGCCAAGTGGTCGGTATAAACACGGCAATTGCCGGTAATGCGCAAAGTATTGGTTTCTCGATTCCGATGAATGACATCAGTGGCCTGATCAAATCAGTAGAAGAAACCGGCAAGTTGCAACGTCCGTACCTCGGCGTGCAGTATGTGTCGCTTACCAATGATATCGCCCAACAGTACAATCTAGGCGCCACGCGCGGCGCGTACATACCATTGGCTTCACAGCTTGGCAGCGGCTCGGTGATTTCCGGCGGCCCGGCCGCCAAAGCCGGCCTTAAGGAGGGTGATATCATCACCGCACTCGATGGCACCACGATCGATCAAAATAACAGCCTGTCAGGGCTCATCAACAAGCACGCAGTCGGCGATAAAGTGACGCTTACGGTGAATCGCGGCGGTAAAACACTGACGCTCAATGCCACCTTGGCGGCAGCGCCCACCGGCTAGAGCGCAAATAGTTGGGCAAAGTCGTTGCGGGCTTCTAGGTAGTAACCGGCGGACCGTGCCAGCTGTGCGAGTGCGTGGTGCTGGCTGGGCAAGGACTCAGTAACGATATAATGCGGTTTGTGATTGAGCTTAGCCACTTGCGTCCAAAATCGTTTATAGTGGTCGAGGCCGGCCGGGCCGGAGAAGATAGCGTGAGGCGGTTCGTGTTTAGCGGCCTCGTTGAGCTGCATAATCTCAGGCACGTAGGGCAGGTTAGCAAGCAGCATATCATATGCGCGTGCTTGCGCGCCGCTCAGCAGATCTTCCTGGTATGTTGTGGCCTTGATGTCATACCTGCCAGCGTTTTGGGTCGCTATTTCGAGCGCGTTCGGGTCGATGTCGTACAAATCTACGGCTGTGGCGCTGAGCTCCAGCGCAGCAGTAATGCCCAGGCAACCCGAGCCAGTGCCGATATCGGCAATCTGCGCGTCCTTTGGTAGCTTCGCCGTTTTGAGTAGTTCAATCAGCGCTTCACTTTCCGGCCGTGGCACCAAAACATGTGGGTTCACGGTGAATGTGCGGCCATAAAATTCGGCCTTGCCGCGGATGTAGGCCAGGGGAATATGCTGCGCCCGTTGAGCAATTCTTGTATCCAAATTTTGGGCGATTCCGGGCTCCAGAATATCCTCGGGATGAGCGATAACAGATGAACGGTCGCGCCCCAGCGCATCCTCCAGCAACACCAGTACGTCCAGGCGGGCGGTTTCTATGCCGGCTTTTTGGAGCTGCTTTGTGGCGCTACGTAGGAACTCGCTAACTGTTTCAGTGGGCATCACAGCTCGCTTATAAGTTCGCGGTCGGCCGCCTGGAGCGCGTCAATCAAATCGTCAATTTCGCCGTTGAGCGCCCCGGGGATATTGCTGCGTGAGTAGCCAATGCGGTGGTCGGTAATGCGATCTTGCGGGAAGTTGTAGGTGCGAATCTTTTCGGAGCGGTCGCCGCTGCCAATCAGCTTTTTGCGGTCTTCGCTGAGCTGTTTTTGCTCTTCTTCAATCTTGATAGCTAATAAGCGGGCACGGAGCACGCCGAGAGCCTTTTCTTTATTTTTGATCTGCGATTTTTCGTCTTGGCAGGTGACAACCATGCCGGTGGGCAAGTGGGTAATGCGCACGGCGCTGTCGGTGGTGTTTACGGATTGGCCGCCGTGCCCGCTCGAGCGATACACGTCGATGCGCAGATCGGCCGGATTGATCTCGATGTCTGTTTCTTCGGCCTCCGGCAGTACGGCAACGGTGGCCGTGGAGGTGTGAATGCGGCCTTGCGACTCAGTACTCGGCACGCGCTGCACGCGGTGCACGCCAGCTTCAAACTTGAGCTGTTTGTACATGTCTTCGCCGTTAATACCAAAAATAATTTCCTTAAAGCCGCCCACTTCGCTTGGCGTTTCCTCGATGAGCTCCATTTTGTAGCGATGACGTTCAGCCCAGCGGATGTACATACGGTATAGGTCAGCGGCAAATAGGCTGGCTTCGTCGCCACCGGCCGCGGCGCGGATTTCGATTACCACGTCGCGTTCGTCGTTGGGGTCTTTGAGGGTGAGGGCTTCGGCTAGGGCATCGTCGTTAGCGGTAATCTTGGACTCCAGATCCGTAAGCTCGGACTGAGCTAGCTCGACCATCTCGGCATCGTCACCATTGCTTAGCTCGGTAGCCTCGGCCAGCGATTTGCGCAAGCGCGTCCGGGTTTCAAACAGTTCTAGGGTGCGCTCCAGCTCGCTACGTCGCTTGGCCAGTTTGGGATATTCTTTGGAACTAAAAATATCCGGGTCGTTTAACCGCTCGGTGAGGGAGGCCAGTTCTGCACGCAGTGATTGTTCTTTTTGTTCCATATCTACTCCAAAGTATAAAGAAAACCACCTGAATAGTCAGGTGGTTTGGTGCAGGGTAGGTAGCTACGCCTGTTTGTCGGCTTTTTTAGCTTCGGTTTCTTGGGCGCGCTTGCTGGCGCGGGCTTGCTGTTTTTTGGCGGCAGCCATGCGGGCTTCTTTGGCCTTGAGGGCAGCTTCGGCGCGGGCCTTAAACTTGTCGACGCGGCCTTCGATGTCTACGATGCGCTCTTCGCCGGTAAAGAAGGGGTGCGAGCTGCTAGTAATGTGGACTTTAATGAGTGGGTACTCTTTGCCGTCCTCCCACTTCACCGTATCAGTGGTGGCAGCGGTGGAACGTGTCAAAAACTTAAAGCCGTTGTTGAGGTCCTCGAACACGACTGGGCGGTAGTTGTCTGGGTGAATGCTCTTTTTCATAGCTTTCGGTAAGTATACAGGTATGGTATCATCTAGTCAACAGATAAAGGAAAACAAAAAGCATGAGCGTCGGTGTCGAATATTCTTTGCGACCACTCCCCGAACCAAAAGTAGAATGGGATGCACTGCCGCATCCGTTGCCGGCGCATGTTGATCTCGCGCACAAAGTTAGCCGTTTGGCGGTAGTGCATGGTGTTGAGAGTCACGACTCTTTCTATACGGAGCCAGCAAACGATGAGCCGCTCATGCAACGGCCGGCGTCGGGTTATAGTTTTGGCCAAGTGGTCGAGCGCGGGCACGATGCAGTGCTACCGCGTGGCGTAGCGCCCACGCCCGAGGCCAGACAGAAAGAAGGCGCCCTCCGTGCCATTCGTGCGCACCTTGTCGAGCATTCCGTCCTAGCAACCGAGTCGCATCCTACCGACCGCCAGCAAGACGTTATCCATTGGGGCAGGGTCGCCCAAAGCTTGCTAGACGAGGCCGAGCGGGTTGAAGATGCCAACGAACGGCGCGGACGACTAGTAGGCGGTGTGATTGCTTCGCAGTTTGCCAAAGATGACAACGACCGTAAGGCCTTTGTATTGTCGGTATATGATCGCAATCTGCAGGCCGAGGCGGCCGCTGCTTGCGCCGATTCGCCGCTTACTATTGTGGTTGACGCACCGGGCGCAGGGGCGTGGGGCAAGGGTGAGCATCGATACCACGCCGTTGATCCAGTCAAGCGGTACGCGGATGTATTCCGGATCGATCCGGATCGAATGCGTACCTTTGTGGCGCGTATGGATGGCGAGGCAGCCGAGCAAGATAAAGGTCCTGCAGCGCGTTCACCCAAACAGTTGCAAAAAGATTTAGCTACTCGATCACCCGATAGCGATGCTGCCGCAGCTGCCCAGCAACAGGCTGGGGTAGCCTCGGTTGGCGGCGAAAAAGTCCGCGGGGCGGTTCTGGATCCTCTCAAAATCGAGCGGTTCGGTCTGCAGGAGCATTTTCTTAAGCAGCAATTCGAAGCTCTTTTAGGTACCTCGGTAGAAGAGGTCACTAACTCTGTTCTTGCGCAATATCTCCGTGACACCCGCAATACGCCAGACACTACCACCGTTAGCGCCCAGGAGGTGACCGATGATGACTTTTTTGGGGTGCCGCCTCCGCAGCTGGAGATGCCCCCAGTGAGCCCCATCGACAAGTTAACCACTGACGCCCAGGCCGCTTTCAGGCGCGCCAGCGCGCCGATCATTGAACGCTATTCGCTTGAAGGCGTGGCAACCGATGATCCATCGCAGTTAACCGTAGAGCAAAAGTACGCCGCGCGCTACCTTGTCGTCAATAAACTTACCCAGCAAGAGTTGCTTCTATCTCAGTACATTAACTACGAGGAGTTTGTAGAGCGCGCACGGGACGAGCCAGTCTCTAACGTTGCGGGCGCCCCAGACATTTGGAGCAACTCCGAAGATGGCGCCGCGGCACCTGACGCCGCTGCCGATATCATGGCTACTTTAATGAATGAAGTAGCCTCTAATGGCTATGACGGGCCGCCGCTCAATGTTACGTCCGAGGAATTACTTCAGCTATTACAGCAAAACCGGCGCGTGCTGTTGACCATTGCCACTCGGAATATCGCGGAATTTTTTGATGCTGATCGCATGGTGAACGCGGTTAGGCTGAGCCGCGACGAGAACGACATGCTGCAAATGAGCACTACGTCGAGTGATGTGGCCAGCAAAGAATCTTTGGATGTATATGCTGCCATAACGCTCGGCTGCCCCGCACTACGTGAAATTCACCCCGGCCGTCAAGCCCTAACTATGGAGCAACGCTTGGCGCATGGTAGCTCTAACTATATAGATCACGCCCTGGCAGCTATTTTTAACGAAGCTTACGAGCGGGGTGCACTCGATGTCGCCGCTTACCGTGAGTTCCAAGAAGATCGTGCGCGAAGAGCGGAAGCCTTCGCTCAAGCGCAAGCTCAAACCGGCGAAATGTTTGCCACTGTTTAGTAGTTCACGACTACTGCGAATAGTGTTTGGTGAAAGGGGCGCTCGCAATGTGCTGGTGGTGTGATTGTCAAAGGCTAGAATCTGGCTTGTTTGCCTAGTAGGCGTCGTCGCATTTATAGTAGGTGGTATATAAGATGCGTACACCACGCATATAACCAAACAGAAGGGGTTTATAGATGAGAAGTGCATATGACCAGGCCCGCGATTTAACTAACTTGGCTTACGATAGTGACTTTAGTGTTTTTGCAAGGCGGGCAGCGCGCGCCCGTGCTAATACGCTCAGTAGTCTTAGTAAAATGACCGCGTTGGCGTTGGCGCTTGCTCCGGAGGGTGTTTTCTCGGACGACCCTAGCGCCCGTGCGGTGCCACGGAACCAGCCCGTGCGCAGCGAGCTGGTGCTCAGCGAATCGCTCAACCGGACGCGTAAGGTTGTTGGCGAACTGACGTGCTGGGAATACGGAGCCGTGGGCAAGACGGCGTTAACGTATGCCGATTTGCTCGATGTTCGCGCAGACGACCATGAGGCAGTGTTGCGCCGGGCGTTCGTGCTGGACTGCGCGCGTGTGAGTCTCGACGCCCAGGTGGCACTGGCCGAAGGCGACCCAACTATTTTTGACCGTCGAGCGCTGGAGGGCATCAAACGGGTGGATGGTGGTGGGCGCGTCATCGTGCGCGCGGACGTACTGCTGGGCGCTGAACCGGAGATCGGGGCAATGGCCACTGCTGCTGATCGGACGGTGGCCTTTATGGCTGCCGCTGCCTGCAACGGAGAGCACAACCCTGGCATGCCCCAGCTCTTCGCGGCTAATTGCAACCAGACCGAGGTCGACGCGGGCTTAATCGAGAGAACCGAACTCGCAGTTGGCCCGCTTGCGCCCATCTGGATGTAGCCGCCACAAACAGCTTGCAACAGAGAGAGCTGCCTGGTATACTTACTGGGTAATTCATTAAGCAGGTTGGGACTCAATCCTCCCCGAACGAAAGCCGTGCAGGCGCGCCGGGGTACCCACACCGAAGATAAAGGAGATACCACCTATGGCTACCGTTGATGTAGACATTAAAAAACTATTAGAAGCCGGCGCGCACTTTGGCCACAAAACCAGCCGCTGGCACCCTAAGATGGCGCCGTTTATTCACTCTAAGCGCGGCGGTAGCCACATCATCGATTTGGCGCAAACCGTTGATGCTATGGAGCACGCCCTCGACTTCTTGGCTGACACGGTTGGCCAAGGCAAGCAAGTACTGTTTGTGGCCACTAAGCGCCAGTCGCAAGACATCGTCAAAAAGTTTGCCGAAGACGTCAAGCAGCCGTTCGTTACTGAGCGTTGGCTCGGCGGTATGCTCACCAACTGGCCCACGATTAGCGGTCGGCTCAAGCACCTTGCTAACCTCGAAGAGAAGATGGCTTCTGGCGAACTGGCCAGCAAGTACAGCAAGCTCGAAGTACAGCGCTTCCAAGAAGAAATTGATGAGATGAACCGCATTTACGGCGGCATCAAAAACATGGCTGCTCGCCCGGGCGCCGTCTTTATCTTTGACGTTACGGCCGACACCAACGCCGTTAAAGAAGCTCGCAAACTTCACCTGCCGATCGTCGCCCTGATAGACACCAACGCCGACCCCGACCTGGCCGACTACGCCATCCCGTGCAATGACGACGCTATCCGCACCATCCAATTAGTTACCGAGTACTTACACGCCGCTGTTGAAGCTGGCAAAGCCCGCGCCGCCAAGAACGCACCCGCACCCGACAAAGACGAAAAAGCTGAAAAAGCCGAAGACAAGAAGTAAGAGGAGGGAATCACCATGGCTGTAAACATCGAAGAAATTAAGCGCCTGCGCGAACTCACCGGCGTAGGCATGACCGACGCTAAGCAAGCGCTCGACGCCAGCGGCGGCGATTTTGACAAAGCCCTCAGCGAAATGCGCAAGAAGGGTCTTACCAAGGCCGAAAAGCGCGGCGAGCGCGAAGCCCGCAGCGGCGTTGTCGGCACCTACAACCATGACGGTCGAATCGGCGTGGTGCTGGAAGTCAACTGTGAAACTGACTTTGTAGCCCGCACCGACGAATTTACCGCGCTGGTGAAAGACCTAGCCATGCACATTGCCGCTTCCGCTCCGCAGTACGTCAGCGGCGACAACATCCCCGAAGCCGACCGCGAAGCCGCCGTGGCTGAGTTCACCGACAAAGCCAAGGCCGAAGGCAAGCCCGAAGCCATGCTCGCCCAGATTGTCGACGGCATGCTCAAAAAGCACTTTGCCGAAAAGTGTTTGCTGGATCAGCCGTACGTCAAGAACCCCGACCAAACCGTGGGTTCGTACCTCAAAGAGCACATTGCCAAACTCGGTGAGAACATCGTTGTCCGTCGTTTTTACCGGATGGCACTTGGCGAAGTAGCGTAGAGCCGATACTCCCCGCGTGTTACAAAAAATAACGCCCGTGTAGGGCGTTATTTTAGTATTTGCTTTGCGTGTTTTTAATCTTGCGGGTCGCCCACTAGTGGCTCGCCCGGCTGAGAGTAGTGTTCATACGGACCAAACTCTAAGACGTGTGTTGCTATCTCGGTAGCGGCTTCCACCGGAGGGGGAAGGCTGTTGCCTGCGTAACCTCTGTCGGTCGTGTCGGCTCCACCTAGCTCGAATGCTCCCCAACCGCCACCGGTAGTGCCGCCAAATCCAATTTGGTTGGCGCCATGGCTCTCGTTCACCCAGTGGTTGCCGCGTGGTGCGGTCAAGACGTATTCATGGCCGTAGTCGCCCGTCTCAGGTTCACCCTGGTTGTTCCAATAATCGATGTACACAGGATCGAGAATATTGGGTTTCCCGTCTTTAGTACCCATGATTACGGTGGAGTGGTCGGTCATAAATTCGACTGTGCCTTGTTGTCCGTCAGGGTTTTGGGTTACCACTACATCGGTTGGGTGAGACAACTGGTACTCAACAGCCTGGTAGTCTAGACCTATCATGGATTGCTCGATAATAGGGCTGATCTTGCCTTGAGTGGCTGCGTATGCGGCCTTATCGTGGTTTACTTTGGCCTGCACGCCTTTAGCCGCACCTCCGGCTACTAGAAGTACGCCGGTTGCAAGGAGTAATGTACGCCCAATACGACCTTTAGCGAAGCGGCCGGTTCGTTCTATAGGGCCAGTGTTAGCTGTTCGGTGGTCTGATGGGTAGTTGTGGTAGGGGTTACTCATATGACCCTATATTAGCATAATGGGTATAATCTGTCAAACACGAGCAACCACAACTCGGCGAAGTATCCCGAAGTTTACGCTATACTAGTGCTATGCACGGCGACGTTCTGCCTCCACGGTACATGCATGCGCTGCAGGTAACAGCACGGCTGTTTGCCACGCACCAGCGGGCGGTCACTGGTGACCCGTTTGTAACGCACTTGTATGGCGTGAGTTACGTTGTGAGTCAGCTCACCTGGGACGAAGATGTGCGCATCGCCGCCTTACTACACGATGTTTTAGAAGATGTGCCCTCCGAAACCTACGACGCGGCCAAATTGGAGGCCGACTTTGGCCCCCGCGTGCGCATGCTGGTAGAAACCGTGACGCACGATATCAAAAAGTACGGCAAAGAGGACGCGCTTAAGCGCTACTTACAGCAGCTCGAGACCGGCCCTGCCGAAGCCAGCCTGATTAGTGGCGCCGATATGCTGTATAACACCCGTGACATGCTCGACGCCTATGCCAAAGACGCTGATGCCACTGCAAAGATTTTTGGCGGCGCCGGCGCTAAGCGCCGCGATTGGTTCTGGCATGGCCGCTACGATATTATTATCAACAAGTTAGGGCCCAGCCATGCGTTGGCGCAGGCCCTCACCGCTATGCTGCCGGCTTTTGACGACATGAACCACAAGATAATGTAAGCGAGAGAAGAGGAGAATCATGAATCCAAACCAAGTTATCGGCGACGCCAGCGACAAATTTGCAAGCGCAGTTGCTCATTTTAACCAAGAACTCAAAAAGGTCCGCACCGGCCGCGCCAGCGCCAGCATGCTCGATAGCGTGGTCGTTAAGGCCTATGGTGCCGACATGCCGCTCAACCAGGTAGCCAACGTCACCGCGCCAGAGGCGCAACTCATTCAGATTACGCCGTTTGATCCGGGTAATATTCAGGCAATCGCCAGCGCTATCCGCGATAATCCTACCTTGGGTTTAAACCCCATGGACGACGGCCGCGTGGTGCGGGTGCCCATTCCGCCACTTACCGAGGATCGCCGCCGCGAGTTGGCCAAAACGCTGGGTGGCAAGGTAGAGGACTGCATGGTACAACTGCGCAACATCCGCCACGACGCAATGGACGCCATCGACAAAGCCAAGAAGGACAAGCTGGTGGGCGAAGACGAAGCCAAGCGCCAGGAGAAGCAAATTGACGACCGCATGGCTACAGCCAAGACAGAGGTAGAATCCGCTGCCAAGGCTAAAGAAGCCGAAATTATGACACTGTAATGAGGGCGTGCCCCCTGAGCGGCGAGGATTACTTTCTGACGAGGAGTGCGCTCTACGGGTGGCCTATGGCCAGCCCGTGGCGCTAGCAACCCTCCTCTTACAGAAAGTAATCCTCGCCGCTCAGGGGGCACCGCTTGATCGTAATAATGCTACAATAGGAGATATATGACAGATATCCAAGGGGCGGCAATTCCGCAACATATTGGGCTGATTTTAGACGGCAACCGGCACTGGGCGCGCGAGCATGGCGTTAGTCTGGCCGAGGGTTATAACGAGGGCTATCGCGCCCTTAGGAACATTGCTGACGCCTGCGAAGATCGCGGTGTTAAGTACCTCAGCGCCTACGTGTTTTCTACCGAGAACTGGAAGCGCGAGCGCAGCGAAGTGCGCGATCTCATGAAGCTACTGATGTGGATCTTGAGGCACGAGATTAAGGAATTGCATCGTCGGGGCATCAAATTGCAGGTGCTGGGCTCGCGTTTGCGCTTGGGCAAAGCAATGGTAAAGGCAATCCACGACGCCGAAGAGCTCACTGCCGATAACGGCCGCTGCACGCTCCTTTTGTGTCTCGACTACGGCGGCCAGCAGGAGATTGCTGATGCGCTAAAGCGTATCGTAGCTGAGGGCGTCGATCCCAAAGACATTACACCAGAACTTATCACCCAACACCTGTACGCCCCCAACGTGCCACCGCTCGACCTCATCATTCGTACCTCTGGCGAACAACGCCTTAGTAACTTTATGACGTGGGAATCTACCTACAGCGAGCTTTTATTTGACCCCGTGTATTGGCCCGACTTTGATACCAAGCACTTAGACGCCGCCATCGCCGAATACTCTCGTCGCCAGCGGAGGTTCGGCAACTAGATGTCGGTTTTTTTGCTTGTCTTGGGCCTGTTACTGTTTGTTGGCTTAGTGGTGGTGCACGAGTTTGGCCATTTTATTGTGGCGCGGCGTAACGGCGTCGATGTAGAAGAATTTGGCATAGGCTTTCCGCCGCGCGCCTATTCGCGCAAAACTAAAAAGGGATTTTTGTTCACCATTAACTGGCTGCCAATCGGCGGCTTTGTACGCTTAAAGGGAGAGAACGACGCCTCAACCGAGCCGCACAGCTTTGGCGCTGCCACGCTGGGCGTTAAAGCCAAGATTATGCTGGCCGGGGTGGCTCTCAACTTGCTGGCCGCGCTGGTGATTTTTACCGCACTTGCCTGGGTAGGCATGCCGCAGCTCCTCGACAACCAATTTAGTGTTAAGAGTGACACGCACGTCGTGCACCGATCGGTATTGATCGGCTTTGTGGAACCGGGTTCGCCGGCCGAAAAGGCGCATTTGCAGGCGCGCGACCAGTTGATTTCTATCGGCTTGCCGAATCAGCAGGCCAAAACAGTGCAGAGTGCTAACGATTTGCCCAATATCACCAAGCAATACGGCGGCCAAATCGTGCAAGTGAATTACAAACGTGGCAGCCAGACAGAGCAGGTGACAGTACATTTACGGACTCCTAAGGAAGCCAAGGATCAGGGCGCTTTAGGCATCGCGCCGGCCGATTACACCTTAACCCGTGCCACGTGGTCGGCACCAGTACAAGCTGCGGGCGTTGCTTGGCAGTTTACGGCCGCCACGTTTAAAGGTCTGGGAACAGCACTCAGCGCGTTATTCCGTGGCGATACCGGTACCGCGAGCCAGCAAGTCTCCGGCCCGGTGGGCATTGTGGTGGTGTTGCACGCCGGTAGTCTCTTGGGCTATCAGTTTGTGCTGCTGATCGTCGGGCTTATTTCACTCAGCCTGGCTATTATGAACATTCTTCCCATTCCGGCGCTCGACGGCGGCCGTTTTTATGTGCTGCTTTTGTCGCGCATGTTCGGCAAAACCGTGCCTAAGGAAACCGAGGAGCGGATTGTGGGCACCAGTTTTGTACTGCTGCTTCTGCTGATTGCTTTAATCACGGTTGTCGATGTCAAAAGATACCTCTAGTTTGCGGCCTGACCCAGCCGCACCACCTTCTAAAGACGGTGCCCGCTGGGAACCACTCACCGCTATTGCACTCACGCCGCTCAGTTTTGTGGTTGGTGAGTTCATTGCCGCGGCAGTTGTTGGCCTTTTTCCGCACCTCCTGGGCTGGCCCACCGACCAAGCCAACGCTTGGCTTAGTTCTACTGCTGGCCAGTTTGTCTTTGTGGTGCTGGCCGAAGGTTTAGTGCTACTTATTGCGCGATCGTTTATACGTTGGCGGAAGGGCACCTTGGCCGACGTTGGAATTTATCGCAAGCCGCAGTTGTACGACGCGGCGGTGGGCATTATCGCGTTCGCCATCTACTTTGTGGCGGTCACGCTGGTGCTCAACTGGGCCTCATCCCAGCTGCACGTAAACATCGGCCAAAAGCAGGAGTTGGGCTTTGACATCGTTACCGGCACAACTGCCAAGGTGATGGCGTTTGTGAGCTTAGTGCTGCTGCCTCCTTTGGTCGAAGAAATCATGTTCCGCGGCTTTTTGTTTGGCAGTTTGCGCAAAAAGTTGCCGTTCGCCGCGACCACCCTACTGGTAAGTGTGATTTTCGCCTCACTCCATTTATTAGAAGGCGAGGGCAGCGGCCTACTGTGGGTAGCCGGCATCGACACCTTCGTGCTATCACTCATACTCTGTTACGTGCGCGAAAAAACGGGCAACATATGGGCCGGCATGGCTGTACACATGCTTAAGAACGGCATGGCATTTTTATATTTGTACGTTTTGGTGCTCCATTAGCCCATGCTATACTATGCTCAAATGAAACGTCTCGTATGCGTTACCGGCTTCACTTTTGCCCCCATCTTTATTCCGGCTTGCCGGCCATAATATTTTTTCATACCAACTCTACCAACGAATCTAAAATTTATAAGGAATTAAGACGATGAAAGTATCGCAACTGTTCGGCAGGACGTCCAAAACCGAGGGCCTCGACTCCAACATTATTTCGCACCGCTTACTCACGCAGGCAGGTTATATCCGTGAATCAACCGCGGGTCGCTACTTTTTCTTGCCGCTGGGCCAGACGGTGCAGAATAACATTATCGATATTGTACGCAAGCACATGGATGCTATTGGCGCGCAAGAAGTACTGCTGCCCACCTTGCACCCGCTCGAATTGTGGAAGGAAACCAATCGCACCACGAGCGCTGGCTTTGAACTTATGAAGATCGAAGATCGCCGGGGCGCCGAGTTTGCACTTGGCGGCACAGCCGAGGAGATGGCAGTAGACCTGGCACGAAAATTTAATGTTAGTTATAAGGATTTGCCGCTCAGTATTTATCAGTTTAGTATGAAGTTCCGCGACGAGGTTCGCGCCCGCGGCGGCTTACTGCGCGTCCGCGAATTCATCATGAAGGATGCCTATAGTTTTGGCACCGAAGAGCAGTTTAAAGACACCTATCAAAAATACTGGGACGCGTACAAAGCGATTTACGAAGAGCTGGGCCTCAAAGTAGACGTCGTTGCAGCCGATAACGGCTACATTGGCGGCGAATACTGCCACGAGTTTATTAGCGAAAGCGAAGTCGGCGAGAGCCGTTACTTTATCGACCAGCAGAGCGGTTACGCGGCCCACGAAGATGTGGCGGTGTTTAAGGTGGACGACAAAAATTTGGGCGAAGAATTGCGCGACCTGCAAGAAGTCGACGCCGAACGCGGCACCACCATGGAAGACGGTGTTAACTTGCACAATATGCCGCTCTGGCAGCAAACCAAAGACGTGCTGTTTTTTGACGAAGCCACTAAGCGCTATATTCTGGCGCTGATCCGCGGCGACTTCGACGTTAACGAAACTAAGTTGATGCAGGCCGCCGGCGCTTGGGATCTGCGCGCTGCCACTGAACAAGAAATCCGCGAAGACCTCGGCAGCGAGCCTGGCTTTATTAGCCCGGTGCATTTCCCCAAAAAGGGTGCTAAAAGCGGCCACGAGGTGGTTATCGTGGGCGACAAGAGCCTGCGCACGGTGCGCAACATGTACGGCGGCAACAACAAACTCCACAAAGATCTACTCAACATTAACATCGACCGCGACTACCAGCTAGATGTTGAAGCCGACATCGCCCTGGCCAAAGCTGGCATGATCAGTCCGGATGGCGGAACATTGGTAGAAAAACGGGGGATCGAAGTAGGCAATATCTTCCAGCTTGGCTACCACTACAGTAATCTAATGCACGACGCTGAATATACGGATGAGCAAGGCAGGCGCCAAAAGTATTACATGGGTGCTTACGGCATTGGCATTGGCCGCACGTTGGCAGCGGTTGTCGAAGCGCACCACGACGATAAAGGCATCATCTGGCCAGAGAACATCGCACCGTACACCGTGTATCTCGCGCGTCTCGGCGAAGCCGACGCAGTTATCCAAAAAGCCGATGAGATATATATGTCCTTGACTAAAGCGGGCGTGCTGGTATTATATGACGACCGGTTAGGCACGAGGGCTGGCGAAAAGTTCGCCGATGCTGATCTTTTGGGGATACCATACCGTCTGGTCGTGAGCGATAAAACGCTCGCAAGCGGCCAGTTTGAACTCAAAAAACGCGGGGCGGCCGAGGCACAGATGCTGAGCCAGGACGCTGTAATTAATTCGTTCGCGAAATCGACAACTAACTTGCTATAATACGTGTCGATTCGGACGTTACGAGACTATTAAGGAGATCTGATGAACAAATTATTCCACTTAACCAACCAGGGCGTCGGAGAGCTCAAAGCAGAGCTCAAAGAACTCACCGCCCAACGCCACGACATCGCTGACCGTATTAAGACTGCCCGCGAATTTGGCGACCTTGGCGAAAACATGGAATACACCGCCGCCCGCCAAGACCAAGAGCGCAACGAAACTCGGATTAGCGAGATTGAGCACATCCTGGCCAATGTACAGGTCATTAGCGCGCCCAAGGGTGTGGTGAAAGTGGTGCTTGGTTCGTCAGTCAAACTCAAAGGCGAGAACGGCCAAACCAAGCAGTTCCAAGTGGTGGGTACGGTAGAAGCCGACCCATTAAACGGCAAGATTAGCGACGAGTCGCCCATCGGTAAAGCCTTGATGGGCAAAAAGGAAGGCGAGGAGCTCGAGATTACCACGCCGGCCGAAACCGCTGCCTACAAGATTATTGCCATTAGTTAGTAGCCGCAGCTAAAGCACCAAAGGCTCCGGTACGCCGGAGCCTTTTCTCTGTACAATATGATAAAATACCCCAGAAGGAACAAGCTATGAGTTGGTTAGATACAATTGTTGATGAGGTTTTGGCCCGCCATCCAGAGGGCGAAATTTTGATTGAATCCGGCGGCTCGCCGAGCGGTACGTACCATCTTGGCCATATGCGCGAGATGGTCACTTGCGACGCCATTTTACTTGAACTTAGGCGTCGCGGCCGTCAGGCTCGCCACATTTATTTTGTGGACGACCTCGATGCGATGCGCAAGGTGCCGATCAACGTGCCGGCCGAGTGGGACCAATACTTGGGCATGCCGCTGTGCGACGTACCATCGCCCGATGGCGCCGAGGGCCGCTCGTACGCCGATTATTTTTTGCAAGGCCTGATAGACAGTTGCAAAGCCCTCAATGTAGAAGTTGAGTTTGTGCGCTCACACCCCAAATACCGCGCCGGTTGGTTTGTGCCGGCTATTGAGCTGTGCTTGGAGCACGTCCCAGAGATCCGCCAAACCTTGGAACGACTCTCTAACCGTCAGCTCGATGAGCACTGGACGCCGGTGCAAATCTTGGAGAACGGCCGCCTTAAAAACCGTCAGTT
Organism: Patescibacteria group bacterium; assembly: GCA_035479875.1. GTDB lineage: Bacteria > Patescibacteriota > Saccharimonadia > Saccharimonadales > UBA4665 > PMNU01. The sequence continues at coordinate 237,645 of DATIIH010000001.1, read as the reverse complement.
TTTAAGCCTCAACAAAGAGAACAAGACCGTGAGTTATGAGGGTGCCGACGGCCAGCCTCACGATGCCCGCTACGACCAAGGCGAGGTTAAGCTCGATTGGCGCTTGGATTGGCCAGCGCGCTGGTGGTTGCTTAAAGTGCAGGTGGAACCGTTCGGCCGCGAACACGCCAGCGCAGGTGGCTCGTTCGACACCGGCTTGCAGCTCATGCACGACGTATACCACGCCGAGGCGCCCGTGCCCGTGCCGTACGACGCCATCCACATGGTGGGCGATACCAAAAAGATGAGCGCCAGCAAGGGCACGGCAATTAGTGCTATGGAAAGCGTGCAGATTATGCCGGCCGAGGTGGTACGCTACTTTATTCTGCGCGCGCCGCTCAACCGGCCAATCCAATTTGACCCCACCGAGGGCGTGGTAAAGCTGATTGACGAATTTGCCGAACTCACCGCCAAGCAGGAGCGCAGTCCGGTAGAAGAGCAGCTGCTGCACATTGCCACGCGCGGCCAGCGTCCGGTTGTGAGCCGAGTGCCGTTTTCGCACCTGGTAGCCAGCTATCAGGCGTCGCTTAAAGACGTGGCCAAAACCCTCGATGTTATTAAGCGTACCGAGTATGCCCAGACTGCCGGGGAAGACGCTGATATTATTGCCGAAGAACTCACATTTATCGACGCCTGGCTCGAAAAGCGGGCGCCCGAAGAAGCGAAGTTTGCGCTCGCCGAGCACGTGAACGCGGCCGATTTTAACGAGCAAGAGCAGGGTTATTTGCGCGCGCTCAGCGCCAAGGTGGCTGCCGCACCGGCAAATGCCGATGGTGCATTCTTCCACGAAGCGGCGTACTCGCTCAAAGACGAGTTTGGTTTGAGCCCGCAGCAGCTGTTTAGCGCACTGTACCGTGCCCTGATCGGCAAACAATCCGGCCCACGCGCCGGCTGGTTCCTCAGCATCTTACCGCGCGAATGGCTGGTGAAGCGCCTGAATCTGGAGGCCTAGCATCATGCAACGCGTAGCTGTTGACTCCTCCGATCTTGTAGCCATCGGCTACGACGCCAAAACCCGCACGCTAGAAATTGAGTTTAAAGAGGGCAGGGTATATCAGTATTTGGATGTCGCGTCTGACATCCATGATCGCTTTATGCGCGTCGACTCTTTTGGCCAGTATTTTGACGCGTTCATTAGCGGCCACTACCGCTACAAGCGTGTCGACCAGCCGCCAACACCGGACGCGGCCAAACTACCGCTGGCTTTTGTGACGGGCAATCCAGCTAAATTGCGTAACTTGCAAAATGCCTGCCAAACATTTGCTATAGCGGTAGAGCAGATGGAGCTGCCGGTAGACGAGATTCAGTCGCACGACGGCCAGGAGATCGTCATCAAAAAGGTTAAAGAGGCGTTTCGCCTGGCCGGCGGCGAGCGCCCGGTGCTCGTGAATGACAGCTCATGGAATATCCTAGCGCTGCGGGGCTTCCCGGGGGCATACGCTCGCTACGTCGATGAATGGCTGAGCGCCCAAGACGTCCTCAAGCTTATGGAGGGCAAACGCGACCGTACAATCATCCTCAGCGATTACTTGGCCTATTACGATGGTCAGCGCAGCAAAGTCTTTAGCCGTGATTACCCCGGCGTGATCACGGAGGAGCCGCGCGGCAAAGGCCGCACGCTGGAGCAAATCATCGTTATGGCTGGGCACACCCAAACGGTGGCCGAGCGCGAGGCTCAAGATCTTTCGAGTATCACTAGTGACGACGACCTGTGGCATGAGTTTGCCAAATGGCTGCATTTGCAGCGTCGCCTCGGTAGAGCCTAGAAAACATTAGGTGTAGTGTTCGGTGGGCGTATAATGAGAGTATCTTAACAGGGGAGATCACATGGCAGTTGTATCCGACAACGACGATTCGCGTTCTATAAAAAGCCTCTTGGCGGCCCACTCGCGCAAGTTCGTTATGCGTATGACTATGCTTTTGGTAATCTGTTTTGTAGGCATTGCGGTGGTGGCGTTCTTTTTGCTGCGGGGGCCGGGCAAGGCTGGTACCCCGGCGCATAGTCAAGAGGGCGGTAAGTCTTCGAGCACTTTGTCGCCTGAGCAAGGGCTGAACGGCGACGGGCTAAAAGTGGAAAGCTCAAGCGATGGGAGCACCGACCAAGCCGACGGCAGCTCGCAAGCGGCATTGCAATATGGCGTGGGAGTGAGTACATCACCGAATAGTGCCAGCGACGTCCAGCATGCGGGGAGCGTGAATGGCGGCGACAGCTCCGATGACAGCGGCCAACCCGGGAACACTGGCGGCAGCGGCAGTTCGGGCGGCGGTACACAGGCGCCTGTTGCTACCGACCCGATTATCATCTACCCTCCCATCAAGTATCCGCCCGTCGGCGGCGGTTGCACTCCGTGTGGCGGGCCAGTGGTGAATCCCTACAATAACATCAAGCAGCAGATAGTTTGCCCCGATTACTGTATTCAGATGGAATAGCCAGAATAGTCGGAGGTGTTACCGTCGGGGTCGGCGTCTATGGTTATCTGGACAGATAGGGTGTCAAGTTGGCGGTAATCTGGCCGAAGTCAACGGTCTCACCTGGCACCACATTAATGCCATATAGCTGTCCTAGCCATACGGGTGTCCTTGCAGGAGTGGGCTCAGGGTCACGGTACTCATATATTATTTGCTGCTCTCGGCGAGGCTTTTCTACTGCAACAGACTCGCGGTAACGCAGCTGTAGCCCAGTCCACAGATCCTCAAATTGGGCACTGTCTTGTTCTGGGTCAAAAGGCCGCCTAGTCTGCAGGGCAATCAGACGCTGGAGGCGGTTACGGGCGGCATCGACGTCTTCTCGGTAGACCCTAAAGTTTTCAGCCCAATTTTGTGCGATGTCGCCATAATTGTCGGCAAATTGGTCCATAGCGCGGGTAAACTCACGGCAGAGTTCTTCGGAGCCTAAAGAGTTCTGCGCACCTTGGGCTACCAAATCTGCAAACGGACGGTGCCCAAACATATCTTGGTAGTTGGGGATATGGCTGATGTCGTGGAAGTAATGTTTGCCTCCCACCGATACGGGCGGTGGTCAAAAACTACGGCGAAGCCGCCAGTCATCCAAGGCATTTTGCCCTGATCGAGCTGGTCAGCGATCTCAATTTCACGATCTCTCGGAGTACGTTGGCGGTATGGACTAGCATCTATATTGATAGGCCTGATGTCTCTAATCATGTATTTGCGCCTTGAAGCAGTGAGTTTCCTAAAAGAGCTGCATAGTAAGCGCTGAGATCGTCTGCAGGTTCGCGGTAACGCGTTTCGATGAGCATCTCCTGCTCTTGAATCCTATCGGTGGCTCGCGCGTACCAGCCGTCGAGACCGAGCGCTGCCTCCACGGCTTCGTAAGCGGCTCGATCGCGCGCCGCGTCTTCGGGTTGACCCGCGTAGCGGACGGCGATAAGGCGCTTGATGCTCAGGCGTGCTCCTCGCACGTCGCTGCGACCTGGCTGTTGACCGTTCAACGAGTCATCAGTTAGATTGCGCATACAATCACCCAGACCGTCCATGCCACCGGTAAACTCTTTGCATAGCTCTGGGCTCGACAGGGCATTAGCAGCTGAGGCTGATGCCAGTTCAGCCACCTCGGGTTTAGCGAACATTCTTTGGTAACTATACACATGGCCCATGTCGTGAGTGTGCTCGGCGTGGTCGGGTGGGGAAAGGGGTATCTGATGCTTGGCAAAATAAGCCGTGTACTCACCCGCAGGGATACGATCTGTTTCACGACCGGCTGGGCGTCGGTCAATAACAAAACCAAAGCCATTATCAAGCGGCGGCATAACGCCTCTAGCAACTTGCTCGCTTGCTGCTGCCAGGTAGTCGTACGATCCCATCATGCGAGCGCCACCCTCGACGAAGTAGCCGTCTTCGTATATGCCTACTGTCGCCGAAATTGGCACGCGCAGCGTGTTTGCGCCCGCCATGATGTATATACCTCGGTCGAGATCGATCGGGGAAGGTGGCAGCTCTACAACTAAACTAGGGTGGCTAGCCATAATCTTATGTATTATACCACAATATTACGCCAGCGCAAGCTTTAGCGGTGTAATGGCGAGCTCAGCCCCGCCGAGATGTTTGGAGAGGTAGCTGTCGTGGCTGATGTACAGCAGCGCACCTTTGTATTGGGCCAGCGCCGCTTCGAGCTCCTCGATGCTTGGTAGGTCCAAGTGGTTACTCGGTTCGTCCAAGATTACTAGGTTCGGCTCATTAGCGAATAACTTTATGAGTTGCAGACGGGCTTTTTGGCCGCCGGATAGCTTGCTCACCAGGTGCTCGCGGTCGCTATATGGGTCAAAAAGGTAGTCGCTGAGCGTGCGCATAATCTGTTCGGGGCCGGCTTTTTGGCCATAACTGTAGTATATGTGTTCGATGGCATCACCCAGGGTAAGGTCGAGTACGCCGGGGTCGATTTCTTGCTCATACGTGTTTATGCGGAGCTGCGCGTCGAGCTTAATCTTGCCGTGGAGCAGGGTTGCCGGGCGCTCCTCGCCCATGCTGGCGATAATGGCGCGCACCAGCGTGGTTTTGCCGGCGCCGTTGCGACCCACGATATGTAGGCGTTCACCGGTCTGCACATTGGCCTTGATTGGCTCAAACAAGGGTTTGTCGTAGCCTACTTGCACGTTATCTAGTATTAAGAGTTCGCGCGGGCGCTCCTCGCGCGTGAGGCGCCTAATGTGGATGGTTTTGGCTTTATGTTTTTGGTAGCTGGCCTCTACGTCTGGCCGCAGCGACTCCACAGACTCTTTATCAATCCAAAAACTCGGCTTTTCTTCTTGCACTAGCTCGGCTAACTCTTTGGTGAGCTTGTTTTCGATCACCACAAACGGGTTCTTTTTATCGGCGGTGCCACCCCAGCGGGCTTTTTTGGCCCGCGCCGAGGCGATCTGTTTTTTGATGTTTTCGATGCGGCGCTGCACGGTGTCGTACTCGCTGAGGTCAGCGGCCGTGCGCATAGCATTTTGCTTGAGGTAGGCGTCGTAATTGCCGTTAAAATTGTAGGCCGCGTAATCTTTAATTTCGATGATGCGGTCCACTTTTTGCAAAACGTCGCGGTCGTGGGTGATGACCACCACGGTGTGGCGCACCTCGTTAAACCACTCAATAAAGGCGGCTTTGGCCACGTAGTCCATGTGGTTGGTGGGTTCGTCGATGAGCGCTAGCTCGGCGCCGGCGTGCTCCACGCGCACCAGTTCTACAAAGCGTTTTTGGCCGCCGCTGAGGCTGCTCATAGGGCGGTCGGCGGCAAAGCCGAGTTGGTAGGCGTCAAGTGAGCGGCGCACGCGGTCTTCTACGGTGTAGTAATCAAGCGCGCCAAATTGCTCTAGGGCCTCGGTGTAGCGGGTGATTTTGCGCAGGTCGTCGCCCATGGTTTCTGGAGACGACTCGATAATCTGATGTAACTCAGCGTAATCCGGCAGGTTAGCCAGGATGTACTCGACTACGGTTTGATCCAAAATGTCGTGGTGCTCCTGGCGCGTGGCCACCAGCCGCACATTGCTGCGAAAGGTGATGTGCCCGTTGTATTCGGCATCCTCGCGGTTGAGCATCCTAAACAGCGTGGTTTTGCCCACGCCGTTGCGGCCAATAATCGCCACCTTTTCGTTCACGCCGATGGTGAGCTTAAGGTCGCTAAAGAGCAGGTGGCTGCCCATAAACTTTTCTTCGATATCAACGGTTGCGAGCATAGCAGTGTCCTTATATAGACTAACAGAGTGCATAAGCTGCGCAAAAAGCGTATGCTTATTACTATGAAGACAGACAAGATTATCTTTGCAGCCGGCTGTTTTTGGGGTGTGCAATATTACTTTGACGAGGTGCCCGGCGTGGTTAAAACCACCGTCGGTTACACCGGTGGCAAAACCGAAAACCCCACGTACGACGAAGTATGCACCCACACCACCGGCCACGCCGAAGCCGTGCTGGTAGAGTATGACCCTAAAAAGGTAGACCTCGAAACACTCACCAAGCAGTTTTTTAGAATGCACGACCCAACCCAACTCAACCGCCAGGGCCCGGACGTGGGCGACAACTACCGTTCAGCCATCTATTACTTTGATTCCGAGCAGCACAAGGTTGCAGTAGAGGTCCGTAATGCTGTACAAAAAAAGTTAGATACGCCAATCGTGACGCAAATTGAGCGTGCCGGCACATTCTACGAAGCCGAAGAATATCACCAAAAGTTCACCCAAAAGACGGGTATCGGCGCCTGCCACATACCCTACGCGCCCGTCCCGTAGCTTCGTTAGAGCGGGGCTTTCGGCACAGTAAGTTCAAAGAGAGCGCTCACGCGCGGGAGGGGACTTTGGAGCCCTGCGGGCTCGAAAGATCCCCTCGCCGGCTGCGCTACCGTTGACTCTCTTTGAACTTACTGTATCCGAGCGCCTCTGTCCGTGGCGAGCACGAACATGTGGTATAGTTAAACTCATGGCTACAGAGACAACCAAGAAGACAACAAAAACTACTAAAAATAAGGCGCCTGCTACAAGCAAGGTGAGTGCTAAAGCTACCACCAGCACCAAAGTGGACGCCAAAAAGAACGGGTCGGCTCCGGCCACCGTCACTAAGTTTGCTACTAAAAAACCATCGCTTAGCGTTGCCGACAAGCTCAAACGATTGAGCGGTTGGTTCGCCCTCGGCTACCTCGTGCAAGCCGTGGCGGTTGTTACCGTTGGCACCCATGCGGCTGCGCCGGTTACGGCTAGCTACCTAGCAGTGGACACATTGGCAAGCGATGCTGCCGGCCATCAAGTGGTTGCCGGTGCGGCACATCACCTTGTGGATGTACGTTTGTCGTGGGTATTGGCTGCATATTTGGTGGTATTGGCCGCAGTGCAGGTGGTGTTTACCGTTGCTAAACCCGCTTGGCGCGAAAACATGCTTACGCGTGGCTTTAACGAACTACGCACCCTGGCGCTCGCTCTCGGCGGCGGCCTCATGGTCCTCGCGATTGCGCTGCTCGGCGGCGTCACCGATGTAACGCTCCTCGCACTGTTGACCGCTTCGACCGCTGGCGGTGCGCTAGTGCTCTTGGCCACCGAAGACATTGTCGCTAACAATGAAGGCAAAAAGACGCGCTTGTCGCGCTACACCTGCACACTCGCCGTCATCGGCATGGTATTGCCGTGGCTGGCGTTTGCCGGTACGGTTGCGGGCAGCCTGATGTTTAATGGTCACATTCCAGGCTACTTGTGGGGCATTTACGCCAGCATGCTCGTGCTGTTTAGCGGCATAGCCACAGCTATGCACAAGCGGCTGTTCCGGAGGGGCAAGTGGGCCGACTCGGCTTACGCCGAGCGCATGCTCATGGCTCTGTTGTTTGTCGCTGCTACCGCGCTCACATGGCAAGTCTACGCCGGGGTGTTGCACTCCTAAGCCGCATGGCAACGCTCATCTTCGACTTTGATGGGACGCTTGCCGATACCTTCTTTATATCGGTGGACGTCTTCCGTAAGCTAGCGCCTAAGGGCACCGCCACTCATGACAAGGAGATAGAGATCTTACGTGGCATGTCCGCCCGTGCAGTCTTCAAACGTATTGGTGTTAAGTGGTGGCAAGTGCCGTTGATCGTGTACTATGCGCGGCGCGAGGTGCGCATGCAGATCGACGACATAAAGCCGTTTCCTGGCATCAAGCAGGTGGTGCACACGCTGCATGGTCGCGGGCACACGCTGCTGATCTTAAGTACGAATAAGAAGGCAAACATCAAGCGTTTTTTGAGTAATACGGGCATGGACGCTTATTTTGACCACGTGTACGCCGACATTGGCCTGTTCGCCAAAGCCCGCAACTTGCGGAAAATTATGCGCGAACACAAGCTGGGCTCCAGCGAGTGCTATTACGTTGGTGATGAGGTACGTGATTTTGAAGCCTCGGAGCAGGTTGGCATGCGTTGTATCAGCGTGGCTTGGGGCTACAACAACGCCAAGGCGCTGCGTGCCTCGCATGCTAAAACTATCATAATGGAGCCAAAAGCGTTGCTGACGGCAATCGGTAAGTAAACCTATGGAACCGCAAACTGTTATCATCCAAAAGTTAGTGCACGGCGGGCAGGGAATGGGCGAGTTATCTGACGGCCGTAAAGTGTTTGTATGGGGCGCGTTGCCAGGCGAAACGGCCAAGGTGCAGGTTACCAAATCCAAAAAGTCGTTTGCTGAGGGCTTGGCCCAAGAAATTATAACGCCATCGCCGCAGCGCGTTGCCGCCCGCGAAGACAACTATTTGGCTACCAGCCCATGGCAAATCGTGCAGTTTGCCGCCGAAAACGGCTATAAAAAACAAATCGTTGACGAATTGTTTACCCAAGCGCACGTCGCACTGCCGACGTATACGTTTATTAGCGCAGGGGACGAGTGGAACTATCGCAACAAAATGGAATATAGCTTTTGGGGCGACGAGCAGGGTGTGCATCTGGCGCTCTACAACCGCGGGTCCCACAACAAAAGTATTGTGACGGGTAGCGCGCTGGCTATGCCGGCTATCGATACAGCAGCCAACGCGGTAGTTCGCGAGCTCAATAGCCGAGGTATCCGCGCTAGCGACCTGAAAACAATTGTTGTTCGCGCCAACCAGCACGGTGAGGCAGTGGCATCTCTGTTTATAAAGCCTCAGTCGTTCGCAAGACTCGATTTGCCGGACGGTGTACGGGGCCTGCGCGTATACCATTCTAACCCCAAAAGTCCGGCATCGGTGGCTACTAAATTGCTGTATGAGCTCGGCAACACCCAGCTCACCGACGAGCTGCTAGGCAAGACTTTTGCGTACGACGCCGATGCGTTCTTCCAGGTTAATCTGCCCGTTTTCCAAGCCGCCCTCAAACAAATTAAAGCGCACTGCAATGCGCCCGACGTTGTCGATATGTACGCCGGCACCGGTAGCATTGGTCTAAGTGTGGCCACCCAAAAAGTTGAGCTCGTAGAAATCGATCCGGCGAGCGCCAAAATGGCTGAGACTAACGCCAGCGCGTCTGGTCTGGAGGCGCACGTTATCGAAACGCCGAGTGAACGGGCGGTAGAGTACATAGCTAGCGATAAGCCAGTGATTTTTGACCCGCCGCGCGCCGGCCTGCACGACCGCATCATAGACCGCATGCTTGAGGTTTTGCCGCCGCAGGTCATCTACCTCAGCTGCAATCCGGCCACCCAAGCCCGCGACCTAGCTACATTGCAGGAAGCCTACACGATCGATTTTTTCGAAGCCTACAACTTTTTCCCGCACACCCCGCACATCGAAACCTTGGCCATCCTGACCCGTAAAAACTGATACAATACGTAGGATGAACTATTGGAGGGAACGCTCCGTGCCGTATAGCCCGGGGCAAATCAAGCCGTTTAAGGTGAGCCGCTCAAAAATTGAGCTCTATAAGCAGTGCCCACGTTGTTTTTGGTTGGATTTGCGCCTCAAAATCAAGCGGCCAGAGGGCCCACCGTTTAACATCAACAAAGCGATCGACGAATTGTTTAAAAAAGAGTTTGACGTGTACCGGGGTAAAGGCGAGCCGCATCCAATTATGGTGGAACACAACCTCATTGCCGTGCCGTTTGCGCACGAGCAGCTCGACACCTGGCGCGAAACGTTCGTGGGTGTACAGGCGCTGCACAAGCCAACTAATTTGCTGGTATTTGGCGGCATCGACGACCTGTGGGTGACGCCCGACGGGCAGGTAATCGTGGTAGATTACAAAGCTACCGCCAAAAACAAAGAAGTCGATATTAACAGCGACTGGCAGATCAGCTACAAAAGGCAAGTAGAGGTCTACCAATGGCTGCTGCGCCAAAACGGTCTCACGGTAAGCGACACGGCGTATTTTGTATATGCCAACGGACGGCTCGACCTCGATGGTTTTAATAACCGAGTAGAGTTCCGTACCAAGCTCATTCCATACGATGGCAGCGACAGCTGGATAGAGCCCACGCTGCTGCAGATGAAGCAATGCATGGACGGCAACATGCCGCCGGTGGGCGACAGTGCTATGGGCGGCGAGTGCGAGTTTTGCGCCTACGCCCGCGAACGTACCAAGCTTACCTTGCAGCATCTGCAGAAACGTGATATTAATAGCCGGTAAAATTTAACGGTTACTTTCCTTATGACTCGCGGACGAAAACTCGAGGCTCCTGACTTTCCTGGCAATTCACTTTTTGAAGCACACACGCCGCTGCGGCTTTTGCGGCGGGATATAGTAGCTGCCGCAAGCTGTATGCCCGCGGTGCTCAGAATCCATCGCATACCTATGGACGTCCTCTCTCCTGCGAAGGGAAGTGAGTGGCGACTCGGCTGGTTTGTACCGCATGATCCAGCTGTCTTGGCAGCCGTAAGATTAGAACAGCCAGAGCGCAGTTTGTATGTGGCTGAGGGTGGCCGATTAGTGGTGAGCTCAGTTATTTCAAAGTACGCTCCCCCAGAAAATCCGCACGTGAGCGTACTCGACGAATATGCCATGTTGATCCATGACACTAATTCGGAGCATGGCACGCGTTTTAGTCCCGATTGGCCGGCTGCTTACTTATTTACCACGCTGCATGTAGCTGGTATGCTCGGCTCATTTGCCGACCTAGAGGGTATTACCGAGGATGTTCTGGCGGCAATTGATCGTCCACCGCAGACGCACAGCTAGTCGCAGTTTGGCTAACGCCCAGCCAAAATCTCAAGCGCTGCAAATACACTCGGCACGATCTGAATCCGGGTGCTGAGCATTTCGTCGGCCAGCGCGTTATAGCAAAACACCGGTATGTTCAGCGCGCAGGCATGGCCCGTGTCGTGGCTCCCCATGATGCCGACGTAGCCATCAGGCGCATGCAGCCACATGAACTCAGACTGCGCAATCGCGCGTAAGTGGAAACGTTCGAGCTCGTCCGTGCTCACTCCTCCTTCATGCTCCGTGCGTACTACCGGCTCCGTCGGGTCGGGGAAGTCAATCGATAGGGGCGACAATATGCGGCAGCCAGTGGTCTCAAGCTCGCGAAAGGTGCGTTTGAGTAGCGGTGCGTCGCGGCGGTACGCGCCGGATATAACAACCGGATGGAGCACTAGAACTCCGAAACGTCTACGGCCTGTTCCACCAACCAGGTTTTGCTATATAAGATTTCGATTTCGTCGGCAAAGCTGGCAAAGCGTTTGGGCTTGGCCGAAGCGTCCTTAAAGGTCATCCATTCGTTATGGCCGCCTTCAAAGTCGGTTAGTAAGTCGCCGCGCGCGTTCTTGCCATTCACTACAAAGAATACTTTGTCTTCTAAAAATTCGCCGGTTTGGTGGTGTTTGGCGTGTTCATGGTATACGCCGGCCACCGTAAAGTCGGCATCCAGCCCCGTTTCTTCGAGTGATTCGCGCTGCGCAGTTTCTAAAATCGTTTCGCCCCAGCGGATTTTGCCGCTGGGTAGACCCCAAAAGCCAAAATACGGATTCTTGCGGCGTTCCTGGAACAAGAATTCGGTCTCGCCGTTTTTGCCTGGCCGCTCAATGGCCAAAATAACCGCTACTTTGGGCTGGCGCTCAATGGTGCTGTTGTCGGTGTCCAGTCGGTTGGCATACTCCTTGCCCTTGGTGGTCAGGCGATATTTACCGCGGGCGGTTTTTTCTACCAGACCCAGCTCCACCAGGCGGGAAATGTGGAAGTTAAAGTGGTCGCTGGTGAGGCCGGTAGGCTTTTGTAGCTCGGCGTAGCCCGCGGCGGGCAAAAACAAAAGTTCCCGCAAAATGCTGGTTTGGGCTGCGTGGATATTGATTTCTAAACTCATGCGTTACTCCTTGGTTACCCAAGACTATATGGGAAGCTTACGCGAGCCGTCTAGTAAACTCAACTTTAGTTCACGCGTGCGGCGGCCTGCTATAATAGAAGAGTGAAGCAATATAGGCAACTCAGTTATCAGTTTCGTTCCAGTCGTTCAATAAGTCGTTGAGCGTTTTTCTGTATCTACCCTAAGTATAAAAGGACGAAAGTATGATCGACATCCAATTTATCCGCGATAATCCCGATTTAGTAGCACAAAAGAGCGTCCAAAAGGGCTACGCTGTAGATATTCCGCATTTGCTCGAGCTCGACGCTCGACGCCGTGAATTGCTTGGCGGGGTCGAAATGGCTCGCGCCGAGCGCAACGCCCATGCCGACACGCTCAGGCAGGGTAAACCGTCGCCCGAGCAAATCGAAACCGGCAAACAGCTAAAAGAGAAGTTGACGGCCGTAGAATCTGGCCTTGAGCCGCTCGAAGCCGAGTACCAAGAGCTGCTGCGCGCCGTGCCCAACATGCCGCTGGACTACGTACCGGTGGGTGCTACCGAAGACGAAAACCAGGTAGTTAAAACCGTTGGCGAGCCCGCTAATTTTGACTTTACGCCGCGTCACGACTACCAACTCGGTGAGTTGCACGATCTCATCGACAAAGAGCGCGCCACTAAGATCGCCGGTTCACGCTTTGCGTACCTCAAGGGCGATCTCGTGCGTCTGCAATTCGCGCTTATCCAATATGTGATGAACAAGCTCGGCGACGAGCAGTTTATCGCCACGCTCGTCAAAGAAAATAACCTGCAGGTGAGCACCAAGCCGTTTACCCCCGTGCTGCCGCCGGCCATGCTTCGCACCGAGCCCTACCGCGCCAGCGCCCGGCTAAATGCCGAAGAAGTCACTTACAAAATCGAGCAAGACGACCTCTGGATGCAAGCCAGCGCCGAGCACACGCTGTGCACTATGTACTGGAACGAAATTTTGCCGGAAGATATGTTCCCGATCCGCTACCTCGGCTACGCTACCAGCTTTAGGCGCGAGGCCGGCACCTACGGCAAAGACGAGGAAGGCATCTTCCGCATGCACCAGTTCGACAAGCTCGAAATGGAGTCGTTCACCACGGCCGAAACCGGTTTAGATGAGCACAAGTTGCACGTCGCCATTCAAGAAAATTTGGTGCGCGCGCTCGGCCTACCGTATCAGTTGCTGCAAAAATGTACCGCCGACATCGGCAAGCCTAACGCCGCCGGTGTGGACATCAACTGCTGGTTCCCGGGCCAGGGCAAGTACCGCGAAACGCACACTGCCGACTACATGACCGACTACCAGGCGCGCGACCTCAAAATCCGCGTCCGCCGTAAGTCATCGGGCCAAGCCGAGCTGGTGCACACCGCCGACGCTACCGGTTTTGCTATGAGCCGTACCCTTAAAGCCATCCTCGAAAACTTCCAGACGGCCGACGGCCACGTTATTATCCCCGAAGTTTTGCGACCGTATATGAACGGTCAGGATCAGATCTAACACTTCAAAATAAAAGGAGGGCAGTATGATCAAAAAACTCGAAATCGAGGGCGTGCACATGGACGTGGGCGACGACCTGCGCAAGTACGCTGTCAAAAAAATCGGCCGACTCGACAAATATATTTCCAAGCACGCTCGGTTGAGCGCTCACGCCGAGGTTAAACTCAAAGAGAGCAAAGCCAAGAATAAAGATGAGCGCACCTGTGAGGTGATTCTACACTTGCCCCAGGACAACATCCGCGTATCGGAGAGCACCATCAACATCTATGCCGCCATCGACATCGTCGAAGAAAAGCTCAAAACCATGCTGCATAAGTACAAAGCGTTGCACCACAACCCGCGCCTGCACCAGCGGCTCATCTCCCGCCTCAAACGCCAGCCAGCGTAACAATTATTTGTGCACGAGCACCCAGCATGGTTAGCATAATCGTCATGTGAGTTCATTTTTTGCAAAAATCAGGCTCGCGTACGGTGGTTGATTGCGGTACAATATGGTGCAGCTATCGTATACCGTGAAAGAGGGAGTTTGAAGTCAATGAATTCTTTGTTAAAAAAATTGTTGGGTGACCCACAGGCTCGTACTATTAAGCGCCTGCGCAAGCGCGTCAAAGAGGTAAATGCCCTCGAAGACAAGTATAAAAAGATGTCTGACGCCCAGCTGCGTGAGCAGACTGACGTGCTTAAAAAGCGCCTCAAGAAAGACAGCCTCGACAAAATTTTGCCCGACGCTTTTGCGGTGATGCGCGAAGCCGCCTTTCGCACGATGGGCATGCGCCACTTCGACGTCCAGCTGATCGGCGGTATGGTGCTGCACGAAGGCAACGTTTCCGAAATGAAGACCGGTGAAGGCAAAACCTTGGTGGCCACGCTGCCAATGTACCTCAACGCGCTCACCGGTAAGGGCGCTCACCTGGTTACCGTTAACGAGTATTTGGCCCAGCGCGATGCCGGCTGGATGGCCCAGGCCTACGACTTTTTGGGTCTCTCCGTGGGTGTAATCGTTGCCGATCATTCATATGTATATGACACCACGTTCGTGAACGAAGAGCACGAAGACCCGCGTATGAAGCATCTCCGGCCCGCCACTCGCCAAGAGGCGTATGGGGCTGACATCACCTACGGTACCAACAACGAATATGGCTTTGACTACCTGCGCGACAACATGGTGCGCGAAGTAGAGCAGCTGCGCCAGCGCGAGCTCAACTACGCTATCGTCGACGAAGCCGACTCCATTTTAATTGACGAAGCCCGTACACCACTGATTATCTCGGCGCCGAGCGTCACCAGCGGCACGGCCTACGCCCAATTTGCCAAGGTCGCCCGTCAGCTCGAAAACGAAAAGCATTATGAGACCGACGAAAAGCGCAAGACCGTGATCCTCACCGATGAAGGCGTTGATAAAGTCGAGAAGGTGCTTAGCATTACCAGCCTATACGCCACCGAGAACATCCGTACTATTTATCACCTTGAGCAGGCGCTGCGCGCCCAAGCACTGTTTAAGCGTGACAAAGACTACGTGGTAACCAACGACGGCGAAATCGTCATCGTCGATGAATTCACCGGCCGCTTGCTTAAGGGCCGCCGTTACAACGAAGGTCTGCACCAAGCCATCGAGGCCAAAGAGAACGTCGAAGTTCAGCAAGAGAGCATGACACTGGCTACTATCTCGTTCCAGAACTACTTCCGCTTGTACGACAAACTCGCCGGCATGACGGGTACGGCGCTCACCGAAGCCGAAGAGTTCCACCAGATTTATAAGCTCGACGTCGTAGAAGTGCCGGCCAACCGCAAAGTGGTCCGCCAAGACCGCTCCGACCGCATTTACCGCACCGAAAAAGGCAAGTTTAGAGCTATTGTTAAAGAAGTAAAAGCGCTGCACACCAAGGGGCAGCCAGTGCTTTTGGGCACCGTCTCTATCGAAAAGAACGAAACGCTCGGCAGTATGCTGGCTAAGGCCGGCATTCCGCACGAAGTGTTAAACGCCAAGAACAACGAAAAAGAAGCGGCCATTGTAACCCGCGCCGGCCAAAAAGGCGCCGTTACGCTAGCTACCAACATCGCCGGACGCGGTACCGACATCATCTTAGGCGAGGGTGTTAAAGAACTGGGCGGTCTGTTTGTGTTAGGTAGTGAGCGCCACGAATCTCGGCGCATCGACAACCAGCTGCGTGGACGTTCCGGACGACAGGGCGACCCCGGCATGACGCAATTCTTTGTAAGTACCGAAGACGACCTCATGCGCATCTTTGGCGGCGAACGCATCGCCGGGCTCATGGAGCGCCTTAAGGTAGACGACGACACGCCCATCGAAAACCGCATCATTAGCAAGTCACTCGAAGGCGCCCAAAAGAAGGTAGAAGGCTTCCACTTTGACCAACGCAAGAGCGTCGTGCAATACGACGACGTCATGAACCGCCACCGTAAGGCGATCTACGCTATGCGCCGTGATATTCTGCGCTCCGATGACATAAGTAAGCGCATCAAAGTCTCGATAGAAGACCAGGCCAAGCTCATTGCCGCTTCGCCCGACATTTTAAGCACCGACTTTGAGCAAACCGTAAAGCAGGCGTTTCCGTTTGACGAGCCAACGCTCGACCGCTTATTTGGCGTTACCGCCGACAAGTTTGAGGCCACGCTTATCAAAGAAGCCAACGAATTGTACAAAGCCCGCGAAGTTGCTTTTACTTCAGAAATCATGCGTAGGCTGGAGCACGATATTTATTTACAGGTGCTCGACGATCTGTGGATGCGGCACCTCGAGAGTATGGATCACCTGCGCGAAGGCATCCACTGGATGAGTGTTGGTCAGCGTGACCCGCTGGTAGAGTACCGCCGCCAAAGCCAGTTATTGTTTGACGCTATGCAGGGCGAACTGCGTACCACCGTACTCGACTTTGTGTTCAAGGCCGAGGCCGTCGATCCCGATCAGCTCGAGCAACCGGCCGAAACCGCGCTCACACGTGCGGCCCGCGGTTCGATCAGTAACGCCGATCGCATTTTAAATGTCGACGACGAATTCGAAGCAGCCGATTTTGAATCCGCCCAAACCAAGGCTGCCAAAAAGGCCAATGCGCCAGTGGCCAAAAAGCCTACGGCCCGCAAAAAGACGCGCAAAGCCGAACGTCAGCGAAAAACCAAAGCTCGAAAACATAAATAGGGCAGAACGGGCACACATATGAAACACGTAGTAACCGAGATTAAGCTCAAAAACGGTGCCCGAGGACTGTTGATTCACATACCCGACGCCTCAGTAATGAGCTTCGAGTTCAATTTTCGCGCCGGCGAATATCTGGTAACTTCCAACAAGTGGGAGACACCTCACCTCATGGAGCACATGTTGCTCGGCGCCAACGAACGCTTTCCTAAAAGCCGGCTGTTCCAGGCCGAAATCGAAAAAAACGGAGCATATTCTAACGCCAGCACCAGCGTGTATGAGATTAGTTATGAAGCCGAATGCGCCGATTTTGAGTGGGAGCGCATCTTAGAATTGATGCTCCTGGCTATTACCAAGCCGCTGTTTTTGGCGGACGAATTTGAGGCAGAAGTAGGCAACGTGCGCGAAGAGCTCACGGCGCGCAGCAACAACCACTTCCGCCATTTGAGCCTCAAATTGCGCGAGCAATATGGCTTTATGGCCAAAACCGACGAAGAGCGCCTCAAGCTCATGGACAACGTCACCGTAAGCGACGTGCGCGAGCACTACGAGCGCACCCACACCACGCGCAACTTACGTTTTATTGTTGCCGGCAACCTCACGCCCAAACGGCAAGAGCAGGTGCAACTAGCGATGGCTGCAGTGGAATTGCTACCGGGCGCCGAGCGTATCGCGCTGCCTAACGAAAAGCCAAAAAGCCAAAACAGCCCGGTGTATATCCACGACAAAAGCGTCAAGAACCTGTATTTCTATCTGGACAGTTTTACCCTCAGGCGGCTCAACGAGCCGGAAACCGACGCCCTCAACCTCGTGAATACGATGCTAACCGAAACACTGTATTCTAAAATTTTGGGCACCGCCCGCGAACGCGGCTTGGTATATGGCATGAGCAGTGGTTATGGTGAGACTAAACTATCCAGTAACTGGTGGTTTGGCGCTCAGGTATCGCAAAAGAATGCCGGCGCACTGTTCGAAATCATGATAGACGAGCTTAACAACGTCTTCCGCGGCGAAATCGCGGCTGAGGACATCGAGGCTGCCAAGGCGTACGCGCTAGGACGCTTCCAGCGCAGCGCCCAAACCGTGGCCGGCGTGGCCGGCGGCTATAGCGGTCGGTACTTCTTTGACGGCGGCATCGACGATTACTACGCTGTTCCGCGCCGCATCAAAGCCGTTACTAAAGCTCAGATTGTAGAGACGGCTACGGCGATGTTTGCCGAGCACATCTGGGGACTGGGCATTTTAAGCAACTGTGAAAAACCGTTTGCCCAAGACCTCTACAAACAAATCGCCCCACTGTGGAAGCAGGGCGAGTAAGCCGACGCAATCTAGATCTTATTTAAGAAGTTTTGCTGGCGCCTGGGGGCTGCGCAGTGCGGCTCCGACCACGATGCCTAACGACGGGTCGGCCAGTAGGTGCGCTAAAATTCGGACGTTTATAGTGGCCGTTAGGGTGGTGAGATTGAATGTTCTTTTTGCGACGCGTGGTATTGCGTGCGGCACGAGCATCGCGCTTTTTAGCCAACGCGTTGATTCCGGCAACCGTACCTAAGGCACCTACGACTAAGGTTGTGATGATTGCCGCACCCTCAAGGGTGGGTGAGACTTCGTGATTGCCACCATAATGTGGCAGTGGGCCAGGTAACGGGCTGCCATTGTTAGCCCCTTGAGGTATACCGAGGGGCCCACCCTGTGACGGGTCGATGTTAGGATCGGAGCCAGGCGTTCCGTGCGTAGGGCCGGGGTGGGTAATATGCGGCGCAACTCCTCCGCCGGTGTGCCCTGTGGCTTTGTCGGCCAAGTGGTCGGCAGCGGCCTGTTGGCCAGTAGCATCGTACACGCTGTGGTTATTCATCCAGTGGTGGGCGTCGGTTGCTACTTGGTGGTTGCCAACGTAGTGCGTCGCAAGGAAGGCCTGGTTGTCGCTCGCCACATTCGTTGGATCGTGGGCAAAGGCAAAAGCTTGGGCCTTGGTCATGCCGTCTTTGAGGCCGGCCTGGTAAAGATATCCTACCGACCAGTTGCTCACATTATCGCCGCTGTGGGCGGTGCGTAGGAGCTCGTCGACTGGGGCGGTTTGTGCCATATTGTCATGCATAACTTGGCCAAGGCCTGCGGTAGAACCTTTAGGCATCGGTGGCTCGTATGGCATGCCAAAGGCAGTATCGTTCATAGTAGGCGTAGGCGCACTGTGCCCGTGGCGGGCAAGTAACAGAGTTCCGGCCGCGACGGCTACGGCGCCAAGGCCAAAGGCTGCACGGCGCCGCTCGTGGTTCTTGTTCGCTGCCAGGTTGTAGATAATAGTAGAAGGATTTGTCACTACCGCAATATTGATCGCGGCTGCTTTAATGCGTTCCCAGCGCGTAGGCTGCACTTGCTCAGTTGGCTGTGCTGGCTCAACAAGCGCCTCGGGGAGCACCACGACAGCTGCGTCGTCAATTGCATCAGCAGGCACTTCGCTGGCTGTAGGCGCTATAGCGTCAGGAACAACAGGCGTCGTTAAGGTATCGGCGTCGATGATGGTAGGTGAGGTCTCTCCACGCACATCAGACATAATGGTATTATTGTACCATATTATGTCAATATCTGCAATTCGGTGGTCAGACTAATTGGCAAACTAGACTATCTTGCCAAGCTAATAACCAGCGATCCCGCCCACTTGCTCGCGCCAGTAGGGTGGCTCACGATTGTATTCGTATGCCCTCGGGACATGTTATGGTATATCCCTGTGATCATGTCCAAGATGCTGGCTGGCAATTCTCCGTCACCAGCATTCATGCGCCACTCTTGGGCCTGCTCATCAAAGTAGGCAAAGCCTTCGCTGGCAAGCCGCGGACCGGCTTGTTGTAGCACGTCATGGTGGTAGCTGGGCGGGATACCGAGTTGGTTAAACTCGTGATACCAACCCTCAGCGGGCTGCACGGTGAGCGCGCCTTCGGTAAAGTGACGGGGCGGTGGTGGGTTAGTTGTAGTGCCAGGGCCGGGGTTGCCGCCTGGTGGGGTGGTGCCACCACCTTGCGTACTAGAAGGTGATGCTGTGGCAGGGGCCTTCCCAGAAGCGCCAGGCTTCGCCGTGGAATGCTTGCCGCTGTGCGACACCCCAAAAACTGCCGTAGCGGCTAGAACAACAGCGGCAACAGCTGCTGCCGCCCGCGTCAAGCGGCCGTGGCGTCGTTCGCCTGGGTGGTGCGTAACGTTTCGTGTTGAGATTACAGGAGGGCGGAGAACAAGGGGGGCGTCCAGTGCCGAAGCTGGTTCTCCGGTAGCGCCCGGTGCCGCTTCGCCAGCCGCTGGTGCGTCCGCTAAGCCGTTTTCCCGTCGGGACCGGGCCGCAATCCTTTGAGCTGTAGCGCTAAGCGCGGCAAATGTCTCAATCCCACCTCTGACTTCTTCTAAGGGGTCGGCGGTGTGCGCAAATGCTGCGTATTCCTCTGCGGTCAGGAAGTAGCGTGTCCGGCCAAGACGCCCCGGTTGTCCTGCGTTGTAGGTGACGGCTATGTAGTCGCCGGATCCATCAGGGTTAGGTATGATGTGTGCTACTTCGGCCTTTGCCGCGTACATAGTATGTTCCCGGCCATCCCTAATAACGGCGTGTGCCGTTGGTGTGTAGCGACTGCGCAGCATGCCATTACCGCCGGGATTATTTGTAATTACTTCTGAGACTTGACCGGTAATGGCGTCTCGTACTACTCGGTCTCCGGGTTGTAGTTGTACGGTTACGCTCGTACCATCGGGGAGATTAACCTCTACGGTGTCGTATCGGGAATTGGCAAAGCCGTTTTCTAGTGTTGGATCGATAACTTCAAGAGGATCAATAGTTACCAGGTGCGCTGCGTCGGCGCGTGGCTGCCTAATGTGTATAGCCGCTGGGTCCAGCAGCGCTGCTTCTGACTCGTCTGTCAAGTTGTATAAAGATTTGTTGCGTTCCCAGGTCGGACGGTTAGCTGCGTCTACTGCAACCATCGTGGTCCCCCAGGCTAACTCTAATTCCGCAAGCTCACCCTCGGACATGCCCGGCCGTGCGCACAGGGGCAGGAAGGGGCGATCAGCGCGGCTCAAGTATTCTGATTCAGCGTCAGCTGTCACAACTGCGCCAAGTGCAGCACTATTAGTAGCTGCGAGTGGGGCCGCCCCGGCCTCAAGTTCACCGAGGAGGGCTGTAGTATATTTCGCAAAAGATGCGAATAGTTGGTAGTTGCTGGGCAGGCGCATAATCCAAGATGCCGCGTCTTGTCCCTGGGTTTTTAGCATGGTCATGAGCGCTTCATATTCGGTTTCCGCAGCCAGCAGATGCCCACCTGGCCTCGTTAGTTCGGCGACGATAGGGTCTGGGCGCCCGTCAGCCAGCAGGTAGGGATAGAACTCGTCGTGCTCGGCGGCGGTTACAGTACAGCGGTTAAGACCCACAAAGTTCGGGCGATCGAACATATGCCAGGCTGCTACAAAATCTCCCGAGTCCAAGTCATCCGGAACGACGCGTAGGACTTCGGGCACTCTTACGTAGACATTCGGTGGGGTTTTGGGCCTATCTGCGGTTGCGGTTGCGCTTGCTTCGTCCTCTTCGACTGGTGGTATGCTGGGGATAGCAAAAAGGCGATATCGTCTGGCAAGCTCTTGGCTGGTGACGTGCGTTTTGCGGCCCGTGGCATCTACCAGGATGGCGTCGCCGGTGTGCGGAACGACGAGCACAGTTTCGTCGGTGCCGGGCCCTGCGACTTCTACTGCTTCGTAAAGTATGTTGCCCGCGTCGTCCTTGAGCTTAGTGGGCTTGCCGTCCACCATCGGTCCCGGTAAGGCCACTGGGGGCGTGGCTACGACGAATGTCGGTTCCTCCCAGTGGGGGAACCGGAAAACAATCTCGCCCTCATCTCGCAACCTTGCGGTTATTTCTGGGGCATTAAGGTCACGCGGTTGATCAGTAAGTATCTCAGAGGTCGTCATACGCCGTAGTCCACAGTCCCACTTAACTCGAATTTAATAGTGATAATAACATGATATATATGGGCACGCAACATTGTGTGTCGCAGCCATGCGCACGAATGGACGGCACGCCTCATAGCTCAAAAGCTCGTGCATGGTATAAGATATGAGTAATGGAAGACTTACGCGCCCAGACTCTCGATTTGCAAGCCGAAATAGAGGCTGCGGCGGAGCGTATTGATGTTGATTCGCTCGTCCAGCGCAAACTGGTGCTGGACAAGCAAGTCGCCGAGCCCGACTTTTGGCAAAACGCCCAAAAAGCCCAAGAAGTGGTAAAAGAGCAGTCCAAGCTCGACGTCCGTACCAAGCCATGGCTCGATCTCCAAAAAGAGGTGAACGACCTTGTGGAGCTGCTTGAAATCGGCGACGACACCATGCGTGCCGACCTGAGCGGCCAGCTTAACGCATTAGTCACGCACTTTGCCGACCTCAAAGAGCAGCTCAAGTTTGCCGGCCCTTACGACGACCACGACGCCATCGTGAGCATCTACGCCGGCGCCGGCGGTACCGACGCCCAAGATTGGGCGGGCATGCTACAGCGTATGTATACGCGTTGGGCAGAGCAGCACAAATACAAGATGCAGCTATTAGATGAGTCGCCCGGCGACGAAGCAGGCATCAAGAGCGTCACGTTTGAAGTGAGCGGCGAGTTTATATATGGTCAACTACAAAGCGAGCACGGCGTGCACCGACTAGTGCGGCTGAGCCCGTTCAACTCGGCATCTTCGCGCGAAACCAGTTTTGCCAAAGTCGATGTTTTGCCCAAGATAGACAAGCCCGACGACATTGCACTAGACGACAAAGATCTGCGCATCGACGTCTATCGCAGCGGCGGCCATGGCGGCCAAAGCGTTAACACCACCGATAGCGCGGTGCGCGTCACACACCTGCCAACCGGGATCGCCGTTGCCATCCAGAACGAACGTAGCCAGCTCCAAAATAAAGAAACGGCCCTGACGATCTTGCGCTCGCGATTGGCGCAGCTACAGCTCGAACAGCATAAAGACAAGATCAGCGAACTCAAAGGCCCGAGCAGCGCCAACGAGTTCGGCAGCCAAATTCGCAATTATGTTTTGCATCCGTACAAGCAGGTGAAGGACCTGCGTAGCGGCTACGAAACATCTGACCCCGACGCAGTGCTGGCTGGCGGCCTCGACCCGCTCATCCATGCATATCTCGAAACGCACTTGAGCAGCGGTTAGCCAAAGGAGGGCAGCGCGCGACAATGGGTAAACTCGACGATTTTAAAATAATGTGGATGGACCCAGGAGGGCGCATGCCCGGCTACACGCTGTCGCGCCCCGACCTAAGCGCAACTGCAGTACCAGTTGATACAGTGAGTCATGCTTGGTTACGGGAGCGCGAGGAGGCGACCGGCACACCGAGCGAGACCTTGCTCGACTATGCCATCAAAGCTGCGTTTCTTCGGCGTGCGGTGTTGCGCTATAGTTTGCAGCTGTTTATTAAGACGACGGAAGGCGAGCGGCACGAGTTGCGTGCGCCAGGGGATAGCTTACCGCCTCGTAGCGCGAGAGTCTATATGGATCTCGATCTCGCATCTCTTGATCATGCCCAGGCGCGGCTTAGGTGGTTGCATGGACAGATGGGTATGGCTGCGATTGATGCAGCAGCCGAAGGCGTGTCTATTTTGGATGAGTGTATAGCACAAGATAGCCACACACTACTAGTAAACGGTGACGAGGTAGAGCCGGACGGTATGCCGCGTGTCATGGTGCTTGTGATGTCGCGCCAGTGTCTTTTTGGGAGCTTACCGCACGCCACCTAGTGGCCGACTCTCTTGCTGTGCTAGAATCAACTCAAGTGGGCTATCGGGAAAACTAGGAGGAGAAACACCATATGGGTATGCAGCATTTTAGTCCGTCACCGCGGCTTTTGGAGCCAGCATGTACGTTTCCTGGCGACGATCCATTCCTTGGCCGTTATGAAGGCGTTGCCGCCGACAGTGGATATCTAGCACTAGCACCCCATATCGCTCTGGCTGCCGGAGCATACGGGCTTGAGCTCACGGCTGAAGACGAAGAGAGTGCGCGCCGTGCCCTGATGTGGGCTAGCCATGCCGATACCGCACTGGACGCGCCCGGCCTTAAAGCACCACGCTACGCGGCATCTCAAGGCATAGTTGACGCCGTATTTGGGAAAGAGCCATTGCCCGAAGCCGATGTTAGTGACGTGTCCGACCTAACAGTTGCCGGATATCTGTTGCATAATGCGCTCCAGGATGTGCCAGCCGGCCATTTGCGCCGCACGGCATATGCGGCCGCCGAGGTAAGGGCCCAGCAGGCTGACGCAGGTACCCGTCGTGGCCATGCGTTCTCGACCTATGGCAGAGGTGTGAGGACCGCAGAATTAGTTGCCGGTGTTGCCGTTGCTAATATCGAGGCGTCTTGCGCGCAGACAGAGCGCGCAGTCGCTGATTTTGTCGGCTACTGCGGCCGCGTAGGCGGCCTCATGATGCTTGCTGGCTCTGCGGTAGACCTCCGTGCCGACAATGCCAACGGGCTTGTGAGCATTCCGGCGAGTCTGCGGACTCGAGCTTTGTTGTTGGGTGGCGCTGCAACCGAACTCGTCGCTTCGCTCGCCAACACGCCCCAGCGTCGCGCTTGGTTCGCTGCCCTGGGCCTGCGTACCCCCAAGCCAGCGAACAATTAGCAAAATCCCGCGGCTTTACTCCAGGGTGTGTCTGGTATAATAGAGCTAATGATTTTGTTGGACAGGGTGACCAAAACGTATGGCAAGGTGGCGACTCCGGCATTGGACCGCGTGAGTTTGCATGTTGAGCCTAAAGAGTTCGTGATTGTGGTAGGGCAGAGTGGTGCTGGGAAAACCACGCTGCTGCGCTTGTTAACCCGTGAAGAAAAACCAACCACCGGGAAAATCATCGTCGGTGGTATCGACTACGACAAACTGCGCGACCACGACATCCCGCTGCTGCGGCGCAAGATCGGTGTGGTGTTCCAAGATTTTAAACTGTTACCCAACCGTACGGTGTTCGAGAACGTGGCTTTTGCCCTCGAAATCGTCGGCGCTACTAACCACGAAATCCGTGCTACCGTGCCCAAAGTGCTCGATATCGTTAACTTGCGCGGCAAAGAAAAGCGTATGCCCATGGAGTTGTCCGGCGGCGAGCGCCAGCGCGTGGCCATCGCTCGGGCCATCGTCCGCCAGCCTAAAATTTTGATCGCCGACGAGCCCACCGGCAACCTCGACCCCGTCCACGCCTGGGATGTCATTCGCGTACTCGAAAAGATCAACCGTTTTGGCACCACCGTACTACTCACCACTCATAACCAAGAGATCGTCAACAAGCTTAAACGCCGGGTGATCACCATCCAGCACGGGCAGATTGCCAGTGATAAGGCCGGGGCGGCGTACAAACTATGAGCCGCAAAACCGTTACTTTTGCCCGGATTATTAAGACGGGTGTCGTCAACTTTGGCCGCAACGCCTGGTTGGGCATCGCCGCTATGGCGGTGATGATTATTACGCTCACCATTGTGTTGTTCTCGGTGATTACCAACGCTACGTTTGCCAACACCATCCAGCAAATCACCAACAAAATTGATGTGTCGGTTTATTTGCAAGACTCAGTAACCGGGAGCCAGGCCAAAGACCTGGTCTCTGATCTGCAAGCCCTACCCAACGTCAAAGGCGTGCGCTACCTCACTAAAGACCAAGCACTGCACGAGTACGAGCGCCAAAATGCGGGCAACCAAGCACTGATAAATGGGGTGAAGCAGGTGGGCAGTAACCCTATTCCGGCCACGATTTTAATCATGCCCAAAGATCTCAACAAGATCCAAGACATCAAAGATTTTTTGAGCACCAAGGCAGTAGCCAAGATGCAAACCGCCGATTCACCGTCGTACAACGGCAACCGCAAAAAGGCCATCGATAACATTGCGCACGCTACATCGCTGTTGCAGCGCGCCGGTGTGGCTGCAGTAGTGGTGTTCACCTTTATATCGGTGCTGATCATCTTTAACACGATACAAATGGCGATATTCAACCGGCGTGATGAGCTTACCATTATGCGTTTGCTTGGCGCCAGCACCGGCTACATTCGCGGGCCGTTTGTGGTGGAGAGCGTTATGTATGGCATCATTTCGGCGGTTATATCGGCGCTCTTGATCAACTCGCTGTTTGTCGCCAGCAGCCAGGCGTTGCAGGCCAGCAGCCTAGGGCTTTTAGACATCGGCTACGCCCACGCTTACTTCGATAGTCACTTTTGGATGCTTTTGACGGTACAGCTTGTGCTTGGTATACTTATTGGTGCCGCCTCATCATATGTAGCGACCAAGCGGTATCTCAAATTCAAAACCAAATAGTCAGTAACATACAAACTTTTTGATAGTACGGTAGAGTTAACAGAGCGTCCGCGCCGAATTTATTTCGAAACGGACGTTTTAGAGGCCAAAAGACTAAAGCGGGGAACTTGCACCAGTAAGGGGGAGCATGGTATTATTTAAAGCACTGGTACAAAAACACAAACAAAAACAGAATATGAAACAAAAGCATCGTACCAACAGAGTGAATTGGCGTCGCCTGAGCGGCGTTCCAGTGTTGACTTTAGCTACGTTCATGACGGTAAGTTTAAGCGTCATGCCCATGGCCAAGGCCGACCAATTTGACCAGCAAATCACCCAACTGCAGCAGCAAAACGCTAGCGCCAAGGGCGCCAAGAGCGCACTCGCCGTGCAGGCGGCTAGCTACCAGGACGCGATTAATCAGTTGCAAGCGCAAATCAACCAAGTACAAGCGCAGATTAACGACAATCTCACCAAACAGGAGCAGCTCGCTACCGAGATTACCGCCAATCAGGTCAAGCTCGACAACGACCGCAAGAGTCTGGGCGATATCATTAAGGCGATGTACGTGGACGGCACGCCGAGCACGCTCGAGATGCTTGCTAGCAGTGGCAACCTGAGCGACTTTGTCGACAAAGAGCAGTACCGCGGCGACGTCCAAAATAAGATCACCCAAACTGTGAACACTATTAATGCGCTTCAGGCCCAGCTTAAGCAGCAAAAAGATCAAGTCGACGCACTCTTAATCGACCAACAAGCCCAACAAGCCCAGCTCGACGGCAGTCGTGCGCAACAGGCCGCACTGTTGTCTTACAATCAGCAACAGCAAGACTCTTACAACCAGCAGATTAAAGACAACACTAGCCAGATTGCTAAACTCCGCCAGCAGCAGATCCTGCTTAACTTAGCTGGCTCCAGCGGCATTATCTACGGCGGCATATGCGGTGGTGGCCCAGGGGGCTTCCCCAACACCTACCCATCCAGCTTATGTAACGCCGGACAAGACAGCATTGTTGACCCTTGGGGTCTCTACAACCGCGAATGTGTATCATACGTTGCCTGGAAGGAATACGAAGCAGGCAAGTACGTGCCTTATGGCCTCGGTAACGCCGGCGACTGGATCTATAACGTACCGCAAAGTTGGATCGACAGCTCGCCACAAATCGGCGACGCCGCCGTGCGTCCCGCCAATCCCAATCTGTACTTTGGCAGCGAACAAGATGTGGGCCACGTGATGCTCGTAGAGGGCATTAACGGCGATGGCACCATTGCCATCAGCCAGTACAACGCAAACCTCAACGGCCAATATAGCTTTGTAGCCACCAAGTCTACTTCTGGCCTCGTCTTTATCCATTTCCCTGACCGTTAGCCCCAGGGATTAACGATAAGCAGTTTGGTGTCGTGCCTTCCGGCAGGTATACTAAGTGCATAATTATTCCTAAGGTGAGAGGGTCTAACACGCGTGTACTCCAGAAAGCACAAACACACCGAAAAAAATCCGAGCCGGCCACCGCTATGGCATCGTGCCTCTAAGACGTTTGGCTACATCGTCATCGTGTTTGCGGTATTCGGCCTGGGTGTCGGCGTGGGTGATGGGCGCTTATCGATAGCGGCGTTGCGTAGTCAAAACAAGGGGCTGCCTACAGCGCCAGACTACGCCACCGTCAATCAGCTGTATACTGCCCTCAAAAACAACTATGACGGCCCACTTACCAACCAACAGCTCCTCGACGGCCTCAAGGCCGGGTTGCTGCAAGCCACCGGAGATCCGTACACCGAATACTTTAGTGCCTCAGCTGCCAAAGACTTTAATAACCAGCTTGAAGGCACATTTAGCGGTATAGGCGCCGAACTAGGGCAAGACACCGACGGTAACATCCAGATTATCGCCCCTATCGCTGGTACGCCAGCCGCCAAAGCCGGCCTGCTGCCACACGACATGATCGTGAGTATTAGTGGTACGAGCACAAGCGGTATGACCGTCGACTCCGCCGTCACCCGAGTGCGCGGACCCAAGGGCACAACCGTAACACTCAAAATAATTCGAGGTAAAACACAGGAGCTCAACTTTACGATTAAGCGCGACGATATCAAAGTGCCCAGCGTTAATTGGAAAATTCTCGACAAGCACATCGGCTACATCCAAATCACCCAGTTTAGCGACGATACCAGCACCCTGGCAGAAAAAGCCGCCCAAGAGTTTAAAAACGCTGGCGTTAAAGGGGTGATCCTCGACTTGCGAAGTAACCCCGGCGGTTTGGTCAATGCGGCCACTAGTGTGGTGAGTCTGTGGCTGCCTGAGGGCGACACGATCATGACCGAGCGTCGCGGTGCTGACACCATCGGGGCCGAGATGTCCAACGGGGTTGACCCGCTCAATGGGCTGCCTACGGCCGTGCTGATCAACGGCGGGAGCGCCTCGGCCAGCGAGATCACCGCCGGCGGATTGCACGACAACGGCGCAGCCACGCTGTTCGGCACGCAAAGCTATGGCAAGGGCAGTGAGCAGAACGTTATCCAGCTGGCTGGCGGCACAGAAGCCAAGATTACCATCGCTCGTTGGTATCGTCCCAACGGCCAGAACATCGACAAAAAGGGCATCACACCCGACCACGTGGTTAACCTCACTACCGACAACACCAAAAACGGGGCCGACCCACAACTCGCAGCAGCAACCCAATTCGTTATCTCCCGCGAAAAGTGATAATTAGCACATGGCGACAGTAAGCGGGTTGGCCAGCGGCGATATAATTCCAATGGCACTCCGCACGAAGCGAAGCGAGGAGGACGCCAGTGGAATTATATCGCCGCTGGCCCTATCACGCTCATGCTTGCCAAGATGAGCGATTTAGGTTAGTATCTATGGTGAAACAGGGTTAAAAGAGGTAGATAGTGGCCAAGGCAACTAAATATATTTTTGTTACTGGTGGAGTGCTTTCCGGACTAGGAAAGGGTATCACCGCCGCCTCAATTGCCAACCTCTTAAAAGCCCGCGGGCTTCATGTAAACCTCCAAAAGTGCGACCCCTATCTCAATGTCGATGCTGGCACGCTCAATCCGCGTGAGCACGGCGAGTGTTTTGTAACCAAAGATGGGGCCGAGACCGACCTCGACCTCGGCCATTACGAACGCTTTATCGACGAAGAGCTCACCAAATCCAGCAGCCTCATGAGTGGCCGGGTGTTCCTAAAAGTTATTCAAGACGAGCGAGCGGGTAAGTACGCGGGCGAAGATGTACAAATAATTCCACACCTCACTGCCGCGATCCAAGAATTTATCAAGGATGCAGGTGATGGCTTTGACGTTCACATCGTCGAAATCGGCGGCACAGTAGGCGACATTGAATCACTCAGTTTCTTAGAAGCCATACGTGAGCTAGGCCTGCGCGTGGGCCGCGAAAACTGCCTGTACGTGCATGTGGTCTATCTGCCGTATCTGGCCGCCAGCCACGAGACCAAAACCAAGCCGGCCCAAAACTCAGTGCGTGAGCTGCGTGGCCTGGGTATCTCGCCCGATATTCTGGTGTGTCGCAGCGAGAAGCCTGCCAACCCCAAAGTGAAAGATAAGCTCAGCCTATTTACCGGTGTTTCGCCAGACGCAATTGCGCTTTTGCCCAACGCCAGCAGTATCTACGAGGTCCCACTCACGCTCGAAGACGCGGGCATCGCGGATGTCGTGTGTAAGCAGCTCAACATCAAAGCCGGCCCAACCAATCTTAAACCGTGGCGCGAGATGGTGGAACGTTCCACCAAGGAGTTTAAGCGTACCGTGCAAGTGGGTGTAGTGGCCAAATATATGGACAACTTCGACGCCTATATATGCGTGTTTGAGGCGCTGCGCGCCGCCAGCTGGTGGAACGACGCCAACCTAGTGCTGCACTGGATCCCGGCCGAAAAGTATGATGCGCCAGGAGCCAACATTGCCCCCGCACTCAAAGGCCTTGACGGCATCGTTGTGCCTGGCGGTTTTGGCGAGCGCGGGCTGGAAGGCAAGATTAAGGCCGCCCAGTACGCCCTCAAGCACAAATTGCCATACCTGGGCCTGTGCTTAGGCCTGCAAATGGGTGTGATTGCTGCCGCGCGCAACGCCGGCCTCAAAGATGCCTCCTCGTTCGAATTAAACCCCGATGCCAAAGACGTAGTGATCGTCACCATGTCCGACCAACACGACAAACTGCTTACCGGCGGCACCATGCGCCTGGGCGATTACCCCTGCGCTATTGAGAAGGGGAGCAAAGCCGCCAAAGCCTACGGCGTTGGCCACATTACCGAGCGCCACCGCCACCGCGGCGAGTGTAACAACGATTACCGCGACCAATACGAGAGCTGGGGCATCAAAGCCGTGGGTTTGAGCCCCGACGGCCAACTGGTAGAGATGATCGAAGGCATAGACCACCCATTCTTTATGGCCAGCCAATTCCACCCCGAATTCAAATCGCGGCCCAACCGGCCGCACCCCATGTTTAATGGCTTCATCAAGAGCTTATTGCAAAAGTAGCCCAAAAGCAGTAACGTAAGAGCTATGGAACCAGTAGCTCTTACCCCCGGCCAACACGCCAAGCGAATCCTATTTGTAGAAGACGACGACGCCCTTGCCGGCGTGTATCTCGTCCGCCTCCAAGCCGAAGGCTTTGAGGTTAAGCGCGTTACCAACGGCGAAGAAGCCCTAGCCGCCGCCACCGAGTTCAAGCCCGACCTAGTCCTGCTCGATGTTATGATGCCCAAAGTCAGCGGCTTTGACGTCCTGGACATTTTGCGCAACACCCCCGAAACCGCCAACCTCAAAGTGATTATGCTCACCGCTCTCAGCCAAGAGAGCGACCGCAAGCGGGCAGAGGAGCTCGGGGTAGACGATTACCTCGTTAAATCGCAAGTCGTTATTAGCGACGTTATTGGTCGCATCAAAGCCCGTCTCGGCCTAGAGTAGGTATTACGCTATTGCTTTGGAGCTAACTTGATGTTATAATAGCCCAGTTAAATCTGGAGTTTCTTGCGCTATGCCCATTGTTCGTTTTTCAGCTAGTCACCAAGAAGGTGTACAAGCCTATAATCTGGAGACGGTAGGAAGCCGTGAGGCTTTATCCTACCTGATGGCCAGGAGCGGTATTATCCCACAGACAATGCCACCAGATGAGTTGATGGACAAAGCCACACCATCCCGAATCCAGATACCGGTGAAGGGGGCTTCCCCTTGGTTCAGACAACGGCAGACGGCGGTTATCGTATCTTTGAACTCGTTGTCTCGCTCTCCCAAGCCGAGCTTGAAGCGCTTGGCCGCATAGCCGTTTTTCAAAGCGAGCAGTAGACTAAGCTCACGAGCTGGCTACTAAGATTGACGTATGGTCCACATTATGCTAATGTTTAGTTAGGACAATATTGCTCTATGCTCGCAGAAGTCGTACGCCACCAAGAATCAACGATGCCAGACCCCGACCCGCGGTCGCGGGCAGTTGGTGTTGTGACCGTGGCCAGCATGTCGCCGGATATGATATCGAGCCCCGAGGCTAACGTTGGTCACGCATTCGCTGAGGCGCCCGACTTTAGCGATCAGCTCCGCGCTGCGGAGCGGGGTGAACGAACCGCGCCAGCTACTTACCGGTCGTCTCGAGTTACTCCTGAAGGCGAGTGGGAAATGGGCGAGCTCAGACCAACCACCGAAGGTGAAATGCTCACTAGCCTCGACGCTTTTTTGAGTGCCGGCGAAATAGCAGCCCGAAAGCGTGGCGACGAAGAAACGGCCGACAGGGCCCCCAGTTCACGTGCCAATACGACATTCCTTGGCAGGGAAGAGCTCAACACCGGGCTTGACCTCCTGGCGGAGCGTGAATGGTCTGCATATCTGCAGGCTGATCCGGCAAATCGCATAGTGTTTTTTGCCCCGGCAGCGTCCCGTGGTCCGCGCAGCATGGACTTTATTGGTCACGCAATAGCTGATCGCGTGCGCGCGCGCCATCCGGAACTCGCGGATCGCGTGCAGGTATACGATAGTCTTGACGACTCAGTTTTTAGCGGCCTAGATGCTACTCATGCACGCATTGAGTTGCCCGATGACTGGGTAAGCGGTGGCGGTATGATAACGGGCGACGCCAAGCAGATTGCTGTCGCCCTGCGTCAGATTGGTCGTGACGACCTTATTCCGACCATGCAGGCTTGTCTCGTGGTGGCTCGCGATGACCAATTGGCAAATGGCTTGCAGTTTACGGCAGATGGCCCTAATCGTACTCGTCAGACGTTGCCCGTTGTTGCTGCCTATCGCAGCGCTGCTGGGCCGCGAGATATGACAGCATGGGGCACTCACAGCTCAGTTGATCACAATGATTCGTACTTGCGCTTATTGGCACAGTATCAGGCCGAGGTGACCGGGCAGGCAGTTGACTTGCCGCAGGCATCGCTTCTTCAGCGACCGTATCGCTAGGCTGTGCGTGCGATACCGAGGGCATAGACATGTATATACTTGACCATAGGTAAAGTTTATGCTAATGTTTATTACAGAAAGCAAAACAAAAAAATGACAGAACAAGCACGTTTTACCCCAGAACGCATACTTACCGAAGAACAAGTCGGCAGAGAACGCTGGCTAACCGACGCGACGACCGAGCTCAATACGCTCGCATCGGTTGTTGATCCTACTGTCATCGGCCTCAAAGAGGTCGAAGGCGAGCGAACACGCGTACCTGCTGTTTTTGAACTGCCAGATGAGAAAGACCGTACTAAAGCGGTCGCTTTAGTACGCCGTGAGGACGCCAAGACCGGCGAAACACACCTTGTGTTACAAGGCCTTAAACAGACTCGCCGTGGTTTGAGGCCCGTAGGACGAGGGGTTGAGCTTGCTATTCCTGAAGAAGCGGGCGTTGACGGCATGCCAGGTCGTCCTTATGAGGTCACTATTGGCAACGGCGAAGGTGCTATCTCAAGGGACCTCCTTTTTAGCCGTCGTCTCAGGCCTAATCGTCCTTCAAAAACACAATTTGGCGAACGATTGGGCGAAGGAGCACTGCGCCTTACGATTGGTGCAAATGCCAAAGTATTTGTTGCCAACACTGAAGATGCAAGGACAATTCGCGGTGCATTCACGCCAGTTGCCGACACGCGGTTTACCAGGGGAAGGGTGGTGGTTAATCCGCTCTTTGACGAGCGCCACGCCGAGTACATTACTCCGGAAGAAGGAGCAGAGCGACGTCGCCTTGCAGATGAGGCAGAAGTGCGGCGCAAAGAACAACAAATGGCCGAGAGAAGGCGCTATCAAGAGGAACGCGAACACAAGATCTTTGCGCCACGTGTGGTGCCTGATCTAACAGCGGGTGAGTATCTGCCGAGTGGTTACGGCGGGCTGTACGTTTCGGAGCAGTCACGTGATTACTCAAGGCCATGGGCTAGCCAAGCCCTGTACCGTGATAGCGCAGCAGAGGCGATCATTCGTGACGTTTTGGGCGAAACTCCCCCTACCAGCTATGAAGAGCGCCAAAATTGGCTCATGGATGCTGTACGCACTAACCCAGAGCTTCGTTTACGCCTCGGTAAGTTATACGCTGAGCGTATCTCACGCGAAGTGCATCACATGGGCCGCAACATCAATAGTCAAAATGTTAAGAAGCCTAACTCTCCTGGATATGAGAACCTGCACCTATCTGGCGTAGAATACGCGGCCATGCTGGCGCTATCTCACCTTGATGGCACCTTTAATCCGGGTAAGGAATCGGTGCTCGCCAAAGATGATGAGTTAAATGAGAATGGCTGGCCTCTCATCGACCAGCATCGTGCGGCTGCTCGTTGGGCTATAGATGGTCAAAAGCCAGCCGACCGTCTACGTTTTAAGCGGCAGCTAGCAGGGGAAGAGGCGAGCCGACGTCTGCGGCGTGAAAAAGAATTGGCTCAACTGCAGCAGGCGCAGGCTGAGCAGGATGACGATACACTTGCGCCAGTGGCCTAGTGCACAGCAGGCTCATAAAAAAACAGCCCTGAACGGGCTGTTTTTTATTGAAGATCCAACTTATTCGACGGTGACTTCGGTGCGGCGCACCGTTTTGCCCGTAAAGCGGCGTACTTTGCGTGTCTTGTAGGTAACAACACCATCGCGCATGGCGTGGATGGTGAAGTTGCGGCTCTTAACGGTGCCTTTGCCGGGGCGCTTGCTCATGCCAACTTGGCGTACGATGATCTGGCCGGTGCCAACTTTTTCGCCGCCAAAGAGCTTAACGCCGAGCCGTTGGCCGACGCTGTCGCGTGTATTTTTGGAAGTTCCACCTGCTTTTACGTGTGACATATTAGTTCCTTGTTATTACGAGCAGCTCGCGGGCCACCAGTTGGTCTTGCCTGTAGTAGACTAACTCCGGTAGAGCGGCGTGCTCAAAACTTACTCGATTGTACCCCATATCGGTCAGATGGTCAAGTAGTGGGAGGTGTTTAAACTGGCTGGTAGTGGGGTTGTGCCAGGCGGGTACGGCTAGGCACATACGCAAGCCGGGTTTGATTTGGTCGCGGATGTTTACTAAAAATTTTTGGAGGATAGTATTGGTGTCTTGGATAATGCGCTCCAACACATCGTTGGCTGGCCAAGCGGCGAGTGGGCGGCCCAGGTATGTTTCGCCGGCTACGGCGGTAAAGTCGTTTTGCCAGGTAAAGCTGGTGGCGTCGCCAGCGGCGAGGGCGGGCAGGGTAACGGTGTGTTTTTCGGCTAGCCAGGCAAGGTTGGCTTTGCTGTACTCAATCATGCGCGGTTCGAGATCGGTGCCGTAGGTGCCGTAGCCCATGAGGGCGGCTTCTTGCAGCAGCACGCCGGTGCCGCAAAACGGGTCGAGTACGACGACGTCATCTGACGGCGGCAGCGGGCCAGCGGCCAAGTTGACGATGGTCTGCGCCAGCTTGGGCGGCAGCATACCAACGCGGGCGTCGCGCTTGGGGCGGTTTTGGTCGCGGTGGGCGTAGGCGGTAATATCTTGGACGTTAACGGTGCGGGCGATGATCGTTTTAGAGCCGTCTTGCACGGCCAATAGTTCGATGCCGCGTTCGCCGGTGAGGTGATTGTGCAGCACCTGGGCGCTGTTTAGCGCCTCCTCCTGGTTAGGGATTAATCGTACCGAGTAGCCATGATTGCGTAGGCTCTTTTTGATGGTGAGCCCGGCGCCCAAAAGTTGGCGCGGGTTGACGCGCAGACCGTAGGCGCTGAGGCCAAATTGGATTTTGCCTTCGGTGATGTCTTCGGCGCAGGCCAGGGCGGCGGCTGCCAGAGCGTCTTGTACCGAACGCCAGTCGGTGCCGTTCACGGTCGCTACAAATCGCGCTAGTTTAACGGTGCTGCCCAGGCGCGCAAACGGGATGTCTTGCGGCAATAGGTCGCTTGCGGCAGCATCGCTGCCTACGCCATACACGTGGCCCGCGCCCAGCACGCTTTCTAGCTCGGCACGCCCGATGGCGGGCTGGCGGCCCAAAATCATCACACTTTTATAGGTCATTTGGCAATAGTATACCGCTTTTGCCGTATAATTACCGCATATGGGTAAGAACTCCTTCGTGGGCCGCAATTGGAAACTAATCCTCAATGTGCTCACCGTAACCGCGTTAGTAATTTTGGTATATGCTATCCGTCATCAAGTGGTGGACACATTCCATAACTTATTTAAAGTGAACGCGTGGTATTTGGTGCTGATGATACCTATCGAAGTTCTCAATTATCACGCCCAAGTGCGGTTATACCAAGGGCTTTTTGCGGTAGTGGGCAACCGGTTGCGCTATGGCTTTTTATACCGCGCGAGCTTGGAGCTTAACTTTGTAAATCATGTGTTCCCGAGTGGTGGCGTTACCGGTATTTCGTACTTTGGCGTGCGCATGAAGAACGACGAGATTACCGCCAGTAAGGCGACGCTCGTGCAGATGATCAAGCTCGTTATGCTGATCGTGTCGTTTGAGGTGCTGTTTGTGTTTGGCCTATTGTTTATGGCAATTGGCGGCAAGGCTAACAACCTGGTGGTTCTGGTGACTAGTTCGCTGGCGACGCTCGTAGTGGTGGCGACGATTGGTTTTGTATTTATTTTGGGCTCGCGGCCGCGGATTCACGCTACATTCTCGGGCTTAACGCGCCTGGCTAACTGGGCGGTGGGATTGTTTCGCCGTAGCAAAACGGAGTTTATTACCATCGATAAGGCGCAAGATATCGTCGAGGAACTACACACTAATTACAAACTCATTGAGCGCAACTACAAGCAGTTGCAGGCGCCTTTTTGGTGGGCTTTGATCGCTAATGTTACCGAAATTTTGGCGATTTACGTGGTGTATATCGCCTTTGGCGAATGGGTGAACTTGGGTGCGGTGATTATTGCGTATGCCGTGGCTAACTTTGCCGGTTTGATTTCGGTGCTGCCCGGCGGCGTGGGCATTTACGAGGCGCTGATGACGGGCGTGTTGGCTGCGGCCGGCATCCCACCAGCCGTGAGCCTGCCGGTAACGGTAATGTACCGCGTACTCAATACCATTTTGCAGTTGGTGCCGGGTTATATTTTGTACCATCGTAATTTGCATAGCGGCAGGTAGTAGGTTATGGATCAAGAACTGCAGTTTAGTGTTTCGGAATTTGTGGCGGTGCTTAACCAGACGCTGGATTATGCCTATCCGGTGGTGACCGTGATGGGCGAGCTGGCTAACTTCCGCGTCAGCAAAAATCGTTGGGTGTATTTTGACCTCAAAGACGATGCCGCAGCCGTGCGCTTTTTTGGCACCGTCCACCAGCTGCCGGGCCCGCTCGAAGACGGAATGATGTTGGCGGTCACCGGCAATCCGCGGTTGCATCCGTTGTATGGTTTTAGCATCAATGTGCTGCGTTTAACTCCGGTGGGGCAGGGGTCGATTAAAAAAGCCGCCGAACTGTTGCAGGCTAAATTGAAGGCCGAGGGTTTGTTTGACCCCGAGCGCAAGCGTGTGCTGCCATGTCCGCCGCGACGTATTGGTTTGATTGCTTCGGGCGAGTCGGCCGCCTACCGCGATTTTGTAAAGATTATCAACGCTCGTTGGGGTGGCGTAGACATCGTGCATATCGACGTGCAGGTGCAGGGCGAGGTTGCGCCGGCGCAAATTGTAGCTGCTATCGCCCAGGCAAATAGTTTGGCTGACCCGCCAGAGGTTTTAGTTATTACCCGTGGCGGCGGCAGTGCCGAAGATTTGCAGGCGTTTAGCACCGAACAGGTAACGCGCGCTGTGGCCGCTAGCCGCATTCCGACGTTGGTGGCCATCGGGCATGAGGTGGATATTAGTCTGGCCGAGCTGGCTGCCGACCAACGTGCCAGCACGCCCAGCAATGCAGCCGAATTGTTGGTGCCCGACCGTCGGGCGCTTATACAGCAATTGCAAAACGCCCGCCGCCAGCTGGCTGCGATGGCCGCCGGAGCTGTACAACAAGCCGGTGCGCAGCTTGAGCGTCACCGTCAATCGTTGCATGACACCCTCGCGCGGCTTATCACCACTTCGCAGCATAACCTCAGTCTTAAAACACAACTGCTGGAAGCATTTAACCCGCAGGCCGCAC
This sequence comes from Patescibacteria group bacterium, assembly GCA_035479875.1. GTDB lineage: Bacteria > Patescibacteriota > Saccharimonadia > Saccharimonadales > UBA4665 > PMNU01. Next base: position 200,408 of record DATIIH010000001.1, on the reverse strand, counting down.
TCGCACGCGGTTACGCCTTAGTTCGCATTGGCGACGAACTCATCCGCAGCGGTACACAAATCAAACCCGAACAGCAAATTGCTATTCAGCTGTTTGATGCGCGCGTGACGGCGATTACAAAACGCGTTACTATGGAGCATAAGGAGCACCCGCGTGGCTAAAAAAGCATCTGCCGATTATCAATCGTTGAGCCAAGAACTCGACAACGTACTTGCAGCGCTGCAACAACCCGACGTGCAGGTAGACGAAGCGGTTAAACTGTACCAAAAAGGGCTGGAATTGGCCGCCGCGCTTGAGGCAACGCTCAAAACTGCGGAGAACACCATCACGCAGCTCAAGTTGCAGGCAAACGCAGGGGACGCCTAAGATGATGTCTGTGCCGCTCTGGCTGATTATCGCCGTGCCGGCCTCAACGTTGTTATTAATCGGTATCGCCGTATTGTTTGGGCCGCCGTACGTGCCTACGCTGCGCCTACATCTAAATACCGCGCTCGATATGCTCGATCTTAAAGAAGGGCAGACAATGCTCGACCTCGGCTCCGGCGACGGCCGGGTGTTAGTGGCGGCAGCCAAGCGTGGCTGGAACGCCGTGGGGATTGAGGTGAGCCCGGTGCTCGTGCTTGTGTCGAAGATCCGCTGTTGGCGCTACCGCAAGCAGATCAGAATTATCTGGGGGAACTATTTTTTGACATCTTGGCCGCTGCAAACTGACGCCATTTTTAGTTTCATGATCCAGTACCAAATGAAGCGGCTTGACGAGCGTATTACGGAGTGGCACACACGGCCAATTAAACTCGCCACATTTGCGTTTCAAATTCCGGGCAAAACGGCTGTAGCCGAACGCGACGCTGTGTATCTGTACGAGTATAAATAGTCTTGCGCTAGGGAGTAAATTTGAGTTACCATGAGCAATATGAATAACGCGTCCGAGAGCCGTGAAGCTGGTTTTGTAGGCGGTGCTGCTATTGGGCTCGGAGTGTGTATTATGCTGCTAATCGCCGCGCTCAGTTTTGGCGCGTGGGCTTTTTCGAGCCGTTCATACTACAAGACCAGCAGTGATGCTATATCAAAAACAGCCGCTGCCGCAGCTGTTACTAAAACGCAGGCTACCGACGCTGCAACCTACGCGCAGGAGGCAAAGAGTCCGCTCACTAGTTACGTTGGCCCGTCGCAGTACGGTAGCATAACCGTGAAGTATCCTAAGACCTGGAGCGCGTATGTGGTCGGCGGCAGCAACGGTGCCACCCAACCGCTCAACGCCTATTTTGCGCCGAGTGTGGTACCCGACGTGGCCGCGCAAGACAGTGTTTATTCGTTGCGCATTCAGATTCTGCAGCAGCCGTACGACCAAGTGTTGCAGCAATACAACACGCAACTCACCGGAGGTAAACTGGCGGCTAAGGCTTACGCGCTCTCCAAGGTTCCCAGTGTCGTAGGCGTACGTTTTGACGGGCAGATCGGCACCAATCAGCAGGGCAGCACCATTATCTTCCCCCTGCGTAATGTGACACTTCAGATTTCGACGCAGTCGCTTACCTACGAATCCGACTTCGATACCTTCATCCTACCCAACCTCAGCTTCTCACCGTAACCTTCGTTGGTGCTATACTGGTATCAGACACGGAGGGTCTATGCCAATGCTAGTGGGTGGTTCCAACGCAGAACTTCACGACCTACTTTTGGCCGTGGCCGAACAGCTTAAAGTGCCGCTGACCGTCATTGCTCGACAGGCTGAGTTGAGTTTGCTGCGCGCCGAGCCAGATCTGGCCAACGCGTCGCAAATGCATACGCAAGCGGCAGCTGCGTTGCAATTGGTAGATAGCTATCTCCTTGGTTTGCAGCTGATGCGCGAGCAAACCGAGCTTCAGTTGGAGCCGGTGTCGGTGTCGTCGATGCTGGTAGACGCTGCACACACACTGGAGCGGTTTGCGCGCCAATATGGCGTGGGTGTAGAGCTGCATATTGCCGGGCGCTACGAGCCGGTAATGGCCAATGGCCGCGGCCTGCGTGCAGCGCTGGCTAGCCTTGGATTTGCCTTGGCTGAGTCGATTGGCGCGCAGCAGCAAAGCGGCCCGCGGGTGCTCACATTGGCCGTGCACCGCACGGCACACGGTGTAACGGCGGGGATGTATGGCTGTGCGCGCGGCGAACTCACCGCCGAGCAGTGGCGCAGGGCACTGGGCCTGTCTGGTCGTGCTAGTCAGCCGCTTGCGGGTGTAAGTTCGGGCAGCGGCGCTGGATTTTTTGTGGCCGACACCATTCTACGGTCGATGCAAACGCGGCTTAAAGTGGGCCATTACGAGCGCCAAGCCGGTTTAGCGGCCACATTTCTGCCAAGTCACCAACTACAGTTTGTATAAATTTTGTACTCATGGCGCACATACTTTTTCTCGAACCCAACACCGTACTGGCCCAAACGTATGCCCGCGCCCTGCAGGCGACAGGGCACAGCGTGGCCTGCGCCACCAGTGCCCAATCGGCAATCGACGCGGCCGACAAACAAGCGCCCGACTTGGTTATTGTGGAACTCCAACTGCCAGCCCATGGCGGCATTGAGTTTTTGCACGAGTTCCGCTCATATCCCGAGTGGCAGCACGTGCCCGTAGTGGTTAATACGGTTATTACGCCGTCCAAGATGGTGCCGGTGGCCGAAGCGCTGGCGCGCGACCTGGGCGTTACCACCATCTGTTATAAGCCGCAAACCTCGCTCCAGGAATTGCTCAATATAACCGCGCAGGCCTTGGGCGCATGAACAACCAGCAAAGCACCCAAGGTATTATTTTGGCGCGTACCGATTACGGAGAGGCCGACCGCATTCTTACGTTGCTTACGCCCGGCTACGGCAAGCTGCGCCTAATCGCCAAAGGCGTGCGCCGGGTTAAAAGCAAACTGGCTGGCGGTATCGAATTGTTTAGTGTGAGCGACCTGATGTTTATAAAGGGCAGGGGCGAAATCGGCACGCTGGTGTCGGCACGCCTTGACCGGCATTTTCGTCACATCGTAAAAGACCTAGACCGCACGATGCTCGGCTACGAACTCATCCGTTTACTTAATAAAAACACCGAAGACGAGACCGAGGGGGAGTATTTTGAATTGCTCGAAACGGGATTTGAGTCGCTCGATGACGTACATATCCCGCGCGACATTATTGAGTTTTGGTTCTACGCCCAACTACTGCGTTTGGGCGGCCAGGCGCCCAACCTGCACACCGACGCCAGCGGCGCCAAACTGCAGGCTGGCCAAGCCTACAGTTTTGACGTGCAGGAGATGACATTTGCCGTCGCCCCCGAAGGTCGGGGCCGCTTTACGGCCGACGACATCAAGTTTTTGCGCTTGGCGTTTGCGGGCTCAAAACCTAAGCTTTTAAACCACGTAGAAGGTGCTCCCCAGCTGGCCGCTAAACTGGCACCGCTGGTTACTACCATGCTGCAGAACAACATGGTATTTTAGTTGTACATGCAATGTGCGTTACAGTAACTTGTAACTAGAAAAATACTTGAGGAGAGACAGTAATGGGAAACAGAGCAGCAGAATTATTAGACCGTGCACGTGGGCGCGACCAAGAACTACGTCGGGATCCATGGCGTCGACGACCGCTGCTTGGGCGCCCAGAAGATATTCAGCCTGGTGGGCTCTACGACGGGCTCGTGACCATAGCAGTTAACCTCGGCAGGTTAATGGCCGCCGATGGGCACCCTACGGTCGACGTTCGCCGGATTATGCGCGACGCGCCATTCGACGACAATGCTAGGAGACTCTCCGTAGGAGTTACAGCGGCTGGCTATCCGATTGCCCAAGACTACGCCCCCATGGTTGGCCCTCAAATCCGTTGGAGTACTGAAATTCGCAGGAGTGCTTCTGAGCCTCCAGCTGGAGTGGTCGTCCGCCGTGCCCAGCCCGCCAGATTAGAGCAATTGACGGTAGTCCCGGGTAAGGGTTTGATTCGTGTGTTCGGAATCCTTGCTGGCAACCTGCCTGACGATCAGCAGATATTTCCATTGGGCTTGCCAGAACCATGGCGACTACATGGCGGCGTAATAGGTATGGAGGATCCACGCGAAGAGCCTGTCGCGACCGACGACTTCGTGCGTCACTATGGCACATATCCAACTGACGGCCCTGTACTGGACCGTCACGTTGTAGACCTAGCAGTTGGTGTGGTCAACTGGGCCGACTCCCACGAGATTAGGGACGAGTACCTCACAGTGCCGCTCAGCGTCTAAGAGATCCGGTAGTCTGCACTTGCAATGTCCGTTAGAATAATCTAAAACTAGAGAATATATAGGAGGGGACAGTAATGGCAGATGCAACAGAACTATTAGGCCGAGCGCATGAACGCGCCGAACAGCTACGTGGGGACCCAGATTGCGTCCCGCGGCTGATTGCCCAGCGGCAGCCTGAGCTTAATGAGCTCTACGCCAGCCTTGTTACCGTGGCCGTCAACCTCGGAAGGTTATTGGGCGCTCAAAACCGCCCCAAAGTTAGGGTTTACCCGATCGAGCTAGGGGAGTGCGACGCGACGGGCGAGCCTGTTATGCTCCTCGGGGAAGAGCGCGTCGCGGCGGCCTATCCATTCGCCGAGAGATACACGCGTATGATGGGCCCACAAGTTTCTTGGCGTGCAGGTCGAGCGACTCCGGACACCGTTGGCAAGCCGCAGCCTGCCCGTCTAGAGCAGTTAATGGTGGACGCGGCTGGGGGTTTGCTCCATGTTGCTGGCGATTTGGCAGGCAACCTACCTGACCGATTCGCGATTGCCTCAGAGTTACCTGAACCATGGCAGCTACACGGTGGCTTAATTGGCATAGTGAGCCCAGATGTGCGGCCTATCAGCGGCGCAGACTTTGAACGCCGCACCGGTGTATATGCAACCGACGGTCCAGTGCTTAGTCGTCATCCCGTAGATTTGGCGGTCGGCGTCATCGGTTTGGCGCACGCGTACCAGATTAGCGACCAACAGCTCGCTGCGCCGCTCAACGCATAATCATAATATAGACACTTAATGTGTAGAGGGCGCCGTTCGCGGCCCTATACGCCGCCAATGACCCAGACCCTAAAGAAAGTGCGTATTGCCTCCACGCCCTTCAGGCTGGGGGGCGTTGCGTGCATCAGGGTATCGTCAAAGCATACGATATCGAATGGATCCGCGTGGCAGGTGTTGTCCCAGTCGGCCTGCGCGCGCAGATTGTAGTCCTCGCCCAGCAGGTTATAGTCGGCGTCTTCGGGCACTATAAAAGGATGTGGGAAGAAAATCGTAGAAGCGATGTTGGCACTGGAGTATGCCAGCAGGGCTTGACGGGGTGTGTCCGTCTCGGACGGGATGTCTAGATGGGCGATGCCAAACGTCCGTTGTTGATGATTACCGGTACTAACCTTAATCTGGAGCCCCACGTTGGCTTTAGTAAGGTCTACACCTTGTGTTAGCGAGTGCCTGCGCACGATATCGAGCATTGGTCGGAAACCGGCCTCGAGTCGTTCGGCATGCTCACCCCCATGCGAGCGCGCGGGATCAAACGGCGCACCCAGTAGAATTTCGCGTGCGGTAGTAACGGGCTCGTCAATCCCAAAGGGCGGCAGCATGCCGATGTCTGGGTACCATCCCTCGGGCAGACAAAAAGTATCTGGATTGGGCACCCTATCAATGACTTCGGGCACCCGAGGGATCCGGAGCAGTTCAGCAATGCCGATTTGGCCCGCGGCCCAGGCGGCGTGGTAATTTAAGAAGGACTCAGCATGTAATGTCTCGGGCAGCGGCATGATGGATTTATACAAGGTACCCATTAAGTTGTCAACAAAGTAAGTGGTGGTCGTTTATCTGCACACCGCCGCGAGCACCTAAAGGATATGCGCGCCGCTCATCTTCCGGTATAATCGGGCGTAATGAACGCTTTAATTATAGGTGGTAGTTCTGGCTTGGGGCTCGAACTCGCCAAGCAGTTATTGGCGAGTGGTACAACCGTCACTATTACCGGACGCAAAGACCCGGGTGTGGATGGGCTCAAGTTTGAGGCGTTGGAGCTTGCTCAGCCCGATTTGCCCACGACGCTCGAAGGCCTGATGGCCGATTTGTCGCATATCGACCTGTTCGTGTACGCCGCCGGTTTTTACCAAGAAGGCCGCGTTACCGACCTCAGCATCGACCAAATCGAAACCATGATTAGCGTTGGCGGCCGCGGTTTGATTTTTGGCCTGCGGGCCTTGCTTAATAAACAGGCCGATTTGCCGCAGCTCATCACCATCACGTCTAGCTCGCAATATGTCGCGCGCCAGCTCGAACCGGTATACAATTTTGTTAAGGCCGGAGCAGGGCACTTTACCAGCTCAATGGCCGAAGACGGCCGCGTGGGCAAGGCGCTGCACGTAGCGCCGCAAGGTATGCAAACCGCGTTTTGGCGCGATCAGCCCCACAAAGACGTAAGCAGCTACATCGACCCGGTGTGGGCCGCCGAGCAAATCCTGGCTACTAACCAATCCAACTTTAAGTACAAATATATCCGTATCTTGCGCGACCCCGCGCGAGTAGAAGAGGTAGAAACACGATGAGCGATATCACCTTAGACGACATTACCAGCTTGTGTAAACGGCGCGGCTTTGTATTCCAAGCCAGCGAAATTTACGGTGGCCTGGCGGGCTTTTACGATTACGGCCCGCTCGGCGTCGAACTCGTTAACAATTTGAAGCAAGAGTGGTGGAAGGCGATGGTGCGCGAACACGACAACGTGTTCGGCGTGGACGGCGCGATCATCCAAAATCCCAGGTTATGGGAAGCAAGCGGCCACGTGGCTGGCTTTACCGACCCGATGGTAGAAGATACTGTTAATGGGAAGCGCTACCGCGCCGACCACCTGGCCGGCACTGACTCCACCGATTTGAATGAGCTCAAAGAGCTTTTGAAAGACAAGAAATCTCCCGACGGCAACCCGCTCAGCGAGCCACGCGTCTTTAACATGATGATGCAAACCTGGATCGGTCCCGTGCAAGACAGCTCGGCTATTGCGTATTTGCGCCCCGAAACCGCTGGCGCGATTTTTACCAACTACGAAAACGTGCGCGAAACCATGCGCGCTAAATTGCCGTTTGGTATTGCCCAAATCGGCAAGGCCTTCCGCAACGAAATATCCCCGCGCGATTTTATCTTTCGCGTCCGCGAACTCGAGCAAATGGAAATGCAGTACTTTATTAAGGCCAGCACCCAAGAAGAGGTGTACCAAAATTGGCGCGATTTTGCATGGAGATTCCTGGTTAACCGTCTGGGCATCGCCGAAGAGAATCTGCAATGGCACGAACACGACGAAAAAGAGCGCGCTCACTATGCTAGCGCCGCACATGACATTTACTTTAAGTTCCCGCAGGGTTTTAAAGAGCTGTGGGGCACGCACAACCGCACCGATTACGACCTCTCCAACCATGCCCGCGTCAGCGGTAAGGACCTTACGTATTTTGACGACGAGACGCGTGAGCGGTTCATCCCATTTGTGGTGGAATCGTCAGTTGGCGTTGGCCGCATGCTCATGGCCGTGCTTGTTAACGCGTACACCGTTGACGAAATCAACGGCGAAAAGCGCATTGTCCTCAAACTCAAGCCTAGTTTAGCACCGTACCGCGTGGCCGTTTCGCCGCTGCTCAAGAACAAGCCCGAGCTCGTAAACCGAGCCGCCGAAGTCTACGCCATCATGAAAAAAGAGTTCGGCAATGTGATGTGGGACGACAACGGTAACATCGGCAAACGTTACCGCCGCCAAGACGAAATTGGTACGCCATCGTGCATTACTATCGACTTCCAGACGCTTGAAGACAATACTGTCACTGTCCGTAACCGCGACACTGCCGAGCAAAAGCGCGTTGCCATAGACGCACTGCAGGGCGCAGTGTAGCCCACAATTAAAATTGTATGTTATACCTACCACACATCACCATTGGCTTACCTGATATATTTGCTCGCGCCGGCGGCGGTGGTTCGAGCGGCGGTGACGGCGGGGGAGGTGGGATAGGCAGCGCGATCGCGATGATCGGCTATCTGCCAACGCATTTTGTTACCCAGTGGTTGTACCGGCGCAGTGATAATGCTTGGGTGGCCGGCATCGTCGGCGGCATAGTGGGGCTCATCGTGACCATCCCGTGCGTCATCCTCAATGGTGGCATTGGCTTTTTGGTTGGGGCAGGCGCGGTCATCGGCGTATACAGCGGTACCCACAACTGGCTTGGCCGCTTACAAAAGCGTATGAAGGGCTCGCAGCACCAACTCAAAGTAGCTGCCGAAGCCGACCCAATGTGGCAGACCCATGAGCTGCAGGCACGCATCGCCACCGTATATCAAGACTACCAGCAAGACTGGAGCAATTTTAACCTGCCGCGCATGCAAACGTATCTGATGCCCGGCTACTACGACCACGCTCGTTTGATGATGATCGCGCTGCAGCAAATGGGCCGCCGCAACGTTGTGGGCGATCCCAAACTCCTCAAAAGCTTCGTCGTCGACGTTATTGACGCGACCAACAACAGCCAAGATTCGTTTAGCGCATACGTCCAAGGGCGGGCGCGCGACCAGCTCATCGACACCACAACCAACAAAGTGCTATCCACCGATAACGGCGTATTTGAGGAGCTGTGGTGGTTTATGCGTGATGAAAACACCTGGAAGCTGCTCGGCATCCGCGAATCAACCGAAGACGCCACCCAAAAGCTTCAGTCGCTCGACGCCTTCGCTCGCAACAACGGTATGTACTACAGCCTGGACTGGGGCCGGCTGCTGCTGCCAAAGCGTGGACAGCTCTTTGGGCACGCTAGCTTTACGCGCTCCGACGTCAACAATCATGTGATCGGGGAGTGGAATGGGCACATCGTGCAGCTCTACACCTACATCCCGTTTAAATCCCAGCAACAACGCGCCAACTATCTAATCGGGCAGATTGCATTGCCTAAGAGCTACGGCGGCATTATTGTAAAGCGTCGTCCGCGCTTCCAACTGTTTAATTTCAAGCCGCGCGGCTACCGCAAAGTCACGCTCGAATGGCCGGACTTTAACAAGCGCTACAACGTCTACGCCACCGACATGGACAAGGTAACGAGCTTTGAGCTACTCAACCCGGCATTCATGGCCAAGCTCTACGACATGGACATCAAGGTAAACATCGAAGTCGTCGACAACGTCGTGTATCTGTACTCATACGTCCAGCAAGCCGACCACCGCTACAATGCCATGCTTATCATCCTGCAAATGGCATTTCAAGAATTGCGCTTATAATAACTAGAGCAGAGGAGGGTATATGGACGATCAAAAGACCTGGAATTTTACAGGCTTAAAAGCATTATTTTTTAACGGCACGCTCACCAAAGGGCCGGCGCCGAGCCACACCGACTTGCTGATTAAGATCAGCACCGACATCATGGACAAACACGGTGTTAAAACAGAAGTTATCCGGTCGGTGGATCATCCGAACATTGCCACAGGCGTGTGGCCAGACATGAGCGAACACGGCTGGCCAAACGACGAATGGCCCGAGATATACAAAAAAGTGCAGGAGGCCGACATTTTGGTGTTGGCCGGCCCGATTTGGCTGGGCGACAACAGCTCCGAAACCAAGAAGATTATCGAGCGCCTCTACGCCTGCAGCAGTTTGCTGAACGAAGCAGGGCAGTATGCTTACTACGGCAAAGTCGGCGGTTGTTTAATTACCGGCAACGAAGACGGCATCAAGCACTGCGCAATGAATGTACTGTACAGCTTGCAGCATCTTGGCTGCGTTATTCCGCCACAAGCCGACGCCGGCTGGATTGGCGAGGCGGGCCCCGGCCCCAGCTACGGCGACGACGATGGCAAGGGCGGCAAGGTTGGCTTAGACAACGACTTCACCAACCGTAACACCACCTTTATGACATGGAACCTCATGCACCTGGCCAAAATGCTTAAAGACGGGGGAGGTATTCCCGCCTACGGCAACCAGCGCAGCAAATGGGACGCGGGCGCGCGGTTTGACTTCCAAAATCCAGAATATCGTTAGTACTTAGGGGTGTGGCACGAGTGCGCCGAGTATCCTATCGCCTAGTGCCAGGGCCGCCTCTTGGTCGAGAATCCCAGGTTGTGCAATATCCACAAATTCTGGCTGCCCACTGTATTCATTGTTGCACACTTCGCCCCAGCGGTGGACGGCAATTGCTAGATCGTGCATCGGCGAGCCGGGGTCGTCGACGAGAGCTAATTGGTAGCGCTGATGAAGCGTGGTCAGATGAGAACCGTCAAGGTATTCGTTCACTCGGCCGGCATCTCTGACGTGCAGCCGGGCATAGTGCGGGGGGAGCCTGCACCAATTAGGTGACGCCCCCACGAGTTCGTTAAGCGCAACAACGCTCGCCGCCCGAGCGCAGATTAAACGAGCATATGCCAACTCAAACCTGCCCGTACCAACAGGTATGCTGCGCCGGTACACGTCTGGACTTGTCGGTAGATTTGGATCAAATGGGCCGTCTCGCGTGATTACCGCGACGGTGCCCAGTAGCACACGCGTAACCTCGCCAGCGGCCCTGTCGGCTGCGGTAAACTCGTGAATATCAGTCATGCGTTCGGGATTATATCGCCTATGCCCCCTACGTTGCAATCAAAATCCGTACAAATGTCGTCAGTGTTCGATGCCTGCTGCATAACTTATACAGTTCATTAACTCTGTGGCGTCTTGTTCGTTCAAAATGCCGGGAGGCAGGTAGTCTTCAAATCGCGACGAACCAAGATTATGGTCTCTATGCACCTCGCCCCAGCGGTCGATAACTACTGCTAGGCCATTGAGTGCCGAGTCCTCGTCATGTACGACTGTCAACTGGTAGCGGTCGTGTGGCCCAGATGGCACGCCGCGGCAAGGCTCTAGCGTATCACTTTGATCGAAGATGGTGATAAGTCCGGCATATGTGACGCGCAGCGCAGCGTAGCGTTGGGGTATTGCGTACCTCTTGGGCAGCTTACCGACAACTTCCGCAAGTTGCGTGGTTGGAGGAGTCTCTGCTTCGACTGCGGCGGCGTCATACTGTAGGTACATGCGGCCCGAGTCCGTGTCAAAGCCACGCTCATACACGCCGTCAACAACAGGTAATAAAACGCCGCGCGGTCCGTGTACTGCCGCTTGTCCAACAAGGCCAATCAGCTCTAACGACCGACGTGCGTCGAGCGTTTCATCTTCTGTAAACTCATAAGCCATCATAGCGCCTGCGATTATAGCGTTCTACCTCTTAAAACGCAATCAAAAGACGATCAAGTGCAACGCTACGCACGCACTTGGCCGCATAGTGTAGAATAGGGGAATGACAATGTATTACACCGATGGCAGCGCCAGTCCTAATCCCGGCCCAGGCGGTTTTGCAGTGATTTTGGATGGCAAGCCCGTAGCGCTCGGCAGCGAGCCGGCTGGCGGTCAAACCACCAATATCCGCATGGAAGGCTACGCCATCATGGCGGCGCTTAAACACGCGGCAGGGCAACCATGCGAGATTTATACCGACAGCGAATTTTGGATCAACGTCATCACCAAATGGTCGCTAGCCTGGGAGAAAAACGGCTGGATTAAAAAGGGCGGGGCAATCAAGAATCTCGATATCGTGCGCGAGGTGTGCCCGCTATACCGCAGCTCACAAGCAACGTTAATATGGGTGCGCGGCCACGTTGGCCACGAAGGCAACGAACTGGCCGACCATTGGGCCAACGAAGCCCGCCGCGGCAAACGAGTATAGCTATGGCTGGACCCGAAGAGCTACATGAAGCAGGGGGTGGGGACCCTGGCTTTGTAGAGCCAATCGACACCATTGCGTTGAGCCTACCCTATGACCTGCAGTCCCGAGTCAGGGCGTTGTTTGCTACTGCCAGGGAGGGGTCGCCCGTAGCAGTTTACGACTCACTTACTGACGGGCTGGCGGTGGCGCGTATAGACGTACCGCCCGAGACGGGTGCTCCGGTAACACTCTGGACGGCAAGCGTTGCGGCTGAAGATGGTGCACTGCGTCTCGGCGTCCATGTCCAACCGCGCGACACCATGGCGGTATCCGGCTGCTTGCGGCGCTGCGCACGCTATTTGGTGAGACGAGAGGGAATATTGATTAGGCCAAACCACACTTATGAGCGAGCATATCCCGCCACCCGACCGGCAAGCAGTGACGGGCGCAATCCCGGGCGTAGTGCCATCGACCTTCGTTTGGATCTACTCGATCAAACCCCTGTGGGGCAAGATCCGTTCTGTCTTGGTAGGCCCGATGCGGTTAGTGGGCAGGACTATTCCGGACTGGCACGCACAGTAGTGACACATTTCGGCCGGCACATTTTAGATGATCCAGTCAGAGCTGCCATTACTTTAATATCCCAGGCGGCATCCAGATGAGTGAATGGTTTACGCCGGGGCATCGGCCGGCCTCCGCGGAGTCGTTTGCTGTGTTGCCGCCGCTTTTAGCTCCGGATATTACGGCGAAGATGCGAGTACTCTTTGACACCGACAGAAGAGAAGGGCCGGTGGTTGCCCGCAACAATGGAGGAATCTGCGTTGGCATGGTAGACTTGCCAGGCCCAGATGCGCCGGCGGCAGGCATGCTCGTGGCCAGTGTGTTAGCGACTAATGTAAAGCGTATGCTACTGAGCAGTCACTACCATACGCCTTTTGTTGGCTGGGATGCGGATATCCCGCGGAGCGCCTCAGCGCCAGATACGGCGTCGTGTTGCCTCACCGGCCTATGCTATCAGTATAGTGTGGAGCCCGAAGCTATCCACCTCGTCGACTTGGCCGCTGGGCGGCGGGTCTGTTCGTATCCGGCCACGCCAGCGCCGACAGAGAGCAGAGAGGCATGGGATGGGCGTGATTGGGTGATAACCGCCCTCGACTTGCTTGGACGCGTTGGTGCCGATCAAGACCCGTTTTCGCGCGATCCTGCAGGTGAGTATGCTCGCCTAGCCGGCCAATGCTTTCGTAAACACACCGTAAACGCAGCCGTCGGCCTCGCCCTCAGCCAGACCGCGGCATTTGACGTTGGTCTTGGCTCATAATTTTTACAGCAGTTTTTCGCTGACAGCTACGTTAGAATGATGGGTATGCCAGAAGAAACTCCTCTAACACCCACACCAGCCCCGCTTACCAAACAAGACGCGCCCAGCGACGTTTTGGCAGATAATGATCCTGAGTACCAAGAAAGCGACGTCTTTGCCTGGGCCAACAACCTTTTTGAATATAAAGAAGAGTTAAAACTCGAGCTGTTTTGGATTAACAAGAACAACGTGGTGTACCGCACCAAGCTCGATCCTGCGCTCGACAAACAGTTGCAGCCACTGTTCATCGATAACACCTTAGATTACGTGCTTGATGGCGCCGAACACGGCATGGTGGTGCACACCTATGAGGACGGCGAAGCCGAGCAGGGTGTCTTGCACCGCGTGCCATGGAAGCGTGTCGAAAAACTAAAAGAAGTGATGTACTGGGTGCGCAGTGCCGAGCAAGAAATCGAGTTATTTAATGACGAAGACCACGACCTCCGCCGCATTAAAGGCGCGCTGGTGCGCGTCACACACCCCAAACTCAAAGAGCCGTTTTATATCGCCAAAGCGCTAAGTGGTGGTCAGATGCTCAAGGGTGACGGCACTTGGATGGCCACCGGCAAGATTTTTAAGCCGTTCCAAGCCGCAGCGCTCAAGATTCCAGCAGAAGCCCACATGCTCATTTTGGAGCAAGATTTATATGTGTTTAACCAAGCTAAGCTCGACCGCCTGTTTAGCTACGACGCGCGCAAAAATAGCATCGCCGAGCGCCGCGTGCGCGAAATAGAAGAGCACTACAAGCTTAGTTTTGCCGATGGCATCGACCTGCAATCGGCGGTGTCCGGCAATAAGGCGCTCATTAACAAACTGCAAAATCTTGAAATTGGCCAGCTCACCCAAGACCAAATTATGGACCACGCCGAAGAAATTGGCGTGGACCTCATGCTCGACGACAACGGCGCGATTATCATCATGAATGCCAAAGACCTTACCAAGTTTGTGAACTTGCTTAACGACGACTACATGGAGTCGCAACTCACCGGCGAGCGCTACGAGATCATCAAAAAGCGGCTGCTCAAACCCGCCGACACCGATATGGGCGGCGATATGCTGCTCGCCAAGGGCGCCTAAGATATCTCTCTAGACGACCCGGCGGATTTAAGCGCATACTGTAGGCATATTAATGCTCGGGAGGGCAACAACTATGAGTGTAGAAGTTAACTGGCTCGGCGTCATTTTGGCGGCGGTAGCAGCCATGGTTATTGGGTTTGTGTGGTACTCGCGCGGGGTGTTTGGCAACACCTGGATGGAGCTTGCCGGTTTAAACGACGCCAAAATGAAGAAGGGAATGGCCGGCCCGATGGTGGCCACGGTGATCAGCGTGCTGCTCACCAGCTGGACGCTCGCCATGCTGGCGTTCATGGCCAACGCCTTCTTTAAGCACTCGTTTATGATGGACTCCGTAGAGACCGCGCTGTGGGTCTGGCTGGGCATCTCGGCTACCACCTTGGTGATCCACAACAGCTTTGAGCAAAAGCCCTGGAAGCTCACAGCCATGAACGCGGCTAATCGCTTGGTGTCGCTTTTGGCGATGGGCTTTGTTATTGGCCTCTTCAAACCGTAATATATAACGGTGAAGACGCTATTAATTATATTGAGCAGCGCATTGGCGTTCGGTTCGGCGGTTCCGTATGCCATCGAAGTTGTGCGCGGCAAAACAAAGCCGCGCATCGTGTCCTGGTTTACATGGTCGTTGCTCATCGGCATCGCCTGTGCTGGATCATTCGCTCAGCATCAAGTGGCGAACGGCATGCTCACTCTGTTTGATTTTCTCGGCACATTTAGTATCGTCCTGGTTGGCCTTAAGTACGGCGACCGCTCATTCGAGCCGCTCGACATTGTCTGTCAGGTAGGTGCGTTCGTAGGCATAGGGCTGTGGTTGTTATTTAACTCACCGATGATTGCCATCATCGCGAGTATTACCATCGATCTCGTCGGTAGCATCCCAACTATCAAGCATTCGTGGCAGGCACCACACGAGGAAACACGGATTACCTTTGTGATGTGCTTTCTGGCGGCGACTGCCACCGTTTTTGCGGCCGCGCATTTGAGTGCAGACTCGCTCGCATACCCAGTGTACATTCTGCTCAGTAACCTCTCTTGTGCAGCCGCTATCACGTGGAGTCCGCATCGCAGGCTCAGCGGCGCGCCCGCAGAATTACGTGAATTGTAGCTGGCTTTTTAAGCACGTACTGCTACAATGGGGCGGCAATGAGTGAGGGAACAACAGATACACTGCCGCAGGGCATGACACAGGATGAGGCTCTGGCTATTTTAGAAGCCGGTAAGTCAGTGCTGCTAACCGGCGCTGCCGGCACGGGCAAAACCTACGTGCTCAATAAGTTTATTTCTCGCGCGCGCAAGCGCGGGCAGCACGTAGCCGTAACAGCGACGACCGGCCTCGCGGCTACACACTTAAATGGCACCACCATTCATGCCTGGTCCGGCATTGGCGTGCATGATTTTGTGGATGCGCATATGACGGGCAAGATGGGTAAGACCCGCCAAGATCTCATTAAAAAAGCTGATGTGTTAATCATTGACGAGATCAGCATGCTCCACGACTTCAGGCTCGACATGATAGACTTTATGCTACGCAAAATCCGTGGTGATGATGAGCCATTTGGCGGCATGCAAGTCATTTTGTGTGGTGACTTTTTTCAGCTGCCGCCGGTTAATCGTAGCGATTCGCGGCAGGGCAGTTTTGTGGTTGGAGCTGAGGTTTGGACAAAAAATGTGTTCACTGTGTGCTACCTTGTAGAACAATATCGACAGAGTAGCGACCACGATTATGCACAAATTTTAAATGGCATCCGGGCTGGATTTTTAACCCGCACGCAGCTGAACTCATTGCGGGCTCGTAGCCAGGCAGTAGACGATCCCTTTGCCAAACGCACGCGACTTTTGACTGTAAATGTCGACGTCGACACCGTAAACCATGAAGAGCTCGACGAATTACCCGGTAAACTTCACGAATATCACATGCAAACCTCTGGTGGAAAGAGTTATGTAGAGCAATTACAGCGCTCGTGCCTCGCACCTGAAGTGCTCAGGCTCAAAAAGAACGCCCAGGTGATGTGCATCAAAAATGCCCAAGACCGCAGTTACGTCAATGGTTCGCTAGGTAGTGTAGTGGGCTTCGAAAAAGGGACCGATTACCCGATGGTAGAACTCGTAAATGGCCGCACCATTACTGTCCGTCCCGATACGTGGGAGCTCATGGACGGTGACAAGCGCCGCGCCCAGCTCATGCAACTGCCGCTGCGTTTAGCCTGGGCTATTACCGTGCACAAGAGCCAGGGCATGACGCTGGATGCCGCGCGTATCGATTTATCTCGTGCCTTCGTAGAAGGTATGGGCTACGTAGCGCTTAGCCGTGTGCGCAGCCTCAAACATCTTATTCTGGATGGGCTAAATGGTATGGCGCTGCGCGTGAGCCCGCTAGCCAAGCAAATCGACGCTGAGTTGCGAGCTAAAAGCGAGCAGGCCCTCAAGGATCACGCCAAGATCATCAAAAAGTGGCACGAGGACGAGGCCAGCGGCGCTCACGAGGCCGAAGTTAAAAAGCGCGAAGCAGCCACCAAGGCCGATCCCGTGCTGTTTGAAGCGCTGCGTGCCTGGAGAACGCAAAAGGCCAGGGAACTCAGTGTGCCGCCATATATCGTCGCTCACGATAAAACTTTGGAGCACTTGGCCAGCCTCAAACCGACTACCCAAAAAGAACTGCTAGACGTGCCTGGCTTTGGCCCCAAAAAAGCCGAAACATATGGCTCGGATATCCTCGAGATCGTCAAATCCAGCCGGTGACATTAGTTACGGAAGTAGCGTAGCCAATAGATTTATACTAGAAGTATGAAATTTATTCCCGAACCCAATCAGCTCACCATCAAACTCGAAGGCTGGGAGATTTTGTGGGCGCTTAAAACCCATTTGCAAATTCCGCATTTTGCAATCGCCGAGATTAACTACATTCCGGAACTACCCCTTATGCAAGACTTCCGGGGCTACTTGCGTGCGCCGGGTTCGGCCATTCCGTGGCGTTTTTTGGCTGGCACCTACTATGGCTTGCACGGTGGCCGAGAGTTTTGGTATGTGCACTTCCGCCAGCCCGGCCTTTTGGTTATTAACCTCAGGAAAGACGCGTTCACATACGACCGTATTCGTCTAAGCTGTACACCCGAAATTGCTCAATCGGTGGTAGATTGGTGGCGCGCCAAGACTTGACGCTGCATGTGACCACGTGGCACACTGTCGGTACGATAAAGGAGAGCACTTCAGGAGCTCTTATTTTGTTTTATGACTCATAGTGAGACCATCGCCGTTGCCACAGCCGTCGGATTCGATATCGAACCCTGCCAGGTTGCGCCGGGCCCGGATGGTGCGGCAGGGGCCGCACCATCCGCAGAGAAGGTGGTCGAGCGTCCTACGCTCGCGCGATACAGCGTCAGCGGGCTTGTTGTACTAGAACACGACAAGCCGGGGTTTGCCGGCCCGTTCGCGAATTGGGCCGCGAGCCGTGTGGAGCGCGAATACGGCGTCAAACCCCCGACTGATTCGTCGGCGCTTACCTACGAACACCGTTGGCCAGGAGGTGGCGTTACGTACGGCAACGGTTACTAATAAACGTCGTGCAGCCGTTGCTGCGCCCGTAACCGAATAGCCCGAGCCAACACCAGCCGGCCGGCAGCGGTGTGCCGGGCAATGGCTTGGGCTGCTGTCTCTAGGCCAACCTGGCGCAAATCCCCGGCTTGCTCATACGCCAAGAACGAATCGTCTTCGTTATATGTTTCGAGGAAGCGCTGGCTAAAGGCGATAGGCGACAGCGCTTGGACGCGGTGGGCTAGCAATGCGAACGAGTCGTATTCGCTTCGCAGCTGTCGGTTTATTTTAAGTGGCCGAGCAAGCTCTAATGCCCGCTGGAATTGATCGGCGAGCTGCAAAAACGGCTCGCTTTCGCCCAGCAGGGTGTCGAGGGCATTGTCCATATTCTCGGCATTCGGGTTGCCGCCGGGCGTCAACTGAGCACAGTCGATGCCAGAGCCGCGCAAAAATTGGTCTACCCGCTGCCACTGGCTGGTCACATGGGCTTCAAGCTCGGTTTTGGGTAGTACGCCAGCTTGTTCCCAGCCTGGCATGTGACAATAATCTACCACTAGCGCGTTACCGGGCAGCTGGGCAAGCAGGGAATCGATCTGGTCTGCTTGTAGCGGCTCCAATACATACACGCTCCAGCATTTGAGCGGCACCACGGTGCTACCAGGCACCGCAAAATACACCTCGGCGCCGGGCTCTTCTAATGGAGGACGAGCCGAAAACACCATGTGCTGCATATGCGCGATCGTGTGCGTATATTTGACAATTTTGTCGGCATTGAGTGTTTGGGCGCGCTGTTTTTGAACGACCCTCGATAGCTTAAGCCACTGCTTGCGGGCGTTGCTTAAGGTGGCTTGCGACTGGGCGCAGAATACTAACGCACAGCCCAAGTACTGGCGGGTGTGCAGGTGACGCATCATATCGGCCACGATGCTGCCATCGCCGCGAGCCCCCGGACGACGTAATTCAAAATAACACTGTGCCATACGCGTTTGCATTGCCCCTTACATGGTGTACGGCGCGCATCATAGCATGGCTTGCCCCGAACAGAATACACACAAGTAACAGAGGTAACACGCGTAAAGTTTACAACAAGTGGTGTTGCCGGAAGCTATAATAGCCGGTTTTAGTGACGATTAGATGGTCGCGCAGCGCCACACCCAGCAATTGGCCAGCTGCCGCCAGCTGTTGGGTGAGCGTGATGTCTGGGCCGCTTGGCGTGAGCTCGCCGCTGGGGTGATTATGCGCAACCACCACGCTGGCGGCACGGTCGGCTATCGCGTCTGCGAACACCTCGCGCGGGTGGGCGTGCACAGCGTTAAGCGTGCCGATAGTAATCGTGCGCTGCGCAATCAAGCGTTGGCCGCCATCTAAACTGAGTGCCACAAAATATTCCTGTTGTTTGGTGCGGATGCCGTCCAGCCGCGCCAAGATGTCGGCTTGCGAGAGCAGGGGTGCGGCACTCCGCACTAAATGACGGCGGGCCAACTCCAAAGAGGCTAGTAGCTTGCTCGCTGTAGCAATATTAATTCCTTTGATGGCCATCAGCGCTTCGCACGTCAGTGGTGTGCTTTTTTGCAGCAGTTTGAGTACTTGGCGGGCAATATAACTGACGCTCGCCGCGCCGCTGCCGCTGCCGATAAGCGCTTCAAGTAGCTCAAAATCACTCAATGCTCCTACGCCTTTGCGCTGTAACTTTTCGCGCGGGCGATCGGCGTCGTCTAGGTCTCGTACACTCCGTGCTTTGGCCATAACGCACCTAGTGTAGCAGAGGTTGCCTCGGATGTGGGGAAGATACCCCGTCTCCGCCTATCCTCCAATAAAGGTAATGGTGATTTTCGGGTTTCCGTGGACAGATGTGGCTACCAAATCATCGCAGGCTGTGCTGGCACCACCGTAAGAGCCGGCTGAGGTGCGTGTGGTACCGTCGGAAGTAGTGACTTCGGGCTGCTGGGCATCGATGAGGTATTGAGCAATCGCGGCGGACTCGTCTGGGTGAGCCGCACGCAGCGCCTTATTCACTAACCAGACCCCACAAGCTTTAGCCGCACCATCGGCGGTGTATGGGCCGTCATCCGCAACAATCGAGTCTTCATACTCTGTGGCCTTCGCTCCAATTTTGGAAATCAGATGCAGCCCTCTGGTCGAAACTACCTGGCCACGCGCCAGCGCCAGCTCACGGTCGAGCAGCGAGACAGGTTTTGCCGTTGGCGGGTGCGTAGTGGGGCTCGCGTTAGGCTTAGCAGTTGAAGGCGATGGTCCTGGGCGTTGTGAGGCCGTGGCAGCTGGCGGAGTAGGAGGAGGTGTACCGTTGTTTGGGCTGCCGAGGCTAAAACCATCAATACTGTGGCCACTCCCCAGCCAGCCGCCTAGCGCCGCCACCGCCAACACACCCGTCAGTTTCGGGTGTCTAAAAGGGAAGCCGAGCAAGAGCAACCAGTATGGAGTCTCATGTAGACTTCCGGCAGTAGATGGTCTATTTTGGCCGCCTGTTCGTTTCGGCATGAGCACAGTACCTTATTATTACATATCATTGACAAAACGCTTAAGTTTTGTTACAGTAACTGTCGTACCTCAAAAATATCACAAAAACACCATGAAAACAAACACCGCCACCGACTACCGACCATTCCACCTCCATATGGAGTACTTCTTTCGCAACCAATACTTACTGCTCGGCATGCTAGCCTTCGTTATGTTCGCGGTTATTAAGACCGACGGACGGATTATTAACCTCTGGCGCCAAGCATACGCTCAGGGCTTCGGCATTATCGGCCAATACATGCGCGAAGAAACTACCCGCGTACCAATCTCGTTCGAGATTGGCAGCCGTGTGCCCACCATTTCGTCCAGTAAGTAGCCAAAATAGCTGGGTAGGGCATTAGCGCCCGTGCGTCAAAACAAAGCGCTATATGTTGTGGATAACCGAACATAAACAGTAAATCTGTGGATAAGTGGTGCAATAAACACCACTATTTCTTTATAAAACTACTTGTAGTGGGTAAGAGTGGGTAGTATTATCAGCTCAGTGGGTAATCGTGGGTAATCCAAAACAGACTACCTCACAAAAACAAAAACACCACTAGTAAATTAACGCGAAAGTACCAATGGCCACGGTAGACTACTTTCAACGTAAATTAGACGACAAGCGGAGGTTAACTATACCAGCCGAATTGCGCGCCGAATTTGCCAGCGGAGTAGTTATCACCCGAGGGTTCCAAAAGTACCTGCACCTCTACCCAAAAACGGTATGGGAACAAGACGTAGAGCCGCTGCTGAAGGGTAATATCCTAGACGAGCAAACGGCCGACTTAAACGTCCAGTTTCGAATGGGGAAGATCGAAGGGGAGTGCGATGCCAAACAGGGCCGCATCACTCTCGAGCAACACCTTCTAGACTACGCAGGTATCGACAAGGACGCCCAGGCGGTACGCGTCGGAAAGTATTGGCGGCTTATGGCCGGCAGTTCTTAAGACCTAGTTTCGGTAATTTACGCACGCACATTAACAACTAGCGAACACCCGAGGAAACATAAAACGACTCGAGGTCAGCTATTCGGCAGTCAACAGGTGGTCATAGGGCCCCACCTTTTAAAAAACCCTTGCTCCTTTGTTCTAACGAACACCTCCCAAAACTCCACCTCACACATAAGTCTCTCAACTTACGGCCAGGCACCAGAGTCAAGAAGCTTCGGCTTCTTACACACCCAGTGTTTGGCCACAAACAAAAACAAAAACATGAAAAAACAAAAAGTTGGCTGCTGAATAGGTGATCTTGCAAAAACAAAAATCAAAAACAAAAACGGGGCCCCCGAAAAGCTTGCTTTTTGGGGTACCAGTATTGATATAGTTAGTGCAAGGATGCACCAAGAAGATAACCAAAAAACAGACGAACACATTCCGGTGTTGCTCACGGCAGTGCTGCAATATTTAGCACCGAAGGAAGGGGAGAAATACCTCGACCTCACGGGCGGATACGGCGGACACGCTAAAGCGATTCTAGGAATGACAAAAAACCCAAAGGGTACGGTGCTAGTAGATAGGGATCCGAACGCTGTAAAAAGTTTACGGAAAACATTTGCTGGCAGCGGGGTAAAAATCATCAAAAATGATTTTTTATCGGCTAGCCAAAAGCTGGCAGCCCAAAAGGAACAGTTTGATCTGATATTGGCCGACTTGGGCGTCTCATCACCGCACCTTAATCAGGCGAGTCGTGGATTTTCCATCCAAAAAGATGGACCACTCGACATGCGTATGGATACAACGCAAGAACTTACAGCCGAAAAAGTGGTAAACACCTATTCGGAAGCGGAACTTGTAGAACTATTGCGTACGTATGGAGAGGAGCCAAAAGCTCGGGTAATTGCCAAACTCATAGTGCGGGAGCGACCCATAAAATCTACGCATGAACTCGCCACTCTCGTTTCACGTGCCTGGCCAGGGCACAGTAAAGTTCATCCGGCGACGCGGACGTTCCAAGCGATTCGCGTCGCGGTGAACGATGAGCTCGGTTTACTCCGGGCCGCGTTGCCACTATGGACTGAACAGCTGTTAGCTCCGGGCGGCCGCATCGTCGTGATAAGCTTCCATAGCCTGGAAGACCGTTTGGTCAAACAGGCCTTTAGTGAAGCTGGCGGCGAACGCTACGATGCCTATTTACAGATATTGACCAAGCATCCCGTAACGGGCGAGGGGCATGAAGTCGTTATTAATCCGCGTGCTCGGAGCGCCAAGCTCCGCGCCGCAGCGAAACAAAAATAAAAAAAGAAAGGGGAAGCGCTAATGCCAGCTATTGAAGTAACTGACTTAACCGACCCCAGCCCGTTTAAGGTGAAAGTCAAGCACGGTTCCGTGCGAGACCTCGCCTAAAAATGGGCACGGCTGGCGGCGGGTAACTGCCGCCAGCCACCTAAGAAAACAAAAACAAACATGACATATTCAAGTTCATTAGCAGTGGGCCGTAAAACGGCCTTCGTTGGCCGCGGCCAAAACGTGGTTGCCTTTAAGGCGCAAACCAAGGCGCTCGGGCCTGTTAGCAACACCGTGATTCTCATTGTGTTGGCCTTAGTGTTGGGCATGCTGTACCTCACCCAGGTGACCAAGACTAATGCCTACGGGTATCAAATTAGCGATTTGCAGAAAAAGCAGGCCGTATTAACCGCAGAGCATGACGATCTCGAGGTGGCTTCGGCTCGTTTGCAAGCGGTTCCGCGCATCCAAAATAGCGACCAAGCCAAGGCTCTCGTGGCAACTGCGCCGGCTGAGACAGTTACCCAGTAAGATATACTGGACAGGCATCTCGGCGGCCGGTTCGCCCCACGTGCCAGGTTATTATATGCAGCCAACCGCACCCCCATCCCAAACTCACGCTATTCGCCGCGCACAGTGGTGCTTTGTGGCGATTGCCGTGGTATTTGGGATTTTTTTAGTTCGGTTATTCTATTTACAGGTCATTCGATACGATTATTTTCATAAGGCGGCGCTATCTGACCAGCTTAAAGAGTACGAAATCCCGGCGACTCGCGGCCTTATCGAAGCCCACAGCGGCGACGGTGTCGTACCGATTGTGCTCAACCAAACTCTATATACTTTGTTTGCCGACCCCACGCTTGTTAAGAATCCGGACAGTGTAGCGTTAACGCTGGCTTCAGCACTCGGTGGTAAAGCTAGCGATTATCAATCCGAGCTTAAGACACCCAGCACGCGCTACGTGGTGTTGGCCAAAAAGCTCACCAGCAATCAGAAGGAAGACATTCTTAAGCATAAATATTCGGGGATCGGCGCTCAGGGTGTTACGTATCGCACGTACCCCAACGGTTCGCTGGCTTCGCAGCTGCTGGGCTTTGTGAACGCCGACGGGGTAGGGACGTACGGGCTCGAGCAGGCGCTCAATAAAGAGTTGTCCGGGCAGGCTGGCATGCTTAAGGCTGTTACCGATATTAACGGCGTGCCCTTGGCCGCCAGCAGCGGTAATATCGATATCGCGCCCAAGCCCGGAGAGAACACGGTGCTGACCATCGATATGGCCATGCAGCAGCAGCTCGAAACCATCCTGCAGCAAGGGCTCAAGAACGCCAAATCGGACTCTGGCAGCGCCTTGATTATTGACCCCAACACCGGAGCTATCAAAGCCATGGCCAACTGGCCCACGTACGACCCCAGCGACTACGCTGACGTGGCTAACGCCGATGTTTTTAATAACGCCGCCGTCAGCTCGCCGCTCGAAATCGGCTCAATTATGAAGACGCTTACCACCGCTGCCGCGCTAGATAGCGGTGCGATCACCATCAACGAAACATACAACGACCCGGCCCACTGGAATGTCGACGGCTTTAACATCACGAATATCGAGGAAGACGGTGGCGCCGGAGTTAAAAGCATCTCCGACATTTTAAACCTGTCGCTCAACACCGGCGCCACGTGGGAGCTCATGCAAATGAGCCAAAAGGGTGGCACCACCATCAACAGCAAGGGTCGTAACACCTGGTACGACTACATGACCAAGCACTATCGCCTAGGTGAAGCCACGGGCATCGAACAGGGGTATGAAGCCACTGGTACGATTCCGGACCCCAACAATGGCTATGGCCGTGATCTCACGTATGCTAACACCGCCTTCGGACAGGGTATGACCGCCACACCGCTGCAAGTGGCGGCAGCGTTCGCGGCAGTCGTGAACGGCGGCACGTACTACCAGCCGCACCTCGTGGATTCTACAATTGCGGCTGACGGCACGGTGACGTCAACTCCTATAAAAGTGCTCGAAAAGAATGTGGTATCGCCCCAAGTGAGCCAAGAGCTCGTTCCGGTTCTCGAGTATGTGGTGCAAAAGCACTTCATGACGCCTCCATTTAACCAAGCGTTGTACGCTGTGGGCGGCAAAACGGGCACGGCTCAAATCCCCAAACCTAGCGGTGGCTACGAGGGCAACGCCTTTAATGGTACGTATATAGGTTTTGTGGGTGGCAATGCGCCGCAGTACGTGATCATGGTGCGGGTGAACGACCCCAAAAACGGTGGCTACGCTGGCACCGCTGCTGCCCAACCTATCTTTGCAGCGCTTGGCCATATGCTTATCGACGACTTCGGCGTTTCACCGCGGACACCGTAAGGGACAGAGTGCTATACTAATAGGTAATTTGAAAGGAAATCAACAATGCACACCACGCTGTTAATCTCTGTCCAGACGGATACGGTTATCCGCACATTATTACTGGGCTTTTTAGGCTTTTTAGTGAGTATGCTGGTAACACCGCTGTATACCACTATCGCCTACAAGTATGGCTGGTGGAAGAAGCCGCGTACGGTGGATGTTACGGGCCAAAAAGCCACACTGCTCATGAAAATACACGCCGACAAGCCCAAGCGCAGCATCCCAGCCATGGCCGGCCTTATCTTTGTGTTTGCTACTTGTGTGGTGACGTTCGCGTTTAACCTGAGCCGTTCTCAGACGTGGCTACCGCTTGCCGCGCTTGTTGGCGGTGGGGCAGTGGGCCTTATCGATGACATCATTAACCTCAAGGGTAACGGCACTGGCATCGCGGGTCTGCGTAGCAAGATGAAATTACTCCTGACTACGCTTGTAGCGCTCATGGGCGGCCTGTATTTTTACTTCAAGCTAGATGTTATGAGCATACATATTCCGGCCGTGCAAAGTGAATGGCACATTGGTTGGCTGATCATCCCGCTCTTTACATTTGTGGTTGTTGCCACGGCAAACGCGGTCAATATTAGCGATGGTATGGATGGGCTCGCCGGCGGGCTTACTTCAAGCGCGTTTGCGGTATATGCCATTATCGCAGCGCTCGAAGGCCGTTTTGGGGTGGCAGGTTTTTGTTTGACAATCGTCGGCACGCTTCTCAGCTACACCTGGTTTAACGTGCCCCCGGCACGCTTTTATATGACCGATATAGGGTCATTTTCTTTAGGAGCGGCATTAGGCGTGGTGGCGATGGTTACCGACACGGTGTTGCTGCTGCCCATCATTGGCATAGTGTTTGTGGCCGAAGCTGGCTCCAGCGCTATCCAGATTCTGTCCAAGAAGTTACGGGGCGGCAAAAAGGTCTTTAAAATCGCACCAATCCATTACCATTTTCAGATTGGCGGTTGGCCGGCCACCAAGGTCACTATGCGTTTTTGGATCATTGGCCAGGTGGCCGCGGTGATTGGCCTGATACTGTTTTTGACAGGCAGGTATGTCTAGCGGAACACTCACGGCCCGGAGGCGCCCTTTGCTCGCTTCACAGGCCCCCAATGCCCGGCGACACAAGCCGGACTACTGGTTATTGATGCTCAGTGCGCTGCTTTTAGCGATTGGCTTGATTGTGGTATATGCAATTAGTCCTGGTTTAGCCGTCGAGAACCATGTGAGCGGCAGCTATTACGTTTCGCGGCAAGCTGTAGCTGTAGTGCTTAGCATTGTTGCTTTTAGTGTTACGGCAGTAGTGCCAGTGCGCAGGTGGAAACAGTGGCAAACGCCGCTTTTGCTAGTGGCGGCCGCGCTCACGCTGTTTGCTTTGATACTGCCCACTAATCCGCAGTATCCGGCACACCGCTGGATCAGGGTAGGGGGGATGTCGTTCCAGTCGGTAGAGCTGCTTAAGTTTGCGCTTTTGATATGGATAGCGGGCATGCTTAGCGATCGCGTCGCCCAAGGCGTCATCCAGAACGTTAAAGCCACTCTTAAGCCGCTTGGTATCGGGCTTTTGGTAGTGGGGGCGGTAGTAGCTGGTGTACAGAGTGACTTTGGCTCGATGATGGTGATTACGGCTATGGCTACAGCCATGGTATTTGTGGCAGGTATGCCGATGAAGCGTCTGGCCATGATTGGTGGCATTCTCGCACTGTGCGGCGTGCTGGCGATCTCGGCGGTGCCTTATCGCCGAGCGCGTATCGAGGCTTTTTTGCACCAAGATACATCTAATTGTGCCCAGTTGAGCAGCGGTTACCAGGCCTGCCAGGCGCTCATTGCAGTGGGCTCCGGTGGTATGGTGGGGCTTGGGCTGGGCAAGAGCGTACAAGCCTTTGGCTATTTACCAGAGGCCGAGAACGACTCCATATTTGCAATTTATGCCGAGAAGTTCGGCTTTATTGGTTGCGGCGTTTTACTGGGGCTGTTTTTGGCGTTCTTTTCGCGCATCAAGCGGGTGATGGAACGCGCGCCAGACGATTTTACCCGACTGTTAGCTACCGGCGTGTTCGCCTGGCTCACCGCTCAGTCGCTGATTAACATTGGTGCCATGGTGGGGCTATTGCCGCTCAAGGGTATTACGTTGCCATTTATTAGTTACGGTGGCACCAGCGTGCTATTGGTAATGGCCGCAGTGGGCCTGTTGTTCCAAATTTCGCGCTACACGCTGTTTAGCGTGCCGCGCCAAGCAGAAGTAAAGAGGAGGATAAGCTATGAAGGTAGTGGTGACCGGCGGCGGGTCGGGCGGGCATATAACCCCGGTACTGGCAGTCGCGCATGAGCTCAAAAAGCTACGCCCCGAAGTAGAGATTGATTACATCGGCCAAACTGGTGATACATTAGGCGATGTGCCCGAGGGCGATGCTAATATCGATCACGTCTACACCGTAAGGGCAGGGAAGTTTCGCCGCTATCACGGTGAAGGTCTGAAGCAGCTGCTTGACCTGTCGACGTTGTATAAAAATCTACGAGACGCAGTTTGGGTGCTTGTTGGGCTAGGGCAAAGCTATGCGTTGCTTGGCAGGCTCAAACCTCAGGTTATTCTTACCCGGGGTAGTTTTGTGAGTGTGCCTGTCTGTTTAGCTGCGGCCTTGCGCGGTATTCCGTACATCACTCACGACTCAGACGCTATTCCTAGCCTGGCAAACCGTATCATTGCTCGTTGGGCCAAGGCGCATGCCGTGGCGCTACCCAAGGAGGTGTATAGCTATCCGCCCGGTAAGACCATTACCGTCGGAGTGCCGATATCACATCGGTTCCATCCGGAAACATCAGAGCAGATAGTTCATCTGCGCAGCCAGTTACAACTGCCGCATGATGCCCAGGTACTGCTGGTGACTGGCGGCGGCCTCGGCGCGCAGCGGCTTAATGCGGCGGTAGTGGCATGTGTGCCGGACTTACTCACGCGCTACCCGGATTTGTGGATCGTACACCTAGCTGGACGACTTGACGAAGCCAATATTCGCAGGGAGTACAAACGCGAGCTGCCACCCAAGCATCAAGATAGGGTAGTGGTCAAAGGGTTCGTAACTAACATGCCCGACTACAGCGGCGCTTCTGATGTAATTATTACACGGGCAGGCGGCACGAGCATGGCTGAGTTCGCTGCCCAGGCAAAGCCGATTGTCGTAGTGCCCAATCCCCAGCTCACCGGTGGTCACCAACTTAAAAATGCCCAAGTGTTGGCCGACCGTAAGGCGGTGCGCATGGTTAGCGAAGCCACGCTAGCGCAAGACACGCACGCCCTGATGCCGCCACTCACCGATCTTCTGGATCACCCAGACAAAGCCGCAGCACTCGGCCAAAAGCTGGCCGGCCTGGCTCGTCCCAACGCGGCGCACCTGCTGGCAATGTTATTATTAGAGATAGTTGAAGGGCCGCCGGCCACTTCATAACCACCTACGGGCGTTCCAAACAAAAACTATGTTTAAGAAGAAAACTCCATCGTCACCGCCAGCGCGCCGCCAGCGCGCTGTTGAGCGTTCTGCTCGGCGCAGTAGTAGCGCGCCTGTCTTCTCCTACTACGCCGGTAGCCGCGCTGCCGACGAGGCTCGTGCGCCCGTAAAACCGTCGGCAGCCGCCCAACGCGGCAAACGCCGAATGCCATGGTTAGAGCGCGGTCCGCTCGCGCTGGCCATTCTGGCCGCAGTGACTCTCCTCGTTTTCAATAGCGGTGTTAGTACGACGCCTAAAGTGATGATCGCCGGCAGCGCCAGCGGCCAGATATTTTTACGACCACCACAGGTGTACGGTGAGGCTGCGCATGCGCTACTGGCGGGCTCATTCTTAAACCGCAACAAAATAACCATTAATACCGGCGCCATTTCCGCCCAGCTTAGCAAGCAGTTTCCTGAGCTAGCTCAAGTGAGTGTGAGCTTACCGCTTTTCGGTACGCGTCCGGTGTTGTACGTCGAACCAGCTACGCCCAAAATTCAGCTGAGCACTGCCAGCGGCGTGTTCGTGATAGCCGCTAACGGTCGAGCGCTGATTGCGGCTACGCAGGTAGCGCATCTGGCAGCGCTCGGCTTGCCACTGGTAACCGACCAGAGCGGCCTGACAGCTAGCCTAGGCCAAGAGGTGCTGCCTAGTACCAGTGTCGACTTTATTACCGAGTTCATCGGCCAGCTGCAGGCTAAAGGTATCATTATTGCTAGCTTAACACTCCCACGAGCCAGCAGTGAGCTCGATGTGCACCTCAAAGGTGTAGGCTACTATGTAAAGTGTAATCTGCGAGGTGACGCCAGGGCAGAAGCGGGCACGTATTTGGCGGCAATAGCCCAGCTTGGGCGGGAGCACAAAACGCCCGGCAGTTACATCGATGTGCGGGTAGACCAACGAGCCTATTACCAATAGGGGAATTGGCGGAATAACTCCCCGCTGCCCTCACAGTTCGTATTTTGTTCACATAGTGGATCAACCACTGTTTTGTGTAAAAAACTATACAAAACTATATTGAATACAAAAATGCAAATCAAACAGTGTAGGAGAGCAGTGGGAGGGAAATGTATAAAGGCAATCAAATAAGTGAAAAAGCAAATGATTTCACGACATAACTGTGGATAAGTCAAATATCAGACAATTACAACGCGTTATATAGTGCGTAAGACGTGAAAGGTTTGACGTTGTGTACGGTTTTTAAACCAGGCGCTAGAGGTCCTAGAGCCTTAACTTGAGCTGTAAGGCGGCTACAACGGCGTGGCAGCATAGCAATACATATTGAGGCACATGGTGACGCGCAGTAGTATGGCAGCATTAGCCGTTATCTGACTATAAGCAGGATGTGTCCCCTGCAGTAGGGGGTATCAGTAATCATCTTCAGTCCAGTATATTGAGTCGTAAAATATACATTGTGCGACGTGTGGTGTATGTCCTGTTTTGTATTGGAGCCGCTCGCTCGCGGCGGCTTTTGCACTCGCCGACCATGGCTCGCCTTTTATTTTTTGCATTACTCTGCCGCCGCTATGGCTGCTGGCTATGGCTCGCAGCCTTTTCTTGGCTACTTACCTGGTTATGCCATATTCTGCCAAGATTGGCGAGCTACCTCTGCCATACCTCTGTAATATCCTGTTCGCATTTTGTATAGGTATCTTTGACTATGCCTGGCGTTCCAACGCTATGACTACAGTCTCTCTAACCTTGCCATTGCCCTATGGTGCAAGCTCCACATTGCGCGCACAAGGCCTTCTTTATTCTTGTAAGTGTTGTCAATCAGTGTAGTTGCTACCCGTAAATTTCTTAGGTCCTGTATGAACATTTGGAGATCGAGTGCCCTGTCTAGGTGTAAGAGTACGCGGTCAGAATCGACATATGTCAGACGCTTGGTGTCGTTGTCGATGCGGTAGTTGTGGAGGTTAGTAAGATCGCCCAGTGCAACATCCTGGGCAGGATCAATCCCGTCTTCACCCCCGAGTACCCAGTCATAGTATTCCCATAGTGATTCGCAGTAGTCTATCGCTGCCTGGCCGGACAGTGTATGGTACTCTGCGCCGCTGCCTTCTTCTCCATGCGTAATTGGTTCGCCATCAATCCATGGAGCGATGGTTTCGATAAAGAAATAGGGCCCGGAGTTAACAGCCCCTGGGGGCGAATTAAACCCAGGGCGCTGACGCTCAACGACCTGAGAATATGTCTCTGGTAGAGCGATTGCTGTTTCCCGTAGGATTTCTAGATGGGCGTTGGCAGCCGCTAAGTGGAGCTCTGCCTCTTGCCGTGATGAGAATGGCCGAGCTTGGTGCGGTGCTGGATACTGGCGAATGAGTACATCAGAATGACGATAGAACGTGCCGCCATTTTCTTCGCCGTCTTTTTCTGGCAGGGGGACACCGTGCTCATCCAGAGTGTTTAGGGGCTCAAGCCCTGAAGCGGCTGGCTCCCCTATGGCTACGCCTGGCAGGATGCCAATGTGCCCAAGTGCGTGATGGGGCATCTGGTTTTCAAAGATCTCAATGAGTGCACCCGTGTGTGCGGTACCGAGTGTAACGCCTTGATCTTCAAACGACATGTCGACTTGACTCCCCTGCTATGAGATGCCTGGAGCAGGCTAGGCTACTTCTTCGTCGAGCGAGTACGTAGCCTTGGCAACACGCTTAAACTGCGTTTTGCCCTGCAGGTTCAAAAGGATGGTTGTTTCTTTTACAAAGCGGCTCTTAAGCACGCGCTTAACGATTTCGTCGCGGTGCAGCGGTTCGCCAGCCTCTTTGAGTACATCGGTGATGATGTCGGCTACTGTGCCCTTTTGGTAGCCCCACTCTTTAAGGGCGTAGATGCCACGGCCGATCAGCACAAAGCGTTTGTCTTTGATCAGTTCGTTGTGGATAGCTTGGGTGGTGACGTCTTTGCGCTTAAAGTCGCTCTTTTTGATAGCTTCGGCAATGTCGTTAAAGTGCATGTGCTTGCCGTTTTCTTTAAGGATGACGTAGATTTTGTCGCGGATGTTCTTGGGGTTGACCATTGGCCATTTAATGAGGCCCCAGCAGCCATTGAGGGTTGCCAAGCTCTTAGAGATGCTGGCCAGGGCTTCGGCTTGTTTGGCGTCGTCTAGGCCGGCAGCCTTGGCGGCTTCGGCCACGGGAACGGGCTTGCCAACCTTTTTGATAGCCTCGACTAATTTGGCGATGTCGGTCTTCATATCGGCTGTGTCGCGGACGCCGTTGACGCCTGCAGCCTGGAAGTAGTTGTCATCTTCGTCAATGGTGCTCAAACGTGGGCACAGCATAGCTAAGAAGATGACGCGGGATTGGTCGGTCTTGGTGTTCTCAGCGGTGACTGCGGCGCTTAGCTCGTTTATGCGAGCGGCCTCGCCCATCTGGTGTAGCTGGTGCAATAGGGCGCTCTCGACTTCTTTGACGTGCGGGAGCTCCCCCTGCTCTGCCAGGGACTTAAAGCGTGACACAACTGATTTTTCGAGCTGACGGACGCGTTCACGAGTAATACCCAAGAGTTCGCCAATCTGTTCTAGCGTTTCGCGGCGGTCAAATAGGCCAAAGCGGCGAGCAACAATCTCGCGCTCTCGATCGCGATCAATGCTGCGTAAAATGTCTTGAACGAATTTTTCGGTGTCGATAACCGATTTTGCTACGGCTGTGGGCATTTGATTCCTACCTGTTAAACGGTTCGTTTAGATATAACTATAAAACTTACGAATGAATATGTCAAGGGTGAGTTTGAACTAGTGTTATTGTAGCACGAAATGGACATTACAAGCGACTATGTGTTGTAGAAATATCACTAGAAAATATCTTGCATATGATACAAACTTGTGGAAAAGTTGTCCAACTCCACAAACATTTTTTTGTTGCTACTTCTTGCGCCGCACAAAGCGCTTTTTGCGTGCCGGCGCCTCAGCCAACATCTTTTTGCACTCAGCCTCGGTGAGCTTGGCTGGATCTGTCTCTTTGGGGATCTTGGCGTTCTTTTTGCCGTCGGTGATATATGGGCCGTACGGGCCGTTCACCACGTCTACGCCGCCCTTAAAGCGCTGAATGTACTTGTTGGCCTCTTTTTCGACTTTGGCGGCGTATAGTTCGCGTGCTTGGTCTTCGGTGACATCGAACGGGCTGAGCGGTTTGATGCTGACGAATAGCTTGCCAACCTGTATATATGGGCCAAAACGGCCAATATTGGCTTTGATTTCTTCTCCGTCGGGGGTAGTACCGACTGTGCGCGGGAGCTCGAACATCTTGAGTGCTTGTTCCAGCGTGACGTCTTCCATGGTGGTGTTGGCGGGCAGCGGCGCAAAGGCCGGCTTTTCTTCGCTGTCGGTTTCGCCGCGTTGTAGCATTGGGCCGTAGCGGCCAAAGCGCGCCAAGATTGGCTTGCCGGTCTTGGGGTCGGCGCCGAGCTCGCGCGCCTGGCTTACTTCTTCGCGGCTGGCCTCTTCGGCTATGGCAATTAGAGGGTGTAGACCCTTGTAGAACTCGGTAATCATTTTTTGCCACGAGCCTTTGCCTTCGGCGATATTGTCGAAGTCGCCCTCTACAGTGGCGGTAAAGTCGTAGTCGACAATGCTTGGGAAATACTTAACTAAGAAGTCGGTAGTTACTTCGGCCACGGCCGTGGGCACGAGCTTATTGCGGTCGGCGCCGGTAACTTCTACCGTTTCTTCTTCGGCCACAGCACCGTTTAGGAGTGTTAGAGTCTGGACCACGCGTTCCGTGCCCTCTAAATCTTTCTTTTCGACGTATTCGCGGGTTTGGATGGTAGAAATGGTACTAGCGTAAGTGCTTGGCCGCCCAATGCCTAGTTCTTCGAGCTTTTTAACGAGCGTAGCTTCGCTGTAACGGGCCGGAGGGCGCGTAAACGTTTCACCGGCCGTCATGGAGGTAAGGGGCAGCTGCTGGCCTTTAGAAACGGCTGGAAGCAGCGTATCATCCTTACCGCCACCGTACACTTTCATAAAGCCGTCAAATTGCAGGGTTTCGCCCTTGGCTAACAATTTTTCGGGGCGTGTGGAGATGCCGATAGTTACCTCTGTCTTTTCGGTTTGAGCGGGCGCCATTTGCGTGGCTAGCGCCCGCTGCCAGATGAGCTGGTAGAGTTTTTGCTGTTGAGCATCGGCACCGGCCTTTAACTGATTAAAGTCGGTGGGGCGGATGGCCTCGTGGGCCTCTTGAGCACTCTCGTTCTTGGTTTTGAACTGGCGGACCTGGTGATACTTTTCGCCAAACTCTTTAAGAATGTAGTCCTTAGCGGCGTTGATGGCGAAGCCGCTCAGTGTGGTGCTGTCGGTACGCATATAGGTGATTTCACCGGCTTCGTAGAGGCGTTGGGCCAGCGTCATAGTCTGTTTAATGCTAAAACCGAGCCGGCGGGCGGCTTCCTGTTGGAGCGTGCTTGTGGTAAACGGTACGCCAGGGTTGCGGGTGCCGGGCTTTTGGTCGATGCTTTCGATAGTAAATGTGGCGCCAGCGCAGGCCTGCAAAAAGGTGCGGGCGTCGTCTTTTTGGCTGATCTTATCTGCTAGATCGGCTTTGAGCTCTTGCTTGTCGACGGTGAATATGGCGGTGATTTTGTAGGCGCTGGCGGACGTGAAGTCGCGGATTTCGCGTTCGCGCTCGACAATTAAGCGTACTTCTACCGATTGCACGCGCCCGGCGCTCAGCCCTGTGCGCACCTTTTTCCAGAGCACGGGGCTAATTTCGTAGCCGACTAGGCGGTCGAGAATGCGGCGGGCTTGGTAGGCGTCTACCAGATGTAAATCGACGGTGCGCGGGTTCTCGATAGCGTGCTCAATGGCTGTCTTGGTAATCTCGTGGAATACGATGCGCTTAGTCTTTGTGGGATCGAGTTTGAGGGCCTGCGTGAGGTGCCAGGCAATCGCCTCTCCTTCGCGGTCTTCATCGCTGGCGAGCCAGATCTCGGCGCCTTTGGCGGCGGCGCGCAGCTCGCGGACCACTTTGGTCTTGTCGGGGTTAATGGCGTAGGTGGGAGCAAAACCGTGCTCGATGTCGATGTTCAGACCCTTTTTAGGAAGGTCGCGGATGTGGCCAAAGCTGCTTTTGACGGTGTAATCTTTACCGAGGTATTTCTCTATGGTTTTGGCTTTGGCTGGGCTTTCGACAATAACTAAGTTTTTGCTCATGTTTATCCAAGTATCTTATATGCAACGCCTCATAATACGCAAGTGTTGCGGCGGAATGCAAACATTTTGTTATTTTGGGGCACGGCACGCTTATTCGGACGTTGGTGTTGGGCGTGGGTGGCCTATTCTGTCAAGCAAACGATATGCTCGCAGTCGATTGTATCTTTGGACGATTATGGCAGGAACGTTCGCGACAATGTTAATTGCACCTAAGACTACTGCGGTCCCAATGCCCCACCAGCCTCCCTCGGACACGCCGTATGCACTAGCGGCACTAAGGCCCGCAAACAGGGCCACATGACCAATCTCATTTGTCTTGGTAAAATTAACCAATCTTTCTAGTCGCTCTTGTCTGGTAAGTTCGGCTGGCGGCACAATCTCCTCTGGGGGAATTGTCGCCCCAAGGCTACGGCCGGCCTCCATATTAAAATTCCCGCGCCAGAATTCCGGCATATGAGCCAGAATAACCCTTTCCAACACGGGTGTGCCGATTGCTTTGTATAATTCTGGCGATTCCCCTGGCAAGGGACCCCAATATCCGTGCCTTGATGTCTCCGGCATGATGACTTTATAGCATCAGGGGCTGCATGTCTGCAAATGCTGCAGCTTGACGGCAAACCGGTTATTTCATTTGGGAGCTAGTCCTGAGCTCGCTGCGCTCGTGCGGGCGCTCCCAAATGAAATAACCGGTTTGCTCCCGCGATCTTACAAACCGAAGTACTGGCCGGCTTTGATGCCGGCGTAGATGCCGGCGAAGGAGCCGATGAGGCCGCCAACAATGCTTTCCCAGCCAAACCAGTTACCGTGGCCGGCGAGGGCGCCGAGCCAGCTGCCGAGAGTGGAGCCGATAAAGATGCCGATCCAGATTAAGGTTTTCGTGCCCATACTGTTTATTGTAGCCCCCAATGATTGCCGCCCAAAGCGCGGATTTGGCCGCGGATCTCGAGCATAGTGAGTGTTTGGTTAAACAGACTCACCGCTAGTTGGCTCTGGGCTAGCAGCTCGGCGCCATTGCTCACGCCGGCGACTAAGAGGTCGAGTAGGGCCTGTTCGTGCGGGTCGCTGCTACGAGGCGCCTGCTTGGCGTGCTGCCCTGCGCTGAGTCCTAATATATGCAAGATATCATCTACCCCAGTGACCGGTGTAGCCCCACTCTTAATTAAGTTGTTGGTGCCACCGCTGGTAGGGCTGGTGATATTACCCGGTACGGCCAGCACCGGCCTTCCCTGCTCCAGCGCAAAGTTGGCCGTATGCAGCGTGCCGCTTTTTACTGCTGCCTCGGTGATCAGTAATGCATCACCTAGTCCTGCCGAAATGCGGTTGCGGGCAATAAAGCTGCCCTTGTATATGTTGGATAGAGGCGGACACTCTGTTACTAATGCCCCGCCCTGCGCCGCAATCTGCTCGGCAAGGGCGCGGTGACCGGCCGGGTATACTCTATCGAGGCCCGCGGGCAGCACGGCAATAGTCAACCCGCCGGCGTCGAGCGCAGCGCGGTGGGCTATGCTGTCGACGCCGAGCGCCAAGCCACTAATTATTACTACTCCGCGACGTGCCAATTCGCCTGCCAACATGGCGGTTACGGCCTTGCCGTAGGCCGATATTTTGCGGCTGCCAACGATAGTTACGCAAGGCCTTTCGAGCAGCTCTTCGAGCGCTGCACCGCGCACAAAAAGCGTTTTAGGGGGTTGTGAAATGTTCCTCAATCTTTTCGGAACAACAGAGGTAGATATACGCATTTGTTTGACTTCCCTACAATAAACGTACAATAGGTATTGACATTAAACCCCGTTAATGCTAATATACTGCACTGTAAACGGTGATAGCCGATTTACGCACCTTATATCCCCCATTCTAACAATTTGTTAGATTGTTTTAGAACGTGCCTCCGAGCCAAGTTGTTACCCTCCACTTTTCTCAATCGGCGCTTGCCTAAATGGTTTACACTATATAGGCAGACATGCGTTCTAAAAAAAACTAACCCCTTTAACTAGCTGTAGGCGGATTCGTTCGCTTAGCGGCAACCCCTGAGTTTACTCAGAGGCCCTATAGTGGGTCAGCGTGTCTGATAAGGATGGTAGCTTGCTACCGGCGCAAACTTTACTGGAGTTTTGGTTTGACGCTTTCGCTGGGGTGGGTTGAAGGGTGTTGGGGAGATTGCCTAGGCAATGTCCCCGAAAATTGGCCGGCGAGCGGTGCCCACCCCCTCTCGTCGGCCTATTTTTGTGCCAACGAAAAGGTTCAAACCCGCGCGTACTATAGCACCAGTTGCTTACAAGTACAGCGCGGTTTTTGTTAGCAGAAGACACTAGCATTATAGAGGGATATATGGTATAATATAGGGTATGAGTGTCTTTGACCCCCGCCCTGTTATAGAGTGGCAACGCCCTGATGGTGCCGGTGGCCTCGTGCTGTGCGATCCCTTTAGGGATGGTAGTGTGCCGCTTGACCCAAAGCACGCCCCTTCTATTTTTCGCGAGGACGTAGATACGGCACGCGGCCTCCACTGGCTTGAGGACCCGACTCAGCGCCCGGCCTGCGCTCGTGTGTTGGGCGTTACGGCGATGTATAGCCTACAGGAACTCGCCACCGATGGCGGTGGTGCCATGCTCGAAATGGTAGTGGCCGGTTCCGATGCGTACCTATACGCTGTTAATGGTTTTGAAACGATACGTGCGGATACGACGCACGACGCGGACAGTTTCGAGGAGCGCATACAGCAACTACTTGCCCGTCCAACGACCCCTCCGTCGACGCCGATATCTATGGAGTTAGACCTGTTTGGCCCCCTCGAAGCAGCGCGTATGACAATGGGCGATATGGTAGACGAGCTCGACGAAGGCGATCCTCTCGCTACCCTAGGTAGGCTTGTGATTGCCGACTTTGACCAGTGGCGCCAGGTTGCTTTCGGCGCGGCCGAATTGGCCTACATGGTTTCGACTAATCCTAGCTGGCGCGAGAAACAGGGATTAAAGATTGCGCTGTCTGCTCATGCGGACGATACAGACATCACGCGCAAACTACACACCTTCCCCGGGGTCATAGTTGGCAGCTCCGACTTTTTGGCAATGCCGGACGATGCGCCTGTTTTCACTCGCAAAGAATTGGTTGCCGCGGTGCTACACAAGTGCGTTGCTACTAAGGAGTTCTTGGATATCCTTAGGGTTAAATAATAAAGCTACGGGTTTCGGCGCGCAGTTGGCCATCGCCGTAGGCGTATTCGCTTAAGATAGCACTCACCTCTTTGGTGAGGTTTTTCATTTCCGCCTGTTGTTCTTTACTAAACGGCGCGAGTACGAAGTCGGCGGCGTCCATCTGCTCTGGCTCTTTGGGGCCGATGCCGATGCGCACCCGGCCAAAATCCTCGCCAATTTGCCCAATTACTGATTTTAAGCCGTTGTGCCCAGCGCTGCTGCCGCCTTTACGGGTGCGAATTTGGCCAAACGGAATGTCGAGTTCGTCGTGCACTACAAGCACCCGATCGGCGGCAATTTTGTAAAAATGCATTACCGCTTGCACGGCCTCGCCACTCAAGTTCATAAAAGTAGTAGGCTTGATGAGAATCGCGCGCGTGTCGCCTAGTGTGGCGCTGGTAAAGTGGCATTTGAGGTTGGTTTTGTTAATCCAAGGGTCAAACTCGCTGACGGCCGCGAAAGCGTCCAAGCATGCATAACCGATGTTGTGACGCGTGCCGTCGTACTCTTTGCCGGGGTTACCGAGGCCCACAATGAGCACGGTTTTGTTTTGCCCGAGTGTGTAATACTGGATTGCCTGCCCCACCTGCGGCCTGCGTTGGAATAGTGCCATACGCTACGATTATAGCGTACGACCGCCAGTAGCAGAAACTTGCAAAGCGGTAGTGCTTGACACGCTACCTATAGGGTTATATAATATAGGTTATTATGGCCGTAGACTTTGAAGCCGACGCAAATAACTTGGTGCGAGTGCCACAGCGATCTTTTGACACTCTCCGTAACATTGCCGTGCGCGGTGCCGTATTGCTGATGAACGAGATGGGCCCGGAAGATCGGCGCTATAGGTACGCTGCCGGCTATGTTGCACGCGCGTTGGACTATATTGACGCTGTTGAGGACGCCGAAGACCTCAGATTTGCACTCGGCGAACGGGCTCGAACGACGATGACCCTGTGGGAACCTCTGGGCCACACAAGCGCGGTCACCCGCGCCACTAATGGCAGCGTAGAGGTGGCCACTAGTGGTAACGAATCCCTCGATTTTGACCCTGTTGCGGCATATTGGAGCGACCGCGGCATTAATGCTGGTGCACGGGCTATTGAGGCCGGCGCCCTGCAGCTTGTAGGCTAATTTGAGCAGTATGCGTGTAACGTTTTGCTTTTTGGGCAAGTAATTTGATAATGTAGCAATTATGATTCGTGCGTACTAGACTGCCGACATACGTCCGCTTGCAGATCCCCTACAGCCCGGGCCGGGAATTACGGCGATGCTGGATAGAGTACCCGGGCAATCACCCGGCTACGTTGCGCGAGGTGGCGGTGAGGCCACGTTAGATGCGCTTAGGGCGTATTCGGCGGCCTATGGTGGTAACGGGGATCTTTTGAAAGTCAGCGATTTTGGCGCAAAGCCATTTGGCTGGCATGGCGACAACTGGATCGGTTATTCTAGCGACTACGCAGAATTTAATGCTCACCGCACAGCCGCGGGCCAGGCATTGGGCGCTATGGTTATGCCAACGCGACGATTCTGGCAGGATGTGGGCAATACCATCCACTATTACGAAAGTCCTTTGTATCGGCACGTCATCGAACTACTTACTGCGGGGCAAGTGGACGATGATTATCTAGAGCCTATCGTTTATACGGCCGAGGTCGGCCCTGATGATGTTCTGATGATGCCTTTTGACGGCCCCTGGGGACATGCGTTGCACTGTGTTACTACCATTGGCGAGGCCGAGCGCTTTTCGACGGGGTGGCTTGGGAGTGTATCGGCGCGGATGGTCTTGGCGGACCGACGCTAGCTTTTGCGCGGCTCTTTGGTGGGGCTGTTGCCGTGTTTGTGGGTCTCGTGCTTCTCGATAAACCACAGCTGCACCGGTGTGCCTTCGTAGCCCCAGCGTTCGCGCAGGGCGCGTTCCATGTAGCGTTTGTAGCTCCAGTGTAAGAATTTGGTGTGTGAGCCAAACACCTTGAAGGCGGGGATAGGATTGTCGGTTTCCTGCACGATGTAATTGAGCTTGGGGGCACGGTTTTTGAGGCCGGCTGGCGGGTGCTTGTCTACTACTTCGCGCAAGAATTTGTTGAGGTCGCTGGTGGCCATACGCTGGCCACGTGTTTTGTCGATATCCATGGCTAGTTCAAAAATCTTGGTGACGTTTTGGCCGGTGATGCTGCTGGTAAATATGAGCGGTGCCCACGGCACAAAGTCGTAGGTGCTCGCGATTTGTGGAGCAAGCGCGTCGCGCGTAAAGGCGTCTTTGCCTTCGGCGGCGTCCCATTTGCTGACGACTAAAATCAGGCCTTTGCCGGCTTCTTTGACCATGCCGGCGATTTTTTGGTCGAGACCGACGTTGAGTTCGCTTACGTCCATTAGGAGCAAGCAAACGTCGGCTTGCTCGATGGCGTTTAAACTCCGGATAACGCTAAAATGCTCCAGCCCACGGCCAATTTTGCCTGGGCGGCGAATACCAGCGGTGTCCATGATCTCGATTTCGCGACCTTCAAACTTTACTACAGCGCGGTTGATGTCGCGGGTGGTGCCGGCGCGGTCGGCCACGATGGCCTGCTGTTTTTTGGCCAGGCTGTTAAATAGCGCGCTTTTGCCGACGTTAGGGCGTCCCAGCAGTGCGATGTGCAGACGATTGCTGTCTTCGGTGATCGTGGCTTTGGGGATACTCTCGACAAGCGTGTCGAGCAGTGTGCTAATGCCGCGACGCTGTGTCATACTGGTGTGCAAGATTGGTTTGATACCCAAGCGCATAAAGGCGTCTAGATCGACGCCCTTGGCTTTGTCTATTTTGTTGACCACCAAAAACACTGGCTTGCGGGTTTTGAGTGCCATCTTGGCTACTTTGCGGTCTTCTTGGGTAATTGGCACATCGGCCTCGACTACTACCCAGATGACATCGGCGCTGTCGGCGGCTTGCAGGATTTGCTCCTGAATGGTGAATTCAAAGTCGTCGGCTGGGTCTTTAACGCCGGCGGTGTCTACTAACCAAAAGTCTTGGTGTCGCCAGCTGGCTTTGGCCGTGAGGCTATCGCGCGTGGTGCCCGGCTCGAACGATACAATCGCCTCGCGCCGTTCCAAGATCGCATTGAACAGACTGGACTTGCCAACGTTGGCACGCCCCACAATCGCGACGATTGGAACTCTGGCACTACTCATTCACTCTATTATAACAGAGATGGCGCTATTGACGAAGCACAATCTTTATTATAATATCTACGATAGTTTTATGGGCGCTAGAGTGTACAATTTGGCTGCGGTAGAGTCGACCGCTCTAACTGTTCCGCGACATATGCCCGAAACGCTCCGTGAGGCAGCCAGATTTGCCCTCGACACCGTAGGTGAAGCGTTTGTCCACAGGCACGTCAACGGCATAGTTGACGCGTATGTAGCCGATGTTACTTTGGCGATGGACTTTGTGCCTGCCAACTACCAACTGCCAACGTCGAGCTAAGCGTGTACGCCCCAAAGTGGGTGCGGTGTAGCTTGGTCACCGAGTAGCCGAGCGCAATGAAAGTGCGGCGGATTTGGCGATTGCGGCCTTCGTGCATGGTGACGCGCCAGGTCTTGTAGCCCGGGCCTAATTTTTCGAGTTTGAGGCGGCTGACGCCGTCACTTAACTCTACGCCGGCGGCGATTTGCCGTTCATGATGCGATTCAAGCGGCTTACTAAGTGTAACCTCGTATATTTTAGCTTTTTTGTAGCTGGGGTGAGTCAAGCGCTGCGCCAATTCACCGTCGTTGGTCAGTAGTAGTAAACCGGACGAATCTTTGTCGAGCCGTCCTACTGGCTTGAGTTTGCCGAGCTCTGGCGGTAAGAGATCGTAAATCGTTTTGCTGCCCTGCCCTTCGCGACTGACGACGTAACCGGCGGGTTTGTTGAGTATGACGGTCTGGGTTGCCTCAGGAGTTTCGACGGGGCGGCCGTAGAGTGTCACGGTATCACTGCTCTGCACTTCTTGGCCGTTTTGGGCGAGTGTGCCGTTAATTTGTACATGGCCAGAGGCTACGACGCCGTCGGCAGCACGCCGGGACATCCCTGTGCCAAGAGCGATAAATTTATTGATGCGCATGCGGGTATTCTACAGTGCGATGCTGTTGGGGTCGAGGGGCTTGCCGTCGGATCCCATAGGTGTAGGCGAAATGACGTGACCGGGCTGGTGCGGCATGGGTTGCATACCTGGTGCAGCAGCTGGTTGTGGTGTAGATTGTTGCATCGGTGCGCTGCCTGCATCGGTGATGCCTTCTTTAGCGAGTAACTCGTCGAGTCCGGCAGATTTAGGCTGGGTGCCAGGAGCAAGCGGCGAAATGATTTTTTTGTGGCCGCCTCCCATACCGTCGTCGGCGTCGGGGCCGGCGGGTGCGCTGGGTTCGGGCGTAGGTGGGGTGACAGGCTCGGCAGGCGCCGGAGTCACTGGTGCGGCAGGCGCGGCTGGTTCTTCTTCTGTTGGTGGGGCTGGTTGTTCGGCTGGCGTGGTAGCTGGCTCGGTCATTGCACTAGGATCTGCTGCTGCAGGTTGGGGTGCCTCGGGGGTTGGCTCGGGCATAGCAAAGGCCGTAGCGGTAACAGCGCCAGCGTCGGCTGTTGCGCCTAAAGCTGCTGCGGTAGCCTCTGTGGGCGCAGGTGCGGCTGGCGCAATGGCGG
The DNA here is from genome assembly GCA_035479875.1 of Patescibacteria group bacterium. Classification (GTDB taxonomy): domain Bacteria; phylum Patescibacteriota; class Saccharimonadia; order Saccharimonadales; family UBA4665; genus PMNU01. The sequence continues at coordinate 158,145 of DATIIH010000001.1, read as the reverse complement.
GTTCGGGCGCAGTTTGGGTCGTTTCTTCGGGTTCTGGTAGGCTGACGGCTGGCTCGGTCGGTGCTACTGGCGTATCGCTGGCTGACGGTGGAAGCGCAGGAGCAGCGGCGGCCGTGGTTTCGGTGGCGGTGCCAGCTACTAAGCTTTCTACTGCGTCAGCGACCATTTGGTCGGTGGCTGAGTCGGCGGTTGGGGCGCTCACAGACGTGGCAGCTGTATCGTTGTCGGCAGGTGCGGAACCAGTTGCTGCGGCTACGGGATCGGCTTCGGGGTATGCGCTGGCTGCAGTGGTTTGGTCGGGTGCGGGCGACGCTACGGAGGCGATTGCCGGCTCGGCTGGCTCAGTAGGTTCTGGCATCGTCAGGGTTGGACCGGTGCTGCCTGTTGGCTCAGCGGGTGCCGCTGTTGCTGGCATAGGATCGGTTGCTGGTGCGGTTACAGGATCGGGGTCGGCCGTAACCGGTGGTTCGGGCGCAACGGAAACTGGCATAGTGGGCGCGGCCGGCTCGGCAGCTACGGCCACAGGGTCTGGAGTGGGATCAGTTGCTGGGACTGCCGCAGCGGGCTCAGGAGCAACAGCAACAGGCGCAGATGCTGCGGCCGGCTCGGCCGGCGTTGGTGCTCCTACAGGAGCCGTCGCCGCAGCTGCGGGCGCGGCTTCGTCCCCACTCAGTAGATCGGCAGCAGTTTTGACAATGTCTTCGAGCGTGACTTGCGACTTAACGAGATAGCGGTTAGCGCCCAGAGTGTCGGCGCGGGCTTTGTCTTCGGCTTGGCCGAGGGCAGTGAGCATGATCACCTTTACATCTTTGAGACCGTCGGTGTTGCGCAGTATGTCGAGCATCTCAAAGCCACTGATGCGTGGCATCATGACATCGGAAATAACTAAGTCGGGCTTAGCGGTTTTGGCTACGGCCAGGGCTTCTTCACCGTCGCGGGCGGTTACAATCTCATAGCCTTCGGCCATCAAACGCGCTTCATAAATCTCGCGTAGGTTATTATCGTCCTCAACTAGCAGTATTTTGGCCATGTATTGCTACCCCTGTATGCATAGCGTGCTTATGTTTAAATTCATTGTAGCACAACGCCTAGGTAAACCGTTCCCTATATTGTGCTTGTTGTACGTGTTCATGCTGTGGGTACCGCCGGCGTTGGGTTATTAGCAGCTTGAGCTTGTAATTCGGCCGCCTTTTGGGCATTCATGCGCGGCAGGTTGATAAAGAAGGTGCTCCCCTTGCCCAGCTCGCTCTCCACCCAAATACGTCCCTTGTAGAGCTCGACAATCTTGCGGCAGATGAACAGGCCCAGACCCGTGCCGCCAATAGTACGCGTAGCCGAGCTATCCACCCGGTAAAATTTTTGGAACAGATGCGGAACGTCCTGCGCGGGAATACCGTTGCCAGTGTCGCGGATGTAAAATTGCACCACCTGCTCATTACCTGTAAGGCCCAGCGACACTTTGCCGGAGTCGGTGTATTTGCAGGCATTGTCGAATAAGTTGGTGATGACTTCGCGCATGCGGTCGGCGTCGGCATAGACGTAGTACAGCGGCCGCAGTAGTTTGGTTGAGCTGCCGCCTTCGTTGGCGTCTTTTTTGGTGGCGTCGATAGTTTGGCCGGTGCCAATCACAAACTCAGCAGCCAAGCCTTTCTTTTGGGCGGCAAAGCGCAAGTCGTCTACTAGTTGTTCTAAAAAGCCGCCCATCTCTACCACGCCGGGGTGGTTGGTGAGGCGGCCATCTTCGGCTTTAGCGCTGGTTAAGAGGTCTTGAAAGAGCTGGCCGAGGTGCTGCGTGCTGGCGTGCGCTTTCTCCAAAAAGCCGCGGGCGCGGCTGTCTACGGAGCTTACTTTGTCGTTGAGTGCTAGAGCGAGGTAGCCTTCTATGGCTGCCACTGGCGTGCGCATCTCGTGGGATGCCGTGCTGATAAAGTCGGCACTTTGCTTTTCGGAGGCGCGCTGTTCGCTAATATCACGCAACACGCCCACGGCTCCGTACACCTTGCCGTCTTGAGTTACAACTGGTGAAATTACCAGTGAGGTGATCACTGTGCTGTTGTTGCGTGACGTCACCTTAAGCGACTGGTTGATAAACGCTTTGTGGATCAACACGGACTTAAATGGATACTCGTCGGCCGAGATCTCGGTGCCATCTTCTTTGCTCATTTTGAGCACTAGCTGCACGTCCACCCCTGTGGCTTCCTGCACCGGCCAGCCGGTTATGTTGGCGGCAGCGCGGTTCATGAGGGTGATTTGGCCGTCGTTGTTCGTAACAATCACGCCGTCGGCAATTGATTGGATGAGAATGGCCGACTGCTTTTGGTTGGTCTGCAGCATGCCTGACAGTTGATTAAGTTGTTGCGCCTCGCCTTGTTTGAACTGTGTCCGCCAGAACGGATAGCCCAAAACGGCCGCGGCGAGCGCACCACCCAGCATTACCCAAGACTGCTGCATCACTGGCCCGGGCTGGTAGTGCGCCTGGAGCAACACGTACATACCGGTGATCAGCGCCGAACCCAGCAATATTTGCAAACCGTACACGCCGTTGAGCGCCGTGGTAACAATCCAGATAATAACGAGTATCAGGCCTGCGGCGTGGCTGCCGGCATTAGTAAGACAATTGAGGATAACCAAGGCGTTGAGCATGGTGGCCACCAACCCTGCGACCGCCTGGCCAAAGCGCGCCATGACCCAATAGAGCGTGAGCGAGTAAACCAGGGCCGCACCAGACAGTACCGGAGTGAGCGGGTCGTTGAGCCCAAAGTCTGCGGCGGTTTGAGTAAAGCCCGGCATAAAATGACCCGCTAGATATCCACCCAGCACCAACACGTTAATCACCACGACTATACCCCAGTACAAGCGGTACCAGAATTTACCCACGTGGAACATGTAGTCGTCGATGACCATTGGTATAAGTATACTACGCTTATGGTTGTTTGCAGGCGCAAGCATAGCACAAGTTGCGCCAATTTTTGGAGCGTGACAAAAATCGCGTTTTAAAATTGTGAGAAATCCTACAATCGAGACATGAGGATTTTGCAATAGGCCGTTTGAGCCTAGTGCCGAAGATCGAGTCTACTCCACCATCACGCGTGGATATTGATTATCAGGCTGTGCTGGTGGGCGCTGAACTGCCCGTATGGGAGTTACTAGAAGAACTCGTTGCTGGCTCGTCGGTAGATCATCCCCGCTGGCCGCTGCGCTTGTTGGTAAACGAAGCTGCCGAAGCAGCGCGCAAGAGTGATAACAACTACGCTCATTCCCTGATGACAGCCCGTTGGATTAGTCACGCGATTGGACTGTTGTGGAGCGCGCGCAATGAGTGCGAAGTGGCCAGCCGTGTGCGTGAACGAGCCATCCGTTTGGGCGAGCGACCTTTACCGCCCGACCCCGAGACTGATCCTGCCTTTGAACTGGGCCACCACCCCCTTCTGCAAGAAACATTAGCTGGCCTGCTCGTGGCCACGGAGGTCCGTTGGCACGATGAGGCTACAACGGGCCATATTTTCTCAGAATATGAGCGAGATGGGCGCACTGATTTTGATAATTACACAACACCGGTGCCAGCAGCCGTGTCCTGCTGCGGGTAAAACCTGCGTATTGCCGGATTACCTCTGTTATGGTATGATCGTGAAGTTAGTTTTGGCCCCTTCGTCTAGTGGTCCAGGACGTCAGGTTCTCATCCTGAAGATCGCGGGTTCGACTCCCGCAGGGGTCACCAGTTTTACAGATTAAAAGTCCCTAAGTGGGACTTTTTTGATACTTACACCCACGCAGTGAGCTCGCCCTACTTCTACTGGTAATCAAATGCGTACGCTACTACTTGCGCCTTAGCTTCATTCCAGCCGTGGTGAACGCTCGGTAACTCTTTTAGCGATACAAAGTTACTCTCGCTGGCCTCAAGTTGAAAACTATGGTTGGCGTCTACCGCTACCCCATAACCTTTGTACACGAGTATGCAGCTTTCTTTGTGATACTTTTTGTTTCGCTCGTTTTCTTGCTCGTTTGTAATCTTTAGGTAGCCGATGAGCTTAGAGCTTTCAATGCTCGCACCAGTCTCCTCCTTTAGCTCACGCGTCAAAGCCTGTTCAGGTGTCTCGTTGGCTTCAATGTGGCCGCCCGGCAGGTCCCAGCCGCGACTAGCGATATTTGCAAGTAGTAGGTCGTTGCCACGGAAAACGTATACCTTTACGGCAGACACAGGTAAAGCAGGCGGTACCGTAGCAGTAAAGAACTCGACGCGGCTATAGGTTTCAGGCCAATATTCGGTGGCAAATTGTGACATATTCACCCTTATTATACAATTACAGGCTCACGACAAAGAAACCATAGTTTAAAAAGAGTTCGACTCCCGGGATTATGTATGTCATCATATGACCTATGATTTTTAGACCAGACGGTAACACTACTATGAATAGACCTCGCGCTGGCCGTTAATAATTACATCGAAGTTGGCGTGGTAGTGTACTCTTTCTGGGCTATAAGTGAAATAGCGAACACCCAAAATGGCTGCGGCGCCAACAATAATCGTTTGTTTTGTAATATGCATGCGTAAGCTCCTTTATCGGACTGTGGCAGTGTAGCCAAACAGTAGTCATTTTATATGTGGCCGCGATCATGGAAGCTGCTGGATATCCACCCGCCTTCCCCCGGCTAGCTAATTTCTAAAAGAGGTATAATTGCTAGTTGAATGAAGTTATTGTTTCTTTTTGCGATGAATGTCGAGGCCGGGCCGACCATTGATGGTCTGCAGTTAATCGGTCCCGAAGAACTCCCTAGCCTGCCTTTTAGGATTTATAGGGGCAAAACAGAACGAGACGACGATATTGTTTTACTGACAAGCGGTGTCGATCCAGCATACGGTGTGGACAATACCGGAATAGTCAGCGCAGCTGCCATGCTAACCGCTGCCCTCTTTCTTTTCGGTAAGCCAGACGTGGTTGTAAACGCCGGTACTGCGGGTGGTTTTGCGGCGGCTGGATCGAAGATTGGAGACGTGTACTTGGGCGAGGATTATGTGTATCACGATCATCGTATCCCGATTGTGGGCACAGATTGGCCAAAAAAAGGTATCGGCGGTTATCGGATGGAGATGCCCGAAAAGCTCAAGGCTATGTTCCCGACGGCAACAGTTACTACCGGCAACTCTCTCGATATAACTGTTGACGAGAAGGCCCTTATGCTGAAACTTGCTCAATCGTGCCCCTTAGTAAAAGAAATGGAGGCTGCCGCGATAGCTGAGATATGCACAGGGGCCGGGCTTCCGTTTATTGCGCTCAAATCTATCACAGATATTATTGACGGCAATGAAGTGACTGGGGTTGAGTTTATGAGAAACCTAGAGATTGCTTCTCTGAGGTTGCAAGAAGCCCTCCACGAGCTCTTGAAATATTTATACCCAGAATTGGTGCGACAAATTCGTCCTGGACGCAATCGGGATCTGACTGATAAGGTTTTGAGACTGGCCGAGAACTAATAAGTTGATAGCGAAGCTCTCCAGAAAAACCTAACCTTGATGACCCAGGCGTGTGTTTTCTAGGCAAGTAGTGATCTTTTTTTGAGCTCGTCTAGGATGATAGTTATACTGTCGTCTATCGCCGTCGCGGCAGTGTCAATTGTAAGGTCGGGCTTGGATGGTGGTTCGTAAGCATCGTCTAGGCCGGTGAAGCCCGGCATCAGGCCTTTGCTGGCTTTCAGGTAATGTCCCTTTGGGTCGCGCTGTTTGCATACATCAAGTGGCGTTGAAACGTATACTTCTATGAACTTACCCTGTTCAAAGAATTTGCGTACCGCTTCACGAGTCTGTTCGTAAGGGCTGATGAGGGCGCAAATTGCTGCTCCGCCATGATAGGCGACCTGTGAAGCCACAAAGCCTACTCGGAGGACATTGGTGTCGCGATCTTCCTTACTGAAGCCCAGACCTTTGGATAAGTGCTGGCGTACCAGGTCGCCATCTAGTAAGGTGACGCGTCGGCCTTGTTCTTGTAGGGCGCTTTCCAGGCCTTGGGCGATCGTCGACTTGCCAGCGCCGCTTAGGCCAGTGAACCAGACGCAGAAGCCCCGATGCAAGATGGGTGAATAGGCCGCTGCCAAAATAGAAGCAACTTCTGGCCGGCTAAACCAAGGGGGCAACAGACGGCCAACAGCTAGATAATCATCACGGACCTGGGTGCCTGAAATGGCTGTAGATTTGGCCCCGGGCGGGACCTCGTGGGCCTCTACATAGCGGTCTTCGTTGGGCAGGTAGACCATTTCATTGAAGGTTAGAATATTTATGCCGAGCTCAGACTCATATTGTTTGGCGAGTCTTTGTGCCTCATACGGATCGTAAAATAGTTTACCGTCTGACTTCTTGCCTGCCCCGGCGTGGTCTCTCCCGACTATAAAATGACTTGCTCCGTAGTTGCGCCGAATGAGGGCGTGCCACAATGCCTCACGAGGGCCTGCCATGCGCATAGCGAGCGGCATGAGGGCAAGAAGTGTCTCATACTCTTCATAGTGATTCTCGATGAGTACCTTGTAACAGCGAACTCTCGTGATATGGTCGACGTCACCTGGTTTGGTCATCCCAACAGCAGGATGCAGAAGGAGCGTTCCATTAATCTTTTTAGCAGCGCGTTTGGTGAGTTCTTCGTGCGCCCTGTGAAGGGGATTGCGCGTTTGAAAAGCCACCACGTTGCGTTTTCCAAGCTGCTGTAGCTGCTTCCGTGTTTCGGCGGGCGTTAATCGCAGCGGGGCAAAGTCTTTACGGTCAGGAAGAGCTAATACCTCTAGCTTCCCTGCGATGTTATACGGTCCCCACGACATTACCTCGTTGTATAGGGGGTGGGCCTTGTCATTGGTGCCAAAAATCGCCATAAGATATGCTTCGGGCTCCCAGGTGTAGACTTCGTCGACGGTCATAATCGCTAGGAGATTACCAAAGTTATCGCGCAAACTGAGCTTTTCGCCGGGCGCATACGGAGTGTCAACAGGTAATGTGATAGGCATGGGGAATAAAACCTGGTTAGCAAGACGCATGGTCTTGAGGACACTCTCGTAATCTGCTTTGCCCATAAAGCCGGTCAGGGGGGAGAACGCGCCGGTAGCTAACATCTCAAGATCGCACAGGGCGCGGTCTGACAGCGTTAGGGTTGGGAGTTCGGCTGCAATTTTTTTGAGCTTATTCCCTTCCTCTTCCGGGACTATAAGATTAACAAGTGTGCCGCCGTAGGGGCTAATGAGTTGTTCGGAGTGTTCGTGCATGCGTTGCTTTCTGTATTTTATGTGTGTAAGGTTACGGATAACTGGGTAGCGCACGCATTATACAATGAAAGCCATGTTTAACGGGAGTAGATTCCGTATATTTATAATTATTGTGATCTCGATCTTCACGACTTCTCAAAATTAAAAGATACAACTGTCTGGGGTGCATGTTATCATCTTTGATATGGCAAATATATCCACAAAACCCTTGACCGAAACTCCCGTCCCTGGCAGTGTTGACGACGAGTACTTTTATCGCATGCTGTCCCCGTATGCACTGAAGCTATCAGAACCATACAATAGCGAAGAGAACGTGATATTAGAGCGCTGTCTCGAAGCGTACCCCGATATCGCGGATATGAACTTTGTGGCAGTAGGCGGCGGCGAGCTCTGGGAGCTTCGCCGTGCTGCCAGATACGCAAAACAATATACTTGCATCGAACCGCTTGCCGACATTTTTATCAACGACTCGGTTCGCTACCTTATTGAGCAGTGCAGCAATGTCTCATTTGTCCCAAAGCGTTTTGGTGAAGTTGAGCGCGAAGATCTCCCACAAGGGAAATCTTTTTTTATGTTCCTGTTTAATATTTTGGCATATGTTGAGGACCCCGTAGGTGCTATTAACCACATCCTGCAGCCGGGCGACGTGTTATTTATTACAACCTGGGCCAACACGCCTTTGGCAAAGCAAGTCAGATCGGTATACTTCAGCTATCTTAACGAGACAGAAAAAGAAGTAGTCATTGACCCTGAACAGAGTATTGGCCTGACCCATCTCGACCACTTTCCCGTTGAAGAGCTCAAGCACTTCAAACGATCCGAGCGTATTAAAGGCACCATAACCGATGTACTGATAATCTACACTTAGATGAAGGGGCAACCATGAGATATTTATTGCACGATGTATTTATCAATAGCGCCAAGAGGTGGCCAGAACGAATAGCAGTACAGGAAGAGAGCGGCACAGCGGTGACCTATGCGCAGCTCAACAGGTTAAGTAACCAGTTTGGGCGCTACTTTGCGGCAGACGGTCGGGATATCCGTGCCAACCCTTATGTAGGTGTTTTGTCTCCTGTTCATGCGCGCAGCATTGCCGCCTGTCTGGGGATTCTGAAGATCGGCGGGGCCTACATTCCGCTTGATGAGTATTCTCCCGATGAACGGCTCTCGCTCATTGTTGCCAATACGGGTCTCGACACCATTGTTATCGACGCTCACTTATATGAGGCGCACAAGGAGTTGCTGGAGCTGTCGCAAGTGACCCGCGTTATTATCTTGGGCGATCAGCAACCAGAAGGAAGCAGGTACAGCAGCCTGTCAAAACTTGCTAGCGTGTTTGACGATGAGCTGCCGGAGCTCAACCAGGTCTGTGATGATTTGTCGTACATTCTGCACAGCTCCGGCTCAACCGGTGTGCCAAAAGGCATCATGCTCAGTCACCGCAATGCACGAACATTTGTCGACTGGATGCAAAAAGAATTCAAGCTTACGCCTGACGATGTGGTGATGTCCCGTGCCCCATTTAAGTTTGACCTCTCGGTGTTCGATATCTTTAATACCTTTAACGCTGGCGCCACGCTGGTTTGTTACGATTGGAGCAAGAAGCGGGCAGAAGATGATAAGCATACCGACTACGTGAAGTTGATGGAAAAATACAAGGCGACCATCCTGTATACCACCCCTTCCACGTTTATTGTCCTTATAAATCGTGGCGGTCTGGCCACGGCTTCGCTTAAACTACGAGAACTCATGTACGCCGGCGAACCATTCCCAACGCCCCAACTCCGCAAGCTACAAGAGGCAGTCCCTAAGGCTCGTATAGCAAACATTTATGGGCCTACCGAAACAAACATTATTACTTACTATTGGATCGATGAGCTTCCAGAGGACGATAGCGCCATACCGCTGGGGTATGTCGTGGAAGACACCGAGATTATCGTGGTGAACGACGCCGGGAGTGCCTTGTGCGCCCCGAATGAAATGGGCGAACTCTGGTGTCGTGGCGGTACGGTAACGCTTGGGTACCTAGGGCTCGAGGAAAAGACCAAGGCTTCGTTAGTGCTGAGCCCATTCCATGCTTATCCTGCATACTTCTGGCGAACCGGTGATTATGGCTATCGTGATGATGCTGGCTTGCTGCACTACAAGGGCCGCAGGGATCACATGGTCAAGGTAAAGGGTTTTCGTATTGAGCTGGGCGAAATTGAGTCAGCGCTCGCTAAAATGCCTGCCCTTGATGAATTTGTAGTGGTGGCCGTGCCCGACGAGAAGTATGGCAACCGTCTGTACTGTTATTACGCGACATTGCCAGAGCAAGACGCCGCGGCTGCCGATGTTGAGCAGTTTTTGGCCTCGAAGATTCCATCGTACATGGTGCCATACAGGTTCATCCAGCAGCCGTCACTCCCAAAAACCTCTTCAGGGAAGATCGATAGAGTAGAACTCGCACGCCTGGCTGGAGAAGCCGCGTGAGCGCAGCTGCCTACGAGACTCTGCAGAAACTGACGGAGACTGGTCGCCTGGAGATCATCCATTTAGTGGCGCCGCCGCGCAGCAGTTCGACGGCACTTGAGCGTGCGCTGAGCAATAGTCCGGATGTCACTGCTCAAATTAATGATCCTTGGAGCTTATACGATGCTGACCGCGAAGCGCAAACCTACGACTACATCCTAAGTCGGGTTGCGGCGGTGCTGCCAACCGAAGGCCTGGCGCGTGTTGTTATAAAAGACATCGCTGACTATATTCCACCGGGGAGCGCATGGGATGCGATGACCGCCCTGGTAAAACACACCATATTCTTGGTGCGGGAGCCACTTCTAGCCATGGAGTCTATGATGCAGATCATGGCGCGCGAAATCCCTGAGGCGGAGGGCGAAGCATATGCCCGTAGCGCTGGGTACGACTCCTGGAAAGTGATGCAGCAGGCAGTTTCTGTCGAGCGTGACTATCGTCCTTACGAGGCTCTGTACAAAGATTTATTCCGGAAGGAACAGCCAATTCAGCAGCTTCCTGAAATGCAAGTACCTGTATTAGTTACGACGCCAATTACTTTTATCCGACGGCTGGGGTTTGCTTCGTACGACGCCTACGCCGTGGCTAAGGGATTTGCTTCATGGGATGCGTTGCGAGACGCGCTTCTTGGTGGCAAGGCAGCTCCTGATGTAGCTAGTGACCTGCTGGATGAGAATTTCAGATGTCGTATTACTGGCTGGACTGCTCTCTGGCAACATTTTAGCCGGATGGACGACAACGCTTCGATCGATGTGGTCGACGCCACGATGTTTAGGGCCTTGCCAGCTTCATTCTTGCCTGGTATTTTTAAGCAGGCAGATCTGCGCTTTTCTACTCAAGTTATTGATTGGAAGTCCAGCGACAAAGCATTCAATCCCGATTACGAGGGTGAGGTTCCTTACTACGACAAAGTGGTCCAAAGCGCAGGGATTGAGCCGCCGACCGAGACACCAGTACCACCAGATCATTTTCCACAATTTATACAGGAGTCGCTTGTTGGCGACGAGGGCGCGCTGCAAATCTATGAACGATTTGTGCATCACATCATGAGTCGTATGCCGCAAGAGCGACGACAGGCGTTAGTCGAAGCCACTGTAAATGGCACCCCTTTGCGCGACATTGACCCAGTTTTTTACGACCTCATTACTAAGAACGAAAAGGAGTGAATATGAGCACAGAAGATACCATGATCCAGACTAACCTGAGCGAAAACAGGCGCGCGGAGATTAGAGACCTCTTTTCTAAAACCAAAATGTATAACGTTACGGCTCTAGAGATCAAAGGGCGTCAAATTCGTGTTGACGAAAACCATTGGGTTGCCGACTTTGCTTCCTGTAACTACTTGGGTCTTGACCTTGACCCCGAAATGGAAACTGCGGTGCTGCCTAACATTGAAAGATGGGGCGTGCACCCAAGCTGGTGCCGTTTAGTAGCGAGCCCAGAGATTTATGATGAGGTTGAAGCCAAGCTCGCTGATCTGATTGGCACGGAGACGACACTTATTCTCCCTACCGTAACTTTAATTTCGATTGGGGTTATCCCAGCTTTGGTTGGTAAGACTGGCTTGCTACTGCTTGATAAGTCGGCCCACGAAACCATGTACGAGGCTGCTAAGATTGCCAGAGACAGTGGTGCTACGCTCGTGAGCTACGTGCAGGACGACCTGGAGACCCTCGAGGCAACTCTCAAGGAGCATCAAGACAATCCCCGCAAGCTCATCATGATCGACGGCGTGTACAGCATGACCGGCGATTACCCGCCATTGCCTAAAATCGTAGAGTTGGCCAAGAAGTACAACGCTATCCTCTATATCGACGACGCCCATGGCTTTGGCGTTGTTGGCGAACAGCCCGGCGACGGTGCCCCATTGGGCCACAAAGGCAACGGCATTGTAAAGTATTTTGGGCTCGACTACGAAAATATTCTGTATGTTGGCGGCTGTTCTAAGGCTTACTCTTCACTCGCAGCGTTTGTTGGTTGCTCGAAGAACATGAAGACTTTTCTGCAGGCTTTTGCAACGCCCTATGACCTATCGGGCCCATGCCCCACGGCGTCGCTCGCTACCCTGCTCACCGGGTTGGAGATTAACGAAAAGCGTGGCGAAGAGTATCGTAAGCGGCTTTGGGATATCACCAAGGCGTCAATTGACGGCTTGCGTGAGCTTGGGTTCACTGTTATGAACAAGACCGGCTTTCCCATCGCTTCAGTCTGGATTGGGGACACAGACGACTTAGTTGCAACGGCCAATATCCTTTTTGATGAAGGAATCCTGGTAACGGCTGCTCCATACCCAATGGTACGCAAAGGCGATGAGTGCCACCGTCTGACGTTTACTTCTGTAAACACGCCAGAAGAGGTTCAATCTTTGTTGCGCGCATTCTCGAAGGTTAAAGAGTACTTGGTGGCTGGCGGAAAGCCGCTAGCTCGCCCAATGCCTTAGTTGGGCGTCATTCTTCTTTGAAAGACTAGGCTTTTGGAGTCTTCCTATAGTCGTTAGTCTCTAGCCTACGGAATGATTACAAAGGCCCACTCTAGAGCGGGCCTTTTACTCTGGTTTTTGAGTCGAAGTTAGGGCCTAAAGATGTCCCAGTCGTTTCGATTTTGCACCGATATAGCATGCGGCGGGAGTAAGAGCTGGCCGAGTTCCTCGGCCGCACGACTTACGGCTGCGGTGCGATCTATCCCTGCTTCGAGGTGCGCCTGGAAGGTGGCTTGGTTAGCGGTAGCCTCTCGTGCGAATGCGCTCTGAATGAGGCGTGCATGACTGATTGCCCAGTGCAGCATGTGGTATGCGGGTTGCGGGTTCTGCGTAAATAGTCGCCTACCCACCAAAGCGAGTTCGGCAGTCTGGACAATATCTGGTTCTAGCAGAGCTGACACTACAGATGGAGTGAGGTTGGCAAGATCTAGATTTTTGAGCATGTCGAGTAGCTGGCGGATCTTGGGCCCGGTGCTGTTGGCTGGAAGGTCGCGGCTCAACTCCTTATAGCGTACAAGATTGTCGCCCCGGTAGACGGTATCTTTCTGATCGGCGTCGGCTGCCTCGCCAAAATCTCCTAGTAGCTCTCCCGAAAGGATGTCGCCCATGGCATCGAGCGCAAATGCTGTGCTCGCCTGCTCCACCAGCGTTTGGTAGGTCGGGAGTGGCTCGAGGTGAGTTGCGTTGTCTGGGTCAGCCGTTGCCAAATAGCGCCGCCCTGTTGCCAAGTGCAAAAAACAGGTAGAGCCACGGACTCCACTCGCACTCGGCGAGTCAACTTCTACCAGCGGTACGGTCTGCCAAGCAACCCGGTACAAATATGCTCCCCATAGGCCAATCTTAGCGAGCTGGTTAGTAACCTTGGCGTTAGGCTGTCGAGGGACAAAAACGTCCGGAGTAAAGACGTCGGCTGGCACAGCTCCATTTTTATCTTTTGGTGCTGCGCTTACGTCGACCTGTAGTCGAGTAGCGGTGTCAAAGCGACCATCGGTGATGTCGCCATCGAGGACCCAACTCACAAGTTTAAAGCGTTTCTGGTGTTCTTTATCGGCCACGCCCACAAGCGCGGCTTCGCGGGCTGCGATGTCCACAAGCGCAGCGAGTGCGTCGTGGTGCCTGTCTGCTATCGGCGCGTAGTCTAGCCTCAGCGTCTCTGCTGTTAGCGTGTGGGCTGGGTGTAGGGGAACAAATCCACCTGCAGTCTCTGTCATGGACAGATCATGACATATCTGCTCTTGTTATACAAAGCGCTATCTTACATACGTCTTGGCAGCGCTGGTAAAGCCGCTGACTTGTGCGGCGGTTTTACCGGGGAATGCTTCCATCTTGAGCGTGCGGGTGTCAGTAAGCTGGAATAGCACGGTACCGACGACCTGCGTGCTCGGGGTAGATACACCACCGGTAGGCGTAGAAGCGAAGGCATAAGGCACGTACTCATACTTTGTTAGGCCGCTGGCTGTGCCGACGGTGGCTGGGTCGGGAGAGCCAGCCTTGGCGGTGAACTGGGTTGCTTTGCCTTGGTAGTCGCCAAACGAGATGTCGATTTGGCCCTGCGTGATGGCGTTTGGCACGATGGCCAAGTGACTGCTCCAATACCCTTGCCCGTTGCTGTCTGCCACCTGTTGTCCGGCGCCGGCGTAGCCGTTGGTGCCAGACTGGAACCAGTTGCCGATGAGCTTACCGTCTATGTCGTAGTCGATCTTGCCGCCATACGGGGTAAATTTGCGTGGGTTTTTGGCTAGCATCTCGTCGAGCGCTGGGTTTTTGAAGTATTTGAAGAAGTCGTCGGTGTGGAGTTTGTATGCTTCTGTCTTGTATGAGTCGGGGTTTACAAAGCCTTTGAGCGTGAGGTCGAGGTTGTAGACAGCCGTGTCCAAGGACTGTGCGCCAACGCGGCCAATCACCTGGCCGGATTTTACGGGGATGTGCAAGTCCTTACCTCCGCTGGCGGCTATTTGTTTCGCGAGGCCTGGCTCTAAGCTAGTGAGTAGGTCGTAATAGGTATAGAAGCTGCAACTGTGCTGAAAGTATAGCTGGAACTCGCCCTGTTGGGTGGCGCCCGTGTCGACTTTTTGTGTCCGTTCGCTGTAGCTGACAATATAGCCGTCGGCCATGGCATACACTGGGGCGGCATCGCGGTGTGTCATGTCGTTGGGGTAAAAGTACAAGTGGTCGATGGGCGTCACGTGTGCCCCTGCCAAGGTGCCAATCGGTAGGATGGTACTAACGTCCTGTATGTCCATTGGCATGTGCGTGAGCTGGACGGTGCCGGTACCCTTGCAGTCTTTTTGGATGCTGGATATGTTTTGGCTGTTGCCGCCTACCGCGTCGGAGTGCTTATTCTTAGAGATAATGCGCCAGCCTGCGAAGCCAGCTACGAGGAGAACAACGAGAACAACGGCGAGCCCAATTACATGAGATCCATCTTGGTCTGTTTTTTTCATGCCCACATTTCCATTTTTATTGTTACTTATACTTACTACTGTACGCCCATGCTGGTTTTTTACCAGACGGGTAAAAGCAGACTGACTACCTTATGAAAAGTATTTGCGCAGAGCTTCGCCCACGAGGTCCATCGGCTCAATTTGTTCGAGTGCGGGGAATGTTATAACGCCATAGCCTTGTTCGATAACTTCGCGGTAGCGCCTTGCGCGTAGCAGCGCTTCGAGCTCTGCATCGAGCTCGATATTGTCAATAGCAATGCGTAGGCCTGCTACCTTGCGGTGGAAGGCCAGCCAAGCTGTCATGGTCTCACCCTCCATGCCAACCATTACCGTGTCCCGCGAGTCGGGTTGCATGTCGGCTTCGGGTCGGGTCGGCGTAAAGTTATCTAACCGAACTCGTAAAAGCTCGGCCCGTTCTTCTGCAATCGTCGCTATTTGAGTGGTTAATACGTTAAATGACACGGGCAGCGTAACCTCTGCGGTGCCTGGCAGCAGCGCTCCGCTCTGTCTTTCTGCAGGCTCGCCGGCCGTAATGGCCAAGCGACCAGCTACGCCGCCGATGGCTAGCCATTTTTCGTGCTTCAGACGCTCAGTCCGCGCTGCCTCAAGTTCGCCGGCAACTTGTTGGCCGTAGCCTAACCCCACTCGATACTGGCCCTCTGCTATATCGGTAATACCAAACTTGCCGGCACCAGCCATCTCGCGACGTTTGGTCTCTCGGAGCGCCAGTAATCGGTCTCTGTCTAGCAGCCGCTCCTCATATGCGGCACGAGCATCGGGGTCATCGGGGTACTTTTCGGCCATGCGTCTGGCTCTTTCGAGCTCTTCTTCGTCGAGGCCGAGCATCGCAGCTATATTGGCGTCTATTCTGCCTACAACCTCGCCAACTCCATCGGCGTCCATCATAGCTGTTTCGGCTTCCACGAGGCGTTCCATGGTGTTCCGTCGATACTTATCGGTCCGTCCCACTCTTCCAGAAGTTGTCTATGGTCGGCGCGGCGTACAGGATCACGCAGAATCGTTCGGGCTCGCGTTAAGAGCGGCCCCATTACCGCGGCTCGTGCCCGAAATTCCGGCGCTAAATCATCGACACGGTCAGGGTGGTATTCCCTTAGACGAGCATCAAGCTGGTCCCGTATGACCCCCTCGTTTTCTTCGGCAGGGTCGACACCCGCAATAACGAAGAAGTTTGGTATGTAGTCTATTCCTTCACGCGCTTGGTACACAGGCACTCTTCCGTTACTAGACTTCGAGTATATATCTTTTATGCCATAAGATACATGTTCCTCAAAGGAGACCCTACATCATCTCGGCTTCGGGGGCTTCAAAAGCGGCGGCAACAGCTTGGTCAAAGGTAGGAGCAATGCCGGTCTTTGTGTAGCGGTAAGACGATGTCTCTATGTTATTTGGGTTGTCTACAACTTTGATGCTGACACCCCATGAACCATCGCCAGGAAACCGATAGGGTTCTGCTTGATAGGTAACGCCACGCTCCACAAAGGTTTCTGACTGCATCGTTGCCGTGACACGTCCTTGGAGGCCCGGAGGGACCTCTGGCGGGAATTTGATGCCAGCCAGCGACACAATGATGCCGTCGCCATCTTGTTCCCCGTATGCGTCAAATGTTTCGCCCCACCTAAGATGTCCATCGAGCGGAGAGCTAATCTCGGTAGTCCCTGTCCAATAGTGCAGGTACCGCGCATTCTCGCCGCTGTACTGCTGCTCATACGGTTCGTGACCAAGCTGATAATCAAGTGCGGCGTGCTCTAAGGCTTCCTCAACCTGAGGAGCCTCGCCGTAGCCCACAAGTTGGCCAGAGGCGGTTTCGATCCTAATGACGCGTAGGCCCCCACCAGAGCTAAAGGCGTGGATTTTGTGACCATCTCTGAGCGGTTGTTCTATCTCTGGCCTGAGGGGAACAATCTCTCCTGGCTGATACACAACTGGCAACGGTTGCTCCCATTGGTGGACAGCGCCCTCGCCCGGAAGGCCGGGCTCAACCGGCTCGCCTGGGTATCGTTCGTGTGACATGATGGATTCCTCCTTACATGTACAGGGTACGTACTCCAGAGATTCGGATATAGGAAGTAGATTTTACCTATTACAATATACGTATGCACTACATCCAAAAGCACATACTCGATACGCTGCGCACCGTGGGCATGATGCACTACGCCGTGCTCAACCAGGATGAGATCGAAAGCGGGCACTTTCGCTACCATGTGACGCAGCTTATAAAAGACGGCTACATCGAACAGATTAAGCGCGGTGAGTACCGGCTGACGGCTGCCGGCAAGCGTTTCGTCGATCGGCTCTCCGAGCGCCGCATCAACGCCATGGCTATGCCAAAAGTTATTACCTATACACTCTTGACTGACGAGACACGCATTATATTGCAGGAAAAGCAGAAAGAGCCCTACCTAGGCCTGGTGAACATGATCGGCGGCAAATTGCACCAAGGCGAAACGTCGCAACAAGCGGCCGTACGTGAGGTCAGAGAAAAGACTGGTGTCGATATCGACCAGCCGAATCTTACCGGTATCTTTGAGATTATTGTCCGTGATGGCGGCCAGGTATTCACCCACGCCATGGCGTACGTTTACCATTTGGAGGTTAGCACATCTGTGTTCGTTGATGCGCCAGTTATTATTGTAGAGAAAAAAGATCTGCCCGCTCTCGCGAACCTTGCGCCGGACTTTATGCATATCTACAACCTTGCACAAAAACGCTCAGACAACGTAGTCACAAAAACTCTGTTGCTCGATTTGTAGAAAGTAACCTGTTTAAGATGGCTTTGTTTTTCGTTCTAAGAATCCGGCAGTAATGTATAGAGCGGCAGACAGAGATGCAACGGCGATCAGCTCTAGTACGGTCCACACCCAGGGATACACGGGGTGCGCCTTATAGCGAGCCAAAAATATGACTTCGAGTACGCAAATGCCAAATAGTAGCCCGCTCAGCGTGCCCAATGCGTAGTTTCGCCACTGCTTTGCAATAGCGGCAAACCCGCATGCAGCCGCGAGTCCGAATAGCAAGGCAACGATATCGTGTATGTCTTTTTGCACTGCTGCACCCATATATGGGTGCAGACTACAAGGCCTGCGAACACAGCGCTGGCATATAAGGCGCCCGTCCCGATAATCAGCCCGCCATGCTGATGAAGCTTACCGGCTATATACCACAGCATAAGCGTAGCTATGAGCATGGCAAAAACAAAGGGGAGTAGCGTGTACCAGTGCGCTGCAAAGTAACTAAAGGTAACCCAGTGCGGGTATATTGCATACGCCAAAGCTATGCTTATACCGAATAAAATCGTGCCACTGTGTACCACGAATCGCGGGCCAAAGTCTTTAAGCAGAGTAATCACTCCATTAGGGTAGCGTAAGCTTAGAGCCCTCGCAAGGTTCATGCCGCCCGCACCAGCTATAATGGCTACATGCACCACAAAACACTGGAAAATGTCCGCGTAGCTGTGCTGGATATTTGTGGTACGCTGGCGCCCGAAGACTCATGGTTGGCGCTAACACGAGATATGGGCGGGTTGGTTGAGCGCCATTTGCAGATTTTTCATGATTACCGCGAAGGGCGTATTACATACCCTGAGTCGCAAGACCAGCTTATTGGCCTGTGGCGCGCTACAGGCAAAGCTAACCGCACTGCGATGCGCGCCATTTTTGAGTCGTGGCCGCTTGATGACGCTTCTGTCCCATTAGTTAAGACTCTGCGTGCCCACGGCTACCTCCCACTTATTATCACCGGCGCCGTTGACTTGTATGCTGAGGTTATCGCCGCTAAGCTGGGCATAGAAGACTGGTACGCCAACACTCCCTTGGTATTTGATGACGCCGGCAATTTAGTTACCTATCATTATGACCTAGACCAGTCTGGCAAGAAGGTCCGCCAGCTGAGCGAGTTTTGCGCCCGACATGGTTTTGCCATGGAACAAGCGATTGCTTTTGGCGACGGTCCGAACGATGTTGGCTTATTTGAAGCCACCGGCCATGGCATCTGGCTGGAAACGCCCAAGTACGACAACGAACTTCGGCCGCTCGCTTGGCGCACAATCACCCGCCTAGCAGACGGCATTGCCCTGCTCGACCAAAGCTAGCGCGTCATTTTGTCGCCACGACATGCCGGCCCCTTTGTATTATTAGAAACGAAATACTATAGTATTGCTATGAATAAACTCCAAGAGCTAGGCTACAGCGATAGCGATTTTGGCCCCAACCGGACATTTATAACCGCACGTGCGGCGGAAACTGCCGTGGCCGCTGGCGTGATGCAGTTGCGTGCAGTAAAACCAGAAATTGCGCTGGTGCGTGATTTTGTGGATGCACACGTAACCAATCCTGACTATCGATTTCCTGCAGATATAGACGAACTTAGCTTCGTCTTCCGTTGGAGCGGAGAGGGTAATAAGCTCAAGTGGCGGATGCCTATGTTGGGCGAGCGGGGCTGGGACACAAAGCTACACACTGCCCCCCTTAGCGCCCGCTTTTTAAATGCATGGCATATTTCTCAGGCGGGCGTCGATCAGCTGCGCTCAGGTGACGTGCCGCCAGATAGCGCGACGCTTGGCGAGATGGACCCCCTCAAAACCGTAGAGATAAGTGTTGCAGATTGGGAAAACCCAAGGTTAACTCAACAGTTCGTAGGTGGCGTTCTGTTCAATATGGCTCGGCGTAGAGAAAGAACGACTGCAGAGAATCTCCGTCGAGACGTTTTCGAAGCTTTTGACGGAGAGAGCTTAAGCCGATTTGGACTAGTTGATATGGCCGCGGATCTTATTGGCGGCCGTCCTTTTGACGACATCATGCCTCTAGCCGCTATTACTCGCGGAGAATAGATCGGCCGCCTAGCCGCCGTGTTGTGACCCGAGTCACGCCATGCTCTGCCACATCGGGTTATACTACTAGATAATAATCTAGGAGAATCCCTATTCGCACTACAAAGCAAACAGTAGTAGCTGCCGTTATTGGCATTGTTATTGGCGCGGCTGCGATTTTGGGAGCGCGCTTCTCTCTTTATAACCCCGAGCGCGTGCACTATCACGCGAACTTTGACGTGTACATTAACGGCCAGCGTGAATCGTTTAAAAGCCCTATGTACTATGAAGAAGAATCGGGAGGAAGCTGCACCGCAGATACTGCCATGACTCCTGAGGAGCGGGCACACATGCACGATAATATCAGCGATGTTGTGCACGTGGAAGACCACGCTGTTACCTGGGGCCAATTTTTTGAGAATTTGCGCTGGGTAGTCAATGACGTCGTCATCAAAACGCCCGAGAATCTCTATGTCGCCGACAGCACGCATCGCGTTACTTTTATGATCAACGGCCGCGAAGTGCAGGATATCAGTACCGAGAGTATTCACGACCGCGATCGTTTATTGATTGATTTTGGCGACACAAGCGACAGTACGCTGCAGAAGGAGGCCAAAGCCGTACCCTCAACTGCTACTATGTACGACCAAGGCAAAGATCCGGCCGCGTGCATGAGCAACGCCAAGCCAACCATGCGAGAACGCATGAACCATTTGTTGTAATTATAGATGGCTTTGGGTGAAGTACACTCTGCAATCGGTTAGCGCAGCGTATATTTGAGAGTGGCTTCCTCTAAGATTAGATAGCATAGCGAGAAAGCCCCAAAATAATGGGGCTTTCTCTTACTTTTGGGGTTTTTGCTAGGCCGGGAGATTAGGCATGCATAGGTGCGTAACCATTTGCCCTAGCGAGGCTAAGAAGAAGCAGGTTAGCTTCGCTTGGCACGATGAAGGCTGCACCCGTCACTTCACTGTCATCCTGTAGCAGATCAGGCTGTAGCGGGGTGTAGTTACCTGCTGCTGGTTCGACGGGTCGGCCGTCTTCGCCTATGTGTAGTGGAAGAGGAAATTCGGTGGTAATTGGCTCTAACCTTCTACCGTCGTCGCTCACCCTTGACCCCACTTGTCCAACAGTTCTATCAGTAAAGACTACGGCCAGCTCGGGCAGAGGCATGCCTGTTACCCAGTGGTTCGGCACCGCAGCGCCATAGACGTAGCCTTGCTTGCTCCATGCTGGTGCCTGGGGTGGTGCTACCTCAAAAGTCGGAGTGGGCGCGGGAGTTGCGGTTTTTTGGCTCGGGCGGCCGAATAAGCTCCAGTCGCTGCGTTTCGTTGGCTCGGCAGGAACTGCTACCGCTACTGCGACAGCTGGTGGTGGCAGTGGTTCAAATGTAATAGCATTCGGGTGTCCGTACTCTGCCTGGTCGTCTAAAAATTCAAGAACGTCTGTCGCTGTCGAGTTGGTAAAGACTTCCTTCACTTCGTGCAGTTTTTGACTGGCGATAAGCCTCGCTCTTTCAGCCTCCGCGTCTTGCCGTTGGACTGCTTGGAGGGCTAGTGGGGCTAGGACATCTCGTAACTCTTGAGCGCGGGCGGCAGCGGCTTCTGCTCTCGCCAACTGGCGAGCAGTCGCTTCGTCATCATGTTGCCTGACTAATTCCTTATATGACGAGTGAGACTGAGCCATGTACTATCCTCCTTATTTTATTGGCTTTAGACTTAATAATAGTATGTTTGACAGAAAGTACAATACTTTTTGTCGATTCAAAAAGGGTAAGCAGTATGCTCACCGGCTATATGTTACCGGACGGTAGTATACGATATACTATTTGCATGAGGCGACTATTTATTGGCCAGCCAGGCCGTCACGACCTCGCGACGGGTGACCTGACACCAGAGGGGCTGCTTGATGCCCAGGACACGGCCGTTCGGCTGGTTATATCCGGTTTTGAGCGGCTTGGAGGTATCGTCGTAACCTCATTTGTCTCGTCGGCTAGTCAGACTGCAGACATCCTGCAAGACCGAGTAGGCATCTTTTTTAGGCTGGCCGATGCGCGTATTGGTGTCGCTGGCTTATTTCCCGCCCGTGTCGATAGTTTGTGGGGACTGGCGCATACCGTTTTAGACGACCACGGTGTAGAGCATTGGAAGTCAGATGTCATAGTGATTACGCACCCAGAGCTCGTGGGCGCTGTTGCGGGCTACGAGCCGTCGCGGAGCGGCGTGTACCACGTTGGCGAGGACTGGCACAATCCTGGGTTCGACGCCGAGCAAGCGCGACTTACGGGTTTCCCTGGCCCGCGGAGCGAATAGGCACGGGTTCGCCTGCCATCTGTCTGTTAAGCTATGTGTATGCCTTTACTGCCCATCGTCCAAGCGGCGCTCGACGCCCACCAGATCACCTGTAAAGTTTTTGAATGCGACCCTGCCCTGGCTGACACCGCCGCTTTTTGCGCGCGCTACGGCTTTAGACCCAACCAATCGGCTAACACCATCGTGGTCATTGGCAAAGGCGATCCGCCGCGTTATGCCGCTTGCGTAGTGCTAGCTACCGCTAAGCTTGATGTTAATAAGGCTGTTTATCGCCTGCTGGGCACCAAAAAGGCGTCATTTGCGCCGATGGATACCGCGCTAGAGCTCACCCATATGGAATACGGTGGCGTGACGGCGTTTGGTTTGCCGGCGGACATGCCACTGTACGTAGACGCCGCTGTAATAGTCGGGGGTGAGATTGTGATGGGCGGCGGAAATCGTTCGTCTAAGGTAGTACTAGACGCCAAGGAGCTACACAAGTTCCCCGGCGTGCACGTTGTCGAAGGCTTGGCCAAGATTCAAGAGCTGTGAAAAAATACACTGTAGACTATCCGATGTCGGTATACCATGCTGTCTGAGTTACCTAACTAAAAGAGGGGGAAGTATATCATGAGTATGAAAAAGATTTTATTGGGAGGTGCGCTTTCTGCTGCACTGTCTGCAGGTATAGTTACCACGGCTTTTGCTGCGTCGGCCGTGACAAATGGCAGCTTTGAGACCGGCACGGATCCGGGCGTGTTTAGCACACTCTTGGCTGGCAATACTACGGATCTGCCAGGTTGGACCGTCGCTTCTGGAAGCGTTGACTACATTGGTAGTTATTGGACGGCGTCTGACGGAGCACGCAGCCTAGACATGAGCGGCTTTAATGCTGGTGCTGTGAGCCAAACATTCCCCACGGTAGTCGGACACACCTACACCGTCGCGTTTGACATGGCTGGCAACCCTGCCGGCCCACCTGCGGTTAAAACGTTGGCTGTGGATGTCGGCGGCGCGCCCACAAACTACACCTTTGACACAACTGGCCAAAGCCTAACGGACATGGGCTGGAAAACGCAAACCTACAGCTTTACTGCCACAGGTATAAGCACCACGCTTACCTTTGCGAGCCAGGACAATACCTTTTATGGTCCGGCGCTCGACAATGTGGTGGTAACGGACACGCTTATGAACAAAGACCAGTGTAAGCAAGATGGCTGGAAGGCGTTCTCCGACCCGTCGTTCAAAAACCAAGGCGACTGTGTAAGTTACATGCAGAGTAACGTGCACGCCATTGGCAACAAGAGCAAGTAAACAGCACTTATAGTGCAGCAGATAGGCGCGGGGACAAACCCCCTCGCCTATTTATTTGTGGGCTCTCCTTATTTTATCTCCCTGTCGCGCGGCGCCGCGCCGGTTTTGAGGGCGTGGAGTAACGTGGCCGCCGCCGCGGCAACGTCGTCTACTCCCCTGTTAAACGCAACTTCGTTGGCACGCGACGGTGCTCGGTATCCGGACAGCTTACGCACAAACTGCAACGCGGCATCCTTGATCTCTTCGTCGGTGGCCGGCGGGTCGAAATTAAATAGTGGTTTGATGTTTCGGCACATGGCGATTACTCCTCTGTCCTATTATAAATGCCAGCGGCGGTACAAATAAAATAGACTCCCTGTTACAGGAGCCTATTGTTATCCGTAGGTTCGGATTAGCGAGTTACGCTAATGGTGGTGCCTTCGGCGCTCGGCGCGCTAACCGTGAAGCGGTTGGATGCGCTTTGAGCTATTCTATACCCGGTATTGTAGTCGCCGCCAGCGCAGGTAGCGCCAGCTTTAGTGCCAGTCGACGGGTCAAGTGGCAAGTCGGCGATGTCTGCCGGCACTATGTCCGCACAAAGATCGATTTCGCCAACGACAGGTACTGCGTGGTTAGCTATCGGGCTGGCTGTGGATAGGCCAACGAGGCTTGGCGGCACATTGCCACTGTGGCTAGACTCGTACTCATAAATTGCGTCCAATATGGCCGTGACGTTGGCCTGGCGCTGCGAGTTGCGTGAGTCCTGGAAGTGTTGGTTCGGGTTAATAGCGACCAAGGTAATGGCAAGTAGGATTGCCAAAATACCAATGACCACCAAGACTTCTACTAGGGTGAAGCCTTGATCCTTCATCGCCTTTAATCTTTGTATGTTCATATTATTCACCCCTTACATTTACTAATCGTTGAACTATCCTAGCGGGTCACGCTAATGGTGGTGCCTTCGGCGTCAGGAGCGCTAACCGTAAAGCGGTTAGAAGCGCTTTTGGCAATGGTGTAACCAGTGTCGTATTCGGTGGTTGAGCCAGCGCATGGAGTGGAGCCGCCGGTAGCGGTACCCGTAGATGGGTCCATGGGTAAGTCGGCGATGTCTGCCGGCGCGAGGTCGCCACAGAGGTCAACCTCACCTGGGACTGTGGGCGAAGAGAGCTTGAGCGGCGCAGGAGTACCGGTGACACCGGTCAAACTTGGTGGCACGTTACCACTGTGGCTTGACTCATATTCGTAAATCGCGTCCAGAATAGCACTTACGTTCGCAGAACGTTGGGTATTCCGTGAGTCCTGGAAGTGCTGGTTAGGGTTAATAGCGACCAAGGTAATAGCAAGCAAGATTGCCAAAATACCGATGACCACCAAGACTTCTACTAGGGTGAAGCCTTTTTGGTTAGATTTAATTGTCCTCAAATCTCGTATGTTCATTTAAGCGTAACCTTTTTAAATTAATACCTTAATCATCGAGGATAAGTGTAGATAAGTCAACATCATTGCTCGTTAGTGTTCGTAGTAATTATTATAACGTATCAACAGATAAGAAGTTGGCGGCTTTAGATGAAGATTTGTCTTTGAACAAACGGTCGATAACAGAGCTCAACCTCTGGTTTGTACCCTCGAGGTTATACACAGCCACCGGAGAGACGGCGATTATTTTACTGACACCAATTTCGCGCAGTGCGTCGACAATGGTCTGGTACAAGTCGGAATTAGTTGCTAAAAGTTGCAGCTCGTTGTCGTTGGCCAGTGAGATGCAAGCGCGCTGCCCGGACTCGAACGGCATGGCCTCCACAAAAGCTCCGGCGAGCGTGCCGGGCTGCCCGGTTTGATCAAGCTTGATACGCTTTTTAAACACGATGCTATTGTCGAGTATCACCAGGACGCGTTTGTGCTTGAGGCCGCGTTCGGCA
Source organism: Patescibacteria group bacterium (assembly GCA_035479875.1). Taxonomy (GTDB): domain Bacteria; phylum Patescibacteriota; class Saccharimonadia; order Saccharimonadales; family UBA4665; genus PMNU01. The sequence continues at coordinate 133,141 of DATIIH010000001.1, read as the reverse complement.
AAGAATTTTTGGCAGAGCTCTATAAAGCCGGGCGCGTCAATAACTTCCATGTTGTGGAGCATATCGTCCGGAAACGGCAGCCGAGCTTGGTCGATATGCTTGCCAGCCACTACGAGGCCGCTGCGCAGTACGTACACCAGTGCGTTGGGGCCGGTGAATATCATGGCGTTTCGCTCCAACTAGCTACGGTAAATACACCGCCGCTCACTGCAGTAGTGACGGTTATGGTGCGGCGATAGCTGCCGCTGATGCCCCGGGAAACGATTGTCTTCATGGTGGTTCCGCTTACGCTTATTGTAGCAGTTCCGTTAGCCAATGCTACGGTTTCGCCTGCGTACGCGGGGTCGCGCAGCAGGCGTTGTAGGGCATTTTCTGCCCCGCTGTCGGCGTTGGCTAGGGCTTGTTCGCCGCCAGCCGAAGCCGAGTTGCTGCGGATGTTGATAATCGTAACCGTGGCCGCCGCAGTGGTGATGGTGATCGACATCATTACAAAGATGAGTAGCGCGATAATCGTTTGCCCTGCTTGCCTGTTCTTGCTGGGGCGGTTTTGGCGACTCATGGCCTCAGCTCCGTGGTGCTGTTAAATTGCTCGGTGCTCACCTGGTGGGCTTTATTGCTCGTGAGCGTAAAGCTGTAGCTAACCGATTCGAGCCCACCGGGGTTACCCAGCGCCTGAAAGTTGAGGCCGCTGACCACCGATTGGTCGCCAGTGAGATAGTCGCTGGAGCCGTCGATGTCTAATTGCAGGCGGTTGCCGCTAACCGAGTAGGTGTAGGTGCTGCTGCCAACGGTAAGTACCAGGCTGGAGCCGCTGGCGCCCAGCGTGGCCGGCGTGGTGACGGCCGAGGCGCGGTGGATATCGTACTCGAGGCGAGAAAGGGCAAATCGGCCATCGGCGGTTACGGCGGCATAGTCGCTGGTTTCGGACTGCACGTCGACGCTGGCGGTAAAAATGGTAGTGAGAATGACGAGCATGATTGAGAGTAGCCCCATAGTGACGAGGAGCTCAATAAGTGTGACGCCGCGTTGGTCCTTTGGAGGTCTGAGCCGGTGGAGTAGCCTGCGGATGGTCATGGTGCGTAGTTAACCTCCACGTCGGATAAGACGGCAGTGGCTGTGCCGTCGCCCGTGAAGAACGCCTTATAACGCAAGTAGCGCCCGTCGCCGGCGATAAGCGGGATTGGCCCGTTGGTGGTGTAGAACGTGCCGGGTGTACCGTCTGGGCCTACATAGTTCCAGGTGGCGTTGTCGTTGTTGATGGCGATTTGTAATTGCAAGGTCGTAGCTGCCGGTACGGTCGACGTGAACGAGAGCGAGTTAAAAGCCGCGTTGGCGGTGGCATCAAATGTGCTCGATTCGAAGGTGCCCGAAGTTTGCAATGGCCCGGCTCCGGCGAGTTGTACCTCCCCGCCGCTGGCGTTGGTAGTGGCAGTGCTGGTTGGCGTTCCAGCGTTAAAGTCACTCTGGGTGGTTTGTTGCCAGACGGCGTTATTTTGCCAGCGTGTAAGGTACATATCTCCCGTGACCGAGGCGCTGTATGGTGTGGTCCAGGACACCGTCACGACCACGTGTTTGGCTGCGGGGTCGTTAGTGCCGCCGCTGGCTACGAGCGCGCCAGAACTGTCGCGTTCGGCTGGGCTAATGACTATTTGGCTCGTGAAGCCGCCAGACGTGTTAGCGCCACTCACTAGCGTCCACGTGGAGCCGCTCATCACCGGGTGGTACGTGCCGTCGGTGGCTACATTACTCCAGCCCTGCTCGCGTACAACACGCACCGCTTCGGTGCTTTCGTGGAGCAGCGAGCTAGCTTCTAATTGTTGCAGCGAGGTTGCCCGCCCTGCGTGCGAGGTAACCAACGCCGTCGCCAGCGTAGGCAGCATGATCCCGGTCAGGCCAATTGCCACCAGTACCTCTACGAGAGTGGCACCGCGCTGCGAGTGGTGGCGAAAAAAGCGTTTCATTAGTTTGCGGTAACCGTCCCAAAGCGGTTGATGGTGATCACGGTGTTGGCGTCGTCCACAGTGACGGTGATGGTGTCGTGGCTGGCGTCAAAACCCACCACTTCACCGCTGCTTTTAGCGAATTGTAAGGTGGTGCTTGGCAAATCGGCGTTCAGTGTGACATTGCTGCCGGGCGCGACGGTAAAGTTATTGCTGTCGCCGCTGTTAAAAGTGTTGCCGGCAAACAACGTGTAATCGCTGGTGGTAAATACAATGCCGTGCTCGGCCTGCGAGCCGGAGCCGCCATCGTCCCCTGTCATGGCTAGCTGTTGCTGGGCTTTGATGTCCGCCATCAGCCCGCTAACAGTGCTGGTGAGCGTGGCGGTAGTTTGCGGCTTACCCAAATTAATGAATGTCAGACCGGCGAGCAGCCCAATAATCCCTAGGGCTATTAGCACTTCTATGAGCGTAAAACCGGCGTCGCGTGGGCCTGCCCGCACCATGCTAGCTCCCTGCTGGCCGAATTTGAGTAATCACGGTGTACACCGGTGCAATTACGGTAATCATCAGCGCGCCCACCATCAGCCCCACTAGAACTACCATTAGCGGCTCGATCAGACCGCTAATTGCCTTCAGGCTCTCTGAGGCTTCGGAGTCAAAGTGCTCGGCCAGGTTGGCCATGGTTGTTTCGAGCGTGCCGGAGGTTTCGGCGGTTTCTAGCGAGCGAGCCATCATGGGCGGTATAACGTCTTTGGCGTTCCTGAGCCCTGCGGCCAGCGGCTTACCTGCGGCCACGTTGTGCGACATGCGCTCAATCACGGCCAGCACCTGCTTTTTTTGGACCGTGGGTTTGGTGAGCTCCAGAGTTTCGTCGATCGGCAAGCCGGCTTTGAGGAGTAGCGTCATGCTGCGCGTCATTTGAGCCAGGTCGATATTGAGCCCCAGATGCTTAAGGCCGGGCATGCCGAGCAGCATACGGATAATTGCCCGCTTTTGCGTCTTCACAATAATGCTGATGATGACTATCAGCAGCACGATCCCGCCTAAGACAAACGGCCACCTATGGATAAAGAAGTTCGAGCTCGCGATGAGCGTGCGCGTGGCCAGCGGCAGTTTAACGTGCATGCTGGTAAAGACTTTGCCGATGCGCGGAATTACGAATGTCAAAAGCATGATAACGATAAAACTAAAAATACCCATCACAAACGCTGGGTAAATCATGGCCAAACGCAAAGAGTTGCCAAACGCCACGCGTTTTTTGATAGCGATCACGATGTCCTTAAGCGTGTCTTCTAGGGTACCCCCCATTTCGGCGGCTTTCATTAGATTGATTGTTACCGGTTCAAAGGCCCGGGGAAAACGCGCCATGGCCGTGCCTAGCGTGTCACCATTGTTGAGGCTTTTATGGATCTCGGTAAGCACCTTTTTGATGTTGCCTTTGGCGTCGGGCTCTAGCAGCTCTACAGCCTCCAACAACGGTATGCCGGCCGTGAGCATCGTAGATAAGTCGGTAAAGAATGCTAATTGTTCTTTGCCGCTAAGCCGGACTTTTGTCTGGACCATACCATCCTTTTGTAACGCGCAGCACTTCGGTGAGCGTGGTGGTGCCGGCAATCACTTTTACCAGGCCGTCTTCGGCCATCGTGACCATGCCGTCTTTAATTGCTTGCGCTTGTAGCGTGTCGGTATCTGATTTGGCGGTGATCAATTGGGCTAGTTTGGGGGTGACTTCGAGCAATTCAAAAATGCCAAAGCGTCCCCGGTAGCCGGTATTGTGGCACGCGCTGCAGCCCTTGCCACGGTACACACGAATGCTCGCTTTTTTGCCAAAGTATTTGGTGAACAGCCGCGGCTCGAGGCTTTTGAGTAAGCTGATTTCGGTGGGGTCGCCGCTAAGGCCTTTGGCGGTTTTGGTGAGTTCAATGCTGGCCTTGCAATGGTCGCAAATCTTGCGCACCAGGCGCTGGCCGACAATTAAGCTTACCGTGGAGGCTGCCAGAAACGGCTCGATATGCATGTCTACCAACCGTGGCAATGTGGTGATGGCGTCGTTAGTGTGCATGGTGGACAGCACCAGGTGGCCGGTCATGGCCGCGTTGACGGCAATGTCGGCCGTTTCTTCGTCACGAATTTCACCTACAAAAATGACGTCTGGGTCTTGGCGTAGCAATGATCTAAGCCCACTGCTAAACGTGAGGTCGGTTTTGGCATTAGCCTGCACCTGGTTGACGCCCTTGAGCGTGTACTCGATGGGGTCTTCGATGGTGGCGATGTTGCGGCTTCTGGTGTTGATAATTTTAAGGATGGCGTAAATGGTGGTGGTTTTGCCGGAGCCAGTTGGGCCGGTAGACAAAATCATGCCGAATGGTTTGCTAAAGCCGTGTTGAATGGTGGTGAGATCTTCGGCGCGCATGCCGAGGTCAGACAAACTAAATTGGCGGGTGTGCTTGGCCAGCAAGCGCATTACTACCTTTTCGCCGGTAATTACGGGTACGATCGACACGCGCACGGACAATTCTTCGTCGCTAATCGGCACGCGCAGGCGGCCATCTTGGGCCCTCAGGTGTTCGTCGGTGCGCAGGCGGGCCATAACCTTCAAACGGTTAATGATTTGTTCATGCACTCGCTTGGGGAATGCGATTTCGTCGTGTAGTACGCCATCGATCCTAAAGCGTACAATCGTGTTGTCTTCTTGCGGTTCGATGTGGACGTCGGACGTGTGGGCGTCGTAGGCGTACTCAAAAATCATGTTGATGATGTCGTTCACGGGCACTACGCTCGTGCCGTCGCCAATCAGTTCGGCAAAGAGCGTTTGTAGGTCTTGCTTGTAAGAGTGCAGCACGTTTTTGATATCTGACTCGGTAGCGTAGGAAATGAGGCGCTGTTTGGCGCCGGCCTTTTTGACGAGCATGTCAAACAAATCGGTGGCACCCGGTTGATTGGTGGCGATGTGCAGACCAGAGGCATTCAGCTCGACAGGCACAGTTGCGTAGCGCTCAACCACGCTTTTGGGAGCCAGCTGCAGAAGTTCGTCGGGGATAGTGACGTTATCCAGCGGAATGTACGACATCTGAAAGTGGTACGCCATCACCTGGCCCAGCTCATGGCTGCTGATGTAGTCATGATCTACAAGCGTGTCGTACAAGCTAGCGCTGTCCTCGGTCGCTTGAGTTTGAGCTTCGGCTAGCCTTTCGGGCGGCAAATATTTGAGGTCGTTCAAAATCTGAACTAATTCCGCGTCGGTGGGCCCCATATTACCTTCTGTAATTAAATCGATTCGCTTACGCTTAATTTTAACAGTGCGCTAGGGTTTTTGCTACTACCGTTTTGGGGCAGGCTGCCCCCTGTTTAGCTAATGTGAGCCGAGCGCGCTTATGGTATAATGCGCCTAGCATAACAAAGTGAAAAGCGCGCAAAGTACTCCTATGCAAACGGCCCCTCGAAAAAACAAAACTATCCTGATTGCAGACGACGAACAATTTGTGACCATCGCCTACAAAGCCGGGCTAGAAAACGCCGGCTATGACGTTTTGGTGGCGGCCGATGGCAACGAAGCGCTGGACCATGTCACCGCCCACCGCCCCGACGCGGTTATTCTAGATATCATCATGCCAGGCATGAATGGTTTTGAAGTGCTCCAAGTAATCAAGGGTGACCGCAAATTGGCGCGGATACCCGTCATAATATTTAGCAATCTGAGTCAGCAGTCCGATAAAGACACGGCCCAAAGCTACGGCGCTGACTGTTTTTTAGTAAAAGCTGAAGTGTCGTTTAACGACGTGCTGATGCACCTGGAGCGGCTGTTAGAAGGTGGCTAGTTGAGGCGAAGGTTTACCGGCGCGCCGGATTTAGCGCACATTGTTTGGAAATAGTTGAGCTGGCTACCAAAGTTCTCGTCGCGTCGCGCCATCTCGATAAAGAATCTGGCCAGTGCCGGCGATTGCCCGTACAGACGCGTCAATAAAATGTCGAATTGTTGCTCAATGTGTGGTGTCCATGAGTTTGTCACGATATACCAGTTGTCCATGTCGGGTACGTAGCCGCCGATAACGGCCTTTTGCTCGATTAGTTTTTGGGCGGAGTAGTTGTTTACGAAGATGGTTATGGCACCGAGAGCGAGGATTTTTTGCTGGTCAACGCCGGCGGCTTCCATACAGCCGGGGTTACCAAAGTTATGCGCAAAGAAGTCATCCGATATTGCGTTCCGCGCCGTCACGAACTGGTCGATCGTTAGGAAACCCTTGGTAATAGCGACTGGCCGTGTATCGGTTGGCGACATCTGACCAAAGGGTGCGCCTTGGTCGGTCGATACAAATGTTGGGTCGTTGCCCATGGCTCGCCAGCCGCCGCTTTCGAGGTCGTCCCAGCCATGTTGCATCTCATGCCAGATGACCGACGGCGTACCGCCAGCCAAGAGGTTGACCACGATGTCGTCGTGCGCTCCACCTAATTTTATATATGCCTGCACAACCCACGGGTTGTCTTTTGAGGCGGGCGGCAGCGCTTGAAACTCGATCTGCTGCATCCCTAGGGGTGTTACGTACTCTTTTGGTACGGCAGCAAATGACAATACGGCATTGCGGAGCCATTGCCGGGTGTTGCGATTGTTAAAAACGTTGGCCGGCACGTTTTTGTCAACGCTTACCTGAACGCCATAGTTGGCCAAGAATTCGTTAGTGAGCGTTAGATATTGGCGGCTGGTGAGAGGTTTGACGCCGGTTACAGAGTCGGACATAGCCGCGAGTACCTCGGATGGATTAAAGACGGTTAGATCGAGTTGTTCGGCTTGATGCTGACGGGCCTCGTAGAGGTATTCCTGGTACGCGCGTTCATAGTTCCAGCCAGGATGCTCGGTGTGGAGCCTGTTTTCACCTTTCCATACAGCATCGCTGGCGATATCAGGGTTCTGTGGTGAGCTGACGAGGTCTTGAACGGCGTTGTAGCTTGAGAGGTCAAGCGGCGGGGCCTCGGGCGTGGGCGTTGCAGACGGTTTAGCGGAGAGCCCGTGTGCAGCAGATGATCCGGTCGGGGCTTTTGGCGCTGGCGTGGTGTCGTGGTTGTTCTGGCAAGCCGCTGTGCCAAGTAGCATAGTAGCACTCAGTGTGGCTGCGGCAATCCTGTTGTCGGTCGCGTCTTTTAGGCTTTGCCAGCGACGCGTGAACCAGCTCGGAGTGTCTGGTTGCGCCGCGGGGGTGATGATTGCCTGCTCGACAATAACTTCGGCGAGCATGGTGGCAGCGGCTCCGGGTATTTCGGACACCACAAATTCAAAGTCAGGTATCGACGCGGGCGCCTCATAAGTCTGAGCCATAAAACAGTGTATATAATATCCTAAAACAGAGATAAAAGCAAGTGTTTATGCCCTTAGAGAACGCGGTGCCGGCCTACGCTTTCGGCGTTTATTTCGCTCATGAGTGCTAATATTTTTGTATTGAGCAGTTCTCTGCCGTTTGCGTCGAGCAAGGCGTAGCTGGCGGCAGTGCCATCGCTTTCCGCAAGGAACGGATCGTCCATCATGACGCCCCTAGACATGCCTTCCTGGCTGTAATCTTCTGGCTCCATGGGTACTACGTGTAGCGCCACGCCCCAAGGGCGAACGATATACCGCTCTAGTAGTAGTTGGTCGTCATCTGGCCCTGGCTTTCCAATAGTGGCAAATACAATGGTATCCGGGAACGCACCGGGTACGCGAAATATGGCGTTGATGCTGCCACGGTCGGATTCAAACAGCGCACTCTGATCATGGAGGTGTGGTCGGTTATGCGTACGTGTTGTGGTGTCCTCCTCTGGCGATACATTGGCGGCTATCTGCAGCCTGCGGTCAATGGCCATAGTGAGTAAGGCGTCTGCCAGGCCATGTGTCTTATTGACAAAACCACCCATTCTTTCGGGTAGAGTGCCTGCGACCACCAGGTTTGTGGCCAACGAACTCAGCGAGCGGAACATGCGGGCACTGTCCGGTCCGTCCATCCCGATAACTTCGAGCCCCGCTAGCGCAAGCGATCCTGGCGTGGGCCGATCGTCTACTCCAAGCAAGTGGCGCATAGCACTATCTATAAGGAAGGCTGCCGCCTGCACTCTGGTTAATGGCGTCTCTTGATCTGGCATAGGTACAGTTACTTGCCCATACATGTCGGTAGCAGATCCGCGTCTGGCCGGTGTGTTAACTATGACGCCTTCGGCAGCGTAGACGCTACTCTTTACATCCGCAGTAACCCGGGAAAACCCAGACACCGCTGAGCCGCGCCCCGCGCGCCCAATAATCACACATGACGTAGATGGCTCGTAGGGATCGGGCCACAGCATCGTTGGGCGGAGCACCCCATTAGGAAAGCGTACATCATGCCTCGTGGCGACCAGCGGTACAATACCAGCCGCATGGGCGGCAGTGCTAAACGCGATCCCCTGCGTTGCCTCTACCTGACCGCGAAAAAAGTCCGTTTGATCCCGGGTGAGTGGTGTCCACGCTTCGCTGTCAACTGTCATTATCTTTCTGACTATATAATATCTCTGACGTTGATACAACTTTATAGCTACACAAAGGTTTAAAGCGTACATCAAAGTACGATAACGCGCAATAAGCATCCTTACGGCAACGCGCAATATGTCCGTGGGACAATAAAATCACTATTTAATGGAGGGACTGTACATGAAGAAAATACTAACCGCATTGATAATCTTTGCGGCCGCGTCCGTGACTGCCGGCCTTAGTGTTGTGGGACTTAGGCCGGGCATGGCAAGTGCCGATAATCCAAATGGCATTGTAGGCGTTTGGGAAGTCGACGCAGCAGCGCCGTACCGCCCTCACCTATTTACGTTTAATAGCGATGGCACAATGATCAGCGCCAACCCAACCAATGTCCAAGAAAGTGCAACTGCCCCACACGGCGGCACTAACGACAGCCTTGGTCAGGGCGTATGGCAAGAAGTGAACGTCCAAGGCACCAAGTTCGTAGAAGGCACCTTCGAAGAGCTTAACGCCTTTGCCGACAACCACCAGCCAACCGACACACTCTCGGTGAGCTTTAAGCTGCAGGTGTCGAACGACGGCCAAGGCTTTGATGGCCCAGCTTCCGCGAGCATCGCAAACCAAACGTTCCCATCGCACCTTACTGGTGTACGTGTGAACATCGACCAAGCTGCGGTCGACGCACTGTAAAGTTACCGATTAGCGGTACGAAAACCCCGGCTCCCCTCATGGGCCGGGGTTTTATAGATTGAGGTACTCTGCATATTATGCCATAGTAATATTCATGATTGATCCAAATGCTCCTATAGTAGAGGAACTGGCTCCTTATGGCCTATTTCTGAGCAGCGTCGTTGGCTGTACGCTCGCTGGTGTGGCGGCGTACCATGGGCTTTATGACGCAAAGTTAGATCACTAACATAGCCTTGACGATCAAATCGGTCCATTAAACGCGAGTACTGCTCATTTACAGGCGGACCGATCAAGCGTCCAGGGGGCGATTACCGTTTTTAGCGATCGCCAGATTTCGGTATCTGCTGCAGCAGAGCAGCGGGTAGCAGCCGATACCGCTGCGATAACTCACAACCAACAGCAGACTGCCACGCTCCAGCGCGAATACCCGCATGTACCTGATAGTAGTAATTTCGAGTCGCCGGGCTTTCTTGTTGGTCTTGTTTTAGGCTTGGTGGCTGTTAGGCAGTGGTACAGGCATAGAGCTCGCTTGGGTGCGGCCGCTGTCCCCACGACAGTCGAAGCGGTTTAAGCGACACCTTATAGCCCAGATTTTAGCCTTCTCTGGGGCTGGTCTTTTATACGTGGATGATGGCAATGTCGTGCTCGGTATGGAGTTTGGGCAGCTGACCGTGGAAGAAGTCGTGTACGGCGCGCTGCACGCCGGGCAGCTCGGGACGGTTGTAGTCGTCGATGAGTAAAACGCCGCCCTGTTGCATGCGCGGCCACACTAATTTGAGCGAATCTAAAATGGAGTCGTAAAAGTCTCCGTCTAAAAACGCGAACGCGATTTCGTTCGGCATATCCTTGTCGGCCATGTTTTTAAACCAGCCTTTGTGGATCACCGGCGGTTCCAGTTTGGCGAGTGCAAATTGACGCAAGAATTCCTTTTTGCTGACACTGAGCTTGCCGGCTGCAAAATCGGCGCCCGCAGCACTACTGTCTTGGCTGGCTTTTGGTGGCAGCCCTTCAAAGGAATCGTATACATGGAATTCCCTGCTCCGTTGAATCAGCCTGCGGATAAACAGGCTGGTGGTGCCAGCGTAGCAGCCGAATTCTACGATATCGCCGGGTATGTCGGTGGTCAGGATACGTTGCAGCTCGCGCCATACGACACTCACCTCGCCCGCGCCAACTTGGTCGGAAATTAACAGGTGGCCTTGAAAGTGGTTGGCGGGTGTATTGGGCACGGCGTGGTTACTAAAAGCGTCGGGGTCGTCCATGACATTAGTATAAATGAAGCTGGTGCCATCGTGTTACTGTTGCCTTTAGTATCGGTTTGTTTTTTAATAGTGGGATATGGCTAGCAAATTTTGGCAGCCGCGACACGAGCGGTGTAATCTTGGTGATCGGGAGCGAAACCGGTTCGACATTGCGATGATCGACGCGGGCTTTACCCATGACGAGATAAAGAAATTCGGGGACCCTGCTCCTCGTGCCGACCCACAGTACGTGCCGCCGTTACGAGTGCCGACGCTAGGTGGGCATGCGGGGTCGCGCCTTTTTGGGTCAGGATTTGTTTCAGAAATTCCGCCCAGTGAGTACGATGAGCGTTATGAGCGCGGCGAACAGAAGATACCGTGGTGGGTGCAATTAGCCGCCGGTGGCGCAATCCTGGCACTATCTGCGGCTACTGTAGCTGTTGGCGCTACGGCATTCAGGGGCGAAGACAACAGGCCGGCAGCAGTCGCCCTGTCTCCTCAAGACGCCGAGCGGGTGCGCACCGCTAAAGTGGCGGCACTCGCCGACCCACTGGCCCTCCGTGGCCTAGGGGCCTGTGCCTCACGGCTTACCACAATGGCAACTGAAGTTACCAACGAGCAATCCGAGTATCCCGACGTAGCCGTTGCATATCCGAGTGCGCCACAATACGCTGCTGCTGCGGCATTAGCCACCCGCAACGATGTACCGTGTACGGCGGCATCCATCCATCCTTTTTACGTCGAATACGTTGGTGGTGATCCCGTATATGTCACGCCGGGCAATTTGTTGACGTTCAGCTTGAGCCCTAACTACGCATCACCCGGCAGCTAAGTGCTTACTACCCGCGCCTCCGGCAGCTCATCCCAGCTGCTCAAGTACCGCGGCGAACGTATCTGGCGTTTGGGCTGCCAGCTCTTGCCTAAATCTTCGGCGGCATAATAGATTTTGCCTTTGCCGTGTTTTTGGTTGATGCGGTCGAAAGCTTGCATGCGGGCGGTGGCTCGGTCGTGAGTGCCGGCGTCTACGGCGCCTAAGATGTCGGTTTGTAGCGCGGTTTCTGGCAGCAGATCGTACAGATACACGCCAAGGCGATGGTAGGCTAGCTGTGAGTTAAAGTCCTTGCCAAGTTCGGCGATGAGCAGCGAGATTATCCGGCCAGTGTCGTTGGTGGGCTGGCCAAGTACGAGCTCTTCTGCCCGGCGCCTAAAGCCCGGCTTGTGCCGGTTAGTATCTACAAAAAAGCCAATGCGTTTGGCCAGCAACCCTTCCCGTCTGAGTGCAAATGATGCTGATGCGCCCAGCGTGGCAATGGCCGCTTCGAGCACGTGCATGAGCCCGGTGTTTTCGCCAAACGTGCGCGAGCGCAGGATGCTCTCGGCTGGCTTGTGTTCGCGCGTTAACCCGTAGCAGGCGGTGCCACTGAGCTCGGCTACCATTTGGCGCCCATGGATGCCCATGAGTTGTTGAGCGTGCTGCGGGCGCATATCACTGAGGGCCAGCGCCGTGCCCACGCCTTCGGCGCGTAGTTTGGGCGCCAGGCGGCGGCCCACACCCCACACATCTTTTATTTGCACGCCATTGAGTGCCTCGCGCCGCTGCCCGCTGCTCATGCTGGTAAAGTCCACTACCCCGCCGGTGGACTCATCTTTTTTGGCGATTTCGGTGCCCAGTTTGGCCAGTGTTTTGCTTGTAGCGATGCCGATGCTTACCGGCACGCCGATGTTTTTGAGGATGCTGGCGCGCACTACTCTGCCCCATTCGTTGTAGTCTTTGATGTCGAGCGTCGTAAGGTCTAAGAATGACTCATCTACCGAATATACCTCGATCCGCGGCGTGATGGTGGTGAGCAGCGCGGTGATGCGCTTAGAAATATCGCCATAAATTTCAAAGTTGGCCGAAAACAGCGTGACGTTTTCGCGTCTGAACATTTCGCGCCACTGGAACGCCGGTGCGCCCATTGGTATGCCGAGCTTTTTGCTTTCGTTGCTGCGCGCTACGACGCAGCCGTCGTTGCTACTTAATACCACCACCGGCTTGCCTTCGAGGTCTGGCCTAAACAGCCGCTCACAACTTACAAAAAAGTTGTTGCAGTCGATGAGCGCAAAGACTTTATTACTCGCAACACGCATATCCATGTCGCTCTAGTATAGCCTTCAGGCCACGATAGTGGCCACACGTTTTCTAGGCGTAGTCGGCTATGTACTCAGGGCTGACGGCTACGGGGTCGTGGGCAATATGCGTTGGATATGGCTGCTGCGGTAGACGCGAGTCCGGAGCCCAGTTTTCCGCGCTGGTGAGCATATCGCGCAGTTCAAAACCCTCGACCAGTGAGGGGCCGTAGAGAATCTTCGTTGTATGGTTTGCGGTTCTCGGTTGCGCTAGGTTTAATATTGCCGAGCCGACACTGGCGTGTGTCCAGAATGGTCTGCCGGTCCCTGCGTGCCTGCCATATATCTCGACACCTACATGGTCTAGATGTACTGCGTTGGTGCTTGTTCTGAATACATGCCGATACGTTCCGCGCAAGCTCACTCTGGCGGTGGCATCGACGTAGTCATCGCCTGGAATGGCCAGTGGCAACGTTGCCTCAATGCCGTGTCTGCCTTCGGGCGTCTCCCTTTGCCTTACATCTTGGCTGTAGTGTGTGAGCCAGCGGGCGCGTTCTATTAATTCGAGTGCCATATCGCCGGCAGCAGCTAGGATGCGTACGTCAGTAATGTCGTAGTCTATGTTGTCTTTTATGACGTCCAAGTCGGGAGTGTCGGTGGATCTGCGCACCGGACGTGCGCGCTGGATGTGGCGTATTTCGGCGGGAAGTGTTTGCACGGGCGGTGTTGGCCATGTGTCGGCCCACTGCGCGGCAACCAGTGCCTGATATGCATTGTAGGGTACCTGTAAGGCGCTGTGGTGCGGACTCATTCGTGAGAAGACGCGTTGTCTCATCGTTATCTTTTATCACAATGTAGCGACTTAGTACATATTGTGAGCGTTACATTCGCTCTGTCTTGCGGAATTGATGAATGGTGGCGGTTACCACGCCCCACAGCCTTGCCTCTTTGGGCATCGTCGGATAGTTGCCAACAGCGAACTCGCCGTGCTCGTCGTGCCACCATAGCACAACGTCGCTCTTTTTAGGGTCGAGTGCACGGTCTATTACGGCAATGTCGCCGTCAAACACGCCAGCCGCCTCCCAGTCGTTGCCGCGCACGCGGAACATGTAGGTGCTGGCGGTATGGCGAATCAGCAGCTGGTTAAAATCCAGCGTATGCAGGCTTTTGTCGGTGGCCGGATTAGGAAACCCGGTGTGCACACTCACGCCGTCCGGCGTTTGCTCGTCGTCTCTCACGGTACCTCTATTGTACCGGAAGCGGCTACTTGATGGTGTTTAAGAATTCCACGAGTTCGCGTGGGGTGATCTCGGCTTTTACTAGGTAGGCGTCGGCCTGGCTTTCGATGTCGGTGCGGATTTCGTCGCGTTGTTCGAGGTTAGTGGTGATGACGATCTTGCTTTTAACCGGTGGGTTGCCCGCACCGCGCAAGCGACGCAGCACCTCTATGCCGGTGATGGTGGGTGTCATGAGGTCGAGCAAAATAATGTCGAAGTCACCGGTTTTAGCTAGTTCGTAGCCGCGTTGGCCGTCGACCTCAGTAGTTACTTGGTAGCCGCCGCGCGTTAGGGCGCGCACGTACAGCTCGCTGATAAAGTGCTCATCCTCGATGATCAGTACTTTGCGGCCGGTTGGATGTAGGGACGGTGGTTCCATAAAATATTACCTGCTATACAGTGAGTGGTTTTTGATCCAGCCGTGAGCACCGCGGCTGATGTTGTTATTATCGCCGTTTTTCTTTTCGTCGGCAAGCTTGGCGTACGGGATGACGGTAAAGCCAAAGGTGCTGCCCTCACCTTCTTTGCTCTGCACCCAAATGCGGCCGCCGTGGGCGTCTACAAGTGCTTTAGCTAGGTACAGACCCAGGCCGGTGCCGCCGACCTGGCTGCGGCTGCGGTGTGAGCGGTAAAACTTTTCGAATAGGTTGGGTACGATGCCCACTGGGATGCCGGCGCCGTGGTCGGTAACGGTGGTCTCTACGTGCCCTTCTTTGTTCAGTGAGCTTTTGACGACGATGGTTCTGCCGGAGTTAATTGGACTGTATTTGATGGCGTTGTCTAACAGATTGCTGAGCACTTCGTAGATGCTCACGCGGTCAACGCCAACGGTGGGCAGGTTGGCGGCCATCTCTGTTTGCACGGTTACGCCTTGCAGCTTGGCGCGCAGCGATACGTCGTTGACGGCGGTTTGGACGATCTCGGGCCACGACTCCTCGTGTAGTTTAAGAGTGAGCTGGTCGTTTTCTACCCGGGCGACGTCCAAAATGTTGTTGATGAACGCCGATAGTCCCTGGGCCGAGGCCTTCATTTTGTGAATGAAGCTGGCTGTTTCTTCGTCGAGCTTGCCGTCGAGGTCTTCTTCGAGCGCCTCGATGTAGCCGCGCATCAGTGTTACGGGCGTGCGCAGTTCGTGCACGGCGAGCGCTACGAAGCCCAGCGCTTGGTCATCTTGGCTGTAGGTGGCGGTGTGGTCAAAGATTACCAACATGGTCTCAAAGCCTTCGATGTTGTTTTTGTTGTAAAAGGCAGCTAGGTCGAACTGCAGTGTGTTACCAGTGATGGGGTTGTGCAGGCGCACCCGCTCCCAACTCTTAGTGGCCGATACCTCGCTAGTTTTGACCTGTTCGAGCCAGCGGTCAAATGTCTCGGTACTGCCAAATGACATGTCGAGCACCGAGTAGACGTTTTGGCCCACGGTTTCGGCGCTGGTGCGGTTAAGGTAGGTGCAGATCGCTTTGTTGGAGAACATGATGTTCTGGTTTTTATCGAGCACCATCATCGGCAGCGGCATGTTGGCGGCAATAAAGTCGGTGTTTAAATCGGTCTGCTTTTTAGTATTTACGGCGTCTACGCTGCCTACTAGGCTGGCTAGCTGGTAGATGTGCCCTACCAGGTTAGCTACCAACTCACGGCCGATGCGGACATGTTTGAGATCTGGTGCCGGTACGTTGGCAGTGTCCGGTGCAATGTGCAGAATGGCCTGCCAAATAAGTTTGGTTGGCTGGGTGATCATGCGCGTACTGAGCCATGGCAAAAAGGTGAGCGCCAGTATTGAGCCGGCGGCCATCGCGATTACTAGTTCCAGGCCCGTAAGGTTAAAGATGTGGTCGGCTATCCACCAGTCGCCAATGACGATCAAGTTGTCGAACAAAATAACGGCAAACAACCGTCCACGCACCTGTGAGATATACCGCTGAAAATTATCCATGTGCATCATTTAAAGGCTACATTCCCCGTGCTGCTTACAGCCGTGATCCAGGTTTGGCCGGCGTTGAGCTTGATGGTTTGGCCGCTGGCATCGGCAAAGGTAAACTGCGCAGTGTTGCCGGTTTTGGTCCAGGTGCCTTCGGTGACAATACCGTCTTGGAAGACGTACATGTGCCCGCTTCCGATGGTGCCGTAGCTGGTGTGCAGGTCGTCGGCTTCAATGCCTTGGGTCATCACCAGAGCGATAACCACCTTAGGCGTGATTTGCGTTTGAGCGCCGGCTTGATCAATTTCCATGTGTGGTACTCCGCCCTCGCTGCGCTTGTAGGCATTGGTTGTAGCGTCGTAGTCGTAGTGCACGTTGAAGTCGCTGCTTGAGATCGTGAGGTCGACGCTGGTGGGGTTGGGCGTTTTGCTGGGAGCGTCGATTTTGCGCTCAAAGCCGGTATAGTGCGGTACGCCGAAGCCCTTGGCGGCCTCCAGCGCGTTTAATTGATCGAGACTGGTGTAGACGTTGTGTGGTGCCGCGCGTGAGGGTATGCGCTGGTATGAGCCGCCGTTATAGAACTGGTCGAGGTCTTTGACGTTCCAGCTCTTCATGTCGGCTAAGGCCTCCGGGCTGCCGCCAACGTGGCCGATCGCAGCGTCAAAGCCGAGCGCCCATTGGATGTAATACGGCCGCACTGAACGAACGGGGCCTACATACGGCGCGTTAGTATCTTGCCAGAGTGTTAAAAAGCGCGTAATACCGCCCTCGGCCACCGCCTCGAACACCACGCCAGCTTTGTCGAGGCCGGATTGTGGGCGCGCTAGCGTGCTGTTTTCTATCATGAGACCGGTAACTGGCAGCTGATTAACGCTTGGATCGACCTGCAGACCGGTAAGCGTGCTGGCCACAGTGGTTGGCTTGGGTACAACGACTGCCTTTTTCTTTTGGACGTGCACTACGGGCGCCGGTTTTGCTGGGTGGTGTAACAGTGCGTATGCCGCGTAGCCGCCTCCCCCGAGTAACACGGCGGCAATTACGCCAATAATAATCCACTGTTTTTTGGTGCGGGTTTTGAGCCATTCCTTTAGTGAGCGGCGATGCTTGCGGTGTTTTTTAGGTGATTCGGAGTTGTCGTCTTCGTCTTCAGGAGGTTCTTCGTCAGGCTCGTCGATTGTTTCTTCGGTATGGTCGTCGGTATTTTCTACGGGTTCATCGTCTGCAGGTTGTGCTTCAGGGACTTCGGGGGCGTCGCCGCGCGCAACCTCGTAGCGCTCGTCGGTGTCACCGATTACGGGGTCGCGCTCGTCTTCGGTCGCAGCCACCTCTGGCGGTTTAAAGTCCGGCGGCTCATCATGCGCTGCACGGCGCTGCGCCGTCACTTTATCCAGGCCGCCTACCACAATGCCCGCGCTATGCGCGCGCACAACTGGGTGCACATCTGAGTCACGCCGCCGTCGGCGGAAGCCATCAATCATAAGCACTATTGTACCAGCTTGTGTGGGCTGCGAGAATTACTGGCGTTGCAACGGCGCGCGGTGATCCTCTATAGTACGGGGATGGCAATTTTGTTCGGTGATCCTCGTGCCCGCGCCTTTGACCGGGGCGTTGAGCTGGCGCACAGCGCGCTCGACCGGCCGCATATGACCGAAGCCTTGGGTGCCTCCGCAGTAGGTGCACTGAAATCGGTGGTGGATCACGCCGTCCTGCCCAATATACGTAATGGTGTTGCCGAGTGGTCGCAAGACACTGTGGCAGATCCCGAAGCCGTTGCCTGGCTGCCACTCTTTGCAGATGAGTTGCCTTGGGCCGACATGATTGTTGCGCCGCTTGAAGCCTACTTTTTGACGCCGCACACGCGAGTGCCTAAACAGGCATACTCGCCTGCCTATGGTCGGTTCGTAAACTTGTGGAGCATGGCTCGCGACGAGTTTAAGCAGCCGAGTGGTAGCGCGAATACTGGCCCCGACGAGCTCGACCCCTCTCTTGATATGTTTGGCGCGCGTACATCTTACAGGCGAGTTATCTACGAACGGTATCCGCTCACCGGGCATGGGCGTCACGGCGCTAGGGAGCTCTGGCAACAGTCTACGCGTCCGGTTGTGGCATACTCCAACGGTATATTCCGTCTGGGTGCTGCCAACACTGCAGGTGTCCTGTTACATGAAAGCAAGCATGTTTTGCAGCAGTGGCAGACTATTGACGATGGCACGGGCCTAGTATTTAAAACGCCGAAAGGACAAACCCTGGGAGAGTTCCAAGCTGTTCAGGTCCAAGGAGTCGCTGCCGCAGCCTTGCAGGGCGATAATTCTGCGTTTTTATCGCGCGCGGCACAAAAGATCGCTCAAGCGTGGCGATTGCACGGCAATGTGCGCCGTCCGGAGATGGTGACGCCGGCAATCCTCAAGCACGTGAAGCCCATGATGGATGACATATCCTGGGAGGTTTTAGCTACGGATATAGAAAGTCGCGGCTTGCTAGCGCAAATCGGGAGCTGGGTGATTAGGCGAGTTGGTGTAACATAGCATCCACTCGGCGCAGTGCAATGTCTTTGCCGAGGACGGCCAGTGTTTCGGCCAGGCCGGGGCTGGCGGGCGCCTGGGTGGTGGCAATGCGGATCAGGCTAAACAGCACGCCGGGCTTTTGGCCGGTTTGCTCGAGCAAGTCGTTCAGTCGTCTGGTAAGATCATCTGTGCTAAAGTCGCTTTCGGCTAGAGACGCTCTGCTCTGCTCGAGCCACACTTTGAGTTGGGCGGCGTCATACTTTTTTAATTGCTTGTTGTCTTGCCACAGTGAGGGATTAATCGGCAAATCGTCAAAGAAAAACGTCGTGAGCGCGGGCAGCTCGGCCAGATATTTGAGACGCTCTTGTACGAGCGCTAGTACACTTTTTTTGTAGGCGTCGTCGTGCTTACTTGCTTCGGGTGGCCAGAAGCTGGCGGCGCGGCCGTATAGGTCATCTAAACTGAGGCGGCGGATATGCAGGCCGTTGAGCCACAATAAGCGTTGCTCATTAAAGATACCCCCACTGCGGTGTACGCGCTCGAGGCTAAACTTTTGGATGAGTTCGTCCACCGTAAAGCTCTCTTGCTCGGTGCCATCATTCCAGCCGATAGTGGCCATGAAGTCGAGCATGGCTTCGGGCAAAAACCCTCGGTCGCGGTAATCGAGCACCGGCTTGGCACCTTTGCGCTTGCTGAGCTTGGCGCGGCCGGTCTCGTCCATCACCTGCGGCATTGTGAGGTTAACGGGCGATTCCCAGCCAAGTACTTCGTGTGTGGCTAGGAATTTGGGGATGGAGCTGATGAACTCCTGGCTGCGGGTAACGTGGGTGATTTGCATGAGGTGGTCGTCGATGATGTGACAGAAGTTGTAGGTGGGAAAACCATCAGCTTTAATGATAATAAAGTCATCAATCATTTCCGGGCCGAGCTTGACTTCGCCCATCACACCGTCTTGCCAACTCCAGGCCTTGGGCTCTAGCTTGATGCGCAGCGGCTGTGAGCCGTCCCAGACGGGCGGGTTTTCGGGCCGGTGGTCACGGAACAAGAATGGGCGCTTTTCGGCTTTGGCTTTGTCGCGCAGCGCCTCAAGCTCTTCTATTGAATACGGATCAGCATAGGCCTGGCCTTTGTCGAGCAGCTCCTGGGCGTACTTTTTATAGATAGCCAAGCGCTCTGATTGTACATATGGAGCGTATGGGCCGCCCACGTCCGGACCTTCGTCCCAGTTAAGGCCCAGCCAGCGTAGCGTCTCTTTAATATTTTCGAGTCCGCCCACGACTTCACGTTTTTGGTCGGTGTCTTCGATACGCAGCAAAAATTGCCCACCCGACTGCTTGGCTAGGAGCCATGCGTATAAGGCGGTGCGGACAACGCCGCAGTGCAGCGCGCCAGTGGGGCTCGGCGCAAATCGAGTACGAGCAGGTTTCATGCTGGGCATTATAAGAGAAAATATCTCTGCCACCAAGTCTACATGCTGAGAGCGAGCTGGCTGATGTCGGTGGCGCTGAGTGGGGCGTTGGCGCTAATGTCGTAGCGGACGTTGCCTTTGAGCCACACGGCGTTGTCGCCATAGACGTAAATCGTGCTGCCGTCGGCCTGCACGGTTTGGTAGTTGTGCTGCAGGGCGAGGGTGTTTTGGAGGAGCTTTTCGTTGTCCCAGGAGGTGTGTTGCTGGGTGATCGTAAATTTGTTTTCGCCCGAGCGGAATACCATGCTCACGGTGTCGCCGGCGCGCTGTATTCCGCCGGCCATAGCGTAACCAAGCGGCGCGTAATCAGGAATACTAGCCTTAAAGCCGGCCTGCAGCGAGGCGACGTTCAGTTGAATGTTCGGCATATTAAGAAACGCAAAAAAGGTAGCGATTACCAGGAAGGCCGTACTGAATCCGGCGATGTTGAGGATGCGGCGCTTGCGCGATTTAGGAATCTGGTGCAACGGTTGGGTGTGGCTGGTGGCGTGCGCAATAGCTTCTTCAAAGATGTCGATGGGTTTAGATTGTTTGGGCTCGGCGTGGACTGCGAGGTCTGCCACTTGCTTTACCCTAACGGCTTGGGATTCAAGCGCTACGGCTGCTGCCGTAATGTGGCCAAAGCGGTCGACAGCGGCGTGGCGCAACGTGCGCTGGGCGCGCTCTAGCCTCGTAGGGTCGACGCGCGCAACCGAATGTTTAGCGGCAATTTTACTATTAGGAAGTGGGGCGATCTCTACCGGTGACACTGGTTTAATAGCTGGTTTAATAGTGTATGCTGGTTTGCTGGCATGCCGGCCCATGAGCGTTTTGGCACGTTCCGGCTGATGTGCAGCGATAGTTTTTACGCTAATGGCGTGGCTCACGGCGTTGCGCGGGCTTTCGGACGCTTTGACTGTCTCGTGTACTGCAGTGGCAGCTTTCGCTGCAGCGCGGGCTTGGCTCTGTTCTTTGGCGGCAACTTTGGGCGCTTCTTTTGTAACGTTAACGGTAGCTACTGCAACTTGGGCGGGCTTGCTTGCTGCCTCACCCTTGCGGACATGCACTAAGACGGTGTCGTCTTTTGCGGGCCTGGCTGGAGCGGTTGCAGCTGGTTTAGCCTTGGCCGTGGGGCGTACAAAGCCATCAATCACCTTGCCACTCATTGAGGGCTTGGGGTGCTGGTGGGTTGCGCCTAATAATTTACCCGTTAGGGCATCGTACCGCTTGCCATTGAGTTCGATAATATTTTTACTCACCGTTTTTGATTGGTACCCTCTGTTGCACGCCGAAAGCGTAAGCTACATGTATAGTAGCGCGTTTACCTCATGGCTGGCAAGAGGGTACCAACAGGGATAAAATTAAAATTGCGCAAGAGCCGCACAAATGGCATATAATAAACAGCGTCGCTATGGATTTTCTAGATCCCCAAAAACAAAAAGCCCATGCTACCCGCCTTGCCATTGGTTATGCGGTGATTGGGCTTACCCTGCTTTTGGGCACTACCATTCTTTTGTACCAAGCCTACGGCTTTGGGATTGATCGCAACGGCCGGGTTATTCAGAATGGCCTGGTGTTTTTCTCATCTCAGCCGGCAGGTGCCAAGATTTTGGTCAATGGTCAGAATAGGGCCGCCACCAATACACGTCTCATTTTAGCCGCCGGCGGCTATACGGTGCAGCTGCAGCGTATAGGATACAACACATGGCGGCGCGCGATTACCGTGGATGGCGGCAGCGTGGAGCGCTTTGATTACCCGTTTTTGGTGCCTACTACTCTCACTACTGCAGTCACCAAGCAGTACACCGAAGCTCCAAGTTTTGCCAGTCAGAGCAATGATCACCACTGGCTGATGATCCCCACTATCTCACAAGATCAACTCGACCTCTACGACTTAAGCGTTGCCAAGCCCGTTGCCAAGCCGCTGGTTTTACCGACTGCCATTTTTGCCGCCGGTACAGCCACCACCGGCTGGGTGCCTGTGGTGTGGGCGAGTGACAACCGACACGTGATACTCCAGCGCCTGTACCAACGGGGTGGCCAGGCCGGAAGCGAATATGTTCTGCTCGATCGCCAGGACCCCGCGCAGTCGCAAAACCTTACTACCCTGCTCGGTTTCAATCCCTCTCAGCTAGAGTTAAAGGGTGGTGCCTACGACCAATACTATGCCTACGACCAAAACGCTCAGCAATTGTTTACCGCGACACTCAAAAAGCCTACACCGGTGCCACTCTTGCAAGACGTACTGGGCTTTGAGACCGACGGTACCACTGTGCTTTACGCCACGGCGGATGGGGCACCTGCTGGCAGGGTGTTTATTCGCATGATCGTCGGCGCTAAAACCTACACTATTCACGAATCGCTTGCCGGCATGCCACTACTTGCCCTCGCTAATTACAGAGGTATCCGGTACGTGGCCGTTGGCACCAATGCCGACAACAAAGTCTTTGTATACAAAGACCCGGCCGCTACGCTCGACAGCAAACAAGTGCTTGTGCCGATAGAGATACTAAAGACCACGGCTGCTAATTATGTGGCCTTTTCTACTAATGCGCGCTTTGTTGTAGCCGAAGACGGCCAGCAATTTACGGTGTACGACGCCGAGACCAATAAAGGCTATGCCTTCACCGCCAAAGCACCCCTCGACGTACCGCAGCTACACGCGGCCTGGATGGATGGCTTCCATCTGGATTATGTCAGTTCTGGCAAACTGAATATCCTTGATTTTGACGGCACTAACGTTCAGGCCTTGTCGGCCGCAAGCCCTAGTTATCTGCCGTTCTTTACCCAGAATTACCATACGCTCTACACGCTTGACGCTAACAAAGCACTCACTAGCACCCCACTGCTTACTCCAGCTGATCAATAGCTAGAAGATAGACGTCACCCAATGCGTCATTCGGTGCCACAGGCTCGGGCCGTTGCTGGCGAGCTGAGTTGGCAGCTGCGACGATGCGCTTGGTGCGGGTGCCACAATGTTGGCGGTTGGGCCGGGGCTGATTTGGTCGCCCCATACTACTAAGCGATGCAAGCTGGTGCCTGGCGGGTCGCAGGTGATGAGTGTAGCAGTGGCGGTATGGCCGGCCACGGGGTTTAGCACCCAGGTGTCGGTGGGCTCCACGATCTTGCGGTCAAAGACTTTGTATGTGTACACCTGACCATTGTAGGTGAGATAAAAAATGTCACCTGGCGCCAGTGTGTGCAATAGCACAAATGCAAACTTGTACTTACCCGGATTAAAGATGTTGTTGCTAGAATGCCCAAAAAACGCAGCATTGCCGAGCTGACCGGGCACCGATGTGGTGGGATAGTGCACTACGCCGTCTTCGAGTGAGTTTTCGATATCGTTTTCGTTAGACGAGGTGCCGTAGGTGATTGGAATCTCTACATTAATTTTGGGGATGATAACTTCCGGCGTACTGCTGGGAGCAACGCTGTCGCCGCTAAGGATTATCGGCGTGGCCGCAGCGTGCGCACTCGGTTGGATGAATGGTGTGATAATCACTTGGTTGAAAAAACTAAATAAAAAGATCAGCAGCACCAGCGCGCCCAAGCCGAATCCAAAAGCTAGCGATTGCAGGTGATGTCGGGCTTTTAGCTTGGCGTTGTTGCTGGCGCGTACTTTGGCGAGGACCTGATGTTTAATTTGAGCGACGCTGGGGCGACGTTTTGGCGGAACGTAGGAGTAGGTGTGGCCCATAGGTGCTGGCGTAACAGCAGCGGTGTGAGTGCTGCTCGGCGTTGTTGATTGCAGCGGGTGGTGCGGAGTTGCGATCGGCTGTAACGGGGTAATTACTGCCGGTTGGGCCGGTGTGGTAACTGGTCGTGCAGCCGCCTGTTGCACATGCTGCGTATATGCCGACGGCGCCGCGCGGTTATTGGCGGCGTAAAACTCTTGCCAGACCGCTTGTTTTTCGTTGTCTGGCAGCTTGGCGTAATATTCGTGCCAAGCAGTTTGAATTTCGGCCAGCGATTTGCCCGAAGCGCTTAGCTCGTGCATGAATTGCTGATGCTTGGAGCGCGGCGCGCGCATATGTTCGGTTTCGGCCCGCTCCTGTTTGGCGTTGGGCTCTTTGGCATAGAGGGCGTCGAGCTTGTTGCGAATGAGTTCGATAGCCGGGTTAGCGTCGCCAGTATGCCGCTGTCCAGCCAGTGGCTCAACGCGCTTGCCCTGTGTGCCCGAAAGCACGTAGCCACGCTGAGCGTGGGGGCCAGATGCATTTGGTTCGTCAAATAGTGGGTTCATTATAATTGCCGCGGCCGTACGTTAGGGCGCTTATGCCCTCGCGTTCTGCCCCTAAGTATAGTACAATCTTACGCTGTAAGACTATCTCATAGGCCTTACAAGACTTCCGTGTTGGCTATACCTCTAGTGTTATGGCCAATCTGCGGCAGAATACTCGGATTGCAGACTTGCAATCCTCCGGGCGGGTGGCGGAATTGGTAGACGCGCTGGACTCAAAATCCTGTGAGAGCAATCTCGTGAGGGTTCGATTCCCTCCTCGCCCACCAAAGAAAACGGCTCCTTTATACAAGTGGGCCGTTTTCTTTGGTCTGGTTTCACGCCGCTAGTGCTAGTGCGCCTATTGGTTGCGTGCCCATGCGCCAGGGCTCTGGCTCGATGATTGTTTCGAGTAAGTGTAGTGTAGTGGTGTCGAGCGGCGCTCGTCGGATTGGTGCTCGCGGGTCACTGGCCTCGGCAAGCAGTAAATTGGTGATTTCTCCTCCCTCTTCGCCTGCAGGCACGGTGATATCACAGTGTTGGGAGACAAGCACGATATCCTGTTTGTATCGACCACGGACCTCTTCGCCCGTCGCCCGGAATGTCTCATCACCACAAAAGCCCATACATACGTTCTTGAGCTGAGCGCGGTGGGCGGATGGCTTGGGGTTGGGGCCAGACCCGCAGTCGATGACTAACAAGTCGTAATTGTCGGCTACGGTTGGCCC
This sequence comes from Patescibacteria group bacterium, assembly GCA_035479875.1. Taxonomy (GTDB): domain Bacteria; phylum Patescibacteriota; class Saccharimonadia; order Saccharimonadales; family UBA4665; genus PMNU01. The sequence goes on along the minus strand of DATIIH010000001.1, from coordinate 108,599 downwards.
CATATCATGATGGTAAAGAGCTGGGAGGGTTAATGTGCCTATACCGGCAGAACGGGTAGCGAGGCCATTGGCGTTCTGCTCGGCAAGCGCGCCCGTCACGTCGCCCGCCGGTGGTGCGCCCCCTGCTGCTGGCCGCAGACTGCGTATTGCCCTTACTGCCTCGCGGTGGATCGCAAGTTGGCATGTTGTGGCTGACGTGGGGTTATCTCTCCATAGCAACATTGCGGCGATATGCCGCAATGTTGCGGCGTGCCATCGGCCTTGGGCGCTCGTGGAGTTGGCTCGCATGAGGTCGTCCATGCCGTCCCGCACGCTCCTGAGCATGCGGTCGGCCTTTCTTTCGCGCCCATCCACGAGCAATAAGCAACCAGCACCGATGAGTAGTGAGGCATGATGCGGCCGTTCGGGCTTGCCGCTCTTAGCCAGCTCTAGGTTGGGCCGTTCGCGATGACCAATATAAGTGATGTAAGTAGGCACGAGCGCCGAACCCGACCGTTGTTCGGTTGCGGATGAAGCGTGTCTCATGTCTTAAATATATAAGCGTGAGCTGTTCGTTTTGCAACAGTAATAAATATCACAGCTAGCGCTAGCAGTTTATGCTAATCGGCAAGTGAGGCTGTTAGGGCTTCGAATATCTTGGCTGGGTTTTGCACTCGCCACACGCTAGCCCGAGCGGCGGTTTGGACGCGCCAGATGGGTAGGTCGGTGGCTAGTTTGGTGGTGCTCACCCGACCGCCCACCGCCACAAAAATGTGCTCGAGGTGTTTAACGACAATGTTTAGCTCGTACGTTTGGGTAAACTCATGCAGCCACTCTACGAGGTGTAGGAGGTCCATACTAAATGCTATTGGCCGAGTTTGCTTGGTGCTCACCGCGAGCCGCTGGAGTTGCGATAGGCTCAGTACAAGTGTCGTTCCGGCCGTACGTGCTAAAGCGGCTTCTGGCGCGCTGGTTACATAGTCTACCGCGTCTTTGGTGAGTGTAACGGGGTGCGGATACTTGCGTAAAAATTTTTCGAGTAGAATGGCGGTTTCGCTGTTGCGACCAAGGTCGCCGGCCAGTAAAGTCGCGTCGGCCCAGAGAGCCTGAAACAGCAGTTCGTCCAGTGCCTTTTGGCTAAAGCTACCACTGGGTGTGCTGGGCGCGAACTCGCCGTTTTCGAGCACACGACCTACAATCTTTTGGACGGCGTTAGGCAGCAGCACGCGGGCGGTGCCAATACCAGCTTTTACCGCTGCCGCGTACGCTTCGGCTGGCGCTGCAAAGCCGTGCAGGCTACCGCCGGCAATCAGCAGTTTGCCCGCCTGTAGCTTGTTCTCGGGCCGGCTCCACGCCAAATCGGCAAACAGCGGTTTGCCTAGCTCTTGCCTGACCCAGTAGTCTCGTTCCATACGGTTATTGTATAACAGATAGGTAGCGTTCGGGGTGCAGCCAGAGGTCATCGTGCTGGCCAGGTAGTTCCACTAGGCGTGGCTTATGGGCGAATGGCAGGCACGTTAGGTCCGGCGTGCAAAAGTGGTCTTGGTGGTTGCGCACGACCGTCACGCGCGTGAGCTGCCAAAAATCGCCAGCCCGAAGCGCGTTAAGCATCGCAAAGTTACGTGGCATATTCCAAAAGTAGGTAAGATTCCAGCGAGTTTTGTGGGCCCAAAAGCGGGCGGCACGCTCACTCCGGTGATGCGTCAGGTCGTCCCAAATCTTTTTTGCAAAGGTGCGCGTAATTGATTTACCCGGCCAATAAGTAAGGCCAACCATAATGATGCGTTTGGCTGCCACATTATGAGGCACCATATAGCAGCCGCCGGAGTGTGCCAAGATGACATCGGCGTTGTGCGGGTCGCCGGTAATTTCAAAACCATTATTTTTGAGCGTGGTGAGCATGCGCGCGGCAATTCGTGGTCCTTCACAAAACCCATATATGATACAAATCTTTTTGGGCATGGTTACAGGCCCGTTTTTCGGTGGTTGAGTTTGGCGTCGATCCAGGCTTTGTGGCTGGCCTTGGACGATTTGCCTTTAAAGTTCTCAGCAGGATATTTTTCGGCGGATTTTTGGAGTTTTTGACGGATCGCCTCTACAATATCGATGTTGTTCACTTGGGCAAACTCAATCGCGTAAATAAATATGTCTGCCAGTTCGGCTGCAAGGTCTTCTTTTTTGCCCTCGGGCTTATCGCTCCACTGGTAATGCTCGAGCAGCTCGGTCGCTTCTAATACGATGGATATCGCCAGTGTGTGTGGCGGGTTGTGGTGCCAGTCGCGCGCTTCGGCATGTTTCCAGATGAGCTCGTTTATCTCATCAAATGTTATTGCTTGCTGCTTGGGTGCTTTCATGATAGGTTCTCGGTAGTGGTAATATCGTGCGAGTCAAGAGTATCGCCATTGAAGGTAATGGTAGCTTTAAAGCATTCGCCTGCCAGTACATGTGGCATCCAAAGTGAGTCGGCTTGCCACATCGAATCAAATGGCACCTCATTGGTCTTGAACCACTGCGGGCGCATTTCTTCGGTCTCGGTAGGCTCGCCGTCCCATTCGGTGGCGGTGTATACGTGAGCCAGCTGGTTAAAATCCGGGTCGGCCTTATCGTAAAAGTCGATGGTGCCTAGTCTGGTGAGATTTTTGGGCGTCACGCCGATTTCTTCTTGGGATTCGCGCACCGCAGTCTGTTCAATCGTTTCGCCTTCGTCGGCCTTGCCACCCACGCCGTTCCACTTCCCGGCGCCAAAGCGGCGCTTTTTTATGGCAAGTAAAATCTCGTCTCCACGCAGTAAAAATAAGACGGTGGTGGCCTGCCTCATTTAAACGTCCAGGGTGATGCTTATTGGGCAGTGGTCGGAGCCCATGATTTTGGGGTGGATGTCGGCGGTTTTGACTTTGCTTTTGAGCGCGCTGGACACTAAGAAGTAGTCGATCCGCCAGCCGACGTTCCGCGCGCGGGCGTTAGCAAAGTGCGTCCACCAGGTGTAAAAGCCGTTACCTTTTTTAAACAAGCGCAGAGTGTCTACAAAGCCGGCGTCTAAAAAGTTTTGAAAGCCGCGGCGTTCTTCGTCGGTAAAGCCGTGTTTACCACGGTTGGGTGTGGGGTTGGCGAGGTCGTCTTCGGTGTGAGCTACGTTGAGGTCGCCGCAAAACGCCACCGGCTTATTTTTTTCGAGCTGCTTGCAGTAGGCCAAAAACGCCGGGTCCCAGTGCTTTTCGCGTAGCGGCACGCGCGAGAGGTCGTCTTTGGTGTTGGGCGTGTACACCGTTACCACGTAAAATTTGTCGAATTCGGCGGCGATCACTCGCCCCTCTTTGTTTGGGTCGCCGTAGGTGTCGCCCGTCACTTTGTATTTACTAATGATGTCTTCGGGGAAACCGTTAAGCACGGCTAGCGGCTTGATTTTGCTAAAAATGGCCGTGCCGCTGTAGCCCTTTTTGACGGCTGAGTTCCAATATTCTTCGTAGCCGGAGAGGTCTACCACCGCCTGCCCTTGCTCGGCTTTAGTCTCTTGCAGGCACAAAATGTCCGGCTGTTCGGCGTCGATAAACGGTTTAAATAATTCTTTGCGCACTACAGCCCGGATACCATTCACGTTCCACGAGTAAATTTTAACCATACAGCCAGTATAACGTGCATTCTTACAGAGAGCCACCAGTTGAATTTTTCGAATAACAGTGTATAATCGGCAAAGATGTCTAGAGAGAAGCCTTTGGTTTTTGCAGCTAAACAGTCGGGCATGGCCTTGCTTGACGACCCTAGCTCCGTCGTGCCGTGGACCGAGAGTGCCCGCATCGATACCTCCCGCGGACTTGCTGAGCTCCAGCAATACGTTACTCAGCCCAATGACCACCGCGTCGTGGGCGCTTTTGTTGTTATGGGCGCCGGGAATGGCGGTTTTAGAGGCCGTGAATTGGTAAAGAAGCAAAATATGGGTCATGTGGTCGCCGACTGGATCGGTTTGCTTGGTACTGCAATGAATACGTTGGTGGTGGCGGATGATTTGCGCAGCATTGGCGTTCCGCATCGAGTACTCTTGGCCGAGACCATGAACATTGGCTTACCAGGTATGGACGCACTTGAACCTGCGACGCCCGAGGCCATCCGCGCGTGCATCGAATCCGGCTTACTCGCACTGATCGCTGGCGGATCAGGCATTCCTAACCAAAGTACCGATAGCGGCATAATCGACCACCTCAAGGCCTTCCGGGCGATGTTCGGCAACGAGTTTGACCCACTTGCCCTTAAAGCTACCGAACATGGCGGCGTTTATGAGAGTGATCCAAAAGTGGCGCTTGCCAATGGCCTGCCAATGCCGCGTCGTTACGCTCAAATCTCGGCTCATACCATGCGCGCGCTAGGCTTGCACGCCGTAGATGAGCCAGGTCTGGATTTGATCATCAACAGCGGCGAGCCGATGATGCTACACGGTTTACGCGCCAAGCCCGATGAAATCATGAGCGGTACGGGCACCTACGTCGTCCCTGACCCCAATTTCGAACCCGTCTTCGCCTAAAAACCAATAGCATTTTGCCTCACGGTCTGCTAGCCTAAAAGTAATGTACCAACGCGTCCTGCTAAAAATTTCGGGTGAGCAACTCGGCGGCGGCCATCACCAGCTGGGCCTGGATCCTCAGGTAATTCATTATTGGGCTACTGAGTGCGACAAAGTAGTCAAAGCCGGCTGTAAATTAATAATTGTGGTTGGTGGCGGCAACATGGTGCGCGGCGCGGCAGTGGCTGGTGACGGCATCAGGCGCGTTACGGCCGACCATATGGGCATGTTGAGCGGCGTTATGAACGCCATGGCTATGACCGACATTTTTGAAAGTGAAGGCGTTGTTACCCGCTGCATGAGTAACTTTTTTGCGCCCCAGGCTACCGAATCGTACACCTACCGCTTAGCCGAAAAGCATTTGGAGCGCCGGCGTGTGGTGATCATTGGCGGCGGGACTGCCCGGCCCTACGTTACCAACGATACCGCGGCGGTGAACTTTGCCCTTGAGCTGGGCTGCGAAGTGGTCTTTAAAGCCACGAAAGTCGATGGCGTATACGACAAAGACCCCACTCAGTTTGACGACGCCCAAAAGTATGACCACCTGGACTACAAAACCGCTCTCGACAACCCCGAGATTAAGGTAATGGACAAAACCGCGCTAGCTCTCGCTATGGAATTCAATATGCCTATTATGGTGTACAAAGCCATGGAACCTGGCGCGTTGTTGGCCGCTGTGAACAAGCAGCCGGTTGGCACGTTTGTTTCGGCCAACGCCTAGGTTAGATATCCATTGATTCGCCGTCTTCTAATGCCCGCCACGTAATGTTGTGCTTGGCGCATAGTTGTTTGGTCCAATCTTCGTACATCGCTTTGCCGCTCACGGATAACATGCCATCGTGCGTGGGGAACGCCGTGCCTGGCTTTACCGCATCCAAGTAATCCATGACTTCGCCGGTTTTGAGCCACGGGCCGCTCACCGGCAGCGCCAGGACTTTTACTGGACGGCCGGGTGTGGTGTACGAATCGCCAGGATAGTAGAGCGTTTCGTTAACCATTACGCCGACGTTTTCGCAGACTGGCCAGGATTCGTGTACGAGGTGGTGTAGATCGCCAGAAAACTCCAGCTTGAATGGTCCAACGCTCTGCTTGTCGCCAGCCTTTACGGCCGTTACTGGCATGCCAGTTAACTTTTCTGCCGCGTCGCTTGGCGTAGAGATTTTGGCACCCGGACTGGCGCTCAGGATGGCGTCCAGATGCTCTTTGGTCACGTGATCGGCGTGCCCGTGCGTTATCACTATGGCTACCACGCCGCTTACATCTCCTAGCTCCGGTGTCATAATGCCGGGGTCAATCACCAGTTTTTGGCCCTGCTCTTCCAACACGATGCAGGCGTGCCCGTATTTCGTTAGCTTCATATGCCCTCCTTGTCGCCTATTTATTATATACAACCGGCTATATTGTTCGGTGAGATTTGTGACCACCGACTGGTCGATTGTTATAATGTGTCCATGTCGGATCTCGTTGATATACCAGAACCACTGGCTACCCAGGTCACCAATGCATACCTCGCTCAGCTTACAAACCGTGATTTGTCCCAGCCGCTCATGCTCGTGACCTTTAGTGGCACGCCCGGCTGCGGCAAGACTACACTGGCAAACCACTTGGCTGCCGATTTGCACGCCCAGTGTTTGCAGAGCGATGCATTGCGAGAGATGATTCGAAGTTTTGGAAGCGATCCTGCGCAAATCTCTATGCCCTCTTTGAGTGACCGTATCATCCAAGAGGTAATAAAGCATGATCGCAACCAGCTCTTTATTATCGACGCCAGCATGGACCGCGTTTGGCAGTTTTATCTTAAGCACGTTAAAAGGCTTGGGGCGCTGTCGTTTATTATCCGATTTGACATGCCGCCCGTAGTTATTCGTAGGCGTATGAGCCAGCGCAATCGCCATGACGATCAAGATCTGTTGGCTCAGTTTGATACATTTTGGCAGCAGTTTGAGGATTGTCGGCGTAACCTGCCCGCCGACATCACGCTCGGTGAGGCGTATGATTATGACGACGTTCTAGAACGCGTGCGGGCTGCCGTAGCTAAGGCGCCCACCCTACAGTCGAAACAATAAGGAGTATGTGTGTCAGAAGAAATATTTGCAACGGGTAGGATATTCGAACTCATTCAGATACCTCAGCCTGACGGCCGCATATTCGAAGTTGCTCGCCGCGCACCTGGCGTGCGGGTGATTATTGCCGATAAAACAGCACGCAAAGTGCTACTAACTCGCGAGCATCGGTGGGAGCTCGACGATTGGGACTTTCGTTTGCCTGGCGGCAAAGTGTTCAACTCGCTAGATGAGTTTGAAAAGCATCGCCAAAGCAGCGACGATATCATAGACGCAGCTGCGGCCAAGGCCAAGGAAGAAGCCGCCGAGGAAGCCGGTATTCAAATTAATGACGTCAAGCTTTACAAAAAGTCTTCGCTTGGCGCCACCGTGGAGTGGGATTTATATGTGTTTGAAGCCACCAACTGGCAGCCGCATCCCAACGGCCAAGACTTAAAAGAAGATGAGGTCCAAGGCATTGACGTACAAATGTATGCTTACGCCGAAGTCGAAAAAATGATTTTGGACGGCAAGATGCAAGAAGAGCGTATCGCCCTCGTCCTGCTCCGCTGGCTCAAACAACAAACCGCGTAAATCAAAAAGCCCGCGGGATGCGAGCTTATTCGAGATTGGCGGAGAGGGAGGGATTTGAACCCTCGATAGAGTTGCCCCTATACCGCCTTTCCAAGGCGGCGCACTAGACCACTATGCGACCTCTCCGGAAGGTGCCAGTGGCACCTGAGTGTTCCCGGCTCAGACTGGCCATAACGTACAGTCTGTGCACCAAGAGGATTATATCGCAAAAACCGCAACAAAAACACCTTGCGGCCGGCGTTGTCACAAGGGTACACTAAGGTGAATGGCGATTATTGATCTGCAAAATGTTAGTAAGTTGTATGGCTTTGGCGATGCGACAACGGTCGCACTCGACGAGGTTAACCTTACACTCGACGAAGGTGAATTTGTGGCAGTGATGGGCCCGTCCGGCTGCGGCAAATCCACGCTCATGAACATTATCGGCCTGTTGGATCGTCCAACTCACGGTGCATACGCCTTGCATGGCCGCGCCGTGGAGCGCTTGCGCCCGGGCCGGCGCGCAAAGATCCGGCGCGACACCATTGGTTTTGTATTCCAGTTTTTTAATCTGCTGCCGCGTTTGACCGTGCTCGAGAACGTCGCCCTGCCCTTGTTGTATAAGGGTGTGAGCAACCGACGGCGCATTAAACGGGCGATGGACATGCTGGAGCGCGTGGGGTTATCTGGCCGCGAGTTTTTTTATCCGCGTCACTTAAGCGGCGGCCAGGCCCAGTGCGTCGCAATTGCCCGCGCACTTATTAATGATCCTAAGATTATTATCGCCGACGAGCCCACTGGCAACCTCGATAGCGCCAGCTCGCGCCTAGTAATGGAGCTTTTGAGCGAAATCCACAAAACGGGCAACACCATTTTATTTGTCACGCACAACCCGGAGCTCACCCGTTACGCTACGCGCGTGGTGTATATGCACGATGGCACAATTGTAGAGGACGAGACTACAGCCATTGGCGAAATCGCTAGAACAGCGCGCAAGAATATGTACAGCGTGCATGTTGCAACCGAGGACGATCTTTTGGCCGGTGTATCTACGATTATGAAGACTGTACCTCAGGGTGGCATTAAGCCAAAGTCGGTGCCGCCTAAAAAGAAACTGGCCAAAAAGTCGACGGCAAAATCTCGCACCGGGACCGCTAGGCGCGCGAGCAAGAAAGGCAAAGTATGAGCTCAATGATGCGCGGCAACACGCGCATGGTACTGGCTGCCGTGCGCGCCTCCAAATGGCGCAGCATGCTCACTATGCTTGGCGTTATCGTGGGCGTCGTAGCAGTGGTGGCGGTGGTAGGTATTGGCGAGGGTGTAAAACAACAGATCGCTGGGCAGATTACTCATTTTGGCAAGAATTTAATTACGATTCGACCGGGCCATGTTAACAACGGCGTGGGCGATTTTGCCACCGATGACGTTTTGTTTGGCCTGGGCACACCCGGTCTCACCACCACCGACGTACAGACCGTGCAGCAAACGCCAGGTGTAAGTATCGCGGCGCCGCTCGGCCTGGCGTCTGGCCAGGTAAGCACCACGAGCTCGCGGCCCACCAATGCTCTGCTGGTAGCTACGAGTTCTCAGCTGCCCCAGGTACTCAACCAAAAAGTGTCACAGGGCGGTTTTTGGGACCGGGACGAAGATTCGGCTAACGTAGCCGTGCTTGGCTCGCACGTGGCTATTACACTGTTTGGCGAGCCGGCGCCGCTGGGCCAAACCTTCACCTTCCGCGGCCAGGTTTTTACGGTGCGCGGCGTGTTTGATAGCTTTAAATCGGTGCCCTTCTCGCCCACAGCCAGCTTCGACAACGCTATTTTTATCCCATACCAAACAGCGGCTAGCCTTACTCAAAACAACGCCAACGCATATGTTGTTCTGGCCAAAGCCGACACTCCAGCAGTAATGAAGTCAACGATTACCTCACTCAGCACGCGGTTGCAAGCGGCGCACGGCGGCCAAAAAGATTTTTCAGTACTCTCGCCGCAGCAAACCGAAGCGCTAGGTAGTACCTCGGTTCAGCTTTTAAGTGACTGGATTACAGCAGTAGCGATTATCTCGCTGTTTATTGGCGGTGTGGGCATCATGAACATAATGCTTTTGAGCGTCACCGAACGGATGCACGAGATTGGGGTGCGCAAAGCGCTGGGTGCTACTTCGCGCCAAATCCTTGGCCAGTTTATGCTCGAGGCAGCGGTGCTGAGCGTGATCGGCGGCGTAGTGGGTATTGCCCTGTCGCTCGCCGTGGAGGGCGCGTTGTTTGCCTACACCAGTCTCAAGCCGGTAATTTCGTGGCATGCCATTGTGTTGGCGGCGGTTATTTCAATCGTTATTGGTGTGGTGTTTGGCACGATTCCAGCTATCAAAGCGGCGCGCAAAGATCCTATCGAAGCCCTTCGCCACGAGTAACTTAGAACGAAACGATTGCCGCTACTGCGGCGGCCAGCATCAACGCAAACACCAGCCAACCAATGGCAGTGACGTATTTTTTGTTGGCCCAGCCGCCCATGAATTTTTTGCTGCTGCTAATGCGTACGATAAAGAAGATAATGACCGGCGCTACAATGGCGTTAGCCACAGCGGCGTAAATTAGCGCCTTAATTGGATCCAAGCCAATAAAGTTCATGCCCAGTCCTACTAGCATCGAAATAATAATCACACCGTAAAAAGCTTTGGCCTGTGCCAGGTCGCGGTACAGCCCTTCTTTCCAGCGCAGCGATTCGGCGAGCGCATAGCTGCTCGAGCCGGCCAATACCGGAATAGCCAAAAGCCCTGTGCCAATAATGCCAATCGCAAACAAGAAGTATGTGGCGTTGCCAGCAAATGGCCTGAGCGCTTCGGCGGCCTGAGCGGCAGTCTGAATGTGCGTGATGCCGTGCGGGAACAAAATGCCGCCAGCCGCGGCAATAATAAAGAACATCACCAAATTAGACAGCAGCATACCCGACCATACGTCGATGCGCATGGCGCGGATCTCGCCTTTGGCGGCGTGCTGGCGCTGGCGTACGGTGAGTTTGCCATCCAACACCTGCTCTTCTACCTCTTGGCTGGTTTGCCAAAAGAACAAATAGGGCGAGATGGTGGTGCCCAAAACGGCACAAATCAAAATAATTTGGTCTCTGTTAAACGAAATGTGCGGCACAATGGTGTTGTGCAGTACCTGGCTCCAGTCGGGGTGCGCCAAAATGGCCGACACGATGTAAGAAAGCAGTATTAGCGCCAGCCATTTTAGGTAGCGTGCATATTGCACATAAGGCGTAAAGATTTGCAGCAGCAGGCTGAACGATGTAATTACCACCACTAGCCAACCAAAATTAAAATGAGGATTGAGCAGCTGCACGGCTTTAGCCATAGCGCCGAGGTCGGCTCCAATGTTAAAAGCGTTGGCCATAAACAGCAGCGCGGTACAAAAATAAAGGATGCGCTTGCTGTAAAAGACGCGAATATTGCCAGCCAGTCCGCGGCCAGTAACCAGGCCGATGCGGGCGCACATCTCTTGCACTACGGCCATGAGCGGGAACGTCCACGGTGCCAGCCATAGCAGCTTAAACCCGAACTGAGCGCCGGCTTGCGAGTAGGTAGCAATACCGGAGGGGTCGTCATCTGACGCGCCGGTGGTGAGGCCGGGGCCCAACATCAGCCAGTAGTCGCGGGTTTTTTTGAGCACTTGGCTATTCGTGCTGGCGTCGCGCATCATCTGCCCCATAAGCATTGCTTTACCGAGGGCCTCGGCGGGCGCTTCAACCGTTTTTGTTAATATTTTGTGCTGTGGCGTTGCCATCGTTACAACTATTGTAGCAGAAAAGCATGAGCGGTATACCACCCCTGTGCCTTCGCAGGCATGACCAACTACCATAATTGACTTTAACCCTGTTTTTTGCTATTTTTTAGCTATCACCATGACCAGATAGGCCTAAGGTTTCGACCGACCGCCGATGCTGGTCTTTTTGTATTCTAAGGATTTTTTAAGGCTATCAACGTAAACTATGTGCTTAGAAAATGGTTTGAGCAGCTTCGAGTATTTGCGGTTTGGTGCCAGAACGTGCAGCAGTTTGCCGTTATCGGCAAGGAACTCTATGAGGCAGGCAAAGTCACCATCACCACTAACAATTATTGCTTTGTCGTAGTTTTTGTATTGAATCGCCGCTGCGTGTAGCACTAACTCGGCATCAACATTCCCTTTGACTGTCTGTTTGCCATTTTCAAAATATCGCACCGTAGGCTTGAATACGAGCACAAACCCAGCTTTCTGCAGATCTGTACACAATCTTTGGTTGTTGCTCACCATGCCGATAAATATGAACGCCTGGTCGACGTTATATTTGTTCTTGAGGTAAAGGCGGAGTTTTTTATAATCCAGCCGCCAATCCAAAGAGCGTACACCCAGATTGAGGTTCTGGCTATCAATAAAGGCGTAATTGGTAGATGCTTTTGTCATGCGCCCCTATCTTAACACTTATTGCATCTACTATAGATGGAAACTACGGCCAAAGTAGTACCAAAAATGCTTAAGGATGAGTAGTGCGATAGCCAAGAGCCAGACTACCAGAATGTCTAGATGATGCCGCTGCACAAAATGACCCGCTGCGGCCCACTTGCCGTGTAGCGGGATGTAGCCGGCTTGGATGTTGTATAGCGTCACATACCAGAAGGTCGTAATTGTTATCGCCCACACCACCATGCAATACGGGCACAGCGCATGAATACGGTACACGGTTTCATAAAAGAGCCAGTGGATAAAAAGCACGCCGAACAACGCACCGGCTTGCAGTCCGAGCCAGAACCAGCGTTTAGTGACCTTAAGGCCGGCTAAAAGCATTGCTCCTAGGGTGATGAGTACGGGGAACGCCATCAGTCCAATAAAGGGGTTAGAAAAGCCAAAAGCGTGTGCTTGCGGAGATTGCATGACCGAGCCGCAGCTGATGATTGGGTTGAGATCGCACCCCGGTTTAAAGGATGCATTATGCAGGAGCTTAAATTCGTCTACGGCAATCACTAGCGAACATATAAGCCCGATAATGCCGCCCACCAAAAGCAACCACGGCAAGTAGCGCTCTAATCTAGTAGTTTTATGCTTTGTTTGGGGTTGCTTCATGCGCCCAGTATAGCTCACTCGGCACAGGTGCCTGTGCTCACGGGCACACTACGGGTCTTAGCGGCAGCCAGTTCGTCGGCCACATGTTGCATGGTAAGGGCGTAGCCTACTTGGTCGTAACTAGTGGACTTGGCAAAAATGACGCCGATAACTGAGCCGTCGGCTGCTACAAGCGGACCACCAGAGTTGCCCTGCTCTACGTCGCCTTTGAGAGAGTATACCTCGCGCTGCGTACTTCCCTGGTTGTAGATATTGCGGCCAATCGCCGTAAAGCTTTGCAGTACCACCGCTGATCCAGCGGTAAAGTCGCCGCCGGCGGGATAGCCCACGATCGCCGCTGCCGTGCCACCCGGTGCATTATCGGTGTTCAGACGGAGTGGCGCGCCAGCTAAGGATGTAGTACGCAGGATGGCAATGTCGAGGTTAGGGTCAAATAAGACGACGCTTACATGGTGCACGCCGTTTGAGTCGAGCACAAATGGCTTCTGCACGCCCGCTACTACGTGGGCGTTGGTAATGACGAGATTCGTACCCGCCACAAAGCCAGAGCCCTCTACCACGCCGCCACAGCCGCTACCTTCGACCTTAACTATTGATGGGGCATCGGCCCGCACCGCTGGTGTGAGCGAGCCGATGTCCGGTATCTTGGCGTTCTTTTGCGGCACTGGCTCTAGGCCATTAAACACTTGCGGGAAGCCGTTGGGCTCGATCAAGTGGCCAAGGCTCGTAAGTACACCCGGCGCTGAGGGTAGTCGGCTATCAAGTGCCGAAACTATACGCGAGCCGCGAATCTGTCTCGCCCACATGCCGTCCGGCAAGCTGCGATAAATAGACGAGCCCAGCCACACTGCAACCAAAATCGTTATTAGCGCTAGCGCTGAGCCGCCCACGCGGTCTAAAATATCGGTGAGTTTAGTTTGGCTCAATCTAAATTTGACTGCCCAGCCGAGATACTCACCGGCAGTCATGAGCAGCAGCGTGAATGCTAACGTAGTAAGTAACGTTATTAAGGCGCGAGAGTCGGGCGTATGGCCGAGGTGACTCGCCTTAATACCAACCCAGGCGCCTAGAAAGAGCCCGGCGAATATCCCTGCGGTTGAGAAGAACTGGCGTACAAACCCTACTTCACTGCCACGCACCAACGCCACCAGCATAAACAGAACAATGCCCAGGTCGAGCCAATCCATACGCTTATCATACCAGACCTTTCGGCCGGCATAAGCGTTTACTAATTATTTGTTCGTAATATTTTCAAGTTGGGCTACGCCGAGTTGGCGTTTAGCGTGTAGCGTTACAACGGCAACTGCGAGCAGTGCGAGTAGCACCAGATATGCGCCGCGGTCGAGCACATTGGCGGCGACAATTGTGCTACTGCCGATATGGTGCAATCGAGTGCTGAACAACAAAAATGATTCACGGAAGCCGATAGCGCCAGGCGTGAGCGCTACAAATAATGCAAAGTTAGCCACGCCCGTATAGGCCAAAACTTGTCCTGCGGAGGCGTGAGCGCCAAGGCTGTGTAGCTCGACGGCGTAAATAATTGCCTGCACGCCCAGCTGGAGCGCAGTGGCCACAGCAATCCAACCCATACTCGGCCAATGCACACTAATTTCTGGACCAATTTTTGACCGTTGCTTGTACCAGATAATAACGCCGATACTCGCTCCGCCCACAAGTACAAGTAGCAAGGCCGTTTGCCACCACGGACGCGTGCCGCCAAACATCATCAGTGCGCTAATCATGGCATAAAAGGCGTAACTCAGCAGCGTTATAAACAGGTAGCGCTTGACCGGTAAGTTGTGGCGCTTTTTGAGGTATGCGCCGCGAAAAATCGGTCCGCTTTGCCCCGGACCGAAAAAGTTAATCAGCGATGAATACGCGTTAAGCAGCATGTTTTCTTGCGGCGCTATGCGCGTATGGAACACGCGCAGACTGACGCGGGTCAAAAGAACCATCGTTAAAAAGAAGACAATATACAGCCCCACCAACTCCACGAGCGTCAGCAGTGGCACGCGTCCTAGCATCCGCACTGTGTCGTGATGCCGGCTAATGTAATAACCAAATGCCACGAGCGTGAGCGCCACGATCAGGGGCGCAAGCACAAGGCGCAGGCGGCGGTTCATGCTTTAGAGTATAGCACGCACTGCCTTTAAGGCCGGCTCCAGCTCGGCCATGTATAATGACTGGTAATGGATGCACTCGCTCGCTCTGGCAGCAAGCTGCTCGCTTCGCGAGTATTTTTTAGAATAGTACTTGGCTTTTTTGTGTTTGAAGCAGCATGGGTGGCAGTCTCGTCACTCTATCCAATGGCGTTTGACGAAGAATTTCACCTCGGCATCATCAAGATATACAGCCACCACCTACTGCCTTTTTTGGGTTCCCAGCCGGCGAGCGCTAACGTGTTTGGCCCGGTGCAACATGACCCATCGTATTTGTACCACTACCTTATGAGTTTTCCGTATCGGTTAATCGCTTTATTCGTACACAGCCAGATGGTGCAAATCATTTTTCTTCGGCTCATAGATGTAGGGCTATGTACCCTCGGGCTGGTGCTATTTGCAAGATTTATGCGTCGCGCTGGCTTATCGGCTGCGCTTAGTAATGTGGCGCTCACGCTATTTGTACTCATTCCGATTGTGCCCCTTTTGGCCGGCCAGATTAATTACGATAACCTGCTCATACCGGTAGTAGCCGGCGTAGGTCTGCTGACGTTGACTGTGCGTGACCAGCTGCGTGCCCGGACCATTAACGTTAAAACGCTCATCGTACTTGTGGTGCTGTGCCTGCTCGGCAGTCTCATAAAGTATGCCTTTTTGCCGATTTTTGCGGCTGTCTTTTTGTATCTAGTGTGGGAGTTGCATGCCGCATTCCGCCGCAGCCGTCGGGCGCTTGGTAGGGCGCTGGTTGCCGGCTACCGCGCATGTTCCGGCAGGCTTAAGATTGGTTTGGCAGCCGCGTTTATTGTGGTATTCGGCTTATTTGCCCAGCGCTATGTGGTGAATGTGTTTTCGTACCACGCGGCGATACCCGATTGCGCTGCCGTGCTGAGTGATGACGCCTGCGAAAGTTATGGCCCCTGGGCCCGCGATAACATGTATGCTCAAACCAAAGGCTACGTCGACCCCAATCCTATCGGCTATACCTATAACTGGCTGCAAGGCCTGCACTACCGACTGTTCTTTATGATTAGCGGTTCGACCAATCACTATACAAATTATCCACCTCTGGTGTTGCCGTCGGCTGCATTCGTGGTGATAGGCGTGTTTGGCTCTATGGCCATGCTGTTTTACGGCCGACAGGCGTTTCGCGGCCAGCGCGCCATGCTCTTCTTGGTTGGACTGGTGGGATTGTACCTGGCTGCGTTATGGGTGGAAGATTTTCGTGAATACCTAAAAACGGGCGCAGTCGTCGCGGTTAATGGACGCTACCTATTGCCCGTTCTTTTGCCGGCCGCGGTGGTGGTTGGCCGAAGCATGAGTGTGGCTCTTAAGGACTTGCCGCGCATTAAATTGGCTGCGGCGACTGTGGCCGTAGTGCTCTTCTTGCAAGGCGGTGGCCTGTTCAGCTATATCCTGCGCAGTGACCCGTCGTGGTACTGGCCCAATAACCAGCCGGTGGTGGACGCCAACAATGCCGCGCGCAGTGCGATTAGCCCGTTCATTCTCAAATCGAGTAAAAACTA
Source organism: Patescibacteria group bacterium (assembly GCA_035479875.1). GTDB lineage: Bacteria > Patescibacteriota > Saccharimonadia > Saccharimonadales > UBA4665 > PMNU01. The sequence goes on along the minus strand of DATIIH010000001.1, from coordinate 92,670 downwards.
CTAGCCTGTTATTCAGTGAAATATCAGCGTGACTACGCTATACTAGTTGCAAACGAGAGGTTTTGATAATGAAGTTAGTTGTACAAGTCTCGTGTTTGGACGAAGAAAAAACGATCCTCACGCTACTGCAAGAAATACCCAAAAAGATAAAAGGGATAGACGACATTGACATTGTGGTCGTCGACGATGCCTGCACCGATAACACCGTAGCCATAGCGAAAAAGTTCGGTGTCAAACATTTTGTATACCATGCCAAGATTCAGGGTTTGGCGTTTGGTTTTCGTGACGCGCTGAATAAAAGTTTGGAGATTGGCGCCGACATTATCGTGCACACCGACGGCGATAACCAGTACCCGGGTAGATACATCCCCGATCTTGTAGCGCCAATTGTTGCGGGGCAAGCCGATATGGTCATCGCCGATCGTCAGACGCGCAAAATTGATGATTTCTCGGCTGGCAAGAAGCTCATGCAGCGCATCGGTACCAAAGTGCTCAACCTGGCTGCCGGTACTCAGGTGCCGGACGCACCCAGCGGTTTTCGCGCCTATAGCCGCGAGGCGGCTATTCGCCTTAACGTGGTTACTAATTTTAGTTATGCCATGGAGACACTCATTCAAGCCTCGCATAAGAGGCTGATGATCGCCACGGTGCCCATCACCGTCAACCCCAAGGCCCGTGAATCACGACTATTCAAAAGTTCGTGGCAACACGTGCGCAAATCCGGCGCTGCCATTATTCGCGCATTTGTTATGTACCGGCCGTTGATGCTATTCATGACGCTGGGTATTTTGTTGTTCTTGCTAGGGCTTATCCCGTTCTTCCGTTATTTATACTTGACTATTAGTGATCATACCAACGGCCTGAGGCATCTGCAGTCGCTGCTTGCCGGCAGCGTGTTGATGATCGCCTCGTTTATCGCTTTTACGCTTGGTGTGGTGGCCGACCTCATCCGTACAAATCGTATTTTGATCGAAGAGTCTCTGACGCAGCAAAAACACATCCGCTTCGATAACAATACCCGGCTTAAATAGTTCTAGCTTGCTTGGTGGTAGTTATCGCCCGCGTCGGTGATGAATAGGTCATGCGGGTGGCTTTCGGTAAGCGATGCCTGAGTGATGCGCATAAATTCGGCTGTTTCCCAAAGCTCGGGAACCGTCCGAGCGCCAACGTAATACATGCCGGACTGTACGCCGCCGAGCAGTTGGGCGCAGAGTTGGGCCACCGTGCCGCTTGATGGTACTAAGCCTTCCACGCCTTCGGCTATCAAGACGTCGTTTTGATAGTTTTTGCCGTGGAACTCGTCTTCTGAACTGATCTTGATGCCCTGCTCCATGGCGCTCAGCGAACCCATACCGCGGTAGGTCTTAAAGGCGTATGATTTGGAGCCGTTCAGAATGTGGCGGAAGCGGCCCGGCACTTTTTCGGCTGGTAGTTCGGTAACGCCGCCCGGCGCTTCGGTAGTCGCGGCAAACAGGCGGCCGAGCATCACACAGCTGGCGCCGGCTGCCAGCGCTTTAGTAATGTCGCCGGAGTACATGATGCCGCCGTCGGCGATCACTGGCACGCCGTATCGGTTTGCGACGTGCACTGTGTCGATAATGGCGGTCATTTGTGGCACGCCCATGCCCGAGATAATCCGCGTGGAGCAAATCGCGCCTGGGCCCATGCCAACTCGAAGGCCGTCGGCCCCGGCCGCAATGAGTGCTTTGGCGCCCTCGCCGGTAGCAACGTTACCTGCAATTACTTCAACATCAAAGTTAGATTTAATGTAGCGCAGCGCGGTAATAACTTTAAGCGAGTGGCCGTGCGCTGAATCCACCACCAGTACGTCGACTCCGGCCTTAACGAGCGCCTTAACCCGCGCCTCGTAACCGTCGGTCGAGCCCACCGCAGCGCCCACCAACAGCCCGCGCTCCTTTACTATTTTGATCTCGCGCGTTTGGTCGGCAATTGTTAAGTTGCGGTGGATGATGCCGATGCCACCAACCTCGGCCAGCGCAATGGCCAGCCCGCTTTCAGTGACCGTGTCCATGGGCGCCGCTACCAGCGGTGCCTGCAGTCTAATGCGTTTGGTGAGTTGGACGCCGAGGTCTATCTCGGAACGTAAAAACCCCGCATAACGGGGTTTGAGTAGTACGTCGTCGAACGTGAGAGCGGAGTGAATATCAACCATACCTTATTGTACGGTTCGGGTAGCGCGGCTGTCAAAAACATCGTGTGAGATAGCTAACTGCCCTCCGCACACCCGATTGGTAAGATGTAACTACCGTAAACAGGAGTGCCACCATGAATCGATACGGACCCAAAGCCCAAGCAAAAGTAGAACGCGCCGTGCACGAGTACAAGCGCGGGCAACTCAAGAGCGGGCGCAGCGGCGCAAAAGTAACCAGCCGCAAGCAAGCCGTAGCTATCGGTTTGAGCGAAGCTCGCCGAGCTGGCGGCAAAGTACCAAAACCTAAAAGCTAAGGAGGCGTATGGAACGACGGCCAAACACTAATCTTCGCAATCCTGAACACACACGCCAATCGCGTGCTGGTATGTTCTTATATTTGTTATTCGTAGATCTCGGCGTTCGCGCCGCTGCTAATGTGGCTGCCAGTATGGAGAATAGCCCGCTTAAACGCCGACTCAGTCTGCAGCACATGATGGGCAACTGGCGATCGGCACGCAAGCGCATGGAGCGGAATTTAGTACGGCCGTGGTAACTCGACCATTGCGCCAAAAGGATGTTGTAAATTAGGTTTTTGTTCGTATTGCGTACATATTCTATGATAGGAAGACATGCAGAATTCTAAGAAGTACCGTGGAGTGCGTGTGCGCCCCATGCAGGACCGAGGTAAGAAACGCGTACAGCTTATTTTGCGTGCTGCCATGAAACTGCTGCAAGAGCGCGGTTTTGTGCGCGTTACCACGAACGACATCGCACAGGCCGCAGGTATTCCGATCGGCTCACTGTACCGGTACTTCCCCAATAAGGACGCCCTGCTGATAGCAATTATCGAACTATACATCGACGACATTAGCGCACTGATAGCCGACGCCGCCCGACGCCCGTTGTTCAATGAGTTTGGTTGGCACGAAGTCGTCCTAGTCTGTACCAATACATGGGTCGACTATATACTAACCTATGGCCCTTTCGATTTTTTGTACACCGTGCGTGCGAATCCACCACTAGGCGAAGAAACTCACAAAATGAACGACCGAGTGTACCAAGCTTTTGCGGCGACGCTCAGAGTGCGCTGCCCTGACCTCACATTTATGCAAACCACGGTGGCCTTCCGGCTGGTGTGGGCCGCCACCGAGCTAGGTTCCGATGTTGGCTTTGGCCGCCACGAAGGCATTGAGCCGCAGGCTTACTACGCGCTGGTAGAGACCGCGGCTGAATATCTCGACAAAGTGGCACCGCTCGCCTAGCCGGTGCTTTACTGGTTTGAGCTGTTGTTCGAACCGCTCGAGCTAGACGACGTGCCGCTCGGCGGCGTAGGCGGCGCTAGTAGTTTTTGAATAAACGCTTGGATAGCCTTGTAATCGTCGAGCCCGTCAGCGGGTATCAGAGCGCTCTGGCCGCTATCGGTAGTGTAGTTAGTAAGCAGGCTGTCACCGTCAACGTCGTTGAGCCCTTCGGACCTGATGTTGGCGTTGCTAATATTCTTCATAAGCGAGTACAGCCGTTTTACTTCGCCGAGTTTGAGGTCGGTGTGCACGTTGCTACCCACCGAGTCAAACAGGTCACCGATTTTGACAGGGTTAGATAACACCGACAAACTAGTGGCCTTAGACTTAAGCGCCAATAATATGAGCCTTTGGTTTTGGGTGCGCGTAAAGTCGCTCAGCAAGTAGCCGTACGAGCCGTAGGAGTCGCCACGGGCGCGGGCCAGGCCGAGTGCTTGCACACCGTTGAGCACGTCATTGCCGTTAGGCAAGTTAACCAGCGGTTTGTAGTTATTGCTGAGGTCGGGGCTGGGGTCGTACAACCCGCGCGAGTCGGAGCTTTGGATGTTGACGGTAACGCCGCCTACAGCGTTAACCGCATCGCGTACGGCTGCGTAATCTACGAGTGCATAATAATTGGGCGTGATACCAAAGTTCTCACTGATGACTTCTTCGAGCAGGCCCATGCCGCCGTTGGCATATCCGGCCTGCGAAAAGTGTTGTACTTGGCCATCCTCGAACACCTCGTTAATCTTACCGTAGCCGACGTTGGGTATATTGACATATAAGTCGCGCGGGATGCTTAGCATAAACGCCCGGTTATTCTTGGTGTCGATGCTGACAATCATAATCGAGTCGGTAAGATTGGCGCCGTCGTGCCCGGGGTCGTCGGCTGAGTTACCTGCCAACAAGATGTTGACGTGTCCGCTATCCTCTCCCTTGAGCTTGACGTTTTGTACCAAACCCACCAGGCCGCGCCAGCCAAACAGTTTGATCTCGTTGTGCAGGATTTTCCAGCCCACCCAGCCACCGGCGAGCAGTACAACAATGCCGACAGTCAGCGAGCTCCATTTAAAGAAGCGTTTCCAACTAAAGTGACGTTTTTTGCGGTCTGGCCGCATCATTTCTTCGAGCGTTGGTCGGCCTGGTTGGTAGACGTAGTTAGGCAGCTGGCGGTTTAAGTCCAGCAGATTTTGTGGCGTGCGCATAACATCGTCAATGCGCTTGGGTTGCTTGCGATTGGGAGCCATCTCCATCATTATAAGGTTTTTACTTAAGAAAATCCCTATAAGAGTGTTTTTAGGTGTTAGAACTGTTTACAGCTGGTTTCGCACAGGGTGAGACCCATACGGTTAGCGAGCCACGGTAAAGAGTCTTGCAGGTTTTGTCGCCAGACGTAAAAGGTGTGTTGGCCGCCGGGCACCAGCTCAATGCTGGCGGCGATGCCATCTTGGCGGGCCGCAGTGTAGAGTGCTCTCTCCCCTTGTACTAGGCCTGGTAAGTCGCTGTCGCCAATGCCAAACCAGCCGCCGAGGGTCGGATAGCTGTGCCCGGTAAGCAGCGTTGTGGGGTCGTGTGCTGCCCAGACTGCCGCCGAGCCGCCAAACAGGCGCGCTATGGTGGTGTCTTTGTTGCCTACCTCGGGGCCGGGTTCGCCGCTAAAGTCGAGGAAACTTTGGAAGAGCGTAGGATGCCGCAGCGTCATTAAGAGCGCGCACATGCCGCCGTCGCTTAAGCCGCCAATGGCCCATTCTGACGGTGCTGCCGATACATTAAAGTTGTCCTTAATATAGCTGGGCACGTCTTCGGTTAGATAGGTCTCGGCATTGCCGAGTGGGCTGTTGACGCATTCGGTGTCGGCAAATTGTGAGCCGTTCTGGTCGGCCAATACGACGATAGGAGCAAGGCCATTGTGGCGCGCGGCAAATTGGTCAAGCGTTGTTTTGAGATCGCCGCCGTACAGCCAGTCCAAGGGACTGCCCGGCGTGCCGGCTAATAAAATCAGCACAGGCAGCTGCGGCGCGGCGCGGGTCAGCGCGGCTGGCGGCAGGTATGCCACGGCCGGTCGGCCGGCAAAATGGGATTTAGAGCCCGGAATAACAAAGCTGTACAGCTTACCTACGTCTGGTTGGTCGTTAGCCGGCTCATACGAGTTTTCGGTAAGTTCGGCGGAGCGCAGCGCCGGCGCGGTCGGGTTCACATGGAGCACGATGGTTTGGATGCTATTGGTCCGACCAAACAGACTGTCTAGCGTGGGGTAATAACCGTAATACTGGTTGATGAGCAGCGCACCAAAGGCGACGGCCGATACCAGCCCGGCCAGCGCCAATAAAATGTGCTGCCAAGTATGCCAGAAACTGATAACAAGGTAGCTAAACGTAGTGCCAATGGGGAGCAGCATGAGCCAGAGGAGTGCCGGCAGCTGATCGCTCGCAAAATATTGCCGCACAATGTAGACGCTGATGAGTGACAAGGCCAGCCCGCTAGTGATGGCCAGAGCCAACTCAGTGTATTGGTGTATACGCACCGCGTGCGCTGCGGCCCTACTCTTTAACACCGCACGTTTGCGTATGCTCAGCTTGGCCGGTTTTTTGGTCTTACTTGGCTTTTTCTTTTTGCGCGGTTTGGCCTTGGCTAGCGCTGCTCGTTTTGCGCGGATAATACTTTGTGCTACTAAGAGCATCAGCCCAGTCGTTAGGCAGCATATTACAAGCAGTATGTTCGTACTCAGCAAGTTCATGTCCAAGTTATTATATGGATAACTGTTAAAAAATGCACCTACTCTATCCCACAGATGTGCATGTGTGCTATTGACGGAAGATGGTATAGTATATGCAGGAGTCGAGAGACTCTGGCCCTCCGTTAGCATCCAGTGACTATGGAGCGGTTCACCGAAACAGCATTGCCCAAGACGAAGCGACTCCTTTAAACAGAGCCTCCGCGTTAGAGCTAAGCAATCGCACACTAAGGCGAATGTTTAACCCTATATACGCTAGGAGGCGTTTTTATATGAGTTACGAAAATAGCGGCAACCGTATTGGGTTCTCTGGCATCACGGTTCTTTTAGTGGGTATTGCGTCTTTTGCTATCGGCGGCGACTTTGGTAAGTGGGGGGCAGATACCGATGCCAAAGTCGAGCGTGGCCAGCTCTACAACGAAGAGCTTACCAGTCAACTCACTCCTGGACGAGTAGTCAGCCACATGTTAGTAGATCTCGACGCTAATACGGTGACTTTCCAAAGCCAGGACCAAACCGGCATGGCGGAGACGTGTACCGGCAAGTATCAAGTGCACAACGATATTGCCGCACTTGTGGGCCAACTATCGTGCACCCAGGCTGAACCGTTGCCGGCCAGCTCATAACTTGTCCCCCTACTTCTTGCTGTTAGGTAGGCTCAAGATAAACGTGCTACCTTGGTTCTGTACCGAAGTAAAGCTCACACGGCCACCATGCCGCGTAAAGACTGCTTTTACAAGGTACAGGCCAAGGCCAGTACCTGGAATGTTACTGCGCACAGCGTTGCTGGCGCGATAAAAGCCGCGCCACACTTTGGCTTGTTCGGTTTCGGGTATACCAATGCCTTGGTCGGTGATGATCATGTTGTGCATGTTGTCCTCGAATTTGTATGAGATGCTGACGGTGGTGGCGTTACCAGTGTATTTTATGGCGTTACTCACTACGTTGTGCAAGGCGCGCTTGATTTGGTCGGCATCGCAGGTGACCATCAGCTGCGCTGGCCACGAGGGAGAGAATTCAATGGTTACTGCTTTTTGTTGAGCGCTGAGCTGTTGTATCTCTACTACCTCGCGCATCAGCTTAGACAAATCAGTAGGAACTAGATTGAGCGCCCGGCTGTTCATGGCGTGCGACAGTTCCAAAATATCGTCGGTGCTGGATTGCAGGCGCACCGCGCTGTCATAGATCGCTTTAGCCATCTTGCCGGCAGTATCGTCGCCCACCATTTTTCGGAGTGAGTCGGCCGCCCAACGGATGCCGGTAATCGGGTTGCGAAGCTCATGCGAAGCAAGCGACACCAGCTCGGACCTTAGGGCCAAGAGCTGTAAGTTGCGGCGCCGCATCGACTCAAAGGCAAAGATAATCACTACCACCACTGCGCCCGCCAGCACGGGCACCATACCACTGTAAATAATCTGCTTCCAGTAGTCGCTAGCATCGACATCCATACCCAAAACGGCGAGCACGTCGTGCGTGCCGGGCTTATAAATGGGCGCCAAGCCAGAGATAAACGTGCCGTAGCTGTCACTAACCGGCCCTTCTACAAATGGCCCGGGAGTGACGAACATAGTATGGTCGGCGTCGGTGCCATCGTCGTATGGATCAGCGGCTGGCGAGTACTGGCTGCTGCTAGGGTCTTCGGAGTCAACAAAGAAAAATACGTTTTTACCGCTGTTGTGCGTACCCATCAGGTACACACTGCGGGCGTCGGGGTTGCCCTTTTTGACATTGGCCAGCGTAACCTTTAGGTCTTTGTATGTCTGAGTACCGCCGTCGCTCGCCTCACCTTTTAGGAGTCCGACCTCCTGTGGCCCGAGCGCTGCGGCGATTGACTGACTACGTTCGTTAAGTTGAGTACGGATGCGCGTGGCCGTGCCCTGACCCAGCACGATACCGCTCAGCACGCTCACAATAATTATGAATAACGAGACGCCAATCGCTAAAAACTTAAAATTGTCTCTGTTGCCGCCGGGCGTCAGTCGCATGTCTTGTCAATCCGCATATGTCTTAATAGTAGCACGTGCGAACAAAGCACGGGTAGCAAGTTGGCGTCGATTTCACTACGCCCAGGGCTCTTGCTAGGTCAACGAGTAGAGGCATATACTAAACATTAGCAATGTGAGTGCTGGCGTTTAACCGCCTTCCTACCCACAGGCTTTTAGAGACACCCGGGAAGCACACTTACGGCCGCTTAATGCATTAGCCGTTCGTCACTGCCAACCCTTCAAGCAACCAGTGTTTTGGCCGTAGGAATCAGTATCGGACGGTTACGTTAGATTCTGCCAGCAACACTTATTTTATCCGTCCAGGCAAGATTACACGTCCCTGCCCTTCTCTTTATAAACTTTAGTTTCACTAGGAGCTTGACCTATGAACTCTCAATTTACGACCCGCCGCATCACCATCAATAAAGAAGTTAACGTGCCAGAGCTATACTTTGCTCGCGCCGAGCGCCAGCTCAAAAGCTACCCGCGCCGCATGGAATTTGACGGCCACGAATATACCTTTATGGACGGGCTGCGCCTGATGGTGCACAAAGGCGCCCAGCTGTTCGAAATCTTTGACATGACCGATGGCCAGCGTGACTACCGCCTGACCTTTGATAACGGCGCACGCTCGTGGACTTTGGTAGACATGACTCGGTAATGCCAAAGTTGGCCATAGTCCGCTATAATTAAACGTAAGGATAATTACTCATGATTCGCGTTAAGAATTTATCCAATCCCAAACTATCAATCTGGATATTGCGTATAGGCCTGGCCTTCGTGTTTGGCTACGCTGCCGTTATGTCGCTCGTACACCCGCTGCAGTGGGCCGGCTATTTGCCAAGCTTTGCTACCAATTTTGTTGGCGCCGACACCGCCGTGCGGCTACTAGCCATTTACGAGCTGCTGCTTGCCGCCTGGCTGCTTACCGGTACATACCTCAAATACTGCGCGGCGTTGTGCGCGCTGACGCTTGCCGGCATCGTTGCGTTTAATACGGGTAACTTGCTCATTACCTTCCGGGACGTCGGTTTGGCCTGTATGGCCGTAGCGCTGGTATTCGCCGAGTAGCCTACGGTGCCGGGCGTCTTTAAACCTTGGGAGCTTTTTTCTTCTTGGCTTCTTTTTTGTGGGATAGGCCTTTGGCCATAATGACTCCTTTTATTTTTTAATATGGACAGGTTTTGGTTACCGTGCGAAGCTGCAGGGACTCATTATTAAGTATATGCGCATGCGTCGACCAGTATGACTTGCTGGCTGGTGTTTCGTGCTGGCTGCCCGGGCGTGGCGGACTCACACGGCCAATCCAGGCGTCTTGTAGCTCGTAGCTGTCGCCTGTCTCGCTTCGTGTAAGGATAATCGTGATGTACTGCGTGGGCTGCGGCTGGCCATTCTTTACAAAGCGTGTGTACAGCTCGTCGTGCACCATGCGGGCGTAGAGGATGGTATGCTTTTCGGTGGTAGGAATCACAAAGTTGTAGCCGATGGCGCGACCCATGTCGTGTTCAATGCTCATCTGTGGGCCGCGAACTGTTGTTTTGGAGACCGCCTCTCTGATTAAACCGAGCAGGTGCGGCTGTTGAGCAATGTGCGCTGCGGCTTTGGAACGGATGAGGTCGACGCATACCGTAACACCGTTGCTACTGTCCCCGATTGGATGTTTCATACGCGTCTCTCGCCTTGCTGCTAGGCAGCAGTGTTACCTCTTCTACACTATGCGTTTTAAGCTAGAGTGTAGAATGATTTACTCCTTATAGTATAGCACTTGCTGCCCATATTTGCCAGCCGGCGGGACTGCAGCAATTGTCCATCTCCGTTGTATACTATGGGGTATTAGATAAATTGAGGCTGCCGGCCCCCGGCAGCAAAGGAAGTTATGGCACAAAAAAGAACTGCTCCAACAAAACAGGCCCTACGCGCAACCCCCGAGGTCGAAGATTTTGCCCACAAATATACCGAAGAAGGTCAAGGCAAGATCGGCGCTAAGCTACTCGATAATTATTTTAAGCATGTCGAAGACCTCACGTTTGTGAGCGGTGTTACTGGCCGTAAGGGGGCCAAAGCGATTGAGATTGGCTGCGGCGAAGGCTTCTCTACCCAGCGGCTGCGTGCCATGCTTCCTAAATCAGTTGAGCTGTCGGCTTCTGAATATGTCAAAGAGATGGTGCCGCGTGCCCGCAAGCTCAACCCAGGTGTCAAGATCATCGAGGAGAGTATCTACGAGACCAAGCATAAAGATGGTGAGTTCGACATGATTTTTTTGCTAGAAGTTTTAGAGCACCTCGATTATCCCGACCAAGCGCTCCAGGAGCTTGCCCGGATTTTAAAGAAGAACGGCGTGCTGGTGTTGGGCGTGCCGCGCGAACCACTGTGGCGCGCGCTGAACATGGCTCGCGGCAAGTATCTAGGGGCACTCGGCAACACGCCGGGGCACCTCAACCGCTGGTCGTCACTGGGCATTCAGCGTTTTGTAACTAAACAGTTTGGGCCGGTGGAGCAAGCCCGTAACCCACTGCCGTGGACGCTGGTACTCGCTAAGAAGAAATAAATTGTACCTGGCCAGGCCGATGCAAATTACTGATCGTAATAAAACGACTTGAGGATTTGTAAGCTCGTCTTTGCATCCGATGATGCAAACCACGCTTTAGCAGATGCTGCATCAGAAAACACCGACTGAGCGAACAAACTACCCGTACACCTTTGCGTACCTGTACCTAAATCCGTAAATCTCGGTGTTTGCGGAAACGGCGACGCTTGCCCGACCGTCAATGGATAACTCGTCAGCGTTGATGTATCCACGACATCATACACAGCAAAGTACTTACCGCTGTTGTTGTAGTAGAAATAGCCACCAACGATCGTTAAATCCTGGTTAGCCGCGACGGGTTTATCTATGCTCACAGTGGTAAACGCTGGAGCCGACCCATCCTTATTATTAGCGTTGGTATAACTCACCGCGGCATTATCGTCAGGCCTAAACACTGCTGCCTCACCTACATCACAAAACCCGGCCGCGACCGTTGAACCGCCCAACGACCAATCGCTCGGATACCTAAAACAATAGTGATACACATTGTCGCAATACGTTTTCCAACCCACATAAGAGTCAACGGGCGTCTGAGTGGCCCGTACGGGTGTCTCGGCAGTCTTCTTTGATGAGGATTGCGTTACCGGCGTTTGAGCTGCTTGGTCGCCACTCTTATGCCACACATACCATCCGCCGAAGCCTGCCAGGGCCACCACCACAATAACTAGTATCCCTATCGCGCCAAAACCCTTTTGGTTGCGTTTCATATCGCGCAGTATAAATAAAAGCGCCTGCCCTGTCTATGGCATTTGTAAGGGCAACTATCCTACTTTTTTACAACGAGTGTATCTGTTAAGCGGGTATTGTAAATCGACCCCTGCCGGGGCTACTATGCTGCCGACGTCAGATTAGCATTGATAATTTAGACGAAGACGTTTAGCAGCCGGCCCCGCGCAATTTATAGGCCTTTGAACAAATCCTCTAAGCTCATGTGGAGCGACTTCGCTATTTTGTACAGCGTTGCCACGGTGGGCTTACGCCGGCCTTGCTCAATAAAGCCCATATGCGAACGGTCGATGTCACTGGCTGCGGCCAGTTGCTCCTGGGACATATGGCGCGCTTTGCGGGCTCCAGTTATGCGTTTGCCAAGCTCGGCATACACGGCTTCGACAGATTTAGACTTCATCTTGTCAGCGTAGGGTCACGCCGAATAACTCACCACTGACAATTGTAAGAGCATGTGCTATATTGCTGACATAAGTAATATCCATAGGAGGGCTATCGGTAACATGCACTAGATATATCCAGGGAGGATATAGCGTACCGTATAGTAACTAATTAATAAGGATATAAGCGCCCATGACACATAAAAAGTCTCAAGGCTCTTCGGTAATTGTTGTACTGGTTGCACTGTTCGTTGTGATAGCTTTTGGCTTCGGCGGATGGTATGTGTGGCACAAGAGCAGCGAAAAGGCCGTTAAGAACGCGAGTAATACTGCGTCGAGCACGCCAAAAAGCGCCGCAAACAATGTTACTCACCCTGACGATCCATACACGGGTTGGAAGGTGGCCACTTCGCCGCGTGCGAATTTCTCGATTAAATACCCGGCGGATTGGACGTACGGCGAGGCGTTGGGGACAAAGGACAACGTAGAGCACATAACTATTGATAGCTCTACGTTCCACTTCACTATAGATAGCTACAGTGGCCGGGACGTGCAGAGCGGCGGCCAACCAGCTACGGCATGCACAGACTGCGTACAAGTGACTAGCTCGACAGGATTTAGGGTCAATAACTTAGGTGAGACCAACCTGGAGACGGTTGTGTACAAACTAGACAACGGAAAGGGTAACGCGCTGATATTGGCGCTCCCTGATTCTACCTACTACATCCCGTCGCCCTCACGTACGGGTGTACATACCAGTTTTAGGGGTATCAGCATGCTGGATTCAGAGCTAGCGTATCAAGCTGAGACACCGGCCCAGTTTGCCGCAAATTCTGACTTTGCAACTGCAGAAAAGATTTTAGAGTCAGTCTCCTACTAGCCAGTGCTAGGCGTGCTGTTTCTTAGAGTAGCTCAGTAAATTTAATCAATCTTAATCTCTCGTCATGTGGCGATAGGGAGTATTTACTATGTCCAGAAATCAGGAGGGGTGTGTTACGCCCGACCCATTATTAGTGACCGAGGCTGAGGGCAGCCATTTTCAAACAGTCGTTGATGCATGTAGGCGCGTGGGTGGCCGAATTGCACTTAGTCTCGCACTCGTTGGTGGTGCCGGCGTAGCTGCTGGCGTCGGTGAGACAATGCTTGACTCGCATCCGGCGTATGCGACGACATTTGCCAACGACTATCCAGATGGCAGCATGCCATGCGAACACGCGCCTTACAACGTGACAGGTGCGTGCTCGAACTATGACTGGGGACCAACCCACACAGAAGTTACTAATGACCCTTCGGAATTGTCTTCTCGTGGGTATGGATACCGCAACTGTACAGACGGCGTGGCGTACTGGGTTAGCAAGTATGACGGCACTACGGTGGGTGGTTGGGGCAATGCTACGGCCTGGGATACGGCGGCTCCTCCAGCCGATGTCATCACAGGTACAACAATTACAAATATTGAGCCAGGAGATATTGCGCAAAGCGATACCGGGGCTAGCGGCTATGGCCATGTCGGCTTTGTTACGAGCGTCAGTAAAGATGCGAATGGTAACGTCACTTCTTTTACGACGGCGGAAATGAACAAAGGCACTGTTGGTGAGTATTCGGCCAATACTTATAACACGAGGGACTCCAGTGGTTACTTTAAACGGAACACTGGCACAGATGTGTGGGATCATTTTATTGATGTAAATGGCCCAAATAAGGGTCTTAATGGAGATGTTCTTAACGATCCTGATACCGATGGCGACGGTGGGACCGACTCTAATGACTGGTGTCATATTACTGCCGGCAATCCGGTGAATAACGGCTGTCCGAACGACATTCTGCAGCTCGCGGCCGATGTGGACGGCGACGGCAAGAAGGACGTGATTGCCGTGTCAAAGAGTACGGCCGATGGCTCGCCGGCGGTGAGCTGGTTCCGCTCCACCTCGACGGTCACGCCACCCCTGGCGGGATTGGCCGACCCGGCGGCAAGCGGGTTGAACTTGCCCGCCCCAGGCTGGAAATTTGACAACCTCAAGTGGGTGTCCGGTGATTTCAACGGCGACAGCAAAGACGACCTCGTAGCAGTGTCCGGCAGCGCAACGGATGCACCAGTTGTGTACGAATTTTTGAGTAACGGCAGCGGTTTTAATGCCCCAACGCCCGTTAAGTCACTTAATCCGACGTCCTGGAAATGGCCCCTGCTGGAGTTCTTCTCTGGCGACTTTAACGGTGATGGCAAGAGCGACTTACTGTACATCTCTACCGACATTAACAACAATAACCCGTCTATCGGTTGGTTCCAGTCGACTTCCACGGGTATGACGCCAAGCATGGCCGATCCGGCGGGGCTAGAGACGCTTCCCTCGCCCGGCTGGAAGGTGCCGAACCTCAAGTGGGCGGTTGGCGATTTTAACGGAGACCATAAGGCAGATATTGCCGTGCTTTCCGGCAGTCAGATCGACCCGCCCACTTTTTATGAGATGACTTCCAGCGGCTCTGCCCTTTCGACGCCAGCAGTGGTCAAACAGCCCAATCCGCTGTATTGGAAGTGGCCGAACCTGCAAATTATGGCTGGCGATGTGGACGGCGACGGCAAGAGCGATCTAGTGTACGTATCGCGCAACCCGGACGCGACGCCAGTGATCGGCTGGATGCAGTCGACCTCTACATTAACCACGCCCTCAATAGCGGACGGAGTGACCCTACAAAGTCCGGGCAGCGGCTGGCTGGTGGACCACTTAAAGTGGGAAATCGGCAACTTTAGCGCTGATACGAGCGGCAGGATTGGCCTGGTGGCCGTCTCTGGTAGCGATGTTGACGGGCCAGTGCTGTACGAATTCCGGAACACCGGCACGAGCGGCCTTGCCACACCGACGATGGTCAAACAGCCCAACCCGCTGTACTGGAAATGGCCGTTGCTCAAGTTCTAGCCCGGCAAAATCTAGCAAATTGGTACGTGCCCGCTCGCTACAAGTTGCCTCCCCGCGAGCGGGCCACGGGCAGAAAAATATAACACGCCTGCTCAGTGAATAATTTCATATTGAGGCCATGGACCCTATGGGACAATAGGACGGCTCACGTTGTAATTAACAGTAAGTTGGCACTTTTGAGGTTTCCGCGCATGAACGCACTACGTCATATGCGCCACAGCCAATTTCTGCGAGATAATGCTGTCTTTTTTTCCGGTTCGGTAGCGGTTGGGGCTCTTAACTATTTGTATTATCCGATTCTCGGGCGCTTATTGTCGCCTGGTGCTTTCGGTGAAGTGCAAACGTTGGTATCGCTGTTTTTGCAGCTAGGTATCTTTTTAGTTGTCTTTAGTCTGGTGGTTGTAAACATAGTAACCAACTACGCCGATGCGGCCGCCCGCAACCTGTTTGTATTTGAATTTGAGAAGCTCGCATTGGTGGTGGCGCTGCTGCTTTTGGTGCTGAGTGTTGTATTTCGTTCCCGTCTGCAGTCGTTTTTGCACTTTACTAGCAGCTGGCCATTTATGTTGCTTGGCGGCGCAGTGGTGGCTGCCGTGCCGTTCACGCTGCGCAGCGCATATTTGCGCGGGCGCCAAAGATTTGGGTTGGTTTCAGCTGGCAATATCATTGTGGCGGCGGGTAAATTGGCGTTTTCGGTTGCCCTGGTGCTTGCTGGCTTAGGTACGGTGGGTGCGATTGGCGGCGTTGTGGCCGCGCAAGTTGTTGCTTGGGGGTTTGTGGCTTGGTGGGCGTACAAGTGGGGACTCAAGCAAGCCGGCGGCAAGCGCTGGCTGGCGCTGCCGGATATGCGCATTTTGCTGCCCGAGCTGCGATATGGAGCGATAGTGCTTGTGGCGTCGCTGGCCCTTACCCTGCAATATAGCGTCGATATCTTGTTTGTCAAACACTACTTTAGCCCGGGCACAGCCGGCGCATATGCTGGCATTGCCGCCGCCGCCCGAATTGTATTTTTCCTTACGGCGTCGATCGGCCAGGTGTTGATGGCCGCGATTCGGCTCAAGCATAGCCCGGAGCAAAACCGGCAGCTGCTTAAAAAGTCATTGCTGCTTCTGGGTGGCATCGGGCTGCCGGTGCTCGCGGTACTGGTGGCTACGCCACGCCTGGTGATCAGAGCTTTGATGGGCGAGCACTACCTAGCCTACGCAACATTACTGCCGCGTCTGAGCATTGCCATAGCTATCGTCGCCGTCCTCAACCTGCTGGTGGCGTACTATTTGGCGTTGCGTCGCTATGGCGTGGCTGTGGCTACTGTACTTGGTTTGGGCGCCAGTTGCGCCATGATTGTGTTGCATCACGGGTCGCCGGCCGCGGTCGTGGATGGGTTGCTATTTGGCAGCCTCGCCATGCTCGCGCTGTTCGGCGGGTGGAAAGTAATAGAAAGGAGGTATACAGGATGACACAGCAAAAACTGGTCTCAATCGTTATACCAGTGTATAACGAGGCGGACAATTTGCCACTGCTCTACAAAGAAATTATCAAAAACATTAATCAACTACCTTACCAATTCGAAATTATTTTTATCGACGACGGGAGTGAGGACGAGTCAACTGCGATCTTGCAGCAACTAGAAGCCCGCGACCCGAACGTACATTTATTAGAACTGGCGCGTAATTTTGGTAAGGAAGCAGCTGAGAGCGCCGGGCTGCATGAAGCTAAGGGCGATGCGGCAATCGCCATGGACGCCGATTTACAAATGCCACCGCGCTTATTATGCGAGTTTATTAAGCGCTGGGAGGGTGGCGCCGACATAGTGATTGGTGTGTTTGCTTCGCGGAGTATGAGCGGCCTCCGACGGCTTGGTGCGCATTGGTTTTATCGCATTATGCAGGCTATCGGCCACGGCAAAGTTATGCCTAACGCCACCGACTACCGCCTGCTCGACCGCCAAGTTATTGATTCGTTTAAGCAGCTCACAGAGCACAATCGTATCACCCGCGGACTGATTGACTGGCTCGGTTATAAGCGCGCTTACGTGTACTTTAAGCAAGAGCCACGCCACAGCGGACAGCCCAATTACAGCTTTCGTAAGCTCGTGGCTCTAGCGATCAATAGTTTTACGAGTAATAGCTTGTTGCCGTTGAAGTTGGCTGGCTACCTCGGGGTGTTCATCCTCACAATAAGCATTCCAGCCGGGCTATTTATGTACATCGAGCGCTATATAATGCACGACCCCATGAGGCTATTATTTAACGGCGTCGATATGCTGGCGATTTTAATACTCTTTTTGGTGGGGGTTATTTTGGCTTGCTTGGGACTAATCTCGCTGTACATTGCCAACATTCATGCCGAGGTAACTAACCGGCCATTGTACGTGATCAGAGAAAAGCCATCGGTGCCCGAGCTGGCCGAAGTGCCCGTTCTAGCCATCGAAGCTGCCCAGGATCAGTCTGCCGACGAAGCGGCCGCTTTGCCGCAGGAGGTAGCCAAAGCATGAATATTCTATGGCTTACCTGGAAAGACCGCACCCATCCATCGGCTGGCGGTGCCGAAGTAATCTCGCACGAGTTGCGCCTGCGTCTGACTGCCGAAGGCCATGACGTCACGCTGCTTACTTGTGGCTACACGGGTGCGCTAAAAAGCGAATCGGTAGACGGCGTCACGGTTATTCGCGTTGGCAATAATCGTTACTTGCACCCGTGGCAAGCGGCCGCCTACTACATACGTTACCTGCGTAATAAGTTCGACATCGTGGTTGAAGAAGTTAACGGCGCGCCGTACTTTAGTGTGCTGTTTGGCAAAAGATCACAGCGGTTTTTGTTTTATCATCACCTGGAGCGCGAAGTGTGGTTGCACGAGGCTAAGCCGCCAGTGAGTTACGCTGGCTACTATGTGTTTGAGCCGTTGGCGACACATATTTTAGGTAACGCCAAAGTACCACTAATTACCGTTTCGGAGAGTTCACGCCAAGAGATGGCCCGCTATGGCTTTCCCCTCGACAAGATCAGTATCATATCGGAAGGTATTGAGTTTAAGCCGCTCAGCGATCTGGCGCGCGGCCGTAAATATCGCCGGCCAACCGTCTTAAGCCTGGGCGGCATTCGGGCCATGAAGCGTACGCTCGACCAAATTAAAGCTTTTGAGCTAGCTAAGCAGCGTATGCCTAACCTGCAGATGAAGATTGCTGGCGATGCTGGCGGAGCCTATGGTCGTGCGGTATTGGATTACGCCGCGCACAGTAAGTATGCCGACGACATCGCATATCTGGGCCGCATTCCCCAGGCCGACAAGCCGGAGCTCATGCGCCGCTGCCACCTGATTACCGTCACGTCGGTCAAAGAAGGCTGGGGTTTGATAGTAACCGAAGCCGCCAGCCAAGGCACGCCCGCCGTGGTATACGACGTGCCCGGCTTACGGGATAGTGTGCGCAGCGGCCAGACCGGTTTAGTGACCGCCCCCCACCCCGAGGCAATGGCCGACGGCATAACCCACATGCTCGAAGATCAGCCATTATATGAACGGATTCGAACGAGTGCCTGGGAGTGGAGCAAACAAATCAATTTTGCTCAGAGCTACCACGACTTTAAAACGGCTGTGGGGTTGTCATGAAGCTTACCACCTTTTTGTCGCAGACCAACTTAGAGCACAGCCTGCTGCTTGGCTATTATGGCGGCGGCAATTACGGCGATGAGTTGTTGCTTGAGGTACTCCAAAATTTATTAAGCGGCGGCGGCGTTAAGGACGTTGTCGTTGCCTATAAAGACCCAAGAAACTACGCCAGCATGCACCACGATTTTGGCTACAAGATTATTAATATCGAGAGCAAACAGGCATTGACACGTGCCGCACTGAGAAGCAAAAAGATTGTAGTGGGCGGCGGTGGTTTGTGGGGCGTCGATATGAATGCCAATACGTTTATGCTGAGCGCGTTTTTGTGGGTGTGCCGCTGGCTGTTGCATAAAAAAGTGTACCTACTGGGGGTGGGCTATTACCGCTCTACTACCCCTGTTGGCCGAGTAGCAGCGTGGCTAGCGGGTAAAGCCGCTAACTTGGTCTTGGCGCGCGACACCGAAACGCACAAAAATTTTAGTCGAATTACATCCCATGTATATTGGGACGTCGACATTGCCTGGTATGTGAACCAGCTAGATCTCGGGGCGTATGAACGCGAGGCTCACGAATTGGATAAAAAGCTCAAACTGCGCGGTAAAACGATTTTTATGGCGCCCCGTCGCTGGCAGGCCAAAAGACAGCAAGCAACTTTCGGACAATTCAACGAGTTGCTGGCGGAATGCGCGGCCGCCAATAAAACAAAAGATGCAATTATTGCCCTGGCCGAATCAGAATCCAAAGGCCCGGAATTGTACCGCTGGGCGCGCGGCTTACGCACCAAACACCGGCATGTCCGTCTGCTCGATTTTGCGCACAATCCGCTGGCACTCTTCCTGTTTTTTAAGAAACACCATAAGGACCTGTCGGTTATCGCTCCACAGCTGCACATCATCGCTACCGCGCATCTTACCAAAACATCGTTTATGCCGCTGGTGTACGATAACAAGGTGCACGAACTGCTCAAAAACATCGGAGTGAGCGATGACCGCCAGTTGCCCATTAACCGTGTTACCCAAGCCGACCTGCAAGCTTCGGTAGATGCCTTTTACGGGAGTAATGCCTAATGCGTTTTTTGGCCTGGGGTGATTTTTTGGTGCCGTTTAACTGGGCCTCTTATTGGAGCAAGTATTTTTACATGTGGTCGTTCCAAAGCGGTACGGCCAACCCCGACGGACTCATTCGCCTGCCCGGTCGCCTGCCTGATTTTATTGCCTTTGGCCTGTTTGGTAACGTCGGCGCCAGCTATTTTTACATCCTGGCTTCGCTCTTGGTGGCGTTCATCTCGTTTTTTGTGTTTGCCCGCAACTTCTTGCACGTTAATAAGACGTCTGTGCAAATTGTGGGCGCGCTATTTTTCGCCTGCAACCCGATCTTTTTGGGCAACGTCGCCAAGATAGGACTAGTGTTGGCGGCGGCTATGTTGCCGTTTTGTTTACTTGCGGTGCGCGCCGCGTTTCAGCGCCAGCAACCGCGGTTCTTGCTGTGGGCGGTAGCCTGTCTTAATATCTCATTTTTGCATCCGTATACCTTCGCCGTTAACACTGTGGCCACCGCTGCCTATTTTATTTACTTGGCATGGCACAATCAGAATTTCTTGCGCCGCAACATACATAAGCTGGCGCTCGTAGTGGTACTGGGTTTGCTCGCCAATTTTTATTTTATTTTGCCGACCATCAGTATGGGCACTGTTAGTAAAGACGTTATATCTACCAACATAACGCCCACGCCCGCCGATTACACGGCGCTGGTGGGCGTGTCTAATACGGGTAATTTGTTTACCGGCCTGTCATTATCCAAGGATGTGTTTGTAGACTTCTCGTTTTATGACGATAACTATCAAAGCCTCTACTTTTTTGGCGTGTTTGTATTTTATGTGATCGTGCTGGGCTTGTATCTGCGAACCGAGCGGCGATTGTCGCTTGCCGATAAGCGTCGACTGGGCGTGTTCTTCACCTGCTTTATTGTGCTTGTTGCACTGGCCACGGTTACTATTGTGCATTTGGACGCGCTTATTAAACTACTCATCGGCTTGCCGGGCGGCTGGGCGTTCCGTTCGCCGCTCAAGTGGCAGCTGTATATTCCACTCACTTTATTTAGTATCTTGGTGATTTTGCTCAACCGCGTTAAAAAAGGCCGGCGTTTGGTGCTCGTGCAAGCTGGTTTACTGGCAACGTTTTTGATTATGAACGGCTATGTTGCCACCGACATGTACCACAAGATCTTAACGCTGCGCACCCCGCAGTATTTTGCCGGCTTGCAAGCGTTGGACTTGAGCCACAAGACCGCCCTGTTTGTTAATAATGCCGACTGTCTGACGTTTATGCGCAACAATCCGGCCGTCACCACCGAGTTTAACCAGATTATGGCTTCTAAAGAGGTGCAGCTTAAGAACGCAATGGAAGACGAAGCGAGCATCGTTGACCTGGCTAACTACGACTATATTATTGGTTGTGACGACCATTTAAAGCCCTTGGTGGAAGGCCAGTATGACTTTGCCAGCCAACAAAGTTTTGTGCAGAATACCTTTCATTTGTATGCAAACCAGGCGCCCACTAAGCCGGTATATGTTGCGAGCCAGGTATTTGCCTCGGGCGGCCAACAATCTGTCGGTGCCACCTACAATTTTGTAACCAAAGTGTTGCAGCAGAAATACACCAGTGTCACGGCCGCGGCGTCGCCAGTGAGTAATTCGATACACGACGTGTTTGCCAGCCTGACGCCGACCAATATTCAGAACGGCTCGATCGAAGGTGAGATAGCGTCTGCCCGAGCGGAGCGGTGGCTGTTCGTGCGCCCCGGTACGCAGCCGCTGTTTTACGGTATATTGGGCGACAAGATTACGCTGTCGACTATTCTCAAGCCAGGCCTGGGGCCGCTGCCAGCGGGCAATGCGGCTGTAAATCTGCCGGCTGCAACGCCGTTTACGCTCACCTACACTGACCCGACGTTTGACTACAAGAATCTGGTGCCTAATCCATCATTAGAACAAGGTCTATGGCAGCATAAGGTTGGCGATTGTTATAACTTTGATGATCAGCCGGAAATTAGTATGAAGCTGGTAGCGGTAAGTAAAACAGCCGGCCGCCAGTCGCTAGAGCTCGATGCAAGCAACCACATCGCCTGCACGGGTCCGGGCAGTATTACCGTCCAAGCCGGCGCACATTATTTATTGAGTTTTGATTACCAAAGTATCGGCAGTGGCCGCTCTGCCGGCTACCATGTACAATTTGACGATCACGCCAACGGCGTTGTCCAGCAGCGCTTACCTGCTACTAACGGCCAGTGGCGTACCATGGGCGTCGAGATTGCTGTGCCAGCTGGTGCAAGTCACCTTGCTTTGCAACTCTATGCCTATCCCGACCCGAACGGCCGCTCCCCGGGTATCGCCCGCTACGACCAAGTGAGCCTCACGCGCATTCCGCCCACCCAAGGCAAATTTTATGTGATCAACGCGCAATCTTCTTCGGCACTGCAGGCGCCCAAAAGCCTGCACTATCGGGCGGTTGACCCTACGCGCCAGTTAGTGGCTATTCGTGGCGCTGCGCAGCCGTTTTATGTGGCGATGAACCAGACTTACGATAGTCTGTGGCAAGTAGAATTGCAACGCGACCATGACGTCCGGCTTCCGTTTGCAGCGCGCACCACCGTCCCGCCAGCCAGTCACGTGCATATAAACGACACTACCAACGGCTGGTATATCGATCCGGCAGCTTTATGCGGCCTGGCAAGAAGTTGTATCAAAGAGGCTGACGGTTCGTACGACTTTAACCTGGCGATCGAATTTGTGCCGCAGCGTTGGTTCTATCTCGGCGGTGTCATCAGTATAGTGGCAGCAGTTTCTGGCGTAACGTATTACCTATGGGAGCGGCATACCAGCGAAAACCGTCGGGAGGGCTTATGGCGACGGCGAAAGTAAACACCGTTCGTACACCACTAGTTTTCTACAGTATCTTAGCCTTGCTGGTTTTGCTGCCGATGCTCAGGCCCGGCTACATTTTGACGCTCGACATGGCCTTTACTCCTACATTGCGCATGCCAACGGGCGTTACAAGCAGTTATTTGTTTAACACTACGTTGCATGTCCTCAACTTTGCGATCCCGAGCCAGGTTTTGCAAAAGTTACTGCTATTTTTGATTCTGATTTTGTCCGGCTGGGGTGCGCATCGCCTGCTTAAGTTAGCGCAAGCTGCGCCGTGGCGTCCGGGTTATGAAGCCTGGGGCGCCTACCTGGCCGGCACGATCTATATGATTAATCCGTTCACTTATGGGCGGTTCATGGCCGGCCAGTACGCCGTGCTGCTCGGCTATGCGCTACTGCCGTCTTTTGTGGGCGCGAGCCTAAAGTTCTTCGCCAATCCGGCCAGACGTACGGCTTTACAGTTGGCAATGTGGACGGTGCTGGTAGGCGTTGTGTCGATTCATACCCTTGGCTTGGCTGCGGTGGTGCTGGTAGTACAGTGTGGCTTAGCCCTTTTCAAGTATTGGGGCGAGCGAAAGCACCTGCTGACCCTGGCCAAGTACGGGCTGCTGACCCTGGCTGTGTTTATAGTAGCTAGCAGCTATTGGCTCGCGCCGCTCGTGACCGGTAGTAATACTCAGGCCCAGGCCATTACGCATTTTACGACTGCCGACCGTCAGGCATTTGCCACACTCGGCGGAAACACTGCTGGCCGTATTGGCCACGTGCTGCAACTGCGCGGTTTTTGGGCGGACGGCCGCGGACTCTACACGTTGCCACAACATGTGCTGGCAATGTGGCCTTTGGCGATGATAGGCCTCTGGGTGCTGGCGGCGACTGGAGTGCTGGCAATGTGGCGCCGCCGACAGCGAACCGTAGCATTGCTGTTGCTTATGAGTGGCGCGGTCGCTGTGGCAGTAGCCAGTGGTGGTCCGGATGGTTGGCTGGCTACTCACCTGCCGCTGTTTAGCGGTTACCGCGAACCAGAAAAATTTGTGGGTCTCGTGGTACTCACCTTTGCCCTGTTTGCTGGCCAGGCCGCAGCTGCTACGCTTGGTTGGGCGCAGCGGCACGCCCGACAGTTGCTGTTTAATGGTGCTGCTATGTGTTGCTTGCTGCTGCCAGTGGTGTATACGCCGACAATGTTTTGGGGCTTTGCCGGCCAGCTCACGCCACGCGAGTATCCGGCGGACTGGGCTCTCATTAACAGCAGACTTAACAGTGACTCATCCAGCTTTAAGGTGTTGTTTTTGCCGTGGCACCTGTATATGTCGTTCGGCTTTGCCGGGCGGATAATTGTTAATCCGGCCCCGGCCTATTTTGACAAGCCAGCGATTGCCAGCAACCAATTGGAGTTCAACGGCGCCTCGCCTACCGTACCCGACCCGCAAAAAGATGTGCTCACCTACCATGTACTACCTGCAGCACCCAGCGGTCACCAGCTTGGTAAGCAACTCAGCCCGCTCAGCGTTAAGTACGTGCTGCTTGCCAAAGACTACGATTACCGCAAGTATGATTACCTAAATCACCAAACCGATCTTGTGCTAGTGCAAGAGACGCCGCATCTTAAACTATATAAGGTGGTATACCATGGATAGCGACATTATTGTGCCAACGCGCGTTGCCCGTCCGATCGACCGTCGCACCGCTCCGCTGCCGCCCAAGAAGCTCTATTTCAGCGCGCCGCCCCGAGCCCAGCGTACGCGGTGGAGCCGCCTGCAGCTGCCGGCAATCGTGTTGGCTGGCCTGGTCGGCGGAGCACTCGTGCAAGACGCCACCATCGGCGCGCTTCTAGCCGCGGCTTACGGATTGGTCGCACTCATCTGGCGTTTGCCAAGTCGCATTACCTTTGCCTTGGCCGCCTTGTCGCTCGTTGCGGTGTGTGCCATGCTGCTGCTCAAACCAGACGGCCAACTAATGGGCAACTTTGCTACCTACACGTTCATATTTTTAATCATAGGAGTGGTGTCGCTCGCCCGCGAGTCGCGCCTGCCGCGCTCGCCTTACCAACGCAAAAAACGATGAACCTAGTATGTTCGCTGGGACACTCCATGGTCGCAGCGAACACCGTTGGGTTGATCGGCTGTTCGCAGCCAGCGGCGGCTTAAGAAAGGAGGTAAAAAATGTTTACAACACCCCACAATATACTCACTAAGAAACTTGGGATGAATAAGTTTGCTTTGGGCTTTGCAGCTGTGGCGGCAAGCGCGATAATCGGTACCACCGGTTTAGCAGCCGCCCAGTCATTGCAACAACAGCAAGGCTCAGGTTACGGCAACAACGAGAACGTAACGATCAATTTAAACCTTAAAAACTCCACGCATAACGTCATCAACGTAGTCATCAATTTTTTCCGATAGGCTATTGTAAGACTGAAGCTTTATAAGCCGCGCCAACCCAACATGAGAGGGGCTGCCTAGGCGGCCCCTCTTGCCACTATTATTTTGGTACAATAAAGAAACATCATAAGCACGCTTTAACTTCCAGGAGGCACATATGCAACCATCAAAACTCAACCCCTACCTAAGTTTTAAAGACAACGCCAAAGAAGCGATGGAATTTTACAAGTCGGTGTTTGGCGGCGAACTCACCACCAGCACGTTTAAGGAGTTCCACGCTTCCACTGACCCGTCCGAGGACAATCTAACAATGCACGCCGCGCTAACTGCCGACAACGGTATCATGCTGATGGCCTCCGACACCCCGGCGCGCATGCCCTACAACCCGGGCAACAATGTGAGCCTGTCGCTCAGCGGCGACAACGAAGTCGAGCTCTCTGGCTATTTTGAAAAGTTGTCCGAAGGCGGCAAAATAACCATGCCGTTCGAAAAAGCGATTTGGGGTGACAAATTTGGAATGCTTACCGATAAGTTCGGCATTAACTGGATGGTGAACGTTACGCTCCCTAAGGAGTCGTAACCGGAAGCGCCGGTAAGACGGTTGTCCAAAACGGTGCGCCGTCGACTGGTCGCGGCGTGCTACCAAGCTCTGTTAACCATTGTGTATATAGGTCCGCGGCGTCTTCCTGGCCAATTTTAACCCCTTGAGCGTGTTCCAACACCCGGGCCACTATACCTGCTGCGGCTAAAACTGTGGGATACCGCCTCAAGCCAGAACGCTCCTTGGCTGAGATAGCTCCTCCACGAGTCGATATCCCGTACGTGCGTTGTTCGTGGAACCAGAGGTCGTCCTCGAAGCGGCGTTCATCTGGAGATCTAGGCTTTGCGAGCGTTACCAATGTCCATGTGCCGATCGAGAGATCGCGCACACTCCCCAGGGTACGGCCAGCGACGTGGAGTGCGACACGTTCTCTTCTTATGTGTATATCCTGTACGAGTGCACCGGCCGTGTAGGGGAAAGGCTCGCCGATGTATTCCCGAGGTAAGATATGCGTCTCCTTGCCAGCCGGCACTATGCCCGGCGCAAATGCTAAGGAGGGGTGGACGGTCCACCTGTCATCGTGCGGCAACTGGCTAAGTGCGCCTATGGCTCGCCGTGCCATCTGAGCAATGAGGCTTCTTGTAGCTGCAGCAAGTTCTGCCTGGCGCTCGGTGAGCTCTGGCATAGCGTCGATCATGATTGTTACGATAGTACATGTTTTGCAATGGCGCAATTCTTAGCAAGTTGTAACGGTAATCGTTGTTGAGTTAGAGTTATTAGCGTTGCCGCTTGTGCTCGATCCGCTGCTGCCATTGCCGGAATTAGTAGTGCTGCCCGTAGTGGCGGTTTGGTTTGTCGTATTCGTTACGTTCACATTATTGCTGCCGCCCGAGCACTGGTGTGCCGGTTTAAACGATAGGCGATTAGGGCCGAGCGTCACGGTGTTGCTATGGAGTAGCGCCAAAGCAGTCGGTGCCGCTATCCCGCCCACCAGCAGTGTGGCGATAAGTGCTGCCGTTGCGCCCTTGAGCCGCCACACCCCTTCGCGTTTTGGCTTGATGCGGGGCGCATACCCCGGCAGCCGGTATGGCTTAAGCCATTTATAGTAGGCGTTGAGTCGCTGGATTTCCTCTGCCACTAATAGTGCTGCCGGCAAGTAGATGGCAACAAGCAGGCCCGCTGGCTGCTTGGCCCACATGAGCCACCAACCGGCGTATGGCACATGCCAGGCCACTTTGCCTAAGATTGTGCCGCCAGAGATTGGGATGTCTGCGGTTTTGTTGGCGTCGCCTTTTGTTACGAAACCGGGCACCCTGCCGCCTATTAAGTATGTCTTAACAATGCGGTGCGTAATAGTTGTTTTAGGATGGAGCGGATTGGTGTACGTAATGACGTCCCCTACCCTAAGCGAGGTAACAGGGACGCGGTGCACAAACACCAAAGAACCGGGCGGCATGCCCGGCCGCATACTGCCGGTGGGGATGGTGAGAGCCTTGAGGCCCGTTCCCGACACACTGAACAGTACTGCGGCGCCGCAGCATGCCGCCAATGTAGCGACACTTAAACCAGTTGCGATCCGTTTGAACGGTATCATGGCTTGGTGGTCACGCTTTCGTTAGTTCCCTATTGGTTCCCAACAAAGCTGATATCGAAGGCGTCGAGCGTCTTGTTAGAGCCTGTGAAGCTACTCGCAAGTGTTGCGGTCTCAGTGCAGTTTTCGGGGCTCGCCGTTGCTAATGGCGCGCCAGGGAATGTCACTGGTGACGCGTATTGATCAAGTGTACCGCTCAGCGTCCCAATATGCGGACATGTAAGAGTAAGCGTTACGTCCGTCGGCAATATATCAGTACCTACGAACACCGACTGGTCAATCTGGGCTGTTATGTTCAACGGGACGCCACCCGTATTGTCTAAACAGAATGGGAATGCCGCGGACGGTACGCCCGGTACTAGGCTGGCCGTAATACCTGTCGTTGTAGTCGTATTACCACCTGGGCAGGAAGTGCCTGCTCCAATCGCTAGTGCTGCCGTTGCTGAAGTCAGTGTGTTCGGCCCGAGCGTTACCGGGTCAGTTTGTAAACTCGCATACGTAATGCCGCCCACCAAAGCCGCAATCGCACCCACTGTCCCAATGGCTCGCACCATCGGATTAAATTTATGTAAACCTACCATACTTCACCCCCTTACGGTTAAGTTTCCTCACATCTGTATGGTAAGCATTAGCCTATGCCCGCTGCAGTAAAAATTACGACAGAACGCGTAGCTTATACTAAAACGTCCGGTGTTAGGAGTTGACTTCGTACAAAGCGGCCACGTACATACTCTCGGACCAGCCGAGCGGCGTGTTCTCGTTGGCTTCGTCGGTGTGCGATAAATACAGTTCGGGGATTTTGCCGTCTTTAGTAATGGTAGCCGTCGCTTTGTCCAAATACTCCTGCGCTTGCTGCTCGTCGCCCAGGTGCTTGTAGCAAATGGCCAGCCAACTCAACCCAAAGCACCACTCGGCCTCTTCACTATAGCCGTCAGTGTTTTTGTTGTAGTAGGCGTCGAATTTGTAGCGCAGCACGCCTTTGTCTTTGGCTAGGTGGTATACCAGGTTTTCGACGATGGTTTTGGCCATCTCCGGGCTCACCACATTGTATGGGTAGATCAAAGACAATAAAGCGAGGTCAGTAAATTTAGACTCCGACTCACGTGGTAATAAGGCATCTAATGCTGCTTGTCCGCGGTCGATCGCGTCCTGGTCTACATCCATGCTGCCCACCTCTTGCCACTTTTTGAGGGCGGCCAGCACTGCGCCAATCGAGCTAGCGTGCACTTCTTCGGCTTCTTCCCACATGCCGCTGTCGGCGTCGTGCCAATATTCGACGTTACAGATGTAATAAATGAGTGTTTGCACGGTGCGGCGGTCTTTTTCGTTTCTCAGCATGCTGTGGCCGTGGCCTTCAAACTCGGCTAGTTTAAACAGGATTACACCAACGGCGTCGTGCTGTTTGTTGCCCCAGCTCTCCCAGAACTCTTCGAGCGTTTCGGGGTTGTAGCGGGCGTGGATAAATTGCCAGCTTTCGAATGGTTTGTTGGTGGTGGCCCAGTCGATTTTGTCGATGTGTTTGTCAAAGATATCGAGCAATGTATGGTAGGTTTTGGCTACTACGTCCCAGTCACCGGCGTACTCAAAGGCTAGCGCTTCGTAGGCGTTGTCGCGCAGCCAGGCTTTGTCGTAGCCGGTTTCTACATTTTGTGACGATGCCAAGAATAGTCCGCTAGAAGTGAGCAGCTTGCGCAAGTTATCTAGATGGTGCTTTACGATTTCGTCTCTATCCATAGCTTAGACTCCCGGGTGGTGACTGTGTTGATAATCGTCGTGTATCTCGCGGGTGTATTGGAAGCCAAGCAACTTGTTGAGGATCGGTTCGGTACCCATACCGTTGTGCAACTCGGCGCGTACCACGGCCGCTTCTGCTTCCAAACGGAAGAACTCGGCGGCGAGTTGCAGGTGCTCTTTAACGGTTTCGTCGTCCGTGGCTTCGGCGCGCTGAGTAAGCGCATCATGCGCGGCTTGTGCTTCGGCAATCGGTACGGTGCAGCGCTCACATACCTCGTATTCGCCGATATGCAGGTCGTGCCCGCCGTAGTCAAAGGTTTGGGCTTTGGGTAGCGCCTCTAACACCTCGTTAATAATGGCTAGGGCTTGGGTTGCGGCATGCGCCACATCGGGGTCGTCGGAGTGTTTTTTGATCATATTTGTTAGCGTTTAACTGCCCATAAGTATACCATGAGCGTTTTTAGTTGTTAAGGGCTTTAGGAATGCTGGTGCGGCATTTATGCTGGACGGATTTCGGGAATGCCCATCACCATGCGGAAAACTTCATCTGTGCTGGGATCGCCCAACGGGCCATCTACAATGCGTGCTATCGAGAAACTCTTAATCTGCGGCGGCCTAACAAAGCGCGCTCCGGGTACTAGATTAGCGCCCCCATCACCACGACGGCTAAAGCCTACGTGCCGGCCACGGACGTACCAGGTCGGCGTCTCCCCTGGGTGGTCGGGATGCACGCCGTAGCAAATGCTGGGCGTTCCAGGGTGAATCTCTAGATCGCGATAGCGGCTTTCGGGCGTTCCATCCTCGGTGGGCTTATAGTATCTTAAGCTAATTCGTGCTATGCCATCGTTTGGCGGCGGTTGCTGACCCCTGGGTGTTGGATAGATGCCCAAGTGGCTGGTGCCCAATCCTATAAGAGCGATAGCCCTTCCAACTACTAAGCGTGCAACAAGTTGCGGGCCACGGACGTCGTCATGTCTAAATCCAAAAGGAAATACTTCCGTCGGTTGCTGGCCCGCTGGATATACGGTCATTGCTGCTTCTGGGGGGAAGCCTTCAAGCACGTCAAGATTGACAGGATAAAAAGTAGCGCTAAACTCAGTCATAAAAGATACGATACCATGGAGATTCTTTCTTCACAAGCGACTGTTTGCGACAAAAACTTGACATAGTGCTTAAGCTTTGCTACGTTTGATTTGGGTAAGCGTAAATCCCAAAAGGAAATATGCTTACAATATATAAGGTGTAACCCAAAAAGTTGCATCTGCAAATCTATCCTTCTAGCTAGAGGAAAATAAAAATACCGGCCTGATCAGCTGGTATTTTTATTTTTGGCCGGCAACTGACCTAGTTATGCTGCGGCGGTGACTGCGAGCGGGCCGTATGTAGGCGCGGGGTCATCTTCGATAAGGTCGGCATTGATCGAACGAGCGAGGCCCAAGCGCACGATGTGCAAGATCATTGCTTCGTAACCCATACCTTGATTCATTGCACAGGCTTTTGGGAAGTTGCCGCTGCCGCGGATTAGGCATGGAATCAGGTTGGCTTCCAGGAAGTGGGGCACGCCGTCGGCACTCATACGGATGTCGATGCGGCCGTAGTCGCGGGCGCCGAGGGCCCGGAAGGCGTTCGTAGCGAGCTCTATCAGAGCGGCGCGGACGCGTTTATCCGTTACCGGGAAGACCGGTGTTTCGAGCGGTGCGGACTTGAGCGCATAGCTCAAGATACGCTGGCCGTGAATATTCGGGCCGGCAACGAGCTCAAGTGGCATAACCATCAAGGAGTCGGATGCTTCTTCTTTTAGCACTGCAACGCTATATTCGCGCCCCGATAAGAATTCTTCGATGAGTGCATCGGCACCCAGGTCGGTGGCGAGCGAGGCGATCTTACTGTTCAAGTCTGCTTGGTTGTGGACGATTGAGTTATCGTCGACGCCTTGACCAGCGCCGAGGTCTGCCGGCTTAGCGAATAGCGGGAACTGCATGGCACTCGCCGCAACGTCAAACGTGTCACCCCGCTTTACGACCATAAACGGCGAGGTGGTAAGGCCCGCATCGTGTACACGCTGCTTAGCGAGTGGTTTGTTCTGCTCTAACTCAATAGCTCCTTTTGGTGAGCCGGTGTGGCCAATACCATGTTGCTCGAGGTATTCGGAGATCCATACTTTCGTGTTAGGGAGGGGGCCATGGACGTATTTAATGCCCATAAAGACCAGGTCTGGCCGCTTAGCGACGAGCTGGCCTAAGTCGGCTATATCATTAACAGTACTAACGCCTACGGTTGCGTAGTGGGATTTAAGCAGAGCGTAAATAGCATCGCAAGATTTTTGGCTCATCGAACTGAGTGCTTTATTAGACGAGCGAACAATCTCAATATGCTTCTGAATTTTTTCGTGCAACATAATAAGTAACTCCCTTTTTAAGGTTTGCTGTGTGCAGGCTGGGTGTTGCTAGCCGAGACAGTAGTTAGCCAGAGGGTAAGAAAGAGGAATCGCCCCAATACGCTGCTGAATGCCGCGGGCCGCCAGTATGGTTTTACCCAACTGGCGGCAGGTACGAACAAACTTTGGCTATGCCAAGTTTGGCTGTCTGTGCCTAATTCCGTTTAGCGGCGCTGGAAGCCATTGCCAAAGCTACTGCCACCCTGTGGGCGCTCTTCGCGTGGGCGTGCAACGTTGACTACGATGCTGCGGCCGTCAAAGTCTTTGCCATCAAGCGCGTTGATTGCTGCTTGGGCGGCTTCTTGCTCTTGCATTTCTACAAAGCCAAAGCCCTTGGACTGGCCGCTGTCGCGGTCTTTGATGACCTGCGCGCTTATGACGACGCCGTACTCAGCAAATAGCTTTTGGAGGTCCTCGTCGGTGGAATTAAATGATAGTTTGCCTACGAATAATTTCGTTGCCATGGTAAAAAGCCTTTCTATGAGCTCATATTATGCGAGACAGTGTCTTCGCTGTAGCCAAGAATAGAATGAGCTTTGCCGCGGCTGCACTATATGCTGGGATCGAGTGTAGAAATAACTTGCTTATCCTATTGTAGCATAATCTGGCCGGATTCCCTAGCGCGGCACCAGTGGCAGGTTATCTTTTTGCGGCAAAACGAGTTTCGATGTACAGAATGTAAACCATGTAGGCCTGTAGCAGTACCCCTAGGCCGGGTAATATGAGCAACTGCAAATCCAGCTTACCCACCGATATCGTCGCCAGCAGCGTGCTAAAACCGCCCACCAGCCATGAGATTTTGGTCTCGGTCTCTGGATGCTTGCGCGCCTTTATAAAAGTGGGTGCGAGGGCTGCAAAGTCCGCTAGTATATTTGCCGATATGCTGTACCAGGGTGAATCAAACGCCACCCAGAGCACGACACCGGCTAGGCCAAAAATTAGGCACAGGATGTCAGCTCTGCTGCCGCCACCCACACCAGAACGCAGCGAGGCTAAGAAGATGAGCCCGGTCATCACCGTGCCCGCCCCAAACAACCACAGCGAGTTGTGCGCGCCACTGGCGTATTGGTTGGCAAAGCCGATGCCGTTGAGCAGGCTCACGATTCCCCACGTTACGCGGTGCGGCTTGGTTTTACCCGTAAGCGTATCGCGCAGATACGGAATGTCGCCCAGTAGAAAAATAATGGCGCTGGCAATGCCCAGAATGGCGTAAATCATGCATCAAGTATAACTGTCAAGCTCCGCCTTTTCCGGACACCCTGTCTCTTTCCAGCGGAGCTGGGGTGAGGCTGGCAGCGTAAGCTGCCGGACTCATCTTGAGGCTAGTGTGAATACGGTCGTAGTTGTAGTAGTGGATGTACATGGCAATGGCTTCGTGGAGCTGGGCCAGACCCTGTAACTGGCTCAGTGGTGGCAGTTCCTGCTTGAGTGTGCGAAACCAGCGTTCCATGAAACCGTTCTGCCATGGGCTGGCTTTGTTGCTGGCGCTGAGCTGTATTTCCAGTTGCTCGCAGAGCAGCTGGTGCCTGTGGCTCAGGTACTCACTACCCTGGTCGCTGTGCAGAATGGCTGGGGTTTTGTGCTTGCTGAGCGCGTCCAGTAGCGCCGCATATGTCAGCTCACTGCTGTGGTTGGTGCCGAGCCGCCAACCGACAACTTGCCTGGTTTCCAGGCTCAGGACGACAGCCAGGTAGCAGAAGCTCTGCTCGAACCAGATGTAGCTAAAATCTTGCACCCAGGCCTCGGCGTTGACCATATTACTGTAGTCCATGCCATCCTGTGGCCGCTCTAGATTCTTGAGCAGCGCAAAGCGGTGCAGAATGTTGGGCGGTGCTGCAATCTCAGCTTTGCCGCCACGCCGGTATTTGTAGCGCTTGCCAGCTCGGGGTATTCGTATGCCAGCCAGGTTACGGATGCGCCGAGCTTTGTCCTCGCTCCAGCCAAAGTGCAGCGCAAACCGTGCAACGCCGTAAAAGGGGTGTGCTTGGTGGACTTGCTGCAATGCAGCAACCGCCCGGGCGTCACGAGCAGCCAGCACAGCTGGCGGCGCGTAGTAGCCACTGCGGCTCATGCCGAGTACGGCCAGGAAGTGCCGTTGCCATCCTGGCTCGACCTCGTCCAGGATGGCTAGCTTTTTGACTTCTGCATTTCTGCAGTAGCCCGCCCGAGCAAGCGGTACAGCTGCTCGTTCTCTTTGCGGAGGCGATT
Organism: Patescibacteria group bacterium; assembly: GCA_035479875.1. Classification (GTDB taxonomy): domain Bacteria; phylum Patescibacteriota; class Saccharimonadia; order Saccharimonadales; family UBA4665; genus PMNU01. Next base: position 59,491 of record DATIIH010000001.1, on the reverse strand, counting down.
GAGCTCCAGGATGAGGTTACGGTTGCCGTCTACGACGCCCTCACGGAGCCAGGTGTAGATGCTTTTACTACTGACGTTGTATTCGGCACTGACAGAGCTGACGCTCTGGCCACCGTCTCGGATTTTACTGACTATTTCGGCTTTGAGTTTTGGGTCGTAGGGTATGCCCTTGGCCATGTGTATTCCTCCAGATTAAACTGACAAATTAGTCCTTTCTAGAATAGACTACGTGTCCAGTTTAAGCCTAGGGTGACATTCCAGCGATTCATATCTATTTTTCTTCCGCCGACTGCCTTTGGTCCGTAGTTCTTGGTTCGCAAGCCTTGCTCGGTAGCCCACTTTAATCCCTCCGAGATGTTCATCTCGCCAGCAGCCATAGCTCTGAATGCTCTTTGCATTATCGACCAGTTTGGCTCATCGGGGACATGTAGGCTTGGAATATCAGATTTCATGTAGCCAGTATGCGGGTTACTCGGAAAGTAGCCAGCAAGTATCTTGTTCTTCTGTTTATCAGGTGTCTTATGTATGCGTTCATTGTTGCTTTGCTCGGCGCGATAAGCATTTATTAGTTCGTCAAAAACATATCTATCGTCCTCTGGGTCGGCTAAGGGGTCGCTAGTAAAACGAATCTGCACACCGAGTACCTTAAACTCTACCTTCCACCAGTAGTACTCATCTATAGAGCGCATAAAACGGTCAGCCTCGTCAATAATTAGGTATTTAACAGATTTATAACGCTTACAGAAGTCGCGCATCTCGTGCAAGTCTTTGCGCTTGAGGTTCTTGCCTTTGCGACTAGAAACAGCGAGTGACCAAACTCTAACTAGGTCTGCCTCTAAAATGTCGGCTGATTTTCTAACATTCTGCTCTTGTGGCACAAGGTTGCCATCGTTTGCCTGTCCCTGCGTAGATACGCGGCACAAGGCTATTGCTTTTGGCTTCATAGGTTTTCCTCCTCATCATGAAACCCGGGGGCTTCAATACTTACTCCAAGCCCAGCAAGATGATTATCAAACATCTCGTACAGGCTGTACGAACGACAAATCCTATCAGGGTTTGTTACGATTAAGTGCTTCACATCTGGGTGATGACGCAAGTAGGTAAGTATTGCTTGCATCATATCCGTGATACCCTCCCCACACGCGTCAGCTGTGTTATATGCGAAGTATTGTTTTACTGTAAGGTTTTTCTGTTGCGCGAATTCCGCAATTCTTATCGTTTGAAATGCGTGCTTGTTTATCTCGTTACCAATACCGTTTGTGCGCGTTAAAGCGATTGCTTTTTTATATTCTTTTGACATATTGTCCTCCTATTTAATTATGTTGTTATGGAAGAAAAACACAAATTGTCAAGCATACGATTCGTGTGTGCACTCTTCCTGTTTACGTTTTTTGTACAGCTCAAAAAGAAAGACTGCTAACTCATGAAAAGCCTCCTCATTTTTATTTTTAGACACCTTGAATACTCCTCACGCCTTCAAGCCTGTTTAAGGTTTATGTTTACTAATGCTCGTTGCTAGAGACTACGAGCGACAACTATCTAATTTTTTCGTACCATAGAGACTCCCAAACCAATAGCCCTGTTCTGTTGACGACAGGTATCTCGCCTTGCTACTGACTATGCAGAGCTATTGGGTCAATGGTTGTCGCGCGACATACTAATTACTTTGCTTGAGCTGTCTTTGCTAATGGTTAGCATATGCCTTTTCAAGTAGCAAAAACAAGAAAAAGTAGCTGTACAATACACAACATATAGAGTGCGAGTAACTCACATATACGCTATATGTAGCGTGTGCCTATTGTCTATTCTTCTTGTGAGCCATTCTCAGCCGTTCTGAGCCCTTTTAGCACAGCAGGCGTGGATTGGTTACGTTTGTAACCATAAGTTGGATTCTAGGGCACCGTTTTTCACTTTCTGCCCGGATGATTCACCTTTGTTTTTGACGGATATGCACTTATACTTGACCTCAACTAGCACAGCTAGGTAGGCCTAAAGCCACCCGCAAGGATAGGTATGGTCATCAAATCTACGTCAATAATGATCCGATCATCGGTTGCTATTGACGTAGTTGCAGCTCGAAAGAGTTGTAGGGCGCAAGCTCATCCGGTGGTCGGTTTTTTAGTTGCCACCGAATATCAACCCTTACGCAAGGAGTGCAGACCCGATGAGTGGCAACAAAGAACCTAAGCTAAAGACAAAACGACCAAAATCTCCCCTTCGGAGAACTATATCTACCATCGTGCTAACCCTTCTGTTCATATTCTTTGGCTTGGGCATACTCGGCGCGATTATCAGTGGTGATAAGCCGACTAAAGCCAACGGTAAACAGGTAGCTCAGCAAGCTCAGAATCAGCCTGCTACTTCTACCCCGCAACCACACATTGGCACAACGGTTAGTGATGCTGGGTTTAACTTCGTTGTTAATTCAATCAAGTGTGGCGAAACACATCTGAGTACGGGAGGACTGGTTAACTACTACTCGAACGCACAGGGGCAGTACTGTCGCCTAAACATAACAGTCACGAATACTGGTAACACCGCCAATAGCATTACCGCGTACAACCAGTACGTCTTTAATGCGCAGGGGCAACGCTACACGTACGCCAGCGATGCAACTGCTACGGCAGCAGGGTACGCGGTCGGTACTCCGCTCAATGACGATATTAACCCAGGCAACAGTGTCACGGGCGACATCGTGTATGACGTGCCAGTAGGTGTGACGCCTACCGTAGCTGAGGTGCATGGTGACTACAACAGCTTAGGCGTAAAGGTGAATTTACAGTAAGCATGTCCACAAGCCTCGCTGCACTAGTTAAAGCAACTAGCGCCTACAAAGGCTCATGGCAGAACGCACAACTAGCACAAGACATTAAGATGTTCCTTTGGAAGAGGTATGACCCGAATGACAACCTTATCTATCCTACTCTCAAGCATTGGGACTTGCTGTTGTTGGAGGCTATGAGTAACGACAGCTACGACAACCTCGACAAGAGCGAAGTGCTTTCCGTACTGTTTGGGCTGATACATCGGACTCGTATTGTTGATGGGCTTTGGGAGACGATGTTTACGCGCGACGTCACGCAGCAGCTGCTCGGACGGTTGCTGGTGCTGGTAGCTGAGGGATACTGATATGGCTCTGATTTATTCGGCTTTGGTTCGATTAGATACGAATAGAAACAGCTTTATACGAGCAAATCCAGGTAGGCACTAATAATAAAATTAAGCTAGGTTCCAGTTCATGTTATGATGAAGCCAAGCAGAGCATTAGCGAGGAAAACTGATGGATAAAGAAGACATAAAGGCACTGAATAGCGCAAGAGTCACGGCAGGCTGGAGCTATTTGGGGGCTATCGTACCGCTAGTAGGCTGGATACTCGCTGGAATCAGCCTATCGCACCTAGGGTCTATTGAAGCTGAAACATCAAAAGCAAAGCGTCGTATAAAAAGCGTAAAGAAGCTTGCATTTGGAGGGATTGTCTTATCAACTATCGTCGCACTCTTATACGGTAGTGGAGCTTATTTGAATGCCAGACACAACAATCAGTTGGCGGTACAGGCTAAAGCAAATGCGATTAAGAGTTGTGAGGCACAAGTAGTGAGCATTAATAATCGCATCTTTTCCGTCAACACCAAGTATCAAGCTGCTAACGCATCTATACTGGATAGCTTTCAAAACGAGGGTAATACAAGTGATTGCAAAAAGAATACTAGCAGTGCAGTTAGTACCGCACAGGCTGGATACAATACGGCAGTGAATGCAGCAAACGCACGTTGTATCAGTGCAGCGACGGACGCATTCAATAATACAGAAAAGATAAACGCCATATCAACAACTACTGATAGTAGTGGACAAACTATCTATCATTTTAGTACGGTAGCGATACTCACGCAGATGCAAGAGCAGTTCAATACTGATAAAGCGAACTGCAACTCCCAGTTCCCGTCAAGCTAGATCTAGTACGTCACTTATATTTTTGTCGGCTACTTTCTGCTAAAGGGTGAACTAACAACGACTTTTTCGCCATCTCCCGCCTTTGTGCTGTTGAACTTCTTCTGGGTCTGGATGGACTTAACATTTGAAAACACAAATCGGTATGCATGGAAATATGTAGAGCCATTAACGATATTGACGTTGTCTGGATTCATAACGCTGCCCAGAGTAATCGAATTAGGGTTTACGAGTAACAATGCTCGCCTAGGTGAGACGGGTAATGCTACCATACCGTCGCCAATTCCGCCTCCTCCATAAAAGGGGTGAGGTGGCTTAAGTGGGATAACACTAACAGGGTTATCTGATGTGATAAAGTCGTAGCCTTGACTTGCTTCAACCAGATAAATATCTTTGGCGACGACAACTGGGTATATATCTAGTTCCATCTGCATCGCGGCTTTCAAAAAGAATGAATCGCGAGGGTTGAACTTAACTTCGTATTCGCCATCTAAGACGAACTGTCGTAAGGCCTCCATCTCTTCTTCGCTTCTTTCTACTCCCGCTTTGCGCATATCTTCGAGAAATGACTCCTTGTGAGTAGCTCTAAACTGAGACGTCACTTTCTGCATCTCCCCCATAGAGTTAGCTGTCATTTGTCGGTGGCTCAAACCTCGGACGTGCAAGCTGGTTACAAAGTAGGCAAGATTGCCCCTGTCTTCCCTAGAAAGCTCTAGTAATCCAGGGGTATTTAACTTGCTGATGATGAGCTGGGCTTGATGCTCCAGCTTGGAATATGTTTCCTCAAGCTCATCCGACTCTTTTCCCGTACGACTATCTATAAATCTGTAAAAGCCCTTTTCGCCAGCAATATTCTTAACATTAGTCTTAAATGGCTCGATATGCCTCTGGTAAGCCCAGACTGCATTGGCGTCATTCTCGAGGGCGAAGTACCTGAGGTAGAACTGCGGTACATAATGTTGGATTTCAGCCATCCTCCCATTTTATACCGACCCAGCGGTTACTCCACGCTAATCAACCCCTGACTAACTGATATACTTAAGAATATGAGCGAAGCACTAGGTACGCAACAACCAGAAGAAATCATCAACAGGGTGCGCCCTGAGCATCAGTCCGTTCAGCGATTTGAAGGTGGGGATAATCGAGATGTATTTGTTGTAGACGGCACCGAAGCCTTTCGTTTTCCAAAGAACGAGAGCGGAGTTGAAGCGAACTACTATGAGTTTGAGACCCTAAAACTTGTGTACGGAAAGCTTTCAGTTGCGGTGCCGCGTCCCATAGAGCTTGCACCTGATGGTTCATACAACGTGTTAGAGTTTCTTCGCGGCAACGTACTCCGTAAGCATGAAGTTACCGAACTACCTTTTGAAAAAAGACGAAACCTTGGCGTAGCAATAGCGGGAGTCATTAACGAACTTAATAGTAGCGTTACGGTTGATGAGCTGAGGGCTATACAGCCAGAACGAAGCTTAATCAGAAACAGAGATGAGTACTACGCTCAAGTTTACGAAACTGCACAGCAGCAGGATACTAAGTTCGCAACTGCCTATAGGGAAAACTACGAACGTGTGCAGCAGATTCGTCCAGGCGGGTCTGCTAGTAATGTCATTGTTTTTGGTGACTTTGGCTCACCTAACTTGGTATTGTCCGATGATAACGAGCTAACTGGTGTGATAGATTGGACAGATTTGGGGCTGGGCGACATTCACAATGAACTCCGTCCCGTATTCAGCGTTATTGGGCAGAAGGCATTCGAGGAAATGGTAGCTGCCGTTAACCCCGAGCTGGGACCCATTAACCAAGACCTAGTCCGTGTTCTTGCTGCTATGCACGAGTTAGCGATACTAGTAAACGGTAAGCAGAGGGGGCAGTTGACGCCTGAACGAACAAAGCTTGCCGTAGACTCTCTCGACCAGTGGCTTGGCGAGGGTTGGGCTGCTTAGTACACTAGGTACAAACACTACAGGGAATTATGAGAGAACCTTACCCCTTGCTTGCTCATCTGGTGTTGTCTGAATCTGCTATCCAGTAAACTCCTCCAACGGGTTAACTCATTAACCAAGGTTATAAACTCAGCGGACGGTGAACCTCCAAGCGCATTCGAAAGAGCCTTCACTGGCTCTTTTTGTTTTACCTCTTGCCCGGCTATAATCGCACCATGTTACATGGCGAGATAGTGCATATATCCGACGCCCAGGGTGGCGTTGCTGCGCATGTCGAAAATGTTGCGACCGGCGGCGAGCCATATGTACTCAAAACCCACACTACATTTGACGTAAACGGCGAGCACTAGATAGAACTGCTTAACACGCGGGGTCGTTCTGGCTTCTTTGATATAGTAGGCAGCATGGAACAAACACAAACCCAGAAGTATAACAGCCACAATATAACCACTGCATTCCACGACGCCGGTACTAAGAAGATTGTCGTTTTTTGCCACGGATTTCGTGGTACGTCTATAGGTCCAAATCGTTTTTTCGTGCAAGCTGCGCGTAAGCTAGCCCAGAATGGCATATCCAGCCTGCGTTTTGACCAGTATTGTAGCGGGAACTCGGACGGTGATTTTATCAACTCAAGTTTTAATGATTGGGTGGCGACAACTACCAAAATAGCAGAGGATTATCTGGGCAAGGGTTACCAGGTAGCGTTGTTCGGCCAAAGTATGGGTGGCGCGACGGTAATATGTGTTAGCGCGGCGTTGACTAGTATCGCCGCTGCGGTGGCATGGGTGCCCGATCCTAACGTTGGGTTATTTACGCCACCTGAGAGCGGCTTTGTCGAAGAGGGTGGGCAGCGGGTGTGTGCCTTGTATTGGCGAGAGGCGCACGATATAAGAGTGGCGGATAAATTACGTGGTGTTAAAGCGCCCATGTATATTGTGCAGTGCTCTGACGACGAGCACGTATCGGCCGAGAACCGCGAGGCTATTGCTAATAGCGCCCAGACTCAGCATAAAGTTGAGCTGTTTGAAGGGTACAAACACAGTATGTGGACACACGACCAAGCCGAAGACATAATAAACAGAAGCGTAGATTTTTTGATCAAGTCATTCTGAGAGACTTGCAATGTACGCCTTCCGCTAGCGCTGTGATGGCCGAGAACCTTTTGTTACAATGTTTTTATGAATACAAGACCGCTGTTTGAGCAGGTACTGGGCTTACTGGATTTTGCGAACGACATAGCGTCTAAAATAACCACAGACGAACACGACAAGAATAGTTATTTTATGACGCTCGTGTACGTCGAGGACATACTTGATATATATGGACGCATGCTCATTATGCGCTCGGCAAGCGAGTCCGGCGTAAGCGAGGCGGGTATATCAGACCTATCAAGAAGTGCTAACGAACGCCTGAACAAACTCCGTGGACAAATACGCCAGTTTTCTCAGCAGTATGATTTTGATGACGTTCTCAAATCCAAGGGCGAGAGTATGTATAGGGACTGGCCAAACTACCTAACGATCATCCATCCACCCAATCGGGCATATAACAGATGCAGCTAGACAGAGTCAAGAAGCTACTCGCCCACTACGAGCAGGGCCGGATCCCGACGCTTGCCCAACACGAAGTAAACCCGGGCCTGTCGCCTGGAAGCCGCGAGAACTACCTCTATTTTACGCTGCCGGTTTGTATTAACTTTCAGCGTAACTCACCTGCTATGTGGGCGTCAGCACTTAAGACCTGGGAGGATGAGTTAACACGCTATGTGTTTTTTCCAGAAAAGTTAGCCCAGACGCCGGTGGAAAAAGTACGGGCCGATTTGGTGAAACACAAGCTTGCGTTGCAGCCGAACAAACACACGCTTATTTGGACGACTATCGGCAAAACATTCTATGAGCATTACAATAGTGACCCGCGCCAGCTTATCGCAGAGGCAGATGATGACGCGGGCAAACTCATAAGTTTACTGCAGGTGACGCACCGCAAACGTTTTCCTTATCTGAGCGGCCCCAAGCTCTCTAACTACTGGCCATTTATTTTGTCGCATTACACCGACGTGCAGTTTGCCCATCCAGAGGCGATTTCGATCATCCCCGACACGCACGTTATTCAGAGCAGCGTACACCTGGGGCTTGTAGCAGAGGGAGCCAGCGCGTTGCAAGTCGAAGCTGCGTGGAAGGCGCTTCTTGCCGGAAGCGGTATCAACCCATCACGGGTGCACCCGGTGCTTTGGAACTGGAGCCGTAATAAATTCCAGCCGGTTGTGTAAATGGACTATTGACATACTAGACGTGGTGTGTTATTAAATACTCAGGAATAATATTCCTGAAGCAGTTCACGATTTTTATACGACAGGCGACTTCATCGGCGCCAAGATCTTTGGTACGGGTGCGCTAGGTTCTGCGGCAGTCGCGGGAATATGCGAGCTCGCCACTGGCTTTGGCGAACTAACGAACCAGATGATTGGCTGCACGGAAGGCTTTACCCTCCTCACGGCTATATCAGCAGGTGCTGCGCTCATTAGGCGCCACCGCGAGCGCTCCTAAAACGACCTACGGGTCGTTTTTATTTGTTTCCGTTATAATGGGGTTGGTATGAAGCAAAAAAGATTAGCCCTATGGTTTAGCGTAGTATCAGTCATTTTAGTGCTATTTGGGCTAGTGTACGTCTTTTTTGGTCTGCGTGTCTTGCCTGTAGATAAAAAAGTTTTACTGGATTGGGAAAGCGGACTGTACGGAGCAATTATGATCGGGTGGGGCCTGACGCTATTCGCTGTTGGGCGCATTGCTTTCCGTAGGGCTGACAAGGACCTGATGAAGGCGCTGCTGTATGGGCTTATCGGTTGGCTCGTGTTTGAGGCCGGCGTCTCTGCTTACCTTGGCGTGTGGTTTAACGTCGGCGTAGACGCGGCGGTGTTGGCATTATTCGCCATACCTCTACTCAAAATGCGTTAGGCGGCGGGTGAGTCTCTAGGTACTCTTGCTGGCGATGAGCCGATCTACACCGCCAAAAACCCGTAAGCGGAGCGCGGTGAGGCGCATGAAGATGACGTGTACATGCAGGCTCGCAGCAAAGAGCAGCACCCCAAACAAAAGGTAGAGCCAACCCGTACGGCCAGTAATGGTTGCGATGCCCACGCGTGATGCCGAAATGCAAAACGGCAACAGCAGCCGTACGAATACGAGTGTATATCCCAGCCATAGCGCTATTATTACTAGGCGAAAGACGATTCGATATAGGACTTCGCGCTTGCGCCGCGCCGCGGTCTTGGCGCCGCCTCCCACCTCGAGCCAGGTTTTAAAGACGTTGTTGATGCTCTGTTCGCCTGCAAAGAGCACGGCGTACAGCGTGGCGGCAATAACGAACACGAAGACGAAGCTGAACGCGCTGCGCGTGGAGAGGTGGATAAACAGTGCCCGAGTGAGTCCACTTAGGCTGTTCGGTGCGCTCTGCAGCGCAGTTACGAGGCCCTGGCCACCAAAGAAGTAGTCGGTTACAAATGGTATGTGCGTCACAAACGCCCAGTTAGTGACACCTAGGGCCAACAAGCTCAAGAATAGGCAGGCAATGGCACTCAGTTGTGAGGGAGACAATGCCAGGAGCATAAAGCGCAAGCGGTGCATACTGCTTTAGTATAGAGGATTTAACCAACGAACGTGTGGTCGTCGTGCTTGTCGGAGTCGAGGTCGATGTCGGTGGGGAAGTGATGCTGCATCTCAACCCTTTGGCGAGCTTGGCGGATGAGCAAGAAGCGCGTTCCAAAGAATAGTCCAGTAACGGCGGCAACGACGCTCACAACCAGAGGTATGGACGCGGCCTGCGCCAGGAAGGCCACTGTGGCAGCATTGATAGTGACGAGCTGCGACACTTGCGACATACTGCCGTCACTGTAGTAGGTGCGCTGAGTGATGGTGTAGGTCGTGCCTGCCTTGAGGACTGAGGTATCAAGGGCGAATGGCGCGGTGGTGGCAGCATATACTAGTTTTTGTCCGGTGTAGTATTCAACTTTGACGATTGAATCAACTTTGGCTGGGTCGGTAACGTTGGAAGGCGATAGCGTGGCGAGCGCACCTTTGGTGACCGTGCCAGTTGCTTGGGTATCGACAACAGTTTGGCCGGTTGTGGCCGTGACGGTTGCGGTAGTTGCTCCGCTCGCAGAGGTTACGCCTGCGCCTGGGTCGATGGCGGTGGCTGTGACTGCTGGCGGCGGTGATGGGGCCACCAAGTTGGCGACCACTACCGATACTGATTTGCTAACCGTAGCGCTACTGCCGTTTTTACAGGTTAGGGTGTACGACATGGAGCTAACAAGTTTTGGTGTTGTCCACTGACCGCTGGCCGCGGCGCTCGTGAGTGGGCTGGGGCTCAAATTACAACCATCGGTGACTACGTTGCTGGCCGACCAAGTAAGCGTGCTGGTTCCTCCGCTTGCAATAGTAGCCGGGCTGGCTACAAAGTTAGTGATTACCGGTGCCGCTTGCGTTGGCGGATTCGAGGCACTTACCGACACCTTTACGCTGTTAGAAGTGGTAGAGCCGGCACCGTTATAGCAGGTGACCTTATACGTGGTGGTACTGCGCAGGTTTGTAATCGTCTTAGAGCCACTGCCTTCGGCAGCCTTGAAGTTGCCTGGGTTGAGTGTGCAACTAGTACCACCGATAGATGTCCAGCGGAGCGTTACATTGCCGCCGGCAACGATTGCGGTGCTACTGGCAGTGAGTACGACGCTGCTGGGTGGCACGGTTGCTGACTGCACAGTGACGTTGACAGTTTTGGAGGTGCTTTGGCCAACCCCGTTGCTACAGGTGAGGGTAAAGACTTTGACCCCGGGGCCGATGAGGCCGAGTGTTTGCCATGAGGTAGCAGTAGTGTTGGTAGGACCGTTGGGGGTTATCGAACAGGTGCTCGTGTTGGTTGTGGTCCAGCTGAGCGTTGAGGTATTGCTAACAGGGAGCGTATCGGGCACGGCGGTGAAGCTGGTGATAGCCGGAGCTGGAACTACCGTAACAACGGCGGAGCTAGAGACGCTACCTGCTGAGTTGCTACAAGTAAGCTTAAACGTGGTAGTTGCACTGAGCGCGCCAGTCTGCCACGAAGTGCCGGTGCCGGTTGGGCCACCAGGCGTAACTGCGCAGGATGTGGCATTGGCACTGGACCAGCTGAGCGTGCTGGTGCCGCCTGCGGCAATGCTGACCGGGCTGGCGCTAAAACTGTTAATAGTAGGTGCACTAGCATTACTGACGACAACCGATGTGGTTGCTGCTGCGCTGTTGCCAGCAGCATCGTATGCCACAACCTTAAATGTATGTGCGCCGTTGGCGATGCTCGTGGTGTCATATTGGCTAAACCAGCCGTCACTGCCGTCAACGTCATTCTTTATTAAGGTGCTGTCGACGTAGATCTTAACACTGGTAACTGCCACATTGTCACTTGCATTTGCGGTTATGGTGACTATTTTGCTTACTGTAGAGCCATTACTGGGTGCGGCAACTGAGACTGTTGGAGCGGTAGTATCCGTAGGAGGGGTGGTGCTTGCGCCTTTGGCGAAGACAGCAGCCGCAAAATTGTTGTAGCTGGTTTGCTTAACGGTGTCGACACCACCGGTAAGGTTAAGGCCAACCTGCGAATAGGCGGTGTTTGCGTTGGTGTCGTATACCATATACATTTTGAGTTTAGGGAAGGTGTTAGCGGTAATAGCAGTGCCCGCGTCTTGCCAATATTGGAGCGCGGCGGTATCCGTTAAGTTAGCGCTACCGGCCGGGCTACTGTAACCTGACTCGGCCAAGCCCCAGGGCTTAGATGCGAAGTCGTGCGTAGCGTCGTTGTTTTGAGATAAGTAGTTGTATAGATTACCAACGCTTTTGGCAAATGTACCACTCGAGTTACCGTAGGGGTCAAAAGTTACCCAGTCAACGTAACTGTTACCGGGCCACATCTGGGTTACCAAGCAGTTCCAGTTAGAATAGCCCATGTAGTTCATCACCCACACCACATTGGTGACTCCCTCTTGGTCAAAGATCGCTCGTACGTTATGCCACATTGCAACATAGTCGGACGGTGAGCCCTGGTTGCCTTTAAATGTTGTGCAGGCGGTAGTGCCGGGATCGGGAACGGATACATCGTTTTCGGCTTCGTGCCAAACCGTTAAGAAAATCTTTTTGGAGCCAAGTGCTTTAACGGCGTCTGCGCCGGCCTTTATATAATCGTTGACTGTGGCATTACTGCCGTTAGCGTCCGCCCACGCGTAGCCTGCCGGAAGCGGCTTCCAGTTGACGTAGTCGTATGGGGTAACATTGCTGTTGATGACGGCTAGGCTACTTTTGCTGAATAGGTTGGTGCCAGGGGGGTGGTACATGTGTGCGACATCGATTCTGTATGTCAGCGTCGGTAAAAGTGAGGGGTCTGTGAGCGCGTTCGGGTCGTTAAGGCGCTTATTAAAATAGTTGAGCTGCGAGACAGCGTCGCTGGAGACTTGAGGGTATCCACCGGCGACAGCGCCAATCAGTGGGCGACAAGGGTCAACCAAAATGGCGGTAAGCGCACAGCTATCGGCTTTAGTCTTGGACTTACCAGGGTGGCCGACTCCCGAGGCCCAGAGCCCATAAATGCCAGCGGTGAGCACAACCACCGCTATGGCCACAAAATATTTTTCGAATGTTTGGAGTTTTCGGAGTTTTTTATTAGTCATGTACAACCTGTAAGTTAATCTTAACCATAAGTGTATTACTCGCCTCATGCCTTGTAAAGCGTAGCAATTCGGCATGTTAGCTAGCGTATTGCAAGACGGTGTATCATTAAAGGTATAAGCGAGGTGTCAGTATGACGTCAACACGGAGGAAAAGGCAAGCGGGCAACGCGCTCGTTGCCGGATTAGTGGTACTCGTTATTCTTATCGGAGCAGGGGGCGTCGGCTACATTGTTTGGCACAGGCACCACACTGGTAGTAAACATCCAAGCGGTACAACCGCGTCGGCCAATGCGCCCGCTACCAAGACAACAACTAGCAAGCCAGCTCTTAAACCTTGTGCATCGAGCGACATGACTCTTGCTCAGGGTGCGGCAGAAGGCACAGCAGGGACGATCTACAAGCACGCCGTGATCACCAACAATGGTGCGGCGTCGTGCACGCTTGCAGGCTACCCATCAGTATCTATGACCGACGCCGGTAGTATCGTGCTTGGCAGCAGCGCCACCGACAATCCGCTTTACAGTCCGGCTACCATCACGCTGGGCTCTGGCGGTCAGGCGCACGTCGTACTTGGTTTCCCGCAAGCCGGGAATTTTAGCGATCCTAATAGTTGTACAGCCGCATCGGTGAACTTGCAGCTGTACTTGCCCGACGATACCACGCCGCTGACTACCGCCTGGGTCGACCACCGTTGTCCCGGCTTTAGTGTCACCGTGTTCCAAAGCGGCGCCTAAACGGCACTATGCGTTCGAGGCAAGTGGCGCTAGAATGCGCGCGTGCTAACGCGAAAGGTAATTCTGTGGCCGCGCAGCCTGTACATATGTGCCGGTTGCTTGGCGCTGTTTGGTGGTATCGGCTGGGCGCATAGCTGGTTGCTCGGTGATGCGCGTTTGCTACTACTGGCATTGCCATTCGCTATTTTGGTGGTGCGTTGGCGCCGCGTCGGGCTATTTATATGTATTGTTGTATGCTGCTTTGGGCTGGGCTGGTGGCGCGGCTCGCTCATGATGCGGGCCCTAGCACCATATAACGATTTAGGCATGCGGCACGTTACGCTCACGGGCACTGCAACGGTAGACAGTACCTATGGCAAGCACTCGCAAACTTCATTTACGCTCAACCATGTGCACATGCTTAGTCCTATAAATGTGGAGTTGCCTGGAGTTTTGAGCGTCAGCGGTTTTGGTGCGCCTCTAGTATTCCGTGGCGATCTCGTGCAGGTTAGTGGCAAGCTATACCCGCCATTTGGCGGGCAACAAGGGAGTATTAGCTTCGGCAGGATTATCCTACTGACGCGTAATACGGGAGCGATTGACGCCTTTCGCCGGCGATTTGCAGCCGGTCTGCAAACGGCGTTGCCCGAGCCGGAGGCTTCTTTTGGGCTGGGACTGTTGATTGGCCAGCGCAGCACCTTGCCGACAGACGTGTCGCACACGCTGCTCGTTATCGGCCTTACTCATATTATTGCGGTCTCGGGCTACAACCTGACGATTATTATTGACGCTGTTCGTCGGCTATTGGGCGGTCGTAGTAAATACCAAATGGCTGCAATATGCGTCCTACTCATTGTTGTCTTTGTAGCGATTACTGGCAGCAGTCCGTCGATAGTGCGCGCCGCAATCATTAGCGTGTTAAGTATCATGGCGTGGTACTACGGCCGGACGATTCCGCCGCTCAGCTTGCTGTTGGTGGCTGGCGCTGCCACTGCGGTAGCTAACCCTCTATATATTTGGGGAAATGTGAGCTGGTATCTGTCGTTTTTGGCGTTCTTTGGGGTGGTGGTGCTCGGCCCTCTAGTTACTAAGCGTTTGTTTGGCGAGCGTCAGCCCAAACTCATTGCCGCTATTGCCATCGAGAGTTTATGCGCTGAGGCCATGACTATGCCGTATGTGCTTTATATTTTTGGCCAGATGTCGCTCGTAAGCTTACCGGCCAATGTCATCGTTGCCGCATTGGTGCCGCTGGCCATGCTGCTGTGTTTGGTTGCTGGCCTGGCGGGGGTGTTTGTGCCTTTGGTATGCGGCTGGCTGGCCTGGCCGGCACGCCGCTTGCTGACATATATGCTTGATGCCAGTCAGTTGCTCAGCCGTGTGCCGCACAGTTTTTTACAGAACATTAGCTTTACATTGGCTTGGCTCTTGGGCGCCTATGCTCTGGTGCTACTATTAGTCTTCATCCTACACCATAAAACTGCTATAATAACAGAGAAGTGACGAAGGAGTAGGGTTTTGAGCGGACACAGCAAATGGTCGACCATTAAACGCGAAAAGGGCGCCAAAGACGCCGCCCGCGGCGCGGTATTTACCAAACTGGGCAACGCCATTGCTATGGCTGCACGTGCCGGCACAGATCCGAGCACCAACTTTACTCTCCGTTTGGCTATCGATAAAGCCAAAGGTGCCAATATGCCACTGGCTAATATCGAGCGCGCCATCCAACGCGTAGCCGACAAAAACGCCGCTCAACTGCAAGAGGTTTTGTATGAAGGCTACGGCCCCGGCGGCGTCGCCATTCTGGTAGAGTGCGCCACCGACAACTTAAACCGCACGTACCCAGAAGTCCGCTTGGCGTTTTCTAAACACGGCGGCAACATCGCCGAAAAGGGCGCGGTTGCCTTCCAATTTGACCAAAAAGGCATGATTCGCGTTACCGGCACAGGTGATGACCTCATGCTGCAGGCTCTCGACGCTGGCGCCGAAGACGTCCAAGAAGAGGGTAACGAAAGTGTTATATACACCGACGCCAAAGAGCTCGCCAAAGTCCGCGATAACCTGCGTGAGGCCGGGCTCGACATCAAAGAAGCCGAACTCACCTACGTGCCCAACACCACCATCGAAGTTACCGACAAAGACACCGCCGGCAAAATCATGCGCCTCATGGACGCGCTCGATGACATCGACGATGTCACCAATACTCACGTTAACTTCGACATTCCGGAGGAGCTCTTGTAGCGACAACGGCTATACTTACAGTATGAGCGAACGCAAACCCCCAGCAGTCTATTTTTTACAGTCCCGATTCAGGCGGCCAGCCGGTAGCCCAGAATCCACACCAGCTGATCTCTTGGCAGCTGAGCTGGCCGGTAGTCTAGCCTTAACGCTAACCGGCCTGTTGGTGTGCAGCCGTGGCGACCGCCCGATCGTGCCTGCACGCCGCGAGTTGGATCCACGCGCCAATGCCACTGAGCTTAAGCGTGCGCAAGGGGTAACTATTTACGCACTGGCTGATGTGTTACCGCGGACCTTAATCACTCATAAACGAGACAGCCTACGTGCTGCTAGCTGGCGGCGTAGAGATGTGCATGGCTCGTCGCCGTTCGTTAGGGCACTGCAATTGCAGATACCGTCCCCGCGGGTACGTGATGCGGTGACTGGTCCGCCAATGGACGCCATGGCGCATGCATTTCACGACCAGCTCGGCACGTTAAGGGACCAGGAGATAACTACCGCCCGAATCGCCGAAGCAATTGCCACCGTTGGCAACGGAGTCATTAACGCTGCAGCCTCGGCTTTAGGTGAGCCCCTTGACGTAGAGTTTGTCCACAGCCTCAATGCCTATAGGAGCGCCTAGGTAATGTCATGAGAATTATCGGTATCGACCCCGGCACCGGTATTCTCGGTTTTGGCGTGATTGACATATCTGGCCGCAAAACACAATTGGTGGACGCCGGCGTTATCCGTACACCGGTGCACGAAGACGACGCCGTGCGGCTGCTCACCATCTACGAGGAGCTAACCGACATCATCGCTGCCACTAAGCCAGAGATCATGGCCGTCGAAAAACTGTTTTTTGCCCGCAATGTCACCACCGCCATGACGGTGGCCCAAGCCCGCGGCGTGGTGTTACTTACGGGCATGCAGGCCGGCCTCCAGCTGTTCGAATACACGCCTATGCAAATCAAACAAGCCATCACCGGCTACGGCAAAGCCGACAAAAAACAGATGCAAGAAATGGTGCGCGTGTTGCTCCAGCTCAAAGAAGTACCCAAGCCCGACGACGCCGCCGATGCTCTGGCCGCCGCCCTTACCCACGCCGCCGCAGCACACCTTGCCTAATTGTCTCCTTATGTCATAGTGTAGCCATGACTGGTGTAACCGAGCCGGGTCCACC
Organism: Patescibacteria group bacterium; assembly: GCA_035479875.1. GTDB lineage: Bacteria > Patescibacteriota > Saccharimonadia > Saccharimonadales > UBA4665 > PMNU01. Next base: position 42,801 of record DATIIH010000001.1, on the reverse strand, counting down.
ACAACCCGATTTGTACGATGAGTTGTTCGAACTACATGCATCAATAGGCCAGCTGGTGGTGCCGGACTGCTCTAAAGAATTACGCTGTGCGGGGGGTCCCTATCGATTCGACGCCGAACCGGTGGTGGCACTGTTTGGTCTGCAGCACATGTTCATGGATCGGCCCGGCGCGCTCGCCCAATTTGCAGACGACCTCGCGCGGCCGCGCGTCGCAGTAAGCCGCAACTCACTAACGCTCAGTGTCAGATTATTTTCGCTAAAGTTTCGTCCAGCCCAGTTACGGGTCCTGACCAGATATGAATCAGGAGTCGACGAGAACGATCTGAAGTTTACCAACCTCTCTATCTATGCTGTGCCACCGGGAGAAGACTCGTACGCACCCGAGCTATTTAGTACCACTAAGCATATAAATGTTTTTACCCCGCCACAACTCGACGCGAGAACGCCTTTTGCAGTTGCTGCACTCGGGCAGGTAAACCAGGTGCTTGGTAAGCATGCTCGCCTTGCAGAAAGGCGACGGCTACGTGCGGCCAGCCAGATTAGCGCTGCCTAGGGCCGTATGTCATAATAACTGCACATGATTGCACAGCTTACTGGCATGGTGGCCGAAAAAACGATAGATGAAGTTATTCTGGACGTCAGTGGCGTAGGTTACGGCCTATTGGTAACTAATGAAGATTACGGCCGACTGGGCAGCGGCGACTTGGCCAAGCTGTATGTATATGAGCACATCCGCGAGGCCGCCTATGATTTGTATGGTTTTTTGAACCCAGACACCAAGGCCCTGTTCGAGCAGCTGCTGGGCGTTAACGGCGTGGGACCCAAGATGGCACTCAGCGTACTTAGCATCGGCACGACCCAAGCGGTGCGCACTGCCATCGCTGGTGGTGATCTCAAATTTATCCAGCAGGCTAGCGGCGTGGGCAAGCGCGTGGCCGAACGGATTGTGGTGGACCTTAAAGATAAGGTGGGCCTTGAAGGTGTCGATTTGGCGGCCACCGGCATGCTGCAATCGGAGCACGCCATTACACAAGATGAAGCCGCCGAAGCCTTGGTAGCCCTCGGTTACTCAGCCCAGGATGCCGCCAAAGCCCTGGCCGGTGTAGACAAAGAGTTATCTACCGAAGAGCGCATCAAACAGGCGCTCAAAGCCAAGCGCTAAGAGTAAAAGAGTATACTGGGGGAACGATGATTGACCGGATTGTGCACGCTACGGCAGATGAGGGCGACCAGCAGGAACACGAACTGGAAGCTACGCTCAGGCCGCAAGATTTTGCTAACTATATTGGCCAGGAGCGGCTCAAACAGAATCTTAAGTTAGCAATCGATGCTGCTAAAAAGCGTGGAGAGCCACTCGACCACGTATTACTCTACGGGCCGCCCGGTCTGGGTAAGACCACAATGGCCAGCGTGATTGCCCATGAGATGGGCGCCCAAATCCGTATTACCTCTGGCCCGGCCATTGAACGCGCCGGCGACCTGGCCAGCTTACTGACTAATTTAAGTGATGGCGACGTATTGTTTATTGACGAGATCCACCGGCTTAATCACGCCATCGAAGAAGTGCTGTACTCGGCCATGGAAGATTTTAAGCTCGACATTATGCTGGGCAAGGGCCCGAGCGCACGCTCGTTGCGGCTCGATCTGCCTAAGTTTACGCTTATCGGCGCTACCACCCGCACCGGCAACTTGGCAGCGCCTTTACGTGATCGTTTCGGTATGATCCACCGTCTTGAATTTTATAAGCCAGAAGAAATTAAGCAGATTATTGAGCGCGCCGCCGACATTCTACACGTCAAGATTGCTGGCGAGGCCGCCGAAGAGCTTAGCAAGCGCTCACGCCTCACACCACGCATCGCTAACCGACTCCTCAAACGAGTGCGCGACTACGCAGATGTCAATGGTGACGGTATTATCGACACCGTTATTAGTCATCAGGCACTGGAATTACTCGAAGTCGACAATTTGGGTCTCGACCCTGCCGACCGTATGCTCTTGGAGGCGATCATCGATAGCTATAAAGGCGGCCCCGTGGGCGTCGAAACCCTAGCGGCGTTGACCTCTGAGGAGCGCAGCACTATCGAAGATTTCTATGAGCCGTATCTGATGCAAATTGGCCTACTGGAGCGCACACCCCGCGGACGCAAGGTGACTGCTAAAACGTATCGTCACTTAGGCCGCACGCCACACCCGAGCCAAGATCAGACAAGCCTGGTATAATAAAATCGATGAATCCGCAGAATCCTTATTCAGGGCAGCCTGAGCAGCCCCAGCAACCTGGCCAGTGGCAACCCCCGCAGCAGTCCCAGCCACAACCCGCACCGCCTGCTGACCCCGGCCAATGGCAACCGCCCGCTCAGCAGCCCGCACCTCCACAATGGCAACCACCGCAGGAGCAGCAAAGCCCCAGTCAATGGCAGCCGGCAGAGCGTCCGGCCTACGCGCGTCCCGAAGAAAAGGGCCTGCACCCAATGGTGGTGCTACAGCCGGGCGAGCAGATGGTGGCTACCATGAAGCGCCACCCATTCGGTATTATCTCGCTGTATATTTCGGCCGGGCTGGGCATATTGGTGGCAGGGGCGTTGGCGTTTGGCTTACTACCCTACTTATTCAACCAATACGGCATTGTCGGCGAGACGAGCGCCGTATATGCCGGATTTGGCCTGGTCGTCGTACTACTCGTCGTCATTTTGGCAGTCGCTACCAGTGTGTATTGGGAGAACCAGTGGGTTGTAACCACCGACAGTATTACGCAGATTTCGCAGCGTAGCTTGTTTGGCCGCCAGGTATCGCAATTGAGCATGGACAATCTCGAAGACGTTACCGTCGACCAAAACGGCATCCTGCCGCACATGTTTAATTACGGCATCTTAAAGGTTGAGACAGCTGGCGAGCGTGCTAAATTTGTCTTTTCCTATTGTCCTAACCCTAACGAATGTGCCCGCCGTATCTTGGAAGTCCACGAACAGTTTCTTGACGAACGTCGTAACATCCAAAACCATCCCCGGGATGTTAATTTAAACTCGTCTTAACGTACCTATCACCGCCCTCTAAGAGGGTGGTAAGCGTGTAATGCGCGCACATAGCCTTAAGATTGTCACAGGCACTGCCGTCGGCGGCTGTGACCTGGTAGCTGTAGCAGTTAGCAGCAGGTTGGGTCGCGGCAACGGGTTGGCCGCTCTCAGTGCAGGTTTTGTTAGAAGCGTTCCAGCGTGGGTCGTGCAGAGCGTTTTTAGATAACGTGCGGAGATTTTGGGTGCGCCACGACGGCGTATTGAGCTGGGCCAGCGTGGGGTACGCGCTGTTTTGGGCATAGTATTCTTCAAGTTTACTCTGCAAGCTATCGACACTGTTCTGCCGCCCGGTGTTACGATCTTTGGCGCGCACACCGCTGTACGTCAGCGCCACGAGCGAACCTAAAATAATAGCTAAGACTACAACAACTAGCAGCTCAATGATGGTAAATCCAGGGGTTGGACGCTTACAGCGCGTGTTCATATGCTTTGATTATAACGCATGTCGCGGTTCCAAAATGGTCAATCGAGTGGTGCAGCGTTGACTGCTTGGAGCACCTCGTGCACGGTGGTTTGACCGCACAGAGCCTTCACTAGGCCGTCGAGTGCCAGGGGTATGAAGCCATCTTTGAGCGCCAAGGCGTGCAGGCCGGCAATAGACAGTACGTCTTTGGAGAGTAGCGCCTGTTGTATTTTGGGCGAGTTTTCGAGGACTTCAGTAAGCGCCACACGGCCGCGGTAGCCGGTATGGCCACACTGCTCACAGCCACCGGGGCCGGCGCGCCATAAGTGCGTAATGCCAGCGGGTGTACTATTCAGTTGTTTAACATTGCCAAAGATTGACGGAGCGAGACTGGCTTCTAGTTCGTGCAACCGCTTGCGAGCAGTGGGGTTGGTAATACCAAAGCGTTCAGCTAGTTGTTTGTACTCGTCGGTAGTTAAGCGGTAACGCTCACGACAATCTGTGCAAAGTGCGCGCACTAAACGTTGGCCGACGCTGGCCTTGAGATTGGTGGCTAGCAGAAAAGCTTCGGCTCCCGCTGCACGTAGTCGCAAGGTGGCCGCCACGGCCCCGTCGGCGTGCATGCCCACCAATACCAGGTGGCCATGACCACTGGCCTGGATGGCCAGTTCGGCAGTGGTGCCGTCGGGCACGTCAGCTACCATAACGACGTTCGGGTCTTGCTTGAGCGCGGCACGCAGCGTTTCAGATACCGGAGCGCCGGCTGCTAGGTATGTTTGGCTGACGCCAGGGATACGGTGCTTCGTGTGGATTTCGACGGTCGCAATGCTGAGTAATGGACTATTGAGCTGGTGTAGCATGCTGAACAGTGTTGATGACACGCCGCTGTGCCGCGGACCAGCTACGGCTACAAAACCGTGCGAACTGGCCAAAATGGTCTGCAGCACAGCTAGGCCGCGCCCCCAAAAGCCGAGATGCTCGAGTTCCTTAGGCTTGCCGGGGTTGCCCGATAAGTGCATGACTGCTCGTTCGCCGCCAAATACCGGCATAGTGGCAACGCGCACCGCAGCACCTTTTTCGCTAAATTCGCCTTCTTGCGGCGTTCGTGTCTCGGTTTCGCTTAAGCCAGCACGCTTTTTGGCGGCCGCCAGCAGGGGGCCGAGTGCTGTCCGTGGCAATTTGTGCACACCCCGCAGTGACCCGTCGATGCGATAGCGAACCAGCACAAAACGTTCCAGAGGTTCAATGTGAATGTCGCTGGCACCGTGCGTCATGCCGTGGTCAATCAGCATGTCGAGCGTCTCGGCAATTTGTTTATCGGTAAACTTGTCGCTGCTGCCGAGCAAGCGCCCCATTAGTCCGTCTTTTGTCCCCATCTTACGCCCAATTATATATGAAAAGCATAAGCAATGTCAGCTGTCCGCGTGACTATTTTTGATTAACCTGAACTTTAAAATCTCACATCACGGCACTTACGGGTCAAAAAATGTGCTTGAATAGCACATTTTTCGCTTCCGAGGTGCCTTAGCCGGGAGATTTTAAAGTTCAGGTTAGTTACTACTTGTACATCCGGGCAGGCCGGTGTAGGATGCCACTTAAGAGTGGGGATATCTGTTATACTAGAGGTAACTGGTGGAGAACTAACGGAGGGTTTTACAGAGATGGCAGGAGCCAAAGACAAGAACGCAAAAGTGACAGCCGAGGCTAACATGGTGGCCGCTGGCGCGTCCGAAGGCAAAGGTAAGGCCCTTGGCATGGCACTCGAGCAAATTGAAAAGCAGTTTGGCAAAGGTTCGATCATGAAGCTCGGTGATACGCCACAGGCTGCGATAGAAACCATTTCTACAGGCAGTATTTCGCTCGACCTCGCGCTGGGCGGCGGTTTCCCCAAGGGTCGGATTGTCGAAATTTACGGCCCCGAATCAAGCGGTAAGACCACCCTCAGCCTGCACGTCATCGCCGAAATCCAAAAGGCTGGCGGCACGGCGGCGTTCATCGATGCCGAACATGCCCTCGACCCGTCGTATGCTAAACGCATCGGCGTGGACACCGACAACCTGTTACTCAGCCAACCCGACAACGGCGAGCAGGCGCTCGAGATTACCGAAACGCTGGTGCGCAGCAACGCCGTCGACATTATTGTGGTCGACTCTGTGGCCGCTCTGGTGCCGCGCGCCGAAATCGAAGGCGATATGGGTGATAGCTTGCCCGGCCTCCAGGCCCGCCTCATGAGCCAGGCGCTGCGCAAACTCACCGGTGTTATCAACCGTTCTAACGCCACCGTGGTGTTCATCAACCAGATTCGTATGAAGATTGGCGTAATGTTTGGCAACCCCGAAACAACCACCGGCGGTAACGCGCTCAAATTCTATGCCAGCGTCCGTTGTGATATCCGCCGAATCGGCCAGATCAAAGCGGGCGAAAAGGTGATCGGCAACCGCACACGCGTCAAAGTCGTAAAAAACAAGATCGCCCCGCCGTTCCGCGAAGCCGAATTCGACATCATGTATAACGAAGGCATCAGTAAAAGTGGTGACATCTTAGATCTAGCCGCCGAAGACGGTATTGTGGAAAAGAGCGGCGCGTGGTTTGCTTATAACGATGGCAAAATCGGCCAAGGCCGAGAAGCTGCCAAGCAGTATCTCCAAGAAAATCCCAAGGTGATGGAAGAGATTGCTACAAAAGTGCGCGCTTCCGCTCTCGCCAAAGAGTAACGTTAAAATAAACAATAGTAGGGAGCAAGTGAGGATGGCGTATCCGCCGGTTATTATTGTTGATGAAAATGATCAAGAAGTAGGCACCGCCATGCTGGCTGAGGCCTGGGCTAAGGGCTTCTACCATCGAATCGCGCGGATTATGGTGGTCGACCACGACGGCCGGATCTTGCTACAGAGGCGCGCCAACGATATGAAGCTTTACCCTGGTCGCTGGGATGATTCTGCTGCCGGTCACGTAGACGTAGGCGACACCTACGAGAGTGCGGCCAAGCGCGAGCTGGCCGAAGAAGCGGGCTTGAGCGACGTGCCGCTAGAACCGCTCGGCAAATTTCGGGCCAACGATACGTTCGGCAACAGTATACTTAATCGTTTTCACCAGGCGTACCGCGTTGTGTTACCTGCAGGCGCTCACGTGCACCCCGACCACGATGAAGTGGGTGAACTCAAGTGGTTTACTGCCGATGAAATTGGCCGTATGCTGACAGAAGACACCGATGCTTTCACGCCGGATTGCCTGCGCGTTCTGGGTGTGTATTTTAATGTGTTGGCGCACCCGCGTCAGACCGCTACAATCCAGATATGAAAATTTCTGCCATCCAGCAGCAGGTGAAGCGGCAAGGCCGTTACTCGGTGTATGTGGATGGCAAGTTTGCGTTTGGGCTGAGCGAGTCAGCGCTTATCGAGCAAAAACTGGCCAGCGGGCAAGAGCTGAGCCCCGAGCGTCTAGCCGAACTCAAGAAAGCCGCCGGGTTAGATAAAGCCTACAATAACGCCCTGCGCTACGTGGTGATGCGCCCGCGCAGCGAATGGGAATTGGCCGACTATTTTCGGAGGAAGGGTGTCGACCCCGAGGCGGGAGCAATCATCACCGACCGGCTACGCCGACTCGATCTGTTAAACGATTTAGCGTTTGCCCGTTCATGGGTAGCTAACCGTCGTTTGCTTAAAACGATGAGCAAACGCCGCCTTAAATTGGAACTCACGCAAAAGCGCGTGGCGGACGACATTATTATTCGAGTTCTTGCCGAAGACGAAACCGACGAGCGCGTCACGCTCAAGCAACTAATTGCCAAAAAACGCGACCGCTATCCCGATAGACAAAAGTTAATGCAATATCTGGCCCGCCAAGGCTTCAGCTACGACGATATTAAGACGGCGCTTAGTGCGCCAGATGAAGACTAGTCAAAAGGTTAGGCGACTGCGCTGGCACCCACCGGCACCTTCTCGTGCAGGTCACCGATGATGATCTGTTTATCGGTAATCTCTACAATTTGCGACCGGTCAACGCCCAGGTTGCCGCCGGCAAAATTCTTAAACACTGACTGCGTGACGTAGAGTTTTTGGATATACATCGATTGCGTCTCGGTAGCAAAATCGCTTACTTTGCCGACTTTGTCTTTGCCGGTGGTAACTACTTGCTTGCCTATGAGCTCAAAGTTGAGTGATAACACATGCTTGAGGCGCACGAGCTCGGTGGGGTCGCTGAGTGCCTCCTGGTCGTTTACCACGACCCCCTGCGGCAGGACATCGCGAATGTCTTGGCTGAGTAGTACCAGTTGTTTGCGACTGGCGTAATCTTGGACGTAGAAGCCTTCAATTTTGAGGTTGTCGGGGTTGATGATGGGCGCTAACGTTTGGCCGATGACTGCGCCGGTACGCAGGCTCAGGATGGGGCGATTCACGATCATTCCGGACAGTTGAAGCATGCCTTTAGTATACGCCAGAGCGCTTTCTACCGCTATAACGGCTAGGCCGAAGTGTTGTATAAAAAGCTCTTGCCATGCTAGGGAACCTTACTTAGTATGCGCGCCGTGAGACATATAACGCGCACCACCAGCCTAGCCTTAGCAATAATCATAATCGCATCGTCAACCGCAGTGTATGCGGACGATGCCACACCAGTGTCAACGCTGATGCAAGCTCCGGTTTTAATATCCGAAGTCCAGGCCGGTAGTGCCGCGAGCGCGTCCGAAGAGTTCATCGAGCTGTACAACACTACCGGCGCCGACATCGACTTTTCGGCGCATGCTTGGCAGCTTGAGATCGCCAGCAGCACAGCCACCAGCTGGGCGTCGCCACTGCGCTCGGTTGCGCTTAGCGGTGTTATCGCCTCTGGCGGACACTACATCGTAGCCAGTCAATTTACCAGTGGTGGTGTTGTCGAGCAGTATCTTTCGGGTAGCGCGGCCCAGTGGTTTAGCGCGGGAATTTCGGCTGCGGCGGGGCATGTACGGCTGAGCTATACCACCAACCAGACCCAGTCTGACGGCACATGCAGCGCTGCTCAGACTGTCGACGACGAAATAGAATGGAGCGCGCCCAAGACCGGCGCGCCAGCAACACCGTCCATTGATGGGCGCAGTGTATTTGTAACACTCAAAACTACCGGTCTACCTGCCGGCAACAGCTTGCAGCGACAGGTCGATCCCGGCATGCATCTATACGCCGACACAAATAGCGATGCCACCGATTTTATGCTCGCCACACTGCCGAGCCCTGGCGTCGCCAACGCGGCCGCCGCCGCGACAGTAATTACTAACTGGCAGGCAGCCGTGCCCCCGGCCGCTGACGGCTGTGATCCAGCCCCGGCACCCGCGCCCTCTGCCGACGGTGCACCAGCAGACCCGGGCGCGCCGAGTGTGTTGCAGCCACCAGTCAGTTCACCGCCAGTGGCCGGCGATGGTGCGGGTGATACCAGCCTGCCAGCGCAGGACTCGCCTCCCGATTCTGCGCCAACGGTCCTCACGCCGTCCATCCCGGCCGCTGATGTTGGATTGCTCGGCCCGCAATTAAGTGAGCTGCTGCCCAATCCAGCGCCACCGGGCCTCGACGCCAGTGATGAGTTTATAGAACTCTATAACCCTAACCCAGTCGTTTTTGATCTGTCGGGTTTTAGATTGCAGGTCGGACTAGGTACGCTTCACCAGTACACTTTCCCGGCAGGTACGCAGTTACCGGCACTATCTTTCGTAGGTTTTTATTCGGCCACCACTAAGTTGAGTCTCTCGAACAGCGGCAGCCAGGCGAAGCTCCTCGACCCGCGTGGCGCCACGGTAGTTGTAAGCGACGCTTACGGTGTTGCCAAAGACGGCCAAGCCTGGGTATTTGCCAACAATACATGGCAGTGGACTACCGCTCCCACGCCAGGTGTTGTTAACGTGGTGCGCCGGCCGGCTGTGGCGCTCAAAAAGCCTTCCGCTACTCAGGCTAAGTCGGCCGTCAAAGGCGCCAAAACAACCAAAGCAGCGACAACCAAAAAGAAATCAAACGCCAAACCGGCCGTCAAAAAATTGGCTGCCACAACCACCGCCGCCACGACGCCGGTTGGCAGCGCAAGTGCGCCCTCCCAGCCGCTACACCTCACCGTACTTGCGGTAATTGTCGCTCTCGCGGTACTATACGGAGCGTATGAGTACCGCAGTGACGTGGCAAACTACTACCAAAGAGTCTTCCGAAACCGAAGCGCTCGCCGAGAAGCTCGGCGCAGCTCTCCGCGGCGGAGAGGTGATTGAGCTAGCCAGCGACCTAGGCGGCGGCAAGACGACGTTTACGCGTGGCCTGGCCCGCGGCGCAGGCAGTAAGAACGTTGTGGCTAGCCCTACCTTTACGATCAGCAAATATTACACTGCACCCAAATTCGACATTCACCACTTCGATTTTTACCGACTGGCCGAACCCGGCTTGATGACTGACACGCTGGCCGAAGTTATTGGCGACCCGCACGTTGTCACCGTAGTAGAGTGGGGTGAAATCGTCAGTCACGTACTGCCCACAGAGCGATTGAGTGTGCATATTGCCTACGCCGCCAATGGCAACCGGAAGCTGACGTTCAGCGCTCCGCACACTTTGCATTATTTAATGGAGGCAGTTAAGTAATGCTTATTCTCACCTTGCGAAGTGACAAACCCGAGGCGGAACTCGGCCTCTACGACGGCCAAGAAAAGCTCGTGTATGAGTCATGGGAGGCCAACCGCCAGCTGGCGGCCACGGTTCATACAAAAATCAAAACTCAGCTTGAAGGGCGAGGCAAAAAACTGGAAGACCTGGGCGGTATTGTCGTTTTTCAGGGCCCAGGCAGCTTCACTGGCTTGCGCATTGGCCTAACAGTAGCCGACACCCTTGCGTACGGTCTCAAGGTCCCCATTGTAGCCACAATGGGCGAAGATTGGGTGGTTGCTGGTGTCAAACGGCTAGAGGCCGGCGAGAATGATCACATTGCGCTGCCGCACTACGGCGCCCCTGTGCACATAACCCAGCAAAAAAAGTAGCCCCTGGTTATAAAATGCTCATAAGATCAATTGCGCGAATGCTGCCGCAGGCGTATAATTTTAGGTAAGGATTTGCCTGATCTGTCTAGCGGTCCGATTACAAAACTTCTTAACTATATTTCGACTTTCAGAGCAGTAAGTGAGGCTAGAGAAGTGATAGCGACGCCCGCTACCGCTCTGTACGATAGAAAGGATTATTATGGATCCAATTACCATAGTGCTCGCTGTGGCGGGCCTTGCCGTGGGCTTTGGCGCCAACACTTTTGTTACCAAGAAACGCCTGGGCAGTGCCCAAGACGAAGCAGCCAAAGAGCTGGCTAAGGCCAAGCGCGAAGCCGCCAAGATTACCGAGGACGCCCGCGTGCAGGCGTCTAAAATTGTAGACGAAGGACGCCGCGAAGAGCAGTCGCGCCGCCGTGAGCTTAAAGACATCGAAAACCGTCTGGTTGCGCGCGAAGATACACTCGACAAAAAACTAGATGAGCTCGACAAGCGCACCGAGCGTCTCCGCAGCGCCGAAGGCGAAGTCGAAGACCTCAAAAACGAGATTCGTGACATCCGCACCCGTCAGCAAGAAAAGCTCGAAAAGGTGGCTGGCCTCAGTAAGAAAGACGCCGCCGAAAAGCTGATGCAAATGACCGAGCGTGACATCAATAACGATCTCACCGGGCTAGTCGCCAAACTCCAAAACGAAGCCAAGGATAACGCCGAAGAACAAGCGGCGTTAATTATTACCACCGCCATGGAGCGCATGAGCAGCGAAGTCACTGCCGAGCGCACCGTCACTAGCGTGAAGCTGGAAGACGAAGAGATGAAGGGCCGCATTATCGGCAAAGAAGGCCGTAATATTCAGGCCTTACAGCGCGCTACCGGCGTGGATATTATGGTAGACGACACTCCGGGCTACATTGTGCTTTCTAGCTTCGACCCGGTGCGTCGTGAAGTCGGCCGCCAGGCGCTCGAGATGCTCATGAAGGACGGCCGCATTCACCCCGGCCGCATTGAAGAAGTTGTCGAAAAAGCCCAAAAGAATGTCGAGAAAGACGTGGTCCGCGCCGGTGAAGACGCCGCGCGTGAAGTCGGTGTCATCGGCATTCCTAAAGAAATTCTGCATCTGCTTGGCGAGCTGCGTTACCGCACCAGCTACGGCCAGAACGTGCTCAAGCACTCTACCGAGATGGCGCACATTGCTGGCATCATCGCCGAAGAAGTCGGTGCCAACGTTAAGACAACTAAATACGCAGCGCTCGTGCATGACCTCGGTAAAGCCCTGACCCACAAAATGGAGGGCAAGCACCACCACATTAGCGGTGAGATCCTCCGCAAATATGGCGCGCCCGAAGAAGTCGCGCTGGCAGCCGAGCAGCACCACGACGACGTCGAAGCCACTAGCGTGGAAGCCCTGATCGTCCGCGTGGTAGACGCCATCAGCGCCTCACGCCCTGGCGCCCGTAACATCTCCGCAGAGAACTTTGTGGAGCGCATGAAGGACCTCGAAAACGTTGCCAACAGCTTTAGCGGCATCGAAAAGTCGTACGCTATTAGCGCCGGCCGTGAAGTCCGCGTGTTTGTTCGGCCACAGAGTATCGACGACCTCGCCGCTATTAAGCTGGCCCGCGACATTGCCACCAAGATTGAAAGCACCATGCAGTACCCGGGCACCATCAAAGTGAACGTTATCCGTGAAACCCGCGCCATCGAGTTCGCCAAATAAACATTCTGGAGGTGTATGAAGCCAGAAATCGAAGCTAAGTTTTTGAGCGTTGATCACGACGTAATCCGCGCTAAACTCAAAGAGTTGGGGTCAGAGAACATTCGCCCTCTCACGCTCATGCGTCGCAAGAACTACGATTACCCCGACTTCGCACTGGAAAAGCGCGGTGGATGGGTGCGCGTCCGCGATGAAGGCAGTAAGGTCACCATGAGCTACAAACAGCTCAACGACCGCGGCCTACACGGTACGCACGAAGTCGAGTTAGTCGTAAATGACTTTGACGTAGCCGATGGTTTTTTAACCGCTATTGGCCTTCGCCAAGACAACTACCAAGAGACCAAGCGCGAAAGCTGGCGCCTCGACGATGTAGAAATCGACTTAGATGAGTGGCCATGGATACAGCCGTTTATCGAAATAGAAGGCCCGAGCGAAGAGCAAGTCCGCGATGTCGCCGACAAGCTTGGCTTGGACTGGGCTGCCGCCTGCCATGGCAGCGTAGAAGTTGCCTACCAGGCTGAATACGACGTAACCGAAGAAGAGATTGACCACCTGCCCACCATTGTGTTTAGCGACCCGCCTCCAGCGGTCCTTAAGAAGAAGGCTGCATGAACATCTTGTACGTTGGTGATGTGATGGGTGAGCCCGGCCTCAAAGTGGTGGAGCGAGAGTTGCCTGGCCTCCGGCAAGAGCACGGCGTAGACGTCGTGATTGCCCAAGCGGAGAACCTGAGCGATGGTCGTGGCGTACGGGTAGATGACTTTGCTCGTTTGCGCGCGGCCGGCGTAGATTTTTGCACCGGCGGCAACTGGACGATGCACCTGGACGAAATCTTCCCAGCTCTCGACGATCCCAGCCAGCCAATTATTCGTCCCGCTAACTACCCAGCCGGCACACCAGGGCTCGGCTATAAATACGTAGACACGCCCAAGGGCAAAGTATTGGTAGTGAGTTTGCTCGGTCAAATTGTGGGCAAAGACGCCGACAAGCCAGTGGATAACCCGCTGCTAACGATTGATAAGATATTGGCCGCTGAGGTCGACACGCCTCGGGTAGCCACAGTGGTGGATTATCACGGTGACTTTTCGAGCGAAAAACGGATAATTGGCTACTATTTAGACGGCCGCGTGAGCTTAGTGATCGGCGACCATTGGCACGTACCCACCGCCGACGCCATGTTGTTGCCTAAGGGCACGGCCCACCAATCCGACGTTGGTATGTGCGGCTCGCTGGACTCGTCACTCGGCGTTAAGCTAGATGTACTAATCCCGCGCTGGCGCGACAACATCCGCACGCGCAATGAGCTCGAAACAAGCGGCCGGATGCAGTTCAATGCCCTGCTCGTAAGCGTAAACGAGCAAACCGGGCTGGCCACCGCCGTCACCCCGATTAACAAGATTTTTGCGGCGTAAAACTCAGCAGCTGGCAATTTGTAGCAGTTTTTGGTATAGTTACCCCTGTTCGGCCCTTATAATAGGGCAACACACCTCGGGGTGTGGCGCAGTTGGTAGCGCGCCTGGTTTGGGACCAGGAGGTCGAAGGTTCGAGTCCTTTCACCCCGACCACTTGATAATCTGAATATTTCTTGTATACTACCGTCTCATAACATAGAGAGACCAATGAGACGCAGAACAGAAAACGCAGAACTAGCCGCACGCCGTCAGATCCTAAGGGATTTTGTTGACGCTGCGACACAAACAGAACATGTGGCAGACTTCGAACATCTGCAAGCAATGGTTCATCCTGGTGTGACCACCGCATTATTGATGCTCATACCAGGCACCGCTAACGCGACGAGACGCATCGGGCCCAACAACATTAGCGCACTGCGAAGCATGCAGGGCAGGAGCAGAGTTGATGGTACTGTTTGGGGTTGGGCTACTACAGGCGATGAGCATACTGCTGTGATGCTCGACGAGTCTGTACTAGGCTGGAGGGGTTTCAAGCAGAGGAGCGGAGTGCGTATTGCCGAAGGAGCAGACTTAAGGTTTGGGACTTATGCCTTTGATCCTAAGGGTCGTTACTCCCCAAATCCATTTTCTGCTAATGCGGTGGCCTTAAGTAGAGATCGGGCAGAGGTTCAATCTGTAGATGAGATTGGTTCTACGCCTTCTGGCTTAGAAATAGCCGACAGCGCCGCTGGGCGGACACAGGCAACACTCGATGGGTTCCTAAGAGTGACTGCACAATTAACTGGCCGTTTGTTAAACGCATAGCAGCGACTCGCCCCAGCCACTTGATAATTCAAGGATTCCTTGTATACTACAGCCTTATAAGGGGTCTACTATGAGCACTAACGGAGCAGGTTCGCCACTGGAAACAAGTCGCCAGGTACTAAGGCGCTTTGTTGCTGATGCGGAACAAGTAGGCGATGTGCAAAGCTTCCGGCATTTACAGGACCTTGTTAGTCCTGACGTTGCTTCTGCGCTGCTAGCATTGATACTACTGGGGGGCGAGCCTCCCGAGCTTAGACACCAAATGGCAGTACTCACTGAGCAACGAGGCAAAAGTAAGTTTGAGGGCATCGTCGCGAGCGGGTCTGTAAGTGGTGATCCGGAGACGATACACGTTGCAGAATATAAGCGCGTTCTGGTGCGTGAAAGGCGAGTAAAATTACTGGTGCTTAAGGCGTCAGGTAATGTAGGGTTTGGGAGTGTCGCCATCGACGAGAGAGGCTTCTATCTGCCCGACCAGGTCTCTGATAATTCGATCGGTTTCTTGAGAGACGAGGTAGGTGAGGGGCTGCTGTACTTCACTGATGGTAACCCTGAAACAGGTTTAGAGATCGCCGGTAGGGCCCTCCAGGGCGCGTCAGAAACACTCAACGGATTCTTGAGAGTGACAGCCCAACTGACTAGCGGTTTGGTGGGAGTTGAACAGCCTCCGGCTTAGAGATTAGGAGCCTTAGGCTGCCCTATTATCGTCCCTGAACAATTACCCTCATTGCCTTGAAGATCAGATAAAACAAGATAGCCAAGCCTATTATCACAAAGGGTGCGATAACTCTCACGACCTTTGACCTTATAATGCCAACGATCAGGCTATACATACCTGCACCCAACAGCCAGCCGAGAGTTCGCTTGTCATCTCCTGCCATAAGGCCTCGGGCTAAGCCGCCCCACTTACCGCCATAAAGCGGTACCTCTGGGTTTTCGGTATCCTCGGCGTTGATATGAACGGCTATGGCTTCGGTTTTCTCTCTTAGCCCTTCTAAGAAAAGTAAGTCCTGCGGGTGAATGTTTGGCTTAAAATCTTCTATCTTTTTGATCTCGCCTGCGTCGAGCCAGCGATACGGGCAGTTAGTACAAGCGTCAATGATTATGCCACAGTCGTTATAGTTCACCTTCTGCATTTGACCAGAGCAATGCGGGCAAGTTAAGATTTTCTTGTCGTCGGATCGGGCGCCACCTGCTGCAGGTTCGTCTGGAATGTCTAACTGCTTCAATTCACCCAATAGCTTACCCGCCATCAATGTGCCATGCCCTGCCGGGCATATAAAAATTGAATCTTTTTCTATTAGTTCGCGGTTACAGGTTGGACAATGCATATCTTTGCTTTTCGTTCCCACTAACCATTATTTTACATTTTTAATGGTGTTTTTGTTTGGAAATTTGGGCACGGTGTAGATGGCTTGCTTGTCGTCGCGCAGGCGGCCAATCCACGGCTGCCAGCGGCCGCGCTGATGCCAATCCATGCCCCAGCCCAGCAAAAAGTCGGGCGGCGTGTCAAAGCCGACGACATCGGTTTGCACATCAACTTCATGCGCAGCTAGTTTGCGCACCAGCGTTACCACAATTATTGCCTTTGGATGTTCGGGCTTGATGCGATCGTTGAGCAGATAGCGCATGGTATGCCCGCGGTCTACGACTTCGTCGAATACGAATACCGTTTTGCCCGCAAATGTACCAGCTGGTACGTCTTGGTCGACGCACAGTTTGCCCGCGGCTGTACCTTCGTAACTGCGTACTTTAACGGGGGCGATACGCGGCGCGATGCCGGCCACAAGCGCTTCGGCTTCACGCAGGATAGCGTCCATTATTTGCGAGCCACCAGCTAACACGGGGACGACCACGGTTTCGTCCGGATGTGCTGCCAGCAGGGGTGCTAGATATTTAGCCATGGCGCGGACGCGCGCTCTAACGACGTGCTCGGGTATAAATTCGTCAAAAGTAAGCGTGGTGATTTGGCCGGTTGCTGGGTCGGTATACGAGTGGGTTACGGAGAGCGGAATGGTGGCGGTAGCCCGGGCTGTCATTTACGTATTAAAGCACACCGCTAGCGCCTATGCACGCGGCAAGAAGATTTCTGCCAGCATGCAGCGGGCACTGCCGCCGCCGATGGTCTCGATGGTTGGTATAGCCACCGGCAATAGTGTGCCACTCGTGGCAAGAACTCGGCGTTGGGCGGGTGTAAAGACGTCGTACGCCGTTCGTGAGAGTATTATGAATGGCTCACCGATGATATTCTTTACCCCCAATACGTTGCCGCAAAACTTGAGCATTTGGGCGTAGCTGATGTCGATAATTTGCCGTCCGCCGTTGCCAAGCGAGGTAAGTAGCTCAGCGCGGTGCCGGTCGTGAATACTGTCGCTGCACACAACTACGGTGTGCTCTTGGATGTTTAGCAGCACGTTGGTGTGGTAGATGGGTGTGTCATGTTTGTCGGTGGCGTGGAAGAGCCAGGGCGTGTAGCCTAGCGCCTGCATGTGCTCGGTAAATAAGGACTCGTCGCACCGCGCCGACAAGCAAGCGTAGCCTATGCGGTTGGCGTGGTCGAATACTATTGCACCGGTGCCTTCTAGGTGGCGGCCGTGTTGTTCGCTAGCCGATAGATCCACCACTCTCGGAACCTTAAAGTTGTCTCGCAGCAAATCGAGCGCCGCCTCGGAGCGCTCCGCACGCCGGCTAGCTGTGGCCATCGGGTATGTGTAGATTGTGCCATCCGGCCAGGTACTGAGCCAATTGTTGGGGAAAATGGCGTTTGGTTTGTAGGCATCGTCCGTGTCCGTAAAAACGTGAACGGCGATGTCATGCGCCCTGAGCGCGGCCACATACGCTTCGAACTCGGCCATTGCCGCGACTCGAATGCGGTACGGGCTGCTCTGCAAGTGATGCTGGAAGGTATTGGTCTTGGCGGTCTGCTCGTCAAAGCCAAAAGTGGTTGGCACGACCATAAATACGGAAGAGGTGGATTGTGGGTGGGCTGTTTTCATCGCGCATACTATATCATGCCGTCCTTTAATTACAGAGTACTATCTGTTAAAATAGGTCGAGTTCTGGCACTTGCCTGGATATCCGTTAACGGGGTGTGGCGCAGTTGGTAGCGCGCAGCGTTCGGGACGCTGAGGTCGTCCGTTCAAGTCGGATCACCCCGACCAAATAGCTTATGAGACCGAGCTTTCGAGCTCGGCTTTCTGTATACTTAGAAGATATGAAGGCTCCCGACTTTACGCTGCCCGACCAAAATGGTGCCACACATTCGCTTAGCGATTACGCCGGCAAGTGGGTGGTGCTGTACTTTTACCCGCAAGACGACACGCCAGGCTGCACGGTGGAGGCCTGCTCGTTCCGTGATGCTCGTGACGATATTGAGGAAGCGGGGGCCGTGGTGCTGGGCGTTTCTAAAGACGACCGCAAAAGCCACGAGGCGTTTATTAACCACCACGATCTTAACTTCACCTTGCTGAGCGATACCGACGGCAAAGTAATCGAGGCCTACGGCGCCTGGGGCAAAAAGATGTTCGGCCATGAGGGCATTTTGCGTAAGACGTTTATCATCAATCCTAAGGGTGAAATCGTCAAAACGTTTGGCCGCGTGACGCCGCTCGGCCACGGCGAGCAGGTGGTGGCCACGCTCAAAACGCTGCAAATTTCCTAAACTGTCAAAAATCTTAAGCATCATGTTGCATAGTAATGCTTGCTAAATGGAGGGCATTAGCTATGAAACATATCGAACTACCCGAAGATTATGCCATCGTGCTGCAGCAGGTGCACGAGGCGGGTGAAGAAGATTTTACTATGCTGGCGGAGAGCCTGCGTTTTAGCCGGCAGCGGCTGGCGCATATTATCGAAAGCTTGCAGCGTAAGGGCCTGATTTTGGTCCGCCGCTCAACCTACAGCGAGGCTTGGATTCGGTTGAGCGGCAAAGGCCAGCGTGTAATACGCTCGCTGTGGCCGGAAGCGCACGTCGAGCCGGCCGCGCCTTAGTTAGATATCGGCAGCGGCGCATGCCGGGTGTACAATAGGGAGTATGTGGACGCTTGTTGCGGTCGCAACTATTTTTTTGGTCTTAGTATTTGCCGAATACTTGTCTCGATACAAAGGTATCCATTCCGAGCTGACCCGCAAGATTGTGCATGTGCTGGTAGGCACCTTTGTGGCCTTTTGGCCGTTTTTTTTGAGCTGGCGAACGATTGAGTATCTGAGCTTGGCATTTGTGGCCGTAGTACTCTTTTCGATGAAGTTTAATATTTTTGCCGCCGTGCACGCGGTGTCGCGGCATACTTCTGGCGAGTTATTATTCGCGTTGGTAATCGGCGTGTTGGCGCTGATTGCCACCACCAAGTGGGTGTTTGCTGCCGCTATGCTTAACCTGAGCCTGGCCGACGGGATGGCTGCCATTGTGGGTTTAGGCTGGGGCGAGAATTTTCGTTACAAAGTACTCGGACACAGTAAAAGTTACGCCGGCAGCCTGGCGTTTTTCTTTACCTCATGCCTAATAATGTTGTGGTACGCCGCGTTTAGCCACGCCGCCTACACGGCGCTTACGGTGCTGTGGTTGCCGCTGTTTGCAACGGTAGCCGAGAATCTGGCCATTAATGGCACCGACAACCTAGTGATTCCGCTGCTGTTCGCGCTGGTGCTCACTAGCTCACTGTAGTTATGGTATACTGCGGCCACAATGGAGCGTTTTAAAATACCAGTTGCTGCGAGCCTGCTGTTACTCCGGGATAGTAAGATCTTACTGTCTAAGCGGTTTAATACTGGCTGGGAAGACGGCAAGTACGGCTTTATGTCCGGCCATATTGACGGCAACGAGTCCTTTCGAGCTACCATCTGCCGCGAGGCGCGTGAAGAACTGGGCATCGTGTTGCATGAAGATGACGTGCACTTTGCACACCTCCAGCATCATATCAGTAACGCCGAATACGGCTACCTATTTTTTACCGCCGCAAAGTGGGAGGGAGAGCCGGCTAACCAGGAACCAGACAAGTGCGGCGGCATTCAATGGTTCCCGCTCAATACGCTGCCGCCGAACCTGGTAGTGGGCACTGCCGAAATCATCGAGTTTTATCGTAGCAAAGTGTATTATTCCGAAACCGGATTCGACCTCAAGAAGTGATTATTTCTTTTTTGATCCGCCGCTATGGGCACGCAGGGCGTTAAAGATAACCACGACGTCTACGAGTTCTTGAATAGCCGCACCGTAAATGGGCTTGAATGCGCCGGTGGCAAAGACTGCCATCAGCACCACACTCATGGCGATTCCTACTAAAATGCTCTGTTTGGCAATCGCAAAACTGCGCTTGGCAATCCCCACGCTTTCGGCCACACGGTGCAGCTCGTCGAGCATAATCACGACGTCGGCTGATTCGCTGGCAGCAGTGGAACCTTTGGCGCCAAGAGCGATGCCTACATCGGCCGCAGTGAGTACCGGCGCGTCATTCACACCATCGCCTACAAAGGCAACCGGCCGTTCCTTAACCTTTTCGATCGCGAGGAGCTTGTCGCCGGGCAACGCACTATACACTACCTCGGTGATGCCCAGCGTTTTGGCTACGGCCCGCGAGGCGGCTTGATTGTCGCCGCTTATCAGCATAAACTTGCGGATGCCGAGTTTTTTGAGGTCGCTGAGGGTCGTTTTGGCATCGGTACGCAGTTCATCGTTAAAGGTAATCACGCCAGCCAGTTTGCCGCCAACAGCCACGAACGTGGCGGTTTGTCCCTGTTTGCGAGCGTCGATGCTGGCGGGCAGGTTTACACCGTATTCTTCCAAAAGTGCGAGGCGTCCTACTAGCACTTCTTTACCTTGCACTTGCGCAACCAAGCCTTTGCCGGCCAATTCGCGTACATTTTTAGTCTTTACTAGTTTGGACCGTTCGCCTTGAGCTTTAGTAACAACAGCGGCAGCCAGTGCGTGGTTGCTGTGCAGCTCCAGACTGGCGGCTAAGCCCAGTACGTCGGTACGCTTAAAGCCGTTGTAGGTGGTGAGCTTGTCGGCCTTGAGCGCGCCTTGGGTGAGTGTTCCTGTTTTGTCAAAGCCAAAGGTGCGTGCCTGAGCTAGGCGTTCGAGTGCTGAGCCGTTCTTAACAATAATGCCGTGCTTCGCCGCTCGGCTCATGCCAGAGATAATAGCAATTGGCGCGGCCAAGATCAGCGGACAGGGTGTGGCTACTACCAACACTTCCAAGAAGCGCAGCGACTGGCCGCTGAGCACCCATGCCCCTATAGCGATGCCGAACGAAACAATCGTGAAGGGCACAGCGTAGCGATCGGCCAAGCGCACGAAGGGTGCTTGTGAGTGCCGCGCACCGCGCACCAGCTTAATAATTTGAGCATATTGGCTGTCGGCCGCGGCGTGCAGCGCTTTGGCGGTGATAACCCCATCGAGGTTGACCGCACCGCTGAGAATGCTATCGCCGACACCTTTAAGTTGTGGCGTGCTTTCGCCGGTGAGGCTGGATTCGTCAAAACTGCCCTCGCCCTCCAAAATAACAGCATCTACCGGAATGACTTCACCAGGGCGCACGATAATTTTATCGCCTATCTGCACGTCTTTTGCGGGAATGTCGAGCGTTTTATGCCCGCGGATAACCCGCGCCTTTTGCGGCGCGCGCGACAGCAGTGCTTTGAGCTCGCTTTCGGCCCGGTGTCCGGCGTAGTCTTCGAGCGCTTCGCCGCCGGTGAGCATTAGAACAAGCACCATGCCGGCCCAGTACTGCTTCATAACCACCGACGTAATAATCGCTGTGGCCGCTAAAATATCGACACCGTACGCGCCGTCGCGTAAGTGTTGTACCATGCGCCACAGCAGCGGTATTACCTCAAGCAACACCGCCGAACCCAGTATCCAGTGCGCCGCAGTATGCGACACAAAAAGGTCAACTGGTAGCGCCGTCACTGAGAAAATCAGTGCCGCAAAAAGTAAATAATAGTGCCTGATGATACGGAGGATCTTCTTCATTACATGTAGTATAGCAAGAAGTTACATCAACAGGCGGCAGAGGGCGCGGGCGCACCTTATATTGATTGTTTGAGTTATTCGGGGAAGCCGAGCGCGGCGAGGTTGCCTAGCGACACATCGACATCGCTGAGCATTGCCCGACCTGGCGTCAGGTAGCTGAATGGATCGGTATCGTCGTACCACCGGAATGGCCATGGGTTTTCTAGAACCGTGCGTAGGTAGGGGTCGACATTCCTGTTGAGTGCCTCGGCTGGCGTGAGGTAATCAACCCCGCCTTGATGTTCTGAGCTGGTTATGATGCGGCCAGCAGGAGCCGAGGCAACGCACGTCAGCCGCACAACATTTGGGTTGGGCTCGGGCCTTTGGATAACTTGCCGGGCAATCACAAATGGCGCTGCCAGGCCGCGAGTAACAATCTCGCGACCAGTTTCTTCGATCACTTCCCGGTCGAGTGCGCCGACCAGGTCTTGGTCGATACCCGGTTTGTACCTGCCGCCAGGTATATCAAGGCGCAGCTCATTCTCGCCCGGAAAAACTACCGAACGCGTCATAAAAAGAAACCGCCATTGTCCCCGTACTAGGGCTGGCAACAGTGCTTTAACTCCCACCTCAAATAGAGCCGCGTTCGGCGCTGACATACACGGCATCATATGACGAAGCCTGTAATATTACAACAGGACTTCGTAAGTTTGACACAAAAATATATCAGAGAGCTAGTCGGCAATAACGTAGCGAAACTTTTCGTGCACGCCGTTGGTGTTGTCGTGCGTCGTAAAGAATTCCACTGAGTTTTTTACGTATGCTGCGTCGACTTGCGAGGTATGGCAGAGCATCGCCTTTTTGGCAGTCCCGATAAAGTTGGCTACGTCGATCAATACTTCGTCAACGCCCGTCCATGAGTCGGCTATCAAGAATTCGGTACAGTTGGCGGGCCGCAATGAGCTGTCGTTAAAGTGTTGAGGGAAAAATGACCGGTCGCGGCTATAGGGGTACGCGGCGTCGAGGGCGCTGGTAGCCGTGAGCCGGTGGTCGCGGTGATTGACCCAGTTGGTGCCCTCGCTGTGGCGCACGATCACGTTTTCCGGATTGGCGGTAATAATCAGCTCCGGCTGAAACTTACGAATCAGGAAGGCAATCTTACCGATAACCTCGAGAGAGTTTTCGACCTCGCCGTCATTTATGAGTAGGTTAACTGAGCGTTCCGGCGGTATACCAAAAACGGCCATGGAGTTCGCATCTTCGGCGAGACGCTGTCTGGCCAGGGCGTCGAGCGATACCTCGGTGTCCTTTGAACCACGATTCCCACTCGTTAGTTTAACCGATATCACCGTCTTGCCATCTGCCACGAGTCGTGCCACTGTGCCGCCGCAAAACACCTCAAGGTCGTCCGGGTGCGCCATCACGACCATAACTGTCTTTTTATCAGAGAAGATCTTTGCGTAGGCGTCGGTTGTAGGCGTAGGTTGCATGGTCGCATTATAACAAACAAAGAGACTCCACTAACGGAGCCTCTTTGTTTAGGCTATTCAGTTTTAATCTTTTCCGTCGTCCAGAGCGACCTCGCCGAGTTTGATAGTGCTGGGCACAAGCTCGGGGCGTGTTCTGAGTAGTTCGCTAAATGCCGCAACTGCGTCAGGGCTGTTCAGCCTGGCGAGCCACATCTCGGCCATGTAGTCCCAGTCTGGCCACGCCTCAGGCAGATCTTCTCCGGCTACGCCAAAGAACTCTTCTGTAAGTGATCGTGCTGCGGCCCTTTCTTTATGAACGGTAGGAGTGTCTGTGCCGAGCGTGAACAAGCGCTTGTGGGGCTTTCTGCCAAGCGGCCAGTGCACCCCGAAGGGGTAGGACGGGACGTCGAGAACGTCGTCTACCGATGCTGGCATATGCGTCTCAAGATGCTCAACTAGCCCGTCAAGATCCGCGGTATCTTTATCAACCTCGATATAGTCTAAAAAACCGCGCAATTCGCCCGAACCCAGAATGGCCACCCTGCTTGTCGCGCATCCAAGCATGCGCAGGTGATCTGGATCTATGCCCATCCGTGTTGCCTCTGCACTCAGCGCGTCAGCGTTTGACTGAGTAAAGTTTAGGACCGGCCTATGCATGTCCATAATTAGTTCGCCCATAGCGGTTTAACTCCATTCCCTAACGGTAACTATAGTTTTATACCATGGATTGGCCAAGGATCAAATTAAAGAGACACGAAGTCGCTTTGTGCGGTCAATCAGTCCTGATCTTTTCCGTCATCGATGGCAACCTTACCGAGTGAGATGCTAGCCGGTAGGAGCTCGGGTTGATCTTTTAGGAGCGAACGAAAGGTCGCAACTGCACCGCGGTCGTTGAGCTTTGCAAGCCATACCTCGATCATGTAGTTCCAGTCTAGCCACGCGTCACTGGTATCTTCTCCGTCTACACCAAAGAATTCCTCGGTGAGTAGCCGTGCGGCATCTCTCTCTTGGCGGACAGTAGAGTTATCGGTGCCGAGCGTGAATATCCGAACTGCGCTACTCGACCTTCTATAGAGTGGTACGCGCTCCCCGAAGGGGTATGTGGGGATGCTGAGATCATCATCGGCGGAAGCTGGCATATGCTCCTCGAGATATTCGCTAAGAGCGTCAAAGTCTGCCCGCTCTCGGTCGAATTCGATAATCCTTAGGAAACGGCTGAGGTCGCCCGAGCCCAGAATAACTACCTTGCTCGTCGCACCTCCAAGCATCCGTATCTGATCTGCGCCAACCCCCATGCGTAACGCCTCGCCATGGATCGCCTCAGTATTGAGCTCGGCGAGATTTAGGACAGGTCTGTACATATCCAGAAGTACTTCGTTCATGATGCTTCAACTCCATATCCGTAACGGTAACTATAGTTTTTATACCATGGATTGGCCGCAGATCAAATTAAAGAGACACCAAACCGTTCAGCGCTATCTGGAACTGGTCATAATTAAAGGGGCGGTCGGTAACAACTTCTACTACTGGTTGCTCTTGCGCGCGGAGAAAGTCAGTAAGAGCAGCGCAGGCGCGCACATGATCGTATGATACTTGTACGGTCGTGGGGTCAAAAGCGGAGCGTCCCGGGCGGCGCTCGAGTCGCCCTTGGAGCTCCCTGGCTTGTTCGAGCGGGTTGGTGATCGCGGAGACGCTGAAGCCTACATGCACCACATTTCTGGTGGCAAATTTAGCTACTCCAGCGAATCTTTCAAAGTGCTGTCTAAGGAGTCTGTCGATCCGCGCCGGATTGCTCCCTGCGACGTTCGCCAAGATGTGCATCAGGGTTTTGTGGGGCACGCTTGAGTCTATGGCGACCGGTACTGTAGGTCTTCGATCTACAAGCTGTTGGGCCAAGGTGTAACCCCGCTCCGCCTTCTCTAGAAAGTGTGCGTAGCGTACGGGTTCTGACTCGCCGCTGGCTGTCAACTGGTCATGCCACTCCTGGTCCGGCCAGGTTGAAGTATCGGTACCAACAAAAGTGTTCCAGCCATGTTCGGCTAGGACACTCGCGGCGGTACTTTTACCCGATCCATCCGGTCCGTATAGTGCAACAATCATATATTGGAAAAATAAAAGGCCCCACATTTGAGGCCAAATGATATTTGGGGCGAACTATGGGTCTCGAACCCACGACCTTCGGGACCACAACCCGACGCTCTAACCGACTGAGCTAAGTTCGCCAAAAACTAACTTATCTTAGCATTTTTTGGGGTTTTAATCTACCCCTTATGCGGGCACGGACGCGGGGCATCGTATCGATAGCGTCTAAACAGCGGATTGCGACCCAAAACGACAGCGACGCCAGTGGTATTTCGATAAACGCTGCGGTGAGCACGGCGGTGTTGAGTTCGACTCCCTGGTGCGAGGTAAGCAAGTCGAACCACGTGTCGAGTAACAACATGCCACCGACGATTGAGGTGGTCATAATGACCCACGCCGAGCGTCTAACCAGCGCCCACGCGCTCAGCGCGAGCATTACAATCAACATGACGTCCAGGCCGACCCAGGCGCTATGCCAGTGCGGCGACACAAAACGGGTAGGCAACACGCGCCCCAAATGGATTACCCAGGGAATAAGCGCCACCGAACAAACGGCGTATAGCCCACCAACCCAGCGGAATAGTCTGGTTTTAGGAATCGGTTTGTGTTTTACTTTTTTTGTTTTTGCCACAACACTTTTATTGTAACAGATTTGGCAATACGCTTCTGATTGCCACAGCCGCATCTTCTTGCATGGTACCGTAGGCTGCGTCTACTGTGCGCAGGCCGTCCTCGGGGCAACCTTGCACTCTACAAACTGTTTGTAACGCTGTAGCGGAACTCTCATCGGGTTGCTGCACCGGTGTCACCGATATGCAGAGCTGGCATTGCTCCACGCAAGCGGCTCGGCCGACTGCCTGGGTATCGTTAGCAAGGTTGGAGCAGGCAACTTCGTAGGGGCTTGGTTTGGTAAAAAATAACGCTGCCAGACCCAAGCGTTGGAACTTTTGGGCAAAGCGTAATGCGTGCCATGATCTGCCAGCCCTTAATTCGTCCAATTCGTCTCGTTGGGCGTGCCTAAGGTGGGAAGCCATTGCCTCCTGCCAGCTAACGATGCGCAGCGGTAAGCTTTTAATTATGGGCATGTCAAACTCTTGATTATATATTGGTGCCCCGGGTTGGACTCGAACCAACGGCCTAAAGCTTAGAAGTCTCTCGCTCTATCCATCTGAGCTACCGGGGCACAATAACAATAAGGTACATGGTGCGGGTGGGGAGAGTCGAACTCCCGTAGCCAGTTTGGAAAACTGGAGTAATGACCGTTATACCACACCCGCGTGCAGCCAACAGAGCCATTATAGCAACACCAGACAGCAATTAGAATTGATAATATTACAATGTTATGGTATCGTAGCCCGATATGAATCAAGACCCTTCTCTATTCGGTCGCCACATAGACCGACGAACCCTTTTAGAGACCGCAGCAGCGGGCGTATTCGCAGTAGGAGTTGCAACCGCCTGTGGTACCACAGAGAACACTCCGGGGGCTCAGACTAATGCGTCTACCAGGCCAGGGCCCGCTACAGCAGTGCAGCCAGGCCTAAAGCTCCGCGGCGCCATTCTATTTGAGCCCGACTGGGATTCAAAGGTTCAGGATGATGCTACTAGGACGCGTTTGGCCGCCTCATTGGCGAGCGGCGCAGTGAGCGACATAAGCGTCTCGTTCGCGTTGCTGCAAACAGACAGCACTGTTGGCCGCCCAAACTACTCGAGCCATATGGACGAGCTAATTGCCGCCGCCAATCCAGATATGACCGTCTCTGTCGCCATCGGCGGTTGGGGAGCGGGGATTGATGGCTGGAATGCGGCATTTGACAAAAAGGAGGGCTTCGCTAAGTCAGTTGCTGATTTAGTGGCCGCATCCGAACAGAGATTTGGGCGTCATGTTGGTGTTGTTTTTGACTGCGAAGAAGAAGGCTTTCCCGCAGCCGATCTGACGGCCATTGTAGACCAGACACGTAAAGCCATCGGCGATCGCAAGATTGGCGTAACTGTGCCTGTCGACTGGATGCTCGACACCTTTGATGCCCCCGCGCTGTTAAAAGCTGGTGCGAACTCCATAATGCCCATGCTGTACGACAGATATGCTCCCACCTCACCCAACGAGGACGCTCAGGGCAAGCCAGTATCAGGGGATATTGCCGGCGGCCTTTGGATCCAAGACGGTGTGGGCGCCTGGGTAAAACGCGCAAACGGTGATGCGAGCAAGATTGAGCCTCTGCTGCCCGCCTATGGCTACGCCTATAACGGCGCAAAAAAGGCAGGCGACAGGTTCGTTGAACCCACCGGTGACGACGACGGCACGGTACTCTACCCCAACATACCTGGTCCTATCACCGACGACCTCAAGGCCCTTACCAGCCAGGCGCATGATGCCAACGGCAACTGGATTAGCTGCCTGAGCCCCGCCGTTCTTAAGCTAATCTTTACCGGTCTTATGCAACGCTACCCTACGCTCGGCACACCGGGTTACTGGGAAGCAACAGGGGTGACCCCGGCTCACCTCCAGGCTGTACAGCAGCTCGCCTAAACGCACAGTAACCATAAGCAAAAACATGCGTAATAATATACTTTACAAAATAGCATTAAAGGTATATAATCCCGACTAGTGAATTATGTTTAGCGGTGATGGGCTCACTGAGCAGGTTCAGTAACGTAACACGGGAGGTTTTACGATGTACGGAGGAAAAGTTTTGGGCGCCTCTACGGCAACCTTAGGTACAGCAGCTGCCATAACGCTGCCAAACACCGGTAGCAACGTAGTTGTTACCATCGCACTCTCAGTCGCCGCTGGCCTGGTGACTTGGGGAATTATGCAAGCTCGCGCTCGTCGCCAGAATGCAAAAGGCTAAATAAAACAACATGAAAAAGTGGCTCAGGCCACTCTCATACATAAAGCGGGGGTTAACCTCGCTTTTTGTATGCGCGGTGGTGCTCATACCAATTTTATCGCTCAGCCAGTGGAGTCATGCCTTTTCAGGCACTCAACCGGCTGATACGCGCAAGGCAACTCAGTTGCCGGCGTTTATTCCGCGTGCCGTTGATACGAGCAGCACCCCGCCCAACCTATTCAGCCAGCCTCTGATCAGCGTCACGTTTGACGATGGTTGGGAATCGGTATACACCGACGCCATGCCGCTGCTCAACAAGTATGGCATCCACACCACCCAGTACATTATTGCCGGTACATATGATGACCCCGGCTACCTCAGTGACGCCCAAATTCGCGCCATTGCCCAGAGCGGCGACGAAATCGCCTCCCACACCATGACGCACCCGGACCTCACTACGCTTCTAAACAACAGTGACCTTACCTACCAGCTGCAACACAGCCAACAACTGCTCCTGCAAAAGTTTGGCAGCCTTGGCTCTAACGTGGCCGAGGATTTTGCCGCCCCGTATGGTCATACCGACCCCCGCACGCTGGGCTTTATCCAAAAGTATTACGCCTCGCAGCGTAACACCAACGGTGACTACACCAACGGCATTAGCCAGTACGACGTCAATGTGGCCGGCAACTTTGACCGCTACAACATTATTGGTGTGACGGTGAACAAAGACACTAAGGTGTCCGACCTCCAAGCACTCGTAAGCTACGCCGTTGCCCACGATGGCTGGCTGGTGCTGGTATACCACCAAGCAGATGACAGCCAATCCTCTAAGTATGCCCTCGACAGTAAGTCGCTCGCAGAGCAGCTCAAGTATTTAAGCAGCACTATGGTACGCATTGTGCCCGTCGACCAAGCCCTACAGTCCTTAAATCAAAAGTTGGAGTACTAAGATGAGTACACATACAAGCACCACACTGGTACCAGACGCTGAACTATCTTTCGACGAAGCGTCGATCCCTGTGGTGCGTCGGGTAGAAACCCGCCCGCGCCAACCCCGTGCTACGATGGCATTGCTAATCTCGGCCCACAATGAGCAGTTGGTGCTTGAGCAGACGCTACGCTCTGCCATCCGCGCCGGCATGCGGCCCGAGCACATCTATGTGGTAGACGACAACAGCGATGACGCCACTAGCAAGATCGCCAAAGCAGTCATCCCACCCAACAACGTCATGAAGGTGTCACGTAGCGGCAAAGGCCTAGCCCTCACTAAGGCCGCCAAGCGCTTTGGCCTTACTGAACGCTACCGCTGGATCCACATCGCCGACGCCGACGGCGGCTTTTCGCCCAACTATTTCCCGATCTTCCGCAGCAAACTGCGCACCAAGTACGCGGCCGCCACCGGCTACGTTCGCAGTCTGCCAGGCGGCACCGTTAGCCAGTACCGCGTGTTTGAGTACACCATTGGCCAAGAGATTCACCGTCGCTTCCAAGCTATGACGCACACTGTTACGGTGATCCCTGGCCCAACTTCGTGCTTCCGTGCTGACGTGTTCGACAAGGTGAATTTTGCCAACCATTCGTTTACCGAGGACTTCGACGTGACTATCCAAATCCACCGTATGAACCTCGGCAGAATCCAGTTTATCCCCCAGGCCATGGCCTACACGCAGGACCCGCAGCACCTCAGCGACTTCATCAAGCAAATTACCCGCTGGAACCGCGGCATCATGCAGAGCTTTTTGCGCCACCGCATTGGCCGCCACAACCAGCGTGTAGACGCGTACCTTACCTACCAGCTGCTGCAAAACTTTTTGTTCTTCGCCAGCTACTTTATCATGGTGCCGTATGTGGCAATCATGCAGCACTCACTTAATGTTGTGGCCCTCACGTTTATGTACGACGTCGCCGTGCTATTTAGCCTCGTATTCCTCACCGCCGCCCGCAATGGCCGCTGGGACATCCTGAGCGCCTTCCCACAGATTTACCTTTACCGCATGATTGCGCTCTTCGTGTTTATGCGCGCGTTCTTTGACGTGGTGGTGCTACGCAAGTTCCGGATTGCGTCGGGGTCTTGGGCAACTGAGGGGCGCCGCTACAAGCAAGCGGTATTGTAGGTATTCACTCCTGGCGTATACTATTGCTATGCGTTTTGCGAAAGGTTTCCTCGGGGGGATTATCCTCAGTATTCTGTTAGGTGTGCTATGGCTGCTCACTAAGGGTACATTTCACTGGCTGGCTAGTCGTAGTCAGAACACTCATACCGCGATTATTGGTGCAGCAGCGCTTCTGCTAGTGCCGGTAGTCACTTACTTTACTACTAAGTCTATTGAGAGACGACGGTCGGTTGAACAGACCATGCGGCTCAAGAAGATCGAGCTTTACCAGTCGTTCATTGAGTTTTTTATGAGGCTTCTCTTAAACAGCGGCAAGCCAAAACCAAACTCAGACGAGATGGTAGCGTTCCTCGCAGAGGTTACTCCCAAGATTATTACTTACGCCTCAAATGACGTAATTAAGCAGTGGGGGCACTTTCGGGTTAATCTAGACAAGCTTCTCAAGACGGGTAATCCCATGGACTGGATGAAGCCTTTTGAAGACATCCTCATCGCTATGCGTAAAGATCTAGGCCACAGTAGCCTAGGCATTAAGGATGGCGATATCGCGAGGCTGTTTATCAATGACGTAGACGACTACTTGTCAAAGAGGAAACAACAGCCCAAGAAGCCTAAAGGCTCTTAAACCAATGCCCCACGCCGCCCCAGAAACTGGTGCTGTGGTCGCTGCCGCCCGGTAAGGTCTTGATATTGTTGGTAGAGACTTTGGGAGCGGGCTTGGCCTCGGCTTTAATCGGGTTGGGGCTGATTTGCTTAGCGTGGACCACCAAGCGACTTTTGCTGGTGCCAACGGGGGTGCAGGTGACGAGCGACAGGGTAGGGGTTTTGGTTTGGTTGAGCACGCTCATGTCGGTGGGGGCGATGACTATCGAGTCAGTCACCTGGTAGACGTAGTTAATACCCTGGTAGCTAATCTGGATCTGGTCGCCCGGCTTGAGTTTATTTAACAGGGTAAAGATCCACTTGTAGTCGCCAGGCGCCCACGCCAGGCCACTGCTGTGGCCGACGATTACAACGGTGCCGTTTTGGCCTGGATCAGCGGTGGGGCCGTAGTGTACCACGCCGCTGCGCAGGTCGACTTGGATCTTCCACTCGGCCACGCTGGGCTCAAAGGTAACCGGCGCATTCACGTTGATGGCCGGAATAGTAATGCTGCTTGGCTTAGAGGGGTCGGGTTTGGGCAAAACAGCTGTGGGGCTAGCTTGAGCCGGCACAACCAAGTTGGCAACCGGGTGGCGTTTGTTGAGACGGTAACGCACCTCGGCCACGATTAACTCACTGTTAAGTGCGGCAAAGACGAGCAGCATGATAAAAATACCAACCATTGGGGGCAGGATGTGTTTGCGGAACGAAAAGGGCATTTTGGGCGCTTTGTGGCGCGGGTTCTGCTTGCTCATATTAGAGGTATTATACCTTAAAATCATATCTTTTGCAAGTATGGGCAAATTAGTTTACGGAGTTGTCGCCAGTAGAGGTGGTGACAATAACGGTCCAGGGCCCAGCGGGCACCTGCGAGGCGCTCACAAACGTCCAGTCGTTGGTGCTCACGTCGCCTAGGCCTAGATAGTCGTGCACAGCTGGCGAAATATCGAGGCCAGCGCGTGCGTCAAAGGTGTTGGTGGGTGCGCTGCTGCCAAACACGTAGGCGCCATCGTCTTCGCCGTTGGGGCCTACGTCTTCCCACTGGGCGTAGACTATTTTGCCGTTGTGTCGGATGGCAATCCAGGCGTTTTTACACCATGAGTATGAAGAAGCAAGATTTTTGAGCGGGCAATTGCCCGCATCACTTTTGCGGTTGCCAGCGCCTGAGATATCACTGTAGGGTAGCGCAAAGTAAAACGGGTTTTCTTTGGGCGTAAAGCCGGCGGGGTAATAGCCGTTGCGGCCGGTAGGCTTGTCGACACCACCGTAATGCGTCTCCCACTGGCCGTCCCAAGCACTCGGGGCATTACTGATGAAGGCGTTGCTGGCATCTGCCGGCTCACCCACGTAAAACCAGGTGGTGGTAATACCTTGATGTGAGAAAACGGTCGGCGGAGCCACGGGGATCTGCGTTGCACCCGTAGCAGTGGCACTGGGTGGCACGATGAGCGGAATGCTGCCGCTGGCCGGCGCCGCGACTACGCCTTTAACGCTGCCGGTCGGCGCACCCGGGCGCACCATGAGCGAGAACAGCGGCGTATTCTGGTTTTGGGCTGCGGCAACGTTGGTTGCCGAAATGTGGGGCGCCGTTTCCGAAGCAGCCGGCAGGGCCGACAGTACCAAGATAGTTGTTAGGGCGCCCACCAAAGAGTAAGCGGCGAATATCCTGAGGTGAGGATACCGCCGCCGACGTTGCCCATACCGGTAGGTGGGGCGCCTTTTGAACATGGCTTAGAGTTGGGCTTTGACTTCGGCCAGAGCCTGGTTAACGGGCTCGGCGGCGATGCCGCTGCTCTTGATCTGGCTCATTTCGGCGTCAAAGTTAGCCGGCGTTACCGAGTAGTCTTCGGTGCCAGCGTTGGGGTCGGCCTCTACCGTGTGGTATACCAGCACCAGCCAGGTTTTGGTCTGCTGTGCTTGGGTAACCCAGCCAGCGACCTGGGCTGGAGTGGTAGCGTCGTCAACGTTTTGGACCACGATATTGTAGGCGTCAAAGTTGTCTTTGCTGTTAAAGCCGTCGTCCGTAGATCGGTGTGAGGCGTAGTACTTCTTGATCTCGGTGATAACTTTGGCGTTGTATTCGCCGTAGGGCGTTGCGAAGTCGGTAGCGGCAGTTGTGCCAAACAGGGACTGCAAAGTAGCCTTAGATTGGCTGAGTTCGGTGTCGATTTTAGCAACAGTGAGCTGCGGCAAGTGCGGGTGAGTGACAGTGTGTGAAGCAATCTCTTGGCCGTCGTTTTGCAAAGTCTGGATTTGGGCGGCGCTCATGTAGTCGGTGTAGTTCTGGGGGTGTACCAGTGTGTCGGTGATGATGTAGAACGTACCCTTGACGCCGTACTTGTCCATGATGGGCATGCCCGTGGTGTACTGCGTGCGCCAGCCGTCGTCGAGGGTAACGCTGACAATACCGCGGTTAAACTGAGCAGGAGCGAACAAGCCAAAGCTGGCGTCGTCAACTTGGATGTAACCCACCTTGTTGATCACCTGGTAAAATGTAACGGTCTTAGCGTTAGCCGGAGCCACGAATTGGCCTTTGGCTTGGGCCCACGTGCTTGGGCTGGTCGCAACACTAGCGACGTAGTAGTACGATACGCTGCCATCGGTGTTGGTAGTTTGGGCGTCGATTTCGCTGTCGACGCTAGCCATGTACCAGTTGCTGTAACTGTAGTTTTGGCCGGGGGTAACGGCTACTTCGTTAAAGTACCACTTGGCGTCGCCATTGGTGTAAGCGCTGATGGTTGTTTTGACACTGTGGCTGCCGGTGTGGCCTGTGTTTTCGTAAGTGTATGCGGCGGTGTTAGTGCCCCAGCCGCTGCCTTGCCAGCCGGTGGGCAGGCCGTTGGCGCTGGTTTCTACCGATGGGTTGGCAATGAGGTTGGTGCCTGTGGGCGGAGGAGTCACCACGTTGTTAACGTTGACGGTGGCAGTAGCGGTAGCTGTAAGGCTAGCTGAGTTTGTGGCCAGTGCGGTGATCGTATGACTGCCGTTAGCAACCTGGGTGGTGTCCCAGTTAAAGCTGTAGGGTGCGATTGTCACGGTAGCAGCAACAGTGCTGTCCACCGAGAATTTAACAGAGGTAATGGCTTGCGTTCCGCCAGCAGTAGCGGTGACGGGCTGGGTGCCGGATACCGTAGCGTTGTTGGCTGGGGCAGTGATGCTCACCGTAGGCACAGTTGGCGGAGTGACGACGTTATTAACTGTCACAGCAACAGGGATAGAAGTAGTGCTCAGGCTAGCCGAGTTGCCTGCAACTGCAGTGATCGTGTGACTGCCGTTAGTTGCAGTGGTGGTGTTCCAACTGGCGCTGTATGGGGCAGTGGTGTCGGCCGCGCCGAGGTTGACGTTGTCGAGCTTAAACTGTACCGAGGTAATAGCTTGTGCACCACCGGCAGTAGCGGTGACTGTTTGCGTACCAGAAACCGTGGCGTTGTTAGCCGGAGCAGTAACCGACACGGTAGGCGCAGTTGGCGGCGTAACCACGTTTGGCGCGAGCGAGTAGTCGTCGGTGGTCAGCGAACCGTTACTAGCAATGGCGTGGAAGAAGGTCAGCGTCTTGGCGTTAGCTGGAGCAGTAAAGCTGAAACTGGCCTGCGTCCAGGCGCTCGCTACCGGGGTGTCGGCTTCCCATAGGTAGCTGGTAGCGCCGGTAGTTGAGGTAACAACGGCGTCGATTTCGCTAGCTGCAGTACTCTTGTACCAATCGCTAAAGTTGTAGACCGCACCCGGAGTAACCGTAACAGGGGCAAAGTACCACTTGGCGTCACCGTTTTGGTAGTTGCTGAGCGCCACGGTGGCACTGCGCGTGCCGGTGTGGCCCGTGTTCTCGTAAGTGAATGTTGCGGTATTTGTGCCCCAGTTACCTTGGCTCCAGCTGGCTGGCAAGCTGCCGCTAGCCGTCTCAAATGATGGGTTAGCAATTAAGTTGGAGTCCGCGGCCACGCGGGCTAGGGGTAGTATGCCAAACAGTACAACCAAAAGGGTACTGAACAGCGCTTGTATTCGTTTCATAGGCTCACCTCGCTCGAGATTTATGCAGTAATGTTTACTACCATGGAACTACTTTATGGCAATATAGTCAAGCTTATTATAGGGTAAGCGTAAGCGTGAATACACTGTTACAAGCCAGAAATTAAAAGTCCTGGAATACTTGGATGTGTGCGCCTAGGCTATTCAGCCGTTCTGCAATGTCTTCATAACCGCGGTTGATGGTGTAGATATTACGCAGGGTGGAGATACCGTCGGCCACGAGCATGCCGATGAGTAGTAAGCTTGCGGGCCTCAGTGCTGGTGGGCAGACGACGTCGGCGTGGTTAAATTTGGTTGGCCCGATTACGAACAAGCGATGTGGGTCGGCTAGCTCAACGCTCATGCCAACCTTGGTCATCTCGGTGTAGTAGATGGCTCGGTTTTCGTACATCCAGTCGTGGATAAGTGTGCGGCCGCGCAGGACGGCAGAGATCGGCACAAAGTAGGGCAGGCTGTCGGCGTTGATGCCGGCCGGGTAGACATTGGGGTGAAGCTTGTTACTTAGGGCCCGTAGGTTGCCACCGTGCTTA
The DNA here is from genome assembly GCA_035479875.1 of Patescibacteria group bacterium. Classification (GTDB taxonomy): domain Bacteria; phylum Patescibacteriota; class Saccharimonadia; order Saccharimonadales; family UBA4665; genus PMNU01. Next base: position 7,772 of record DATIIH010000001.1, on the reverse strand, counting down.
TGCACGGTGATGTCAACGAGGTTGGTGTGGCCGTTGAGTGCCTTATAGCGCTCGCCGATGTCAAAGCGGACACCCATCTTTTGCAGCTTAAGTATTTCCAGGCTGATAAAGTCAACGGGTACACGCCGAATGGTGATACTTGAGTCGGTGGTGATGGCGGCAGATAAGAAGAACATAGCTTCGATGGGGTCTTCGGCCAACGCGTAGGTGATATTCTTTTTGATCGTCGACACACCCTTAATGTTGAGCACCGTGCTCCCCACTCCCTGGATCTTAACGCCCAGTTTTTGCAAGAAGAAGCAGACATCCTGGATAGCGTAGTTGGCGCTGGCGTAACGGATCGTTGTTTCTTCGGGCATGCGTGCTGCTGCCAAAATAACGTTTTCGGTTACGGTGTCGCCCATTTCGAACAGCGTGATCTGGCCTGCCGGTTTTTTGTCTACGGTGACGTTGTAGTGGCCGGTGGTGGCTACAATGTCGACGCCAAATTCTTCGAGGGCATACAAGTGCGGTTGCACCGTGCGCTGCCCCAGTTTACAGCCGCCGGCGTAGGGGATCTTAAACGTTTTGTAGTCGTGCAATAGTGGGCCCATCATCATGAGGACCGAGCGGGTTTTGCGTGCCGCCTCGGCGTCGATGTTCTCGAGTTTTAGCTCGCGCGGTCGGCGGATCTCAATGTCGTTACCATTAAACCACTTGATGCGTACACCGATGCTCTGCAGTACTTCAATAATGCGGTGTACTTCCTCGATTCTGGGGAAGTTTAGGAAGGTGGTGGTGCCGTAGTTGAGCAAGGAGGCGCAAAGCAAGCCAACGGCCGCGTTTTTGCTGGTCTTAAGGGTGATCTCGCCAGATAGCTCATGCCCGCCCTCAACGCGCAGGTTAATGGCTTTTCCACTGAGCGAGATGAGCTGCTTGTTGAGTACGTCACTGATGCGCCCGAGTGTTTCGAGACTCAAGTTTTGCTTACCATGCTCGATGCGGTTGACGGCCGACTGCGAGGTGGTTAGCTTTTTGGCGAACTCGGCTTGGGTTAAGCCGCGTTCTTGCCTTATCTGGGCAATTAAGCGTCCAATTTGTGCGTTCGTTGTATCCATAGCCTAAAAAATATACCACTTATGATTTCAAAAGGCAACGGGTGTGTTGGGAGGTGTTTGGTTTATCCGTTACCATCCAGTGTAGCACTTTGTTACAATGGTGGCATGATTTAGGGCGGCGAGAATAACGAGCTTTAGTAACAGTAAGTGAGGGGAACTGTGATGGTAGATAAAGAGATACGCGATTTGATCGCCGCCGAGGTAAAACGCCAAACCGAAGGACTTGAGATGATCCCGAGCGAAAACCACACCTCTCAAGAAGTGCTGAACGCCCTAGGCTCGCGCTTAACCGACAAGTATTCCGAGGGCTACCCCGGCAAACGCTACTACGGCGGTTGCGAGGTTGTTGATAAAGTGGAGAATTTAGCCCGCGATCGTGCTAAAAAGCTGTTTGGTGTGTCGCACGCAAATGTGCAGCCTTATTCCGGCTCTCCGGCGAACATGGCCGTGTACTTTGCGCTGGCCGACCCCGGTGACACCGTTATGGGCCTGGCACTGTACTTTGGTGGGCATATGACGCACGGGCTCAAGGTAAACTTCTCAGGCAAATGGTTTAACAGCGTGCAGTACAACACCGGCCGCGACGGCTATCTGGACTACGACGCTATGGCTCAGCTCGTCAAAGAAAACAAGCCAAAGTTGATCTTTGTGGGTGCCACGGCTTATCCGCGCATTTTTGACTGGAAGCGCCTGCGCGAGATTGCCGACCTCACGGGCGCTTTCTTGATTGCCGATATCTCACACATCGCTGGCCTGGTAGTTGGCGGCGCACATCCCTCGCCGGTGGGCTTTGCCGACGTTATTACCACCACCACGCACAAGACGCTGCGCGGTCCACGCGGAGCCATGATTTTGTGCGACGGTAATCCGTCTAACCCCTTAAAAGCCGTGGAGCGCACGCGCGAGAACTTGCCCACGCTTATCGATCGGGCGATTATTCCCGGCCTCCAAGGTGGCCCGCATAACCACCAAACCGCAGCAATCGCGGTGGCACTTAGCGAAGCAGCCCAGCCGGAATTTAAGGAATATGCTCAGCAGATCGTCAAAAATGCCAAAACATTGGCCGAAGAACTCATAATCCGCGGCTACGAACTGGTGACAGGCGGAACCGACAATCACTTGCTGCTAGTCGACCTAACTAACAAGGGGATCATTGGCGCCGACGCCGAAAAAGCCCTCAGCCTGGCGGGCATTACCGTTAACAAAAACACCGTACCGTTTGACCCGCGCCCGCCATTCAGCCCTAGCGGTATCCGTATGGGTACGCCAGCGCTTACCACCCGCGGGCTTAAAGAGAACGAGATGCGCCAGGTTGCGGCCTGGATCGACGACGCCATCAAGGCCAATGGCAACGATGCCAGGTTGGCCGAAATTCACGATGCTATCAAAGAGTTTACTAAAGCCTACCCACTGCCAAGCTAGGGCAAAAACTCTGGCTCTTGTTCGAGCGCAATGCCGAACTTCTCCTGTACGGCAGCGACGATCTTCTGTTTGAAGGCCAGCACTTGAGCGGCCGATTGAGCGTGTTCGTTTACGAGTACGAGTGGCTGTGTGGCCCATGTAGCCATGCCAGTCTCTGGGTCATGAAAATCTTTGAAACCGGCCTGCTCAATCAGCCAGGCCGCCGGAATTTTGAGCCGCCCGTCATCAGTAGGCCAGTACATAACGTTGCCGTAGTCGGCTTGCAGCTGGGCCAGTTTGCCCCCATCTATGAATGGGTTGGCAAAGAAAGATCCGTTATTGGCAACCTCCGTCGGGTCTGGCAGCTTGCTTTTGCGAATGGCAATAATGGCATCACGTATTACCTGCGGCGTGTATGTGTGCTCGTCATGAGCATTGAGGTAGGCCTGCAGCGAAGGGTAAAACGGCGGCTCGGGGTTTTTATGTAGCAGATGCAAGGTGATGGCGGTAATAAGGAATCTGCCATGATCGGCCTTTTTGAAGCGACTTGTGCGATACGCAAAGCCGCACTCAAAGCTCGGAATGGTGACAAACTCTCTGTTGTTGAGGTCGTATGCCTCCACGCTGACACATACACTCGAAATATCCTGGTAATATGCGCCAACATTCTGCACGGGTGTAGCCCCGGCAGTGCCAGGTATAAGGCTGAGGCACTCAATGCCAGTCATACCTTTGGCAACCACACGCGCCACCACGCTGTCCCACGGCTCACCAGCGCCTATCGTCACATAGTAGTTTTCGTCATCCTCGTTTTGTTCCTCAAAACGAAGCATTTTGTTGATGATGAGCAATCCCGGAAAGCCTTCATCCCGCCAGACAATATTGCTGCCAGTGCCGATCATTATGATCGGCAAGCCGCGTGCTTCTGCCCACTCTACGGCGGCTTTTACTTCTTCGCGACTGTGCACGTCAACCGCGTAGGCCGCCACGCCTCCCAGACGCATAGTGGAGTGGTCTTTAAGCGATACGTTTTGCCGGACATCCATGGCTGCATTATACACTGCAGATGTCTTGCGCTAACACCACGGCAGCACTAGACTAGGCATAGTATGCAACAGGATGAAGAGAAACCAACTAGGTTGTACTTTAAAACGTATATGCAGTTGATACGCAATTCCGTTGGTACCAACACATACCGTAATTTTTATGTACGCACCGAAGGCCAAGGCGAGTTTGACTCTCTACGCGACGGTGTAGATTCATGTGCCTTTTTTGTTAGCGCGGTATTGGTCCTTTTTCGCAAGCTTGAAGGCGTGCATGGTACGGTGGCCCGAACAGTACAAGATCTAGAGCGGTCGGGCTGGGTGGAAGTTAGCGAGCCGACTCCTGGCGACGTATTGGTTTGGGAAGCGGGCCCGCCGAGCAGCGAAAACCCCAAAGAGCATATCGGGTTTTATATTGACGAGGGCAAGGCTATAAGCAATTCTTCGACCAAAAGAACGCCGATTGAGCACGATATACATTTTGGCGATGAAAATCGAAAGATAACCAAAATACTGCGCACCACAACTTGGGACCAACCGCCAGCGAGTTGAGACGCCAACAGGGTAATCCAGTTGCACGATTAACAGATTGGCGGTAGTATAATGGGTACATGAGTGATAAGCAGCACGAACACCCATTCAAACCTTTAGGCGAAACGCTTAAAACGCTTCGTCAAAAGTTACACGAGAGTGTAAGCGATGTTTCGGGCGCCGTCGAGATCGACGAAAAGACCTTGGAGCGCATCGAGCAAGGTGCTGATCGCCCCAGCGAAGACATCCTTCTTCTACTGATTAACCATTTCAACATGCAAGACGACGAAGCCGCTGCACTGTGGCAAATGGCTGGCTACGATCAGCCTGGCCACGCCGACGACGATGACGGCAAGCACCCACACACGCCCGGCAATCGCACTATGGTTATGATTATGGCCGTTGACCCGCGCGTCATTTACAGCGACAGCGCCGAAGTTATTGCTAACCAGCAAGGCGTGGTTATTAACTTTACCCAGGGTGCCGGTACGCCGCACTCCATGACCACCGCCCGCATTGGCATGAGCCGCGAACAGGCCCGCAATTTCCTTGCTACCTTGGCCCGTACATTACACGATTCTGAGCCGCGCCAACTACCACCGTCGGCCTAGGTCATCCCCTAAGCAGCCGTACTGCTCATGCTATTATTATCTATAGTTAAGTATTAAGAGGGATATGGCAGCAAGACTTCCACAACCAGGTGGCGACGACGGCGTTTGGGGCCAAGTTTTAAACGACTATTTGAGTCAGTCGCTCAACAGCACCGGCGGGCTAAATAACAATGTCGTACTAACGCCCACGATTGCCGACGGCGCAGTAACCATGCCCAAGTTCGCCTCGTCTAACTCTCCTACTAGCGGGCAGTTTTTGACGTATACCAGCGGTAGTCTCACCTGGGTGACGAGTGGTTCTGGCAGCGTGCCAGATGCCGATGCCTCCACCAAAGGCTTGGTGCAATTAGCGGGCGACCTAGGTGGTACCGGTAGCGTTGCCACCGCACCGGTTATTACTGATAACGCCATCACCACTTCTAAAATTGCCACTGGCGCAGTCACTACTGTAAAGCTGGGCACCGGGGTTGTTACTACTAACGAAATTGCCGACGGCACAATCACCAACACCGATATTTCCGGCACGGCGGCCATCGCTAAAAGTAAACTGGCAAGCTTAAATATTGTAGACGCCGATATTGCTGGTGGCGCCGCAATCGCTAAAAGCAAGTTAGCGAGCCTTAACATCGTCGATGCTGACATCTCTGGTTCGGCAGCGATTGCCAAGAGTAAATTAGCCAGCTTGAGCATCGTCGACGCCGACGTTTCTGCAATCTCTGAATCTAAAGTGACCAATTTGACTACTGATTTGAGCGGCAAGGTAGCAGCTTCTACCTTTACTGCCAAAGGCGACATACTAGCCGCCACTGGCAGCGCCACGCCAGTACGTTTAGCCGTGGGCAGCGATACCCAAGTGCTTACTGCCGATTCAGCGCAAAGCAGCGGCGTTAAATGGGCGCCGATACCTCCGCCCTCGCCAATCGAAAACGTGAACACCGTGGCCGCCTCGGGCAGTGCCGTTACTCTTCCAGACGTTACTACGGCCACTATCCATATGGTCACCTTGACTGCCGACTGCACGTTTACCTTCCCCACTGCGGCGGCAGGCAAATCGTTTACTTTGGTATTGCAGCAAAATGGCGCAGGCGGGCATGCCGTTACCTGGCCGACCGTGCTCTGGCCCGGCGGCGCCCAACCAATACTCACTACTACTCCTAACGCGGTGGACTACGTCACGTTTATGAGCCCGGTCTCAGCCTGGAACGGGTTCTTGACCGGGAGTGACGTGAAGTGAGTTTGGCGATCCGCGCCCGGATGGTGGCGCAAGAGGCGTTCGGCATTGTATTCCGCGTGTCGAACTCGGTGGCGGCTAATACTTCCAGCACCTCTATTACTATTCCTATCGGTGTTAAGCCGGGCGACGCGATGATTTTGATTGTTGGTTGGTCGATTGCTGGCGGCCAAACCTTTACGCCGCCGAGTGGTTGGACGGCTATGGGCAGCCAAATTAGCGACGAGTCGCAGGTTGCGTCAATGGCCTTTAAGCGGATTACTCAAAATGGGGATGTTTCGAGCAGTGTGCCGCTGGTATTGAGTGCCACGGCAAACATCGCTGCGGTTATTTCGTGTTATGGCAATACTAACGAAACCGACCCCGTAGATGCCTTTTTGGGTGCCGCCGAGGGCGCTACAGTGCGCACCGCTCACCCAACGCCAACGGTAACCGCTACTGCCGACCGCGATTGGTATGTAACGGCTGCAGTAGATAAAGCCAACCCACATAGCACCACATGGGCGCCACCGCCTGGCACTACGTTGCGATCAAGCGCTTTTAACAGCGGCAACCCGGGCGTTTCGGCGGCCATCGCCGACAGTAGGCGTAAAGTCAAACCTGGTAGCAATGGTGGCGGCAGCTGGACGGCCGACGGCAGCACTAGCCGGGCCGTGACATGGAGTGTAGTAATTAAGCGCGGCGCCAAATATAACGGTGCCAATGGCGGCACGAGTGGTCCGGCTTTGATTGGCGCTGCCTCCGCCGACTGGGACAGCATATTAGCAAAAAGCGGCGCGCTCACCGCGGCCCGCACCTACGACGCCGGGTTCTCGACAACTAATTTGCCAACGTTCACGGCCAGCGGTAAGCCGATCAGCTTCTTCTGGAGCAATGGCATGACCGTGGTGCATTCCTTTAAACCCAATCTGGCGCTGTTGGCCGCCCAAGACCCTACCACTATGTCAAATCTCAACACCTTTCTGCAATCGGCCATCGGCCAAAACGTGTGGTGGTGCATTAATCACGAGCCAGAGAACGACACCATTGGCGTTAGTAATTCCACCAACACTTTTACAGCTAGCGACTTTGTAGGTGCCTGGCAAGTATTTGCCGACACCGTACACTCATACAATGAGCCCGGTTGGAAAACCATCTGGATTATGATGACGTTCTCGTGGAAGGACTCGTTCTTAAACGCCAACCCTGGCTTTACTCCCGACACCTGGTACCCTGGCGACAGCTACGTAGACATAGTGGGTCTCGACGACTATAACGAGGGCTCGCTACACAACAACCCTGGTGACGGCACCTCCCAGCGTTGGGACTCGCCCGGTTTCGGCTGGGGTGTGCCCAATACCAACGAATCACAGAACCCCAACGGCGGCGGGTATTTTAACCCCATACTCATTAACTGGATTGCCGAACATGGCAAAAACTATGCCATCTGCGAAACCGGCTCCATCCGCAATCTAAGCAGCGCCATGGGTCGTGCCAAAACCGACCCCGCCACCGGCCCGTACACCCTCGATTGGTGGACCTCGGTGTATGGCGGCAGCAGCACCAAAGCCGATTGGATCGCCGACTACACCAAATTCCATTTTGTAACCATACCTCAAAACTTCGGCACTAACTGCGTAGCCATGATGTACTTTGATGTCAACGGCCGCACTTGGAAAGGCGACAACATCGAGTCTTGGCGGCTTAACAATACGCCGGGTGATGTTGACTATACCGCCTGGGGCACCGTGCTTACTACATACGGCTCCTAGCCGTTCGTACACGGCCATTTCGTAACAGGGGAGCGTACGCTATAATGAGCGAGTTACTTTTGTGACGTTACGCGCCCGTAGCTCAGCTGGATAGAGCGTTGGTTTCC